>DATKKF010000020.1:0-103665 GCA_035543115.1 Myxococcaceae bacterium
GCCTGCAAGCCCGGGGAGATCCGCGGCGAGATCCAGCGACGGACCCCTGACCGGCGGTCCACCTTCGAGGCCGGGCGCATCACCGGGCGGCGCGGGGCGGAGGCTCTCCCGCCAGTCCAGTGGCCAGCCCGAGCCGTACCAGGAGCAGGCGGTAACGCGACTCGTCGCGGAGGCTCGCCAGCGGCGGGTCGATGCGCATCGCCATCACCAGCGGCTCGTGCCGGGCGATCGCCTCCTCGAGGTGCGAGAGCGCTTGCTCGCGCAGGCCGAGCAGGGACTCGATCTGCGCCACCGGGTATGCCCCGGCGGAGCCACGCGCGTGGCGGTTCTGCCGTTGCACGAGGAGCTGCTCCAGCAGCGCCTGAGGACCTCCGCTCGCCAGCGCCCGCTCGTCCTCGACGACGGCGGACAGCGCCTCGGGGTCGTCGAGCAGCTCGACGAAGCGGCGAAACTCCACCAGGTAGCTCGCGTAGTCCCCCCGGTGGAAGTACATCTCGGCCAGGTACCGGTGAGGCGAGACGAGGTCGGGTTCCGTCCGCGCCAGCCGGCTCTCCACCTCCACGGCTTCCTCCTGCTTACCCGCGGCGTAGAGGACCAATCCCCGGTCGGCGACGATCGAGGACGAGGTGGGCTCGAGCTCCTGCGCCCGTCCGATCTCCTCCAGGGCATCCGCGTGCCGTCCGAGGAGCATCAGGGAGGTGGCGAACCAGTGATGGGCGTCGGCGTCCCGCGGGTCGAGGGTGATCGCCGTCCGGAACTCCCGCTCCGCGGTCGGCACATCGAAGCTCCAGTTGAACGCGGCGAAGGCCAGCGCTCGATGGCCGAGCGACGACTCGGGGTCGAGCTCCACCGCCTTCTGCGCCGCGGCGATGGCCCGGGGAAAGGCCTCGCTGTCCGGCATCAGCGAGTACTCGCGCAACAGGCTGTACGAGTCCGCGAGCCCTGCATACGCCGGGGCATACCCTGGCGCGCGCTTGACGAGCCGGTTGAAGCACTCCACCGCGTCCTGGAGCCGCTCGGCGGAGCGCCGGCTCCAGGCGTAGCGGCACTGGAGATACTGCTGGGCTGCCTCGGGATCGGCAGATTGGCCAGGGTGGACGGCGCTCGGTCGCCATCTCTCGCCGCCGACCCACACCAGGCCCCCGGCCCCGAGGACCAGGACCAGGAGGATCAGCAGGGCTGCCGGACGCCAGGCCCTCGGTGACCCGCGGTCCGAGCCCCTCGCTTCCGGGCGACGCTCTCCGGGCTCCTCGTCATCCCCCGGATGGTGCTCCAGCCACCGCCGCAGCTCGTGGGCGTAGGCGTACACCCCGCCCCTCCCCTTCCCTGGAATGCGATGGACGGGGAGCGCGCGTTCCTTCTCCCAGCGCTTGACGGTTCGAGGATCGCGACGGAAGAACGCCGCGATCTCCTTCCACGAGTCGAGCCGTCGCTCGTCCTCGACGCCGGCTCCCGCTCGGAGGTCCATTCCGTCCCTGTGGCTGTTTACTGCGCGCCGGAACGGCGGAGCAAGCAGCGTGGGATCTCCGGGGGCATCAAGGGGCAGGAGGGGATCCGCTCTCGCCCGGCACGAGAGCCACGTGTACGGCTTGGGGTTCGGGACGCGCCGATCGGCATTTGCCGCTCGATGGCGGAAGGGAGCACGGGTGACGCCCCGTCCAGACACCCGGGCGGGGAGATCGACCGATGAAGGCTCTGGCAGCGGTGGCGGCTCTGGCGATGCTATTCGCTTGCGGCGGCAGCAGCGGGAACGACGATGGCGGAAGCAACACCACCGGACCGACCAACGATTCCGGGACGCCGAACGACGCCGGGCAGGACGGTGGGACCACCCCCGACGCTGGGCAGGACGCGGGACCCTCGGATGGCGGCTACACCATTGGTGGTTTCTTCACCTTCTATTACTCGACCCTGTCTGGCGGTCAGCTCGTGCTGGCCACGCCGGGGCAGCCCGACCTCGTCAATCCGCCGAACCCCTTCCATTTCGCGAACCGCGTTCCGACCGGGACGCACTACAATGTCACCATCACGCAAGTTCCGACCAACAACACCTGCACCATTCTCGACGGCGGAACGGGCGTGGTGGGGACCGACAACGTCACCAGTATCAACCTCAGCTGCGCCATCATGCTTCCTTGAGGATGCTGCCCTGAGCCTCCGAGCCGTGCTCACTTCTGGAGCGCGGCCTTCACCGACATCGGGATCTTGAGCGCGCCCGAGATGGGGCAGCCGCTCTTGGCGCCCTCGGCCGCCTTCTCGAACGCGGCGGCGTCGATGCCCGGGACCCAGCCCTTGACCTCGAGGGTGGACGAGCGCACCTCGAAGCCACCGCCCTGCTTCGGGCCAGACTCGACCACGCAGCTCGTCTCCAGCCGCTTCGCCGGGTGCCCGCCCTGCGCGAGCGCGTGCGAGAGCGCCATCGAGAAGCAGCTCGCGTGTGCCGCGGCGAGCAGCTCCTCTGGCGTGATCGCGCCCGACGCCCCCTCGGTCCGTGCCTTCCAAGTCAGCTTGGCGTCCTTGAAGATCCCGCTCGCGGCGGTGGTCTTCCCCTGCCCGCTCATCAGATCGCCCTGTCACTCCGCGGTCGCTCGGCTCTGCATGGCCTTACCTCCGTGGTTGGCCCCTCTCTGCTCCGGGAGATCGTCCGGCGCAACCTGCATCCGCGGATTTGGCCGTTGCGAAGCGCACGGGCTTCCTGTCCAACATCAAGGGTCCACCCAAGCGGAAGGAGTACTGGCAATTTGTGGAGGAACGGATTTTTCGGCCGCTGGGAATGGCTGCGACGCGCAATACGGATCCACGGCCCCTCGTGGCAAACCGCGCCAGCGGTTACGAGTGAGTGAAGGGGAGATATGAAAACCGCCCTGTGCTCGCGCCATTCATCGCATTCTCTGCCGGGGCGCTGGTCTCGACCGTGGAAGACCTGGCGAAATGGGATGCCGCGCTCTACGCCGACCACATCCTGACCAAGGCGAACCGCGAGCAGATGTGGACGCCGGTCCGGGCCAACGACGGCACGGTCGCTGCGCTCGACTACGGCTTCGGCTGGTTCGTCGAACGCTACCATGGCAGCCGGCTGGTCCAGCATACCGGCGGTACGCCCGGATTTTCGTCCGCCATCTATCGCTTTCTCGACGAGGAACTCACGGTCATCATCCTTGCCAATCACGGCGATCGCGTGATCGATCATCCGGCCATCGAGGTCGCCGGGATGTATGCGCGCTCTCTGCGTCGACCCTCGGGACGCCGGGATCCCGACCCGGCCATGTCGGCAACGATCAAGCGGGCGTTCGTTAATTTGCTGAAAGGCGCGCCGGAGCCGGAGGCCTTCACGCCTGCCATGCGCGCATTCCTGCGAACCACCACCAGCAAGGCGTGGTGGGAATGGTACGCCGCTCAGGGCCATCTACAGTCGATGAATTATTTCGACAGCGAAACGGCCGGCGATTACCGCGTGCTCCGATACGAGGTGGAACTGGACGCCGGGACCTACTGGGTGCCCGCGAAGGTCGCGCCAGACGGCAAGATCGCCCCGATCTACTGGTGGTGAGAGAGGCGTTCTCGGTGTCGGGCTCCTTCAGGCACCTCGAGCACGACATCGATGATCGGCTTCGCTATCAGGTCCGGAACTGACGTGGATCCGACGTGCTCGAGACGCACGACCTATCGTCGAGCAACCGACGAATGCGATCTGCCTCTCGCGCGAACGGCGCGGGCCACTGGCGGTCGTCATCTGATCTCGATCCGCCCCTGCAACCGCTCCGGGGGTCCGATCGTGACTCCTGCCGAGACTCTCTTCGTACGTGGCGACGTCCTCTGTGTCGCGGGACCCCATGCTCATCGCCGTTTGGTCGCGGGCCGTCGCCGGCGATAGTGCAACGCCACGATGCCCGATCTGAGCCGTGTCGTGGCCACGAACTTCAGGTGCAATGATGGCTGCAGGCCGGAAAACAAGAAGGGACCGTGCCCAGCCACGACGGGGTGGACCACGAAGCGATATTCGTCCACGAGGTCCAGGCGCTGAAGCGCGGCCGAAAGTTTGGGGCTACCCACCAGCAGTCCGCGCGGCGTGGCCTTCTTCAACGCCTTCACTGCCCGGGTCAGGTCCCCTTCGACGTGATGCGTGTTGCTCCACGGAAAGTCACGGCGCGTCGTCGAGACCACGTACTTGGGCTTGGCTTCGAGCTTCTTCGCCCAGTCCCGGTCCGACGGTTTCGCCTTCGGGTCTCGCGCCACCTGGGGCCAGGCGTCCTCCATCAGCTCGTAGGTACGGCGCCCGAAGAGCATCGCTCCCGCCGCGTCCATCACCCGCTTCCAGTAGCGGAGCATCTCGTCGTTGGCGACCATCTCGCGGTGGTCGCAACACCCGTCCAGCGTCACGTTGAGCGCGAAGGTCAAACGCCCCATGGCGCTGACTCTCTCCCCAGGCTGCATATCGCTTCAAGCTCGAGCGAAAATCGAACCCTCGCTGCGGACGCAAACGTCGGATCTTCACCTGCCGGACCAGGACCCGGTGCAGCTAGGACTCGAAGCCGGGTCCTCGGTTCGTGGGGCCAACGACCAGATTGGCACCAACACGCGCCGAGCCGGAGTCCGTCGCTGCGAGGTGCGGGATTCGTTGGGCGACCAACCGGGATTGAACCGGTAACCCCCGGAGCCACAGTCCGGTGCTCTACCAATTGAGCTATGATCGCCGTGCTGCGCGGGGGGTCACGTAGCCGAGTTCCCCTGCGACTTCAAGCCGATGCGCCGCGCTGGGCCATTCGCCTCGCCCCGGCCTCCAGGGTGTTCACCCCCATCCATCGCGCCACCGCCCGGGAGGCAGACCCGACCGGAGTGCGCACACACTGCCCGGCGCACATGGCACTCCGCATCGAGGACTACGCCGTCATCGGGGACACGCAGAGCGCGGCGTTGGTGGGGAGCGACGGCAGCATCGACTGGCTCTGCCTTCCCCGGTTCGACTCCGGGGCCTGCTTCGCGGCGCTCCTCGGGACGCCGGAGCACGGGCGCTGGCTCCTCGCGCCGCAGGAGCCCCTCCGACAGACGCGGCGGCGCTACCGCGGGGACTCGCTGGTCCTGGAGACCGAGTTCCACACCGACGATGGCGTGGTCCGGGTCGTCGATGGCATGCCCATCCGCACCCGCTGGCCAGACCTGGCCCGCGTGGTGGAGGGCATTCAGGGCAAGGTGCGAATGCGGATGGAGCTCGTCATCCGCTTCGACTACGGCTCCATCGTCCCCTGGGTGCGCAAGGGCCGGGACAACGCGCTGCTGGCCATCGGCGGCCCGGACGCGCTCGAGCTCCTCTCTCCGGTCCCGACGCACGGCGAGAGGATGACCACCGTCGCCACGTTCGATGTCTCCGCGGGCGAGCGCGTGCCCTTCCTCCTCACCTGGCACCCGAGCCACCAGGCCCCACCCATTCCTTCGGATCCAATCCACCAGCTGGCGGAGACCGAGCGGTACTGGCAGCGCTGGTCGGATCGGTGCGGTTACCGCGGTCCCTGGCGTGAGGCGGTGGTCCGCTCACTCCTGACCTTGAAGGCCCTCACCTACGCGCCGACCGGCGGCATCGTCGCGGCGGTCACCACCTCCCTGCCCGAGCAGATCGGCGGGGTCCGGAACTGGGATTACCGCTACTGCTGGGGGCGGGACGCGACCTTGTGCCTCTACGCCCTGCTGCAGGGCGGCTACCACGAGGAGGCACGGGCCTGGCGCGACTGGCTGCTCCGGAGCGTGGCCGGCAGCCCTGACGACCTGCGAACCCTCTATGGCGTGCGGGGAGAGCGGCGGCTCCCCGAGCTCGAGCTCCCGTGGCTCCCGGGCTACGAGAACAGCAGGCCGGTGCGGGTGGGGAACAGGGCCGTCGACCAGCTCCAGCTCGACGTGTATGGCGAGCTGATGGACGCGCTCTACACCGCGCGCCGGGTGGGTCTGTCCAACGACGAGAACGCCTGGCGGCTGCAGCGCATCCTTATGGAGTGGCTGGAGCACAACTGGTCCCAGCCCGACGAGGGCATCTGGGAGGTCCGCGGCCCGCGCCGCCAGTTCACCCACTCCAAGGTGATGTGCTGGGTGGCGCTCGACCGGGCGGTGAAGATGGTCGAGCAGTTCGGGCTGAGGGGCCCCACCGACCGCTGGCGCAAGGTGCGTGACCGCATCCACGCCGAGGTCTGCCAGAATGGCTGGAACGAGACGCGGGGGAGCTTCACCCAGTCTTACGGGAGCGACGCGCTCGACGCGAGCCTGCTCCTGATCCCCCAGGTGGGCTTCCTGCCGGCGTCGGATCCCCGGGTGGTGAAGACGGTCGAGGCGATCCAGCGCGACCTGATCCAGGAGGGCTTCGTCCTTCGCTACCGGACCGATGCGTCGGCCGGAGTGGACGGGCTCCCTCCCGGCGAGGGCGCGTTCCTGCCCTGCAGCTTCTGGCTCGCGGACGCGCTCGCCATGCTCAACCGCCACGACGAGGCCCACGCGCTCTTCGAGCGGCTCCTGGCGCTGCGCAACGACGTGGGCCTCCTCAGCGAGGAGTACGACCCCTATGCGCGGCGGCTGGTGGGAAATTTCCCCCAGGCGTTCAGCCACATCGCCCTGGTGGACACTGCCTCCAATCTGGCCCGGCTGCCGTCCGCGCCGGGAGAGCACCGCGGAGACGGGAGGGGACGAGCGGGTTCCGAGTGATGGATGCAGGGGTCTCGTGACAAGCTAGAGCACCGACCCGCTGGTGACGCCCTCGACCTCCGCCCCCCGTCTCGCCGCGCTCGTCCTGGTCCTTTCCGCCGTGCCTGCGGGCGCGCGGGTGGCCGTGCTCCCGCTCAGTGGTCCCCGGAACCACAACCTCGAGCGCCAGCTCACCTCCTCCATCTGCGCCAAGATGGGCTGCGTTCCGGCGTCCAACGTGATGAGCGGCAAGAAGGTCGACTGGGACAAGATTCGCCGGGCGCGGCTCGAGGGCGTGGTCGTCGGCGGGCTCTCCAAGGCGACACGTCCCCAGGTCCTCGAGGTCAGCTTCCTCACCCCGGACGCGCAGCGCGTCTGGCGGCAGCGCTACACCATCGTCAACGGGCGCATCTCGTCCGCCACCCTGGAGCAGATCCGCGACGGCATCCTCGCCGCCGCCCGCCCCGCCGCTGCCCGCGCGCCCGCGGCCCCGACCGCCGCTCCAGCGCAGGCGGCAGCTCCGCCCGCGGCCGCAGGAGCCGCAGGCGCTCCGGCGCCCGCGCCCCCGCCCGGCGAGATCGCTCCACCGCCGCCGGGGGAGATTGCCCCGCCGCCGGCCGGCACGGACATCGCGCCGCCGTCTGCCGGCGCCGTGGCCGACCTCGGGGGCCCTCCGAAGCCTGACCTGGTCGAGATGGAGGTCGCCGCCCAGGTGCTCCACCGGAGCTGGACCTACTCGAACTACGACCCCGCCGGCGGGCTGCGCACGTACAGCCTCTCGCTCTTCACCGAGCCCCGCGCGCGGGTGGGCGTCTACCCCCTGCGCTCCGCCGAGGGGCTCTTCGCCTCGGCCGGTCTGGAGCTGGCCGGCGCGGTGGCGCTGGGGACGGTGCTCGCCGGCAACGACCCCACCGCCCCCAAGTTCCCGCTGAGCCTCTGGTGGCTCGACGCCGGGCTGCGGGTTCGCTTCCGGCTCGGGAGCTGGACTCTCGGACCCGCCGCCGGTCTTCGCCTGTCACATCAGTCCGTCAACCCGAACTCGCAGGGCACGCAACTCGACGGCATCCCCACCATCGACGCCAAGGCGATCCGCTTCGGTCTGGAGGTCGGGGGCCCCATCGCCGGGGCGTTCGGGCTCAGCGGAGAATTCAACTACCTCCTGGTGCTCTCCACCGGCCTGGATCCCGCGGCCTTTCCGAACCAGAGCGCCGGGCCGGCCTTCGAAGGGCGGCTGGGCGTGACCTGGCAGGTGTCTCGCGCGCTCCGGTTGTTTCTCGCGGGAACTTTCTCCCAGGAGACGTACAACCTCAACGCGCCTGGAAGCGCAGAAGGTGCGCGCGCCGCCGTCTTCGGGGGAGAGCTGGGCTTTCGCCTTGGCCTCTGACGGAAGGCCGCCCGATCCGGCAATGACAGAGCGGTTCCTCTCCGAACACCCCGCGCTAGAGTCTCCCATGGTCATGAACGACACCACGCGTCTTCTCTCGCTCCTGCTGCTGGCCGCCCTGCCCACCGGGGCCACCGCGGCGCTGAGGGCCCGCCCGCCCGCGCAGGTCACCTTCGTCGCGCTGGGCCCCGCGGGGCTTCGGATCGAGGGCAAGTCCGCCGACCTCCAGGTCACCGACCGGCCCGACGCGCTGGTGGTGACCGTGCCGCTGGCCAAGCTCGACACCGGGATCTCGCTCCGCGACCATCACATGCAGGAGAAGTACCTCGAGTCCCAGAAGTACCCCAACGCCCAGCTGGCCGTGGCGCGCAGCGCGATCAAGTTCCCGGCCGAAGGGCAGACGACGGAGGGGACCGTTCCGGCAACGCTCGCCCTGCACGGCCAGTCGAAGACCGTCCCCGTGCACTACCAGGCGACTCGCCAGGGGCGCGCCTACGACGTGAAGGGAGACCTGAAGGTCGACTTCCGCGAGTTCGGCATCGAGATCCCCAACTACCTCGGCGCCACCGTGAAGCCGCCGGTGGACGTCAACGTCGTCTTCGTCCTGGATGAGACGTAGCCGCCGCGGCGGTCCTCTTCTGCTCCTCCTCGCCGCGCTCGTCACCCCGGGCGCGGCACGCGCATACCCGTGGATGATCCGCCACGGGTACAGCGGATGCGGCGTCTGCCACATCGACCCCTCCGGCGGCGGGTTGCTCACCGACTACGGACGGGCACAGGCGGACCTGCTGATGGCCACCCGCTGGAGCTCGGAGAAGTCCGAGGAGGCGAGCCCCACCGCCGACTTCGGCTTCGGCCTGTTCAAGCTGCCCGAGTGGCTGTTCCTGGGCTTCAGCTACCGCGGCGGAGAGCTCGTGGCCCGCTCCAGCGCCAACAACGACTCGGGGCAGCAGGAGAGCACGGCCACCGACCAGCGCTGGGTCCACATGGTGGCCGACCTCCGGGCCGCGCTGCGCATCGGCCGGTTCCGGGCCTCGGGGACCATCGGCTGGCTGCCGTACCAGGCGTCGGCGATCAGCGTGACCTCCAAGGCCCAGAACAACGTCGTGGCCCGCGAGTTCTGGGTCGGGTGGGAGATCGGCGAGGAGGCGGGGCTGGTCCGCGCGGGCCGCATCAACCTCCCCTTCGGGCTCCGCAACGTCGAGCACACCGCTTGGGTGCGCTCGGCCTCGCGCACCGACATCAACGAGGGACAGCAATACGGAGTGTCGCTGCTCCTCGCCGGCGAGACGGTGCGCGGGGAGATCATGGCCATCGCCGGCAACTACCAGCTCAAGCCGGACGACTACCGGGAGCGCGGCTACTCCGGCTACCTCGAGGCGATGGTGGCGCCGTCGACGGCACTCGGCCTGAGCAGCCTCGTCACCCGCGCCGACCGCGGCCTGTCCACCGGGGTGCCCACCCTCAGACAGGCGCACGGCGCCTTCCTTCGCTGGGGCATCCTCCCCCAGCTCGGCCTGCTCTCCGAGGCCGACGTGCTCCTCCAGCAGCGGCTCGGAACCGGAGTGCTCGAGGCCGGCTCGGCCACTTGGACCCAGCTCGACTGGGAGCCCATCCAGGGCTTCCACGTGATGCCAGCGTTCGAGACCTGGAAGCCGTACGGCGACGTGGGCGGGATCGCGGTCGGCGAGTGGATCACCCTCGACTGGTTCCCTTGGAGCCACGTCGAGCTGCGGATCGACGTCTTCTTCCGCCAGCAGCCGCAGACCGGCGGCTCCACCGACAGCCTCGGCGCCCTCTTCCAGGTCCACGTGCTCCTGTGAGATGTCTGAGCCGGAGATGGCCACCCCGCTCCCGCGAGCACGTCGCCTCGACGAGGCACCGCCGCTCCCGGTGAGCGGGGCGAGACGCTTCCTCCGGCGCGTGCTGTGGGCCGTCGGGTTGGGCGGCGCGTTCGTGCTCCTCGCCGCGCTCGGCCTCGGGGTCGCCTCGCTGTTCTCGCCGGGGGACCCCTCACCCGAGCAGCCCGAGCCGGTGCGAGCCCCGCCCCGCGCCGCCGCCCCCGAGCCACCGCTGCCGCCGCCGCCTCCTCCCGCGGTCGCGGCCTCGCCCAGCCCGCCGCCCGCGGCCCCCCCGGTGCAGGCCGTGTCCCCTCCGCCCCAGGCGCCCGTCATCCCCGGCGTCCTGCCGCTTCCGGCACGCCTGGAGCTCCGTCGGGACGTGATCTCCGGGCTCACCGCCCTGCGAAACGAGATCGCCCGCTGTCCCTCCGAGCCGGTGCGGCGGAGCACGCTCGCCGCCCACGCTGCCCTGGTGCTGGACGCGGTGACCGAGGGGGACACGGTGCGTCTCGTCGGGAGCAGCCTCGAGGCCGATGTCCCGGTGAACGACGGGTTCGTCTCGTGCGTCCGCGGGGTGCTCCAGGGCAAGACGTTCCCCAGCGCCGGCGCGGCGGCCGGGGCCCGGCTCCGGATCTTCGTTCCGCTGGGCATCGCCGGGAACGCGCTATCGCTCGGCGCTCTGTCGTTGACCGAGGCCGACTCCCAGTCGCCGCGCTAGAGGCGCCAGGCCAGCCAGAGGCTGCCGCTGAGGTAGGTGTCGGTCGCGCCGCCCGCGACGTGCGCATCCCCCGGCTCGGAGTTGAAGCTGTACCCGTACCGCTGGAGCGCGCCCATCAGGCGGATCTCGAACGAGCGCCCGAGCTCGATCCCGAGACCGAGGTTCGCGTCGAGTCCCATCGAGGACTGGTGGGGGAACCACGCCGCGGTGCCGATCTCGCCCACTGCGAAGAGGTGGCGGTACGCCGCCCCGCCGAGGAGCGACACCGGCCCGAAGAGCGAGAAGCGGAAGTCCACCCCGGCCGCCAGCGCCGAATAGCCCACGTCGGGGATGTCCGGCTTCGGGCTCGACGCGGTCCCGGTGATGGTGAAGAGCTGGCGCTCGAAGCGCGCCTCCAGCCCGAGGTGCGACTTCTCGCCGATGAGGAAGCGGTAGCCGAGCCCCGCGCCCCAGGCGAGCGCCTGGGTGGGGTAGCTCGTCCCGTCCTGGGCCTTGGACTGCAGACCCACCGACATCGCGATGTGGCCGGTGAGGTACCCGCGGCCGCCGAACAGGGGCGCCCAGGTGAGCTCCACCGCCGGAGCGACGGCGGCGCCGAGCGAGTAGCCCTGGAGCGACTGGTAGAGGTCGTCCTTGTAGGTGAAGTTCCGGGTGAAGAACGCGGCGCCGGCGGCGATGTCCAGCGCGGGGCGCGAGTCGCGCGGCGCGGCGGCCTCGGTGCTCACCGTCCCCCCGACGATGCCCGGGTCTGGCTGCGCGGCGGCCGGGGCGGCGGCCGCGGGGAGCGGCGGTGCAGCCCCGGTCGGAAGCGCCGGCTCGGGAGGGAGCGGGCCAGATCCGGCGCCGAGCGCGGGGCCCTGGGGCTGCGGTGGCGGGGCAGCGGCCGGGGCGGCGGCCACCGCGGCCACCCCCCCTCCCGCGGGCACCACCTGCAACGAACCGGGCCGTGGCGGTTTCGTCCCGGCGAGCGAGCGCTGGAAGCGCGGCTGCAGCTGCTTGGACAGTGTCTGTCCCAGGGCCTTGGTGCTGGGCGCCTTCCAGGTGGCGTCGTCGATGATGGCGCCGGTCGCTCCGTTGCGCACCTGCACCACGGCGAGCTGGCTGGCCCCCTTGTCCAGGGTGGTGACCCGCACCACCGCGTCGAGCTTCATCCCCAGCGCCAGCGCCTGGTACGCGCCGTCGGTCCCCAGCGTCATCCCGTACTTCTGGGCCTCCTCCTGGAGCCGGTTGTCCGGCACCGCCACGCCCTTCAGGGCGCCCACCGCGGCCTTCCCCGCCACCGCCGCGCTCGGTCCGGTGGCGAGCACGCCGTAGCGACGCGCGCTCTTCGAAGGGGAGGCCTTGGCCTTCTTCGAGGCGGCGAGGCCGGGGCTTCCCACCAGCGCGGCGAGGAGCAGCACCAGGGCGGGGGTCCTCACTCCTGGCCTCCGGCGGCGAGGTTCCGGGTCCACTCGATGATGCAGGTGATCTCCCCGTTGGTGAGCCCGCCACCGGGCGGCATCGACGAGGTGCAGGTCGGGTTCACCTGGGTGATGAGCTCCTCGAGCGTGCCGCCGTCGACATGGTCCACCCGGTGACGGGGGGGACAGGCGGTGGTGCTCACGTCCACCAGCCGCGCGCCGGCGTCCGGTGACTCGAGGTCCAGCCCGCTCACGTGCACCGAGGCCGAATGACAGCCCGTGACGCACTTCTTGAGGATGACCTCGGCCTTCGCCGGCTTGCCCAGGCTGGGGCAGACGAAGCCGGTGAGGTTCGAGCCGCCGTCGCCGAAGCGATCAGGATTGTCCAGGGAGCCCGCGCACCCTGCCAGCGCCCACAGGCAGGCGAGGATCAACACACGACGATGGGGCACGACCGGGACGGTAAACGACCGTCACGAGAGCGGACAATGTGCTCGCCTCGCCCACCCGCGGCGTGGAGGTGCCCCGCTCAGCGCACAACGGGCAGCCTGAAGACGCCTGGCCTGAGGGGTCAGGGCTCCTTGGCCGGAGCTTCGATGGCGGGGGGAGCGAGGGCGCCGGCCGCGTCGGCCAGGGCCCAGGTCAGCCAGGCGACCGCCGCCGAGGACTGGGCGAGCGCCGCCGGGTCGATCTTGTCCACCGTGTCCGCCGCCGAATGGTGGACGTCGAAGTAGTGGGTCGCATCCTGCAGCAGGTGCACGGTTGGGAGCCCGCGCTTCCTTGCCAGCGCCTTGAGGTCCGCCCCGTACTGCTCCGACCTCCTCGGGCTCGGGTTCACCCCGAGGGTAGACAGGGGAGTGAGCAGCGGGGCGAGGAAGGACTCGGCTCCCTCTCCGCCGCGAAACCCCACCGAGAGCGGGCGGCCCGCGCCGGCGTCTGACTCGAGCGCCGCCACGTGCACCTCGCGTGCATGAGCCTCGGCGTAGCCCTTGGCCCCCGCGCCGCCGTTCTCCTCGTTCATGAACAGGACGAAGCGGACCGTCCGGCGCGGCGCCGGGCGCATGCGCGCGATGAGCCGCGCGGCCTCGACCACCATCGCCACCCCGGTGCCATCGTCCTGAGCGCCGACGGCGAGATCCCACGAGTCCAGGTGCGCTCCGAGGAGCACGACCTCGTCCGGCCGCTCGCGCCCGCGAATCTCCCCGACCACGTTGGCCGAGGGGACGTCGGGCTCGGTCCGGCACCCGAGCACCAGGCGCACCCGCACCGGACCGGCCGCGAGCCAGCGGTGGAGGGCGTCAGCGTCCTCGGTCGCGAGGGCCACCGCAGGGATGGGGCGCTTTCCGGGCCCGAGGACCACCACGCCGGTGTGCGGGGAGCGCAGCGACGCGCTCGCCGCCGAGCGGACCATCGTCGCCACCGCGCCCCGCTCGGCCGCCTTTGCCGGGCCGTAGGACCGGAGCTCGGACGCCTCGCCGTACCCGGCCGCCGAGGACATCGCGTGGTGAAAGTAGACGATGCGACCCTGGACGGGCGCCGTGGCCAGCGCCGCGAGGCTCGTCACCTCCACCACCTCCGCCTCCACGCCGCCCGGGGGCGTGGGCGCGCTCCCGCCGAGCGCGGTGAGCGCCAGCGGCCAGCTGCGGCGTGCGGGGCCGGCGAGCACCTCGCCCCGCTCCTCGCCCCGGACCCAGTGTGGCGCGGTGACGGGCTCGGTGCGCACCGGCACCCCCGCGGCCTGGAACTGCTCGACACCCCAGCGAACGGCGTCCTCCGCGCCCTGCGACCCGCTGAGGCGGGGGCCGATGCGGTCGGTCAGGTCGGTGACCGTGGCGAGCGTCGCCCCGTCGCTCAGCGCTCGGCCGACGATGCTCTCGACGGGCGATGGCGCAGAGGACGGAGGCGCGGCGAGCAGGGTGAGCAGGAGCGGGGCGAGCATGGCCTCCCGTGCATGCCATAGACTCGGCGGCACAGTGAGCGTCGTTTCCGCCCTGCTCGCCTCGGTCGCCCTCGCCGTGGCGCCGGCCGAGCTCCGCTGGGGCGCGGACGCCGAGGGGGGCGCACCGTACCTGTTCGAGCAGCCGCCCGGGCACCTCCGCGGGTTCGAGGCCGAGCTGGCCGAGCTCCTGGCGACTCGCCTCGGCCGGGCCGCCCGCCATGTCCAGGGACCCTTCGCGCAGCGTCTGCCGCTGCTCGAGCGCGGGGACGTGGACGTGGTCATCAACGGACTCGAGGCCACCGAGGACCGGGGACGCGCCTATGCGCTGAGCCGGCCGTACTGGGCTGGACCCGAGCGCCTCACCGTCCGCCGCAACGACCCGGGTGCGCCAACGACGCTGGACCAGCTGCGCGGGCGCCGGGTGGGCACGCTCCCGGGCACGCTCGCCGAGCAGATGCTGCGCTCCCTGGGCGCCGACGTGCGGACGTACGACGGCGGGCAGGAAGACCCCTATCGAGACCTCGCGCTCGGCCGCACCGATGCGGTGCTGCTCGACGCGCCGGTGGCGCTCTACTACGGGGACCGGCCGGAGCTCACGACCTTGCCCACCGGCTTCGGCGAGCTCCGCTACGTGGTCGTGGCCCGGGCCCGCGACGCGCAGTTGCGAGACGCGGTGGACGCTGCGCTCGAGACCCTGATCCGCGACGGCACGCTCCCCGCCCTGCTCCAGCGGTGGGGGCTCTGGACGGACGAGACCGGCCGGGCGCTGGGCGTGGAGACGACGCCCGCGGGCCCCCCGGTGGAGCTCGAGGCCTGGCGCGCGCGCACCGGCAAAGGGGTGTGGACCGTGGGCGTCGGGTCGGTGCTCTCTGCGCTCGGCCGGGGCGCGGCGGTCACCCTCTTCCTGTCGCTCGCGGCGATGGCGCTCGCGGTGATGCTCGGCGCGGCGCTGGCCCTGGGCCGGGTGTACGGGCCGGCTCCGTTCCCGGCGCTCGCGCTGGGCTACGTGGAGCTCTTTCGCGGCACGCCGCTCCTCCTGCAGCTCATCGTCGTCTACTACGGGCTGCCCGAGCTCGGGATTCGGCTGAGCCCGCTGGTCGCGGGCTGGCTCGCGCTGGGGCTGAACTACGCGGCCGCCGAGGCGGAGAACGACCGGGCGGGGCTGCTCGCCGTGCCGCGCGCGCAGATGGACGCCGCACGGGTGCTGGGGCTGGGGCGCTGGCAGGCGGTGCGGCACGTCGTCGCGCCCCAGGCGCTCCGGGTCGCGCTCCCGCCGGTGACCAACGACTTCATCGCCCTGCTCAAGGACAGCTCCCTGGTCTCGGTGGTGACGGTGACCGAGCTGACCAAGACCTACGGCACACTGGCCGCCGCGACCCGAGCACACCTCGGGCTCGGGCTGCTGGTGGGTGCGGTGTACCTGCTGCTCGGGTTGCCCTTTGCCCGGCTGTCGCGCTGGGTGGAGCGCCGGCTCGGCGAACACCTCGAGGTCACGCGGTGAGCGCGCTCGTGGTCGAGGGGCTGGTGCGGCGGGTGGGGGCCGCGCGCCGCCCGGTGCTGGACGGACTGAGCCTGCGGGTCGAGGCGGGCAGCGTGGCGGTGGTGCTCGGACCGAGCGGCTCGGGAAAGTCCACCCTTCTCCGCTGCCTCGCCGGGCTGGAGGCGTTCGAGGCCGGGCGGGTGGCGCTCGGGCCGCTGGAGGTCGCGCCGGCCGGGCACGCGGCGCTGCTCGGCCGGGTGGGCCTGGTGTTCCAGTCGGTGGAGCTCTTTCCCCACCTTCGGGTGCTGGAGAACTGCACGCTCGCCCCCCGCCTTCGCGGTGAGCCCGAGGCGGAGCGGGAGGCGAGGACCTGGCTCGAGCGCCTCGGCCTCGCGGACCGGGCGGACGCCTGGCCCCAGTCGCTGTCGGGCGGCGAGCGGCAACGGGTGGCCATCGCCCGTGCGCTGTCTTGCCGGCCGGCGGCGCTGCTCTGGGACGAGCCCACCAGCGCGCTGGACCCCGAGCGCAAGCGCGAGGTGGCAGGGCACGTGGAGGCGGTGCGCGCCTGGGCAATCCCCCAGGTGGTGGTCAGCCACGACGCGGAGCTCTCCGCCGCGCTCGAGGCCGCGCGCTACCGGCTGGACGGGGGGCGACTCACCCCGCTCACGACCGGGACGGGCTGACCCACCCCGGGCCCTGGTGACAAGGCAGCGGCCAGGCGCGTTAGGGTCACTCGCCGGGCATGGTCGGACGGGGAGGTTCCGGAGCGGGCGTGAGATGGCAGCTCGGAGTCCTGGTGACCGGGCTGCTGCTCTCTCCTCGGGTGGCCCGGGCTGAGCCGGCGCGCTTCGCGCTGCAGGGTGGCCAGTGGGGCCTCGGGCCGACCGCGGAGCAGGCCTTGACGGTGCAGCTGGAGCTCCGTCCCGGGTTGCACTGGTGGTGGGTGCGCCCGACGGGCGGTTTCCTGCAATCCACCGATGGGACGCAGTTCGTCTTCGCCGGCGTGCTGATCGACATCCCGCTGGCCTGGGGCCTCACGCTCTCCCCGGGCTTCGCCCCGGGCATCCGCACCGTCGACGGGACGCGCAACCTCGGCTCGCACCTGCTCTTCAAGTCGTCGCTCGAGCTCGGCTTCCCGCTAACGCCCGGGTTGCGCGGCCTGGTGAGCTTCGCCCACCTCTCGAACGGAAAGCTGGCGACGCCGAACCCCGGGATCGAGATTCTCGCCCTCGGCCTCGAGGTGGCGCTGGAGTGACTCCCGGCACACTGAGTGACAGCGGAGACGAGGCCCCGATTGCCGGCTCTTGGCCATGGCGCTCGAGTCGGTGGACAGCGTGGGAGAGCGCTGTGACCCCGGCGTGACTCGAACACGCAACCATCGGCTTAGAAGGCCGACGCTCTATCCAGTTGAGCTACGGGGCCAGTTTTGGTGGTGAGGCCCCGGAGTCCTAAGCCGGGCTCGCGCTCCCCCGCAAGTTTCGCTGCCCGAGACGAGCTCAGTGCGAGATCTTCGTCCCGAGCACGTCCAGAAACTTCGCGATGAAGTCGGGGTGTGCCGGCCAGGCAGGGGCCGTGACCAGGGTGCCGTCCACCACCGCGCGGTCGATCGGGACGTCCATGTACTCGCCCCCAGCGAGCCGCACCTCGGGGGCGCAGGCCGGATAGGCCGAGACCTTCTTCCCCTTGATGACCTCGGCCGCGGCGAGCAGCTGCGCGGCGTGGCAGATGGCGGCGATGGGCTTCCTGCTCTCGGCGAAGTGGCGCACCGTGGCCAGCACCGTCCGGTCCAGCCGGAGGTACTCGGGCGCCCGGCCGCCGGGGATGACCAGCGCGTCGTAGTCCTGGGGCTTCACCTCGGCGTAGGTGGCGTTGAGGGTGAAGTCGTGCCCGCGCTTCTCGGAGTAGGTCTGGTCCCCCTCGAAGTCGTGCACCGCGGTGCGGACCTTGTCGCCTGCCGTCTTGCCCGGGCAGACCGCGTGCACGGTGTGCCCCACCGCCTGCAGCGCCTGGAAGGGGACCATCACCTCGTAGTCCTCGCCGAAGTCGCCGACCAGCATCAGGATCTTCTTCCCCATCGGTGCCTCCTACCGGCCTGGGGCAGGCTCCGCCCCGTTCACCGCCGACTCTATCTCCTCGAAGCGCATCTCCGGCCACCACGCGCGACCGCACGGCAAGGCCATCGCTCCCGAGCCGCCGACCTGGTCGTTCACCACCCGACGGGACCTCCGTGCCGTGCGTCAGCCGGCCACGCGAAGGGGCGAGGGCCGGAAGAAGAGCTCCCGGGTGGCCTCGCGCCCGGCGTTCATGAATTCCGGCCAGCGCCGGCGGTCGACGAAGGTCTCGTAGAACTTGCCCCCGCGCACCGCCTCGTAAGGCACCGGGTGCAGGAGGGTGAGCCGGTCTCCGGCCAGGAGCGCCTGCTCGCGGGCCAGCGCGACCATCCCCGACCACCGGAGCTGGCCGCTCGCCCGGAGGATGGCGAACGAGCGCTGGTGCCAGCCGGTCACGTCCTCGCCCTCGAAGCCCACCGGGAGGTAGCAGTTGAGCCCCAGCACGCGATCGGGCGCCACCTCCAGCACCGGCCGGACGGGGAAGATGTCGATGATTCCCCCGTCGCCGTAGACGTGAGCGCCGATCTGCACCGGCTCGACGAAGATCGGGATGGCGATGGAGGTCCGCGCCGCCACGGCCACCGGCAGATCCGGCGTGGCGCGGGTGCCGAAGGTCTCCACCCGGTTCCGGTCGATGTTCCAGGCCGGCATGGAGAACGGCACGCGCGTCTCGCCGAGGCGGCGAACGCCCACCAGCCTCCGGATGGAGCGCTCCAGCGCCTCGCCCCGGAGGAGCCCCGCCCAGCCACCCATCGCCCGTCCGGCGGAACGGACCAGGGCGCGCCAGTCCACGTCCACGTAGTCGTCCCGGCGGAGCGAGAGCCAGAACCGGGCGATGGTCGCCGAGTCGAGCCCACAGGCCCAGAGCAGCGCAAAGAGGACCGCTCCCGAGGATGCGGACAAAGCGGCGGGCTCGAGACCTGCCTCCTCGAACGCGCGCTGCACCCCGACGCAGGCGCAGGTCGCGCCGCTCCCGCCCGAGACGACGACGGCAACCTTCACCCCCCGGAGCGCGGCGACCGGTGACGGCTCGAAGGGCGGGAACGGATCTGGGTCCAGCTCGGGGTCCCGATCAGTCGGCAGCGGAAGGAGCGTCCGCCGCAGCGCGGTCAGGAACCCGGAGTCCTCTCGTACCGCCCTCCAGCCGTCCTGGCCAACGGAGAGGGCGTCGAACACCGGCCGGAGATTGTTGGGGTCCAGCAGGCGGACCAGGCGACTCATGGCTCAGGCCTGGGCGTGTCCCGTCGGCACCGAGCGCGGGCTGCTGATGGCGGCGAGCGTCCCGGCGATCTCTGCCGGCTCGATGCCCTCCAGCGACTTCAGCGTCCGGAGGTGGTGGACGAGGTCGTTCAGCGTCACCATCCCCTTCAGGAACCCGAGCGCGTCCACCACCGGGATCCGATGCACCTGCTCGGACCGCATCCGGTCCTCGGCCACGCGGAGCACGTCCGTGGGCTCCACCGTCACCAGCCGGTGGGACATGGCCTCGGAGACCTTGACCTCCCCGAGGGTCTTGCCCCGCAGGTACGCGGCCATCGCGATGTCCCGGTCGGTGATGACCGAGGTCACACGCCCGTCCGAGCCCAGCACCGGCAGGCACCCGACATCGTGCTCCCACATCTTCCGGGCGGCGAGCCACAGCGAATCGTCTGCCCGACACGTCTC
Organism: Myxococcaceae bacterium; assembly: GCA_035543115.1. Taxonomy (GTDB): domain Bacteria; phylum Myxococcota; class Myxococcia; order Myxococcales; family Myxococcaceae; genus RPRB01. Next base: position 19,202 of record DATKKF010000020.1, read on the forward strand.
CAGCTGCTTCGTCATCACGTCCTCGACGCGCATGGCTGACCTCCTTCCGGGGTCGGCCCGAGGTCGTGCATCGGTCGAGCCACGGTTGGCCCCGGCGATGCACGCCATGGCGGCCGGTCGAGAACGGGCAGGCGAGGCGCAGCTTGTGCAGCTGGCCCCGCCTGCGTGCGCATTCATTGCGGCCTCGGCCGCCGTGGGCCCCTGGTTCCAGAGGAGGTAGTGATGAAACGGGTAGTGATGAAACGGTCTCTCTTGCTCGGTGCAGTCCTCGGTCTGGTCGCCTGCGGCAGCGACAAGCTCAATACGGCGTTCGCTGGCCTCTGGACCGGCGCGGCCACGCTCACCATGGGCACATACTCCTCGACCGACCCCAGCGTTGAGGTGTCCATCACCCTCCCCTCGGAGAGCACGCTCACCATCGCGCCGGTGTGCCCCGAGAACACCGGGAGCATCACCGCCAGCGGCAACGGGGACAGCGCTTCCTGGAACGGAACGGTGACCTGCCAGCCCGTGGCGATCGGCTCCTGCGCGTCGGTGACCGTGACCCTCACCAGTGGCACCGGGACGCTCAGCTCGGACGGGAAGACGCTGACCGCCAAGGCCTCGGGAACGGCGACGGGCTGTTCGCAGTCCTTGCCCTTCGCCTGGCAGTTCGTCGGCACGAAGTGAGCCCGCTTCGGGAGTCGCCCCGGCCGTCTGCAGCCTGACCGGGGCGCTCCGCTCGCTCACCGCTCAGCTCCGGGTCAGGACGATCTCCAGGTACTTCGACGGAATGACCACCGTCTCGTCGCCGGAGCGGTTGAACCGGCCGATGAGGTCGGTCAGCTCGGCGGTGAAGGTCGCCGCCTTCTCCTCGGGGAGCGCCGCGTAGAGCTTGTGCATCGGTCCGTAGAACCTCCGGAACACGTCGATGAAGTGCGCGGCCGACAGGTAGCGGAAGCTGAACTCCCTGTGCATCGAGCGGGTGGACGCCGCGGCGCCGTCGAAGAGCCGCTCGCAGTGGGGGATGGTGCCCCAGAGCGGCGGGGGCTGAAGGCCGGCCGGCGGCGGGCTGGTGCGACCGATCAGCGCGAACAGCTGGCCGACGAAGCCGTCGGGCGTCCAGCTTGCGAGGCCGATCCTTCCGCCGGGGCGCACCACCCGGGCCAGCTCGGCCGCCGCTCGGGTGTGATCCGGAGTGAACATGACGCCGAAGGTGGAGATCACGGCGTCGAACTGCCTGTCGAGGAAGGGCAGCGCCTCGGCGTCGCCCTCGACGAAGGCGATGTCCAGCCGCTCGGCCCGGGCGCGCTCCTCGGCGCGCGCCAGCAGCGACGGCACGTAGTCCAGGCCCGTCACCTTGCAGAAGCGACGCGCCGCGGCGAGGCTCGCGGCACCGTTGCCGCACGCCACGTCCAGCACGGCCTGGCCGGCGCGCAGGTCGACCGACTCGCAGAGCGACTCGCCGACGATGCTGAGGGTGGTGCCGATGACGGCGTAGTCCCCGCTGGCCCAGGAAGCCTGCTGGCGGGCCTTGATGGCCCCGAGGTCAGGCCCGGACGCGGGGGTACTGTGCTTCGCAGAGACGGTGGTCACGAAACGAGCTCCTCTGGTAAGGGGGACAGGCTGCACGGCTCTGGATGCCCTCCCCGGCCGGGAGCGCGCTTGACTCGCACTCCGCATCTCTTGCTCCTCCGTCCGCCGCGATGAGCACCGACGTCCTCTCCGACGTGCTCCGGGCGGTCCGGCTGAGCGGGGCGGTCTACTTCCTGGTGGATGCGTCCGCCCCGTTCGCGGCCGAGGCGCTCCCGGCGCGCGATCTGGCGCCGCTCGCGATGCCCGGCGCGGAGCACCTCATCGAGTACCACCTGGTGACCCGGGGCACCTGCTGGGGAGGCATCGTGGGCGAGGAGCCGGTGCTGCTCCACGAGGGCGACATCATCGTCTTCCCCCAGGGCGACCCGCACGTCATGTCCAGCAGCCCCGGCCTGCGCGGACGGGCGCCGCTCGAGGCGTTCCGACGACCGCCCGGGAGCCAGCTGCCGTTCACCCTGCGGGAGGAGGGCGGCGGGGATCGCACCCAGCTGGTCTGCGGCTTCCTCGGCTGCGACCTGCACCCGTTCAACCCGCTGCTGGCGACGCTCCCCCGGACCCTGCGGGTGAGCACCCGCGACGGAGCTGGCTGGCTCGAATCACTCGCCAGGCTCGCGGTGGCCGAGTCAGGGGCGAGCCGGAACGGCGGCGAGTGCGTGCTGGCGCGCGCGAGCGAGCTGATGTTCGTGGAGGTCATCCGGCGCCACCTCGCCTCGCTCCCACCGGGGCAGACCGGGTGGCTGGCCGGGCTCAGAGATCCGTTCGTCGGGCGGGCGCTGGCGGCCCTTCACGACCGGCCCGCCGAGCCGTGGACGGTGGAGTCGCTGGCGAAGGAGGCGGCCCTGTCGCGCTCGGCCCTGGCGGAGCGCTTCACGCACCTGGTCGGTGAGGCGCCCATGCAGTACCTGGCCCGCTGGCGGATGCAGCTCGCCGCGACGCTGCTGCGCTCGCGGAATGCCAGCGTCTTCGAGGCGGCGATGGACGTCGGCTACGCCTCGGAGGCCGCGTTCAGCCGCGCGTTCAAGAAGGCCGTGGGCGTGCCTCCCGCAGCCTGGAGAGAAGGCCACCGGCAGGCCGCGGCAAAGCTGGAACCATGATCCGGGTGAGGCATCGTGCGCCGCGACGGCGCATCGTGGGCACCGAGACCGGAACCAGCACCCCGGTCTCTCGGCGGCACGCCGGCCGAGGACCTGGCGGCGCAGAGCGTGCGTGCCCATCGACGGCCGAGGGACGCCCGTGCTTCGGTTGTCACGAGTGCTGACGAGTCGGGGCGAGAGGATTTGAACCTCCGACCCCCTGCGCCCAAGGCAGGTGCGCTACCAGGCTGCGCTACGCCCCGAGTCGGTCGAGGTAGAGAACACGACGGGTCGGGGGTCGTCAAGGTTCCGCCCCGAAGCGCTGGACTGTGCTGCCCTGGGCCCGCCGCGGCGCGCGAGTCTTCAAGCCATGACCTTCCGAGATGCGACCGAGGCCGACGTCCCGGCGATCCTCGCCATCTACAACGACGTGCTCACCCGCTCGACGGCCATCTTCTCGGAGAGCCCGACGACGCTGGAGGAGCGGCTGCAGTGGTTCCGGGCGCGCCGCGAGCTCGGGTACCCGGTGCTGGCGACGACCGACGCCACGGGCATCGTGGGCTTCGCCAGCTTCGGGGACTTCCGCAGCTGGCCTGGCTACCGGCACACCGTGGAGCACAGCGTGCACGTCCGGGCGGACGCCCGCGGGCAGGGTGTGGGGCGGGAGCTGATGACCGTCCTGCTCGAGCGGGCCACCGGGCTCGGCAAGCACGTGATGGTGGCCGGGGTGGACGCCGAGAACCTGGTCTCGATCCGGATGCACGAGCGGCTCGGGTTCCGCCGGGCCGGGACGCTGCACCAGGTGGGCTGCAAGTTCGGCCGCTGGCTCGACCTCACCTTCCTCGAGCGCCGTCTCGACGGGCGCGCCACGCCCGACCCGGGCTCCTGACACCCCGGCGGGCCCCGGAGCCTACGGCGGCAACCCCTGGAGGTCGGGCTCCAGCGCCTCGAGCGCCCGGGCTCGGTGGGAGATGCGCCCCTTCTCCTCGAGGGTGAGCTCGGCCATCGTCCGCCCGAGCTCCGGGACGAGGAAGACCGGGTCATAGCCGAAGCCGCCGCTGCCGCGCGGCGTGCGGACGAGGGTCCCCCGGCACTCACCGCGGGCGTACCGCACCTCCCCCGCGGGTGAGGCCAGCGCCAGGACGCAGCGAAAGGCCGCGCCGCGCTGCCCGTCGGGCACCCGCTCCATCGCCCCCAGGAGTCTCTGCACCCGGTCGGCGTCGGTGCCGGGCGCGTACCGGGCCGAGCGCACACCCGGGGCACCCCCGAGGGCGTCGACGAACAAGCCCGAGTCGTCTGCCACCGTCCAGAGCCCCGTGGTGCGGGCCGCGGCCAGGGCCTTCAGCCGCGCGTTGCCCTCGAGCGTGTCCTCGGTCTCCTCGAGCTCCGGCATGGGAGCGACGTCGTCCAGTGACACCACGTCCAGCCCGCGAACCCGAGCCCGCACCTCGCGGAGCTTCCCGGCGTTCCGGGTGGCGACCAGCAGCCTCATCCGCCGAGCGCGCGGCGCTGCGCCTCGACCAGCCGCGCCACGCCGGCGAGCCCCGCGTCGATGAGCGCGTCCAGCTCGGCGCGGGCGAACGAGCCCTTCTCCGCCGTGCCCTGCACCTCCACCAGCTTGCCCTCGCCAGTGGCGATGACGTTCATGTCCACCTCGGCGGCGCTGTCCTCCTCGTAGTCGAGGTCGGTCACCACGGTGCCCTTCACCAGACCGACGGAGATGGCCGCCACCGGCACCATCTTCGGCAAGGTCGAGAGCGCCTTCCGGTCCTTGAGGGTCCTCGTCGCCTGGGCCAGGGCCACGTAGGCCGCGGTGATGGACGCGCAGCGCGTGCCGCCGTCGGCCTCGATGACGTCGCAGTCCAGGGTGAAGGTCCGCGCCCCGAGCTGGCCCAGCTCCACCGAGGCGCGGAGCGCGCGGCCGATGAGCCGCTGGATCTCCTGCGTCCGCCCGCTCTGCTTCCCCCTCGCCGCCTCGCGCGCCGTCCGGGTGTTGGTGCTCCGGGGGAGCATCCCGTACTCGGCCGTCACCCAGCCGCTGTTCTTCCCCAGGAGGTGCGGAGGCACCCGTTCCTCGACCGAGCAGGTCACCCGGACCCAGGTGTGGCCGAGGCGGACCTCGGCCGAACCCTCGGCATGCCGCGAGATGCCCGGGGTGATGGTCAGCGGACGGAGATCGAGCGGGCCTCGGTCGAAGGAACGCATGAGGGTCCGCCGGCTTATCAGGGCCGGCGAGGCGACACCAACTCCGGCGCGGAGCCCCGGGGGCCGGTCAGCCGAGTCAGTCCGGGTTCTGGACCGTCCCGTCGTACTGGTGACTGACCTTGAAGGGTTCGTACCGGCCCTCGGCCGCGACGCCGAGCTCCGTGGGCCCTGGCGACCTCCAGCATGTGGAGGTGGATGTCCGGGCGACTCGTCGATCTGGCGAGCGTTGTCTCCCCCCTGTCGACCCGGAGTCGAGCCGTGGACATTAGCGTCCGGGGCCGGGGGCGCCCCAATTCAGGGCGGCGCGGACGAGGCCACCGGGCGCCGGTCCCGCGCGGACGTCTGGGCCAGGAAGGCCCGCACCCCGTCGGCGATCGCCTGGGCGATGCCGTCCCGGTACTCGGGACGGGCGAGCCTCCGGCTCTCCTCGGGGTGGGAGATGAAGCCGAACTCCACCAGCACCGCCGGCGCCTCCACCCCGGTGAGCACGAAGAATGGCGCCTGCTGCACGCCGTGGTCGCTGCCGCCCGCCGCCGCCACCAGCCGGGAGTGGATCGCGTAGGCCAGCCGCGCGCTGTCGGCGTGGGCCTCGCTCCGCCGGAGGTCGGAGAGGATGAAGGCCAGGGTGTCGGTGGGCTCGGGGGCGCCGGCGCCGGCCGAGTCCGCGTTCTCCAGATCCGCCACCCGGCGCGCGTCATCTCCGGAGGCGCTCGCCGAGAGGAAGAAGGTCTGCACGCCCTCCAGCCTCGCCCGGAGCCTGCGGGTGGGCATCGAGTTCAGGTGCAAGGAGACGAAGACGTCCGGCCTCGCCTGGTTGGCGAAGGTGACGCGATCGGCGAGCGCCAGCAGCACGTCCTGCTCGCGGGTGAGGAGCACCTCCACGCCTGCGCGCTCCAGCGCCGCCTTGAGCCGGCGAGCGACGTCGAGCGACACGGCCTTCTCCAGCTGGCCGTCGGGGCCGATGGCTCCCTCCTGCGCCCCGCCGTGACCCGGGTCCAGCACCACGCGGGGGCGGGGGGCGGGTGCGGCGGCGACGAGCAGCGTGGCGCAGAGCGCCAGGGCGGAGGACATCCGCCCCGGCATGTTACTTCTACACCACGTTGCCGTGGGAGTCGGACGCAGGGCGGGCTTCACTCCACGTCAATTCGTGGGCGCCCACCCGTCAGCTCACCGACCACCGCGGCCTCCACCCCGGCCCTGGCGAGCGCTCGCTCGGCCTTCGGCAGGGCAGCACGAGGCACGGCGGCGAGGAGCCCTCCGTTGGTCTGCGCATCGGCGAGGACCCAGCGGATGGGCTCGGGGAGTCCGGCCGGGAAGCGCACATACCGGGCGAAGTGCTCGAGGTTCGCGGTGGTCCCGCCCGGCACCACGCCTTGCTCGGCGAGCGCCGGCACGCCGGCGAGGATCGGAACGCTCTCGAGGAGGAGCCGGGCCCGGAGCTTCGCCCCGAGCGCCATCTCGGCCAGGTGCCCCAGGAGCCCGAAGCCGCTGACGTCGGTCAGGGCGTGCACCGGGAACCTGCCCGAGGCGAACACCTGGCCCGCGGCGCGATTCAAGGTGGACATCAGCACGACCACGCGCCGCTCCAGCTCGGGCGAGGCCAGCCCGCGCTTGATGGCGGTGGTGGCGATCCCCGAGCCCAGCGGCTTGGTCAGGAGGAGCACGTCCCCCGGTCGTCCCCCGGCGTTGGTGAGGATGCGCCGCGGATGGACGACGCCGGTGACCGCCATCCCGTACTTGGGCTCGGGGTCGTCCACCGAGTGCCCGCCGAGGATGGGGATGCCCGCCTCGTCGGTCTTGCTCTGGCCGCCCTCGAGGATGCGGGCCAGCGTCTCCAGCGGGAGCGCCTGGGTGGGGAAGGCCACCAGGTTCAGGGCGAACAGCGGACGGGCGCCCATGGCCCAGACGTCCGAGAGCGCGTTGGCGGCGGCGATCTGTCCGAAGGCGAAGGGGTCGTCGACCACCGGCGGGAAGAAGTCCACGGTGGAGACCACCGCCTGGTGGGCCGACAGACGGTACACCGCGGCGTCGTCGTGCGTGGCGAAGCCCACCAGCGCCCGCGGGTCCTTTCTGGTCTTCAGGCGGCGCAGGACCTGCGCCAGGTGCGCCGGTCGGAGCTTGGCGGCTCAACCGGCGCAGTGACTGAACTGGGTCAGTCGCCGCGGCCTCTCTTGGCTCATGGGGCTCTTCTGCCCGGGAATCAGCCGGGCCGCACGTAATCCTTGCGGATGAGCTCCACGATCGCCTCGGCGATCGTCACGTCGTCGGCCTCGGAGTGGTCCATCACCGCGCGGAGCGTGCCGTGGTTGTGCACCAGTTGCAGCAGATCGAGCTGCTCGGGGGTGAGGTCGCGGAGCCTGGGCACCAGAGGGCGGCGGAGCAGGAGCGGGGCTTCGGGAAGCGGCAGCTGCGCCTCGACGCGCTTGTACTCGTCGAGCAGCCGGAGCGCGTCCATCAGCAGCGCCTCGGTGGAGCGGTCCAGCTCGACCATGAACTCCTGGCCGTCGGGAGGCTGCAGCTCGAAGTCTCCTTCTTCCCAGGTGATGATCCGGTTGAAGCTCTTCTGCGGACCGAGCGCGTGGTCGCCGTCCACCACCGCGTAGTAGACGCGCCCCTGGCGCAGGTAGATGCGGCCCTCGTGCGCGCCGGTCACCACCAGCACGCCGTTCTTCTTCGAGGTGTGGAACAGCTGGAGCAGATCCGGGAGCGGGATGTCCTCGATCTTCCCGGTCATCGAAGAGGTCTTGTTGGTCTTGGCCGCCTGGACCTGCGCCGCCTCCTCCAGCCGCTCGCGCATCTCGGCGTCCGAGAGGTCGGTCTGCGCGCCCGCCTCGCGCTGCACCAGCTTGAGGATGGAGGTGCCGATGAGGATGCGGTCTCCCTCCTTCAGCCGGGCCTGACGGATCTTCTCCCCGTTCACGAAGGTACCGTTGGTGCTCCCCAGGTCCTCGATCAGCACCTTCCCGGGGCCGACGGTGATTTTCGCGTGCTTCCGGCTGACCATGTCCTCGACCAGGACCATGTCCAGCTCGCTCGAGCGGCCAATGGTGACCTGACGGCTCATCTTCAGGGGGAACTCGCCCCCCTGGTACTTGCCGGAGATGAACCGGAGGGCCCAGGCCGTGTCGCCGCTCGACGCTGCCATCTTCGTCAGGTCACCCTACAGCATGGTCCCGGCGAAGACGAAAACTCCAGCATCTCCGGAGGCCACCAGCCGCAGCCGTGCGGTCCGGGGCTCGGGGTCCCGGGACGAGGAAGTCAGGACTGCCTCCTCGGTGACCAGCACCTCCCCCCGCTCCGACCGGAGATACCAGGCGCGCGGCTCCCACCGGTGCCCCGGAAGGCGCAGGACGGGGTCGATCCGCGCATCCGCCAGTGAGCGCTCGCGGTCGGCCGGGGCGACGAGCGCCCCCAGCGCCTGGGCCGAGCTCGACGAGAGCAGGTGCGACCGCTGCCACAGCAGGGCCAGCGTCCCGGCCAGTGCCGGCGCCACCGGCCCGTCCGGCTCCCACCGCCCACCTCGTCGCAGGAAACGCACCCGCTCCCGTCCCAGCGACGAGACCTCCACCCCACCCGAGGTGCCGGCGGCATCGAGCGTGGCCACCACCGCCGCCCGCTCTCCGTCCACGGTGACGCTGAAGCGGTCGAAGCGGAGGCTCCGTGGCTCGAACGCCGGCGCTCCGGCGATGGGGATGGGCGCCCGGGCGAGCTCGGCGCCGCGGAGGGCGGCGACCAGCTCCGGCTCCGGCCCGCCCGCCGCGCCGAGCATTCGCGGGAGCAGCGCCCACGCCGCTCCGGCCAGGGCGGCCAGGCCGAGGATCACCGCGACCGCCCGTGTCCCGCGGAGCTCGCCCTCGCTCACGAGCCGAGCATCTTCTGCGCCTTCTCGGCCGCAGGCGTGCCCGGAACGCGGGTGATGATCCGCTGGAGCGCATCGCGGGCCTTGTTCTGGTCCTTGAGGCGCGAATACAGGTCGTGCAGCCGGAAGAGATACTTGTCGTCGCCCGGGCCGGGGTACTTCTGCAGCACCGTCTCCAGCCGGTTGGCGGCGGCGACCCAGCGCTCGCGCTTCTCGTAGAAGTCGGCCACGTAGATCTCGTGGCGCACCAGGCGCTCGCGGATCTCCGCCTGCTTCTTCTTCGCGTCCTCGATGTACTGCGACTGGGGGTAGGTCCGGGTGAAGTCGTTCAGCGCTTCCCAGGCCGCGCGGACCTGCGTCTGGTCCTTCTCGCTGGAGGGCGGGAGCATGAACCAATCGCTCGGGATGTCGCGGTAGTGCGCCAGTGCGGCCCGGTACGCGGCGTAGTCCACCTTGGCGTGCGTGGGGTGCAGCTTCACGAAGCCGGTGTACCGGTCGGCGGCCTCGCTCCACAGCTCGCGCTCGAAGGAGACGTCGGCCAGCCGGAGCTCGGCCTGGCGCGAGGCCTCCAGGAAGGGGAACTTGGTCTTGACGTACTCGTAGTACTTCTCGGCCAGCTGGTACTGGCTGCTGTCGAGCGCCTCGTCGCCGCGCTTGAGGTTGGTGCTGGCCTCGCTCGCGTAGTCGGGCTCGCCGAAGTCGCCGTTGTTCGAGAACAGGCCGCAGGCGGGGGCCAGGGCCAGGGCGGCGAGCGGGAGGAGGAGGTGCAGGCGCATCGAGGGGGCGAACACCCTAGCCTCCTTCCTCCATCCCTTCCACCCCGGGGAGCAGCTCCCGGACGAGCGACGCATCGAAGCCACGGGCCAGGAGCCGGCGCGCGGACCGCCGCGGTGGCTCGCCACGGACGATGAGCCGGGCGGCGGCCGCACGGGCATCCCAGCCTTCGTCCTGGATGGCCTCGGACAGAGCCTCCTCGGCGACCGGGGGCGGGTAGCCCTCTTGGACGAGGCGGGCGTGCATCGCGCCGCGGGCCCATCCACCCCGGAGCACCAGGGCCCGGGCCCGGACGCGTGCGGAGCGCTGGTCGTCGAGCGCGCCGAGGCGGATGGCGGCCTGCAGCTCGGCCTCGACCTCGTGCTCCGGCAGGCCGGAGCGGCGCAGCGCTTCCCGGAGGGCTGCCACGGACACCTCGCGCCGAGCAAGCGTGCGGAGCGCACGAAGACCCGTTTCCCCGGTGGCTCCAGCGGTGTTACGCCTCACGGTGCATGCACCCCGCCCTGGGACGGTACATGGATTTTCAGACCGCGTGGGGCGTCTGGCAGCGCCGGAACGGATGCGCGCCGGACGAGCCGACGGACGAGGCGTTCGTCCTGGCGGCGCGGGCCCGCCCGGACCTCTGGTCCCGTGTGGAGCGCGCCGCGGGGAAGGCGCACCCTCCCGAGGACGCGCAGAACGCGCTCCTGGTGCTCGCCGCACAGACCGCGACCACGGTGCTCGCCGACGACGAGCGGCTGGTGGGCCCGCTGGAGCGGGCGCGAGGTGCGCTCGAGGCCGAGGGGGCCACGGAGGATCAGATCCACGCGCTCCTCGGCGCGGTGCTCCTCGAGGAGGCCTTCGGCGACGACATGCCGGCGGACGGGTTCGACGCGGCGTTCGTCGAGGAGTCGCTGGAGACGCTGGTCCAGCTGGCCTCGCTCACCCCGGACCGGGTGGCTAGCCTGGAGAGCGCCTTCGCCGGCGGAACCGACGGGGCCGAGCGGCGGATGCGGCGCATCGCAGCCCAGACGCTGTGCGGGGTGGCCTGGTCCGAGGGGCCGGACCTCATCAGCCGCGAGCATCTGGAGGCGGCCGCCAGGCGGCTCGAGCCAGAGCAGCGGATGGCGCTGGCCGAGTTCGTGGATCACCTCGCCGAGATGCGCCTCGTCGGGCCGATGCGCCGGGTGCGGCTGCGGCGGGTGCTCTCCGAGCTCCTCTGATCTCAGAACCGCTCGATGTGGAAGTCGTCGTCCGCGGACGGCAACGCGCTCGGGCCCCCCGCCGGCTTCGGCGAGGGCTGTGCGCCGGGCTTGGCCGGCGTCGGGTTGATGCGCCCGACCGGCGTGCCCGGGGTGGGTGCACGCGGTACCCCCGCGGCCGGAGCGGAGCCCGGCGGCGGTCCGGCGGGCGCACCGCGCTGGGCGAAGGCGAGGCTGCCGGGCGCCGAGTTCCCGTCCGTCGAGGTGCCCTCGAAGTCGTCCCAGCGGGCGTCGCTGGTGGCGCTGATGCCGCTGAACCGGAGCGCGAAGTCGTCCGGGTTCGTCGCCTGCCGGTGCGCCTCTTCGTAGGTGATGATGTTCTGGCGTACCAGGCTCATCAACGACTGGTCGAAGGTCTGCGTGCCGTAGGTCTGGTGGCCCTGGGCGATGGCCTCGGTGATCTCCTTCGTCCGGTCCTTGTCCTCGATGAGCTCCCGGACGCGGGCGGTGGCCTTCAGCACCTCTACCGCGGCCACGCGGCCCTTGCCGTCCGCCCGGGGGACCAGGCGCTGGGAGATCACCGCCTTGAGGACGCTCCCCAGCTGCAGGCGGACCTGCTTCTGCTGGTAGGGGGGAAACACCGAGACGATGCGGTTGATGGTCTCGGTCGCGTCCAGGGTGTGGAGCGTGGACATGACCAGGTGACCGGTCTCGGCGGCGGTGAGCGCGGTCTCGATGGTCTCGAGGTCACGCATTTCTCCCACCAGGATGACGTCCGGGTCCTGGCGGAGCGCGCTCTTCAGCGCCTGGCTGAAGGAGATGGTGTCCACCCCCACCTCGCGCTGGTTCACGATCGACCGCTTGTCCCGGATGAGGAACTCGATCGGATCCTCGATGGTCATGATGTGGTCGGTCTCGTGGGCGTTGATGTGATCGATCATCGCCGCCAGCGTGGTGCTCTTCCCCGAGCCGGTGGTGCCGGTGACCAGGACCAGGCCGCGCTCCTCCAGCGCGATGGACTCGAGCACGGCGGGGAGCAGGAGGTCCCGGACGGTCATCACCTTGAAAGGGATGACCCGGAGCACGGCGCCCAGGGTGCCGCGCTGCTGGAACACGTTCACCCGGAAGCGCCCCAGGCCCGGGACGCCGTAGGCCAGGTCCACCTCGTTGGAGTTCTTGAACTTGTCCCGCTGGTACTCGTTCATGATCCCGAAGGCCATGCGCGCCACCTCCTCGGGGGGGAGGCGCTTGCCGTCCTTCAGCGGGACCAGCGAGCCGTCCACCCGGAACATGGGAGGCAGCCCGGCCTTGAGGTGAATGTCGCTCGCGCCGCCGCGGAGGGCGACCTGGAGGATCTCGTTGAGTTCCACGCCCTCACGAGCCTAGCACCCGGGCAAGCGACCCCGGGGGGTACGGGGCCGGACTACATGCCTGGCCCACATGCCGGCCGGACGGTGCGACCGGCAGTCGCTCAGCGCTTGCTGAACTGGAACCGGCGGCGGGCGCCGGGCTGGCCGTACTTCTTCCGCTCCACCACGCGGGCGTCGCGGGTGAGGAAGCCGGCCTTCTTCAGCGGGGTGCGGAACTCGGGGTTCAGGAGGCACAGCGCGCGGCTGAGGCCGTGCCGGATGGCGCCGGCCTGGCCGGAGAGGCCGCCCCCGACGACATTCACGGTGACGTCCACCTTGCCGGCCTGCTCGAGGATCTGCAGCGGCTGGTTGAGGATCATCTTCGATGTCTCGCGCCCGAAGTACTCGTCGAGCGGGCGGCCGTTGACGATGATGGTCCCGGTTCCCTCCTTCACCCACACCCGGGCCGTGGACTCCTTGCGGCGCCCGGTGGCGTAGAACCCGTTCTCGGTCTGGATCGGCATGTTCCTCAGGCCTCCACCTGGCGAGGCTCGGGCTTCTGCGCGGCGTGCGGATGCTGCTCGCCGGGGTATACCTTGAGCTTGGTCATCATCTTCCGGCCCAGCGCGTTGCGGGGGAGCATCCGGCGGACGGCGTTGATGACCACGTCCTCGGGGTGCCGGGCGCGGAGGTCGGCCAGATTGGTGGTCTTCAGGGCGCCCGGGAAGCCCGCCCGCGGGTGGCGGTGGTAGAGCTTGTTGGTTTCCTTGGAGCCGGTGACCTTCACCTTGGCCGCGTTGATCACGATGACGTGGTCACCGGTGTCCATCGACGGCGTGTAGATGGGCTTGTGCTTGCCCTTGAGAAGCGAGGCGATCTGGCTCGCTGCGCGACCGAGCACCTTGTCGCTCACGTCGACGACGTGCCACGCCCGCTTCACGTCCGCGGGCTTCGCGCTGTACGTCCTGTTCGACATCTGGAGACACTCCGGGACCGGAGGGCCGCCCCCCCGGAAAAGAGGGGCGATGTAGAGGTCTTGCCGCCTCAAGTCAAGCAGACGGGGGGGCCGAGCCCCCCTGGAGCCTCGCCTTGAGGGTCCGGAAGAAGCCCTGCTCGGCCTCGCTCGGCGGCCCCGGGGGCGGGACCGTGGTGTCGGACACCTCGAGGACGGCCTCCGGGATGTCGGCGAGGAAGCGGGACGGCGTCCGGGGGACCTCGCGACCCCGCCGGAGCCGGGTCGCCGCCCGGGTGAGGATCAGCTCCTCCCGGGCCCGGGTGATGCCCACGTAGCAGAGGCGGCGCTCCTCCTCGAGGTTCTGGGGTTCGCCCTGCATTCCCCCGTGCGGCAGGAACCCTTCCTCCATGCCTACCAGGAAAACCGTCCGGAATTCCAGGCCCTTGGCGCCGTGGAGCGTCAGGAGGGTGATCCGGGCCGGGGTGGGCCCGTCCTCCTCCTCGCGGCTGTCGAGCGATAGCCGGTTCAGGTAGGTGCGGAGGTCCGACCTGGGCCCTTCCCGGCGCTCGAACTGCTCGAGCGAGCCGAGGATGCCCTCCACGCCCTTCAGCCTCCGCTCCGCCGCGGTGGCCGACGCCGTGCTGGCACGGGCCGCAGCCTCGAAGCCGATCTCGTGAAGCAGCGCCCGGGCGACCGTCGAGAGCGGCTCGGCGCGGAGCCGGGCCCGCGTCCGCTGGATCAGCTCGGAGAACTCCTTCACCGCCCGCGCCGCACCGGGGGTCAGCTCCGGGACCGAGGCCGGGGAGGCGAGCACGTCGGAGAGTGGCAGGCCGCGGCCCCGCGCGCGGGCGACCAGGTGCTCCAGCGTGACGTCGCCGATGCCCCGCGCCGGCACGTTGACGATGCGCAGGAGCGAGACCTCGTCGGCGGGGTTGGCGAGAAGCTTGAGGTAGGCGAGCACGTCGCGCACCTCGCGCCGGTCGAAGAACTCGGTGCCGCCCACCACCTCGTAGCGGATGCCCCGGGCGCGGAACGCCTCCTCGAAGGGGCGGGACTGGCCATTGGTCCGGTAGAGCACCGCGATGTCGTCCGGCCGGGCGCCGTGGGCGAGCCGCTGCTCGATGCTCCTCGCGACGTATGCCGCCTCCTCGTCCTCGCCGGGAACGACGACCAGCGAGACCTTCTGCGCGCTCACGGTGGCGGTCCACAACCTCTTCGCCCGCCGCTCCGGCAGCTGCGAGACGACGCCGTGCGCGGCCTCGAGGACGGCCGGGATGCTCCGGTAATTCTGCTCGAGGCGGACCTCGGTGGCCCCGGGGAACGCCTCCTCGAACCGGAGGATGTTCCTCACCTCGGCCCCCCGCCAGCCGTAGATGCACTGGTCGTCGTCGCCCACGGCGCAGACGTTGCGGCGCTCGCCGGCGAGCTGGCGGACCAGCTCGAGCTGCACACCGTTGGTGTCCTGGAACTCGTCGACCAGGAGGTATCGAAATCGCCGGACGTAGCCCCCGAGGACCTCCGGGTGGGCGCGGAACAGGCGGAGCGGCAGCAGCAGCAGGTCGTCGAAGTCCACGGCGCCCTGCGCCTTGAGCGCGCGCTGGTAGAGCGGGAAGACCTCGGCGGCCGCGACCTCCCCGTCGCTCGGGGCGTCACCGTCCACGGTCGGCGCGCGCCCGGCGTTCTTCGCCCGGCTGATGGCGGTGAGGATCCGGCGCGGGTCGAAGTCCGTCTTGCCGTCGATGGACCGCTCGCGGAGCGCCCGCTGGACCAGGGAGATCTGATCCGAGGTGTCGGCGATGGCGAACCTCTGCGGCCAGCCGAGCCGATGCGCGTGCTGCCGGAGCACCTCGGCCCCGAAGGCGTGGAAGGTGCAGACGGTGAGCCCCTGTGCGCCCCGCCCCACCAGCTGCGCCACCCGTTCCTTCATCTCGGCGGCCGTCTTGTTGGTGAAGGTGACCGCGAGGATGGCGCGGGCCGAGACCCCCTGGTCGAGCAGCCAGGCGATGCGGTGGGTGATGACCCGTGTCTTCCCGCTCCCCGCCCCGGCGAGCACGAGGAGGGGGCCTTCAGTGGTGGTCACGGCACGGCGCTGCGGAGGGTTCAGTCCGGAGAGGTCCACGTAGGGACGAACGCGTATAGCCTCGGGGACCGACGGCGCTGCTAGAGTCCTCGCTCGACCGATGGCCGCCTCCCCCGCGCGCGTTCCCGTCCGCCCGACCACTGCCGAGCTCGACAACGAGGCCAGGGAGGCCCGCGCCGCCGTGGCCCGCCTGGGTCGCAGGGAGTTCCTCGACCAGCTGGCCGCGCTCGGCCGTGCCTTCGCCGCGGACCCGGGGAATCCGGGCAGCTACGCCTGCAAGGACTGCGAGCGCTGTGCGAACTGCATGTTCTGCAAGGACTGCGTGGGGTGCTACCAGTGCACCCACTGCGTGGACTGCGACGGATGCAGCAACTGCAGCCACTGCAGGGAGAGCAAGGGCTGCCAGTCCTCGGCGTACCTCCTTCAGTGCGAGTCGTGCACGCACTCGGCCTACCTGGTGCTGTCCCGGAACCTCTCCGACTGCAACTACTGCTTCGGCTGCGTGGGACTCAGCAAGAAGGACTTCCACATCCTCAACGTGGGCTTCCCGCGGAAGGAGTACTTCGAGATCACCGGCCGGCTCCGGAAGGAGCTGGGCCTGCCGACGTAGGCCGTTTGGCCGTTCACCATCGGGAGGGCCGTGCATGGCACGTGTCTCGGGAGAGGTGACCTCGTCGACCCCGCCGGAGGTCATCCTCGGGGCCCTGACCGACTTCGGCCCGCGGCGGCCCGAGCTGTGGCCCAACCTCTCCCCCAGGTTCTACCAGGTGCACTCGGTGGGACCGACCGAGGCCGAGGTCACCGAGGGAACCGCGGTGCTCGGAGGCGTCTGGGAGCGCACCCGGTACGACTGGAGCGAGCCGGGCGTGGTGCTGATCGAGGTCGAGGACTCGAACGCCTTCGCCCCGGGGAGCTGGTGGCGGTACCAGGTGGAGCCGGTGGGCAGCGGGAGCCGGGTGCGGTTCCAGTTCGACCGGAGGCCGAAGAATCTCAAGGGGCGCATCGTCTCCGCGCTCCTGGCGCTCGGGGGAAAGCGGATGTTCATCCGCTCGCTCGAGGAGACGCTCCGGCGACTGGGGGGCCCCGCAACGGCGGTGGCGAGATGAAGGCCGCGCTGGCTGCGGTCGAACCTGAGCCGGCCAGCGGCACCGAGCACCGTAGGGTGCGGGGACGTCCGGCCCCGGCAAGCAGGGCCGGCGCGGATCGTGGTTTCGGGGACGTCGTGGCCTCGCTCGCAGCGCCGTGACCTCACGGACCTCGGGCGGCGGCCTCGATGCGTGGGAGGTCGATCTTCTTCATGTCCATGACCGCGGCCATGACCCGGTCGGCCTTCTTCTGGTCCGGGCCGCTGACCGCACGGATCAGAGCGGACGGGACGACCTGCCACGAGAGGCCCCAGCGGTCCTTCAGCCAGCCACACATGCCTTCCTGGCCACCGTCGGCGGTGAGCGCGCGCCAGAGCCGGTCGACCTCCGCCTGGGTCTCGACCTCGATCGCCAGGGAGATGGCCTCGGTGAACTTGAACTGCGGCCCGCCGTTGAGCGCGACGAACTCCTGGTCGCCGAGCCGGAAGCTCACGGTCATCACCGAGCCCTTCGGGCCCGGACCGACCTCCCCGAAGCGGGTGACCTCGAGGAGCTTCGAGTTCGGGAACAGCGAGACATAGAAGCGCGCCGCCTCCTCCGCCTGCCCGTCGAACCACAGCATCGGCCTGATCTGGTGAGTCACTGCCATCGTCGTCTCTCCGGTGTCGGTGGGTCCGCTGCGCTGCGGACCTCGGTCGCGGAGATAGACACCAGCGCGGGGCCGAACTCATCGCCCCCCCCCCCGCCATCGCAACAACCATCACTGGACGTGCGACCGCGACGATCACAAGGCGCTCTGAAGACGCCTATCGTATTTCACAGGGGGTGAGAGTTGTTGTCTCGGGCAAAGGGCGTGGCACCCCTACCAGCGCGCGGGCGGGGCCAGGGCACAGGGTGATTCGCGGTTTCGTCGCGAACAGGCGTGTTCGCCGCGCGAACCGCGGGGCGTTTTTCGATCCCGACCTGAACCATCCCGGGCAGGCTCTCCGCCGTGCACGCCTCCCTGCTCACGTTCACGCTCACGCTCCTGTCACTGTCCTCACCCAGGCCAGTCGGGACCCCGGTGCTCCAGCTCCCCGGCCCGCCCGAGCAACAGCTCCTGCTGGGCGAATGGACGCTGCGGATCACCTACGCCCCCTCGAAGAGGCTCCCGAAGGGCGGCCAGGCCACCGGAACCGAGATCTGGCGCGCAGGACCCGACGGTCGGTCGATCCTCGAGGAGTACCGGGAGGAGGGCGATGCGGGCTTGGTCGAGGGAATCGGCCTGGTCTGGTTCGACGCAACCGCCGGAGGTCAGCGCTTCGTCTGGTGCGGCTCCGGAGATCCGGCGGGCTGCACCCTCTCCAGCTCGGTCGCCCGCTGGGAAGGATCGCAGCTCGTCTACTCGGAGACTGCGGAGCAGGGTGGCGTCCGGATTCTTCGCGAGGAGATCTTCCGCGACATCAATCCGGACTCGTTTCTCCAGCTGCTGAAGGAAGGGCCTGCCGTCGGAGATCCCACGACGGTGGTCACCATCCGCGCCACCAGGCGTGTTCCGTCGTCCAAGCCCCCGAAGAAGAAGCCCCGCTGACGGCTCAGAGCGGCCGGACGAAGAACGCCTTCAGGTACTCGGTCTCCGGGAGGCCGCCGAGCGCCGGGTGATCCGCCGCCGGCCCCCGGCGCTCGAGGATCTGCACCGGCCGCCGCACGTCGTCCGCCGCCCCGAGCAGCATCTCCTCGAAGTCCGGCGGCTTCACCTTCCCGGAGCAGGAGCAGGTCACCAGCAGCCCGCCGGACCGGAGCAGCCGGAGCGCGCGCACGTTCAGCTCGCGGTAGGCACGAAGCGCCGTCCGCGGTCCCTCCTTGCGCTTGGCGAGGCCCGGCGGGTCGAGCACCACCGTGTCGAACCGCTCTCCCTCGCGGTCGAGCTGGTGTAGCACGTCGAACGCGTTCGCCTCCCGCGCCTCGACGTTCTTTCGCCCGTTGCGCTCCACGTTCTGCACCAGGCGCGCGGCCGCCACCGGGTCCTGCTCCAGCGCCAGCACCGAGTCACACCTCGCCGACAGCGCCAGCGCGAACCCCCCGTGGTAGCTGAACGCGTCGAGCGCCCGCCCGCGGCCGAGCTCCCCTGCGCGGAGGTGGTTCTCCGCCTGGTCCAGGAACGCCCCGGTCTTCATGTCGCGCAGGAGGTCGGTGCGAAAGACGTTGTCGCCCTCGCGCCACTCCACCTCGGCCTCCGGCGGGCCGCGCAGGACGCGAGATTCCCGCGGCAGCTGCTCGAAATCGCGGCCCGAGCCGTCGTCACGTGCCACCACCTGTACCGCCCCGGTGAGCGCCACCAGAGCCTGGGCGAGCGACTCCTTCCGCGCGTCCATTCCCTCGGCGAGCGTCTGCAGCACCAGCCGGTCGCGGTAACGGTCGACGAAGAGCCCCGGCAGCCCATCCGCCTCGCCGTGCACCAGCCGGAGCGCCTCCCGTCCGAGCGTCGCCCGCCGGACGATGGATGCCTCGAGCCGCGCACGAAACCAGTTCTCGTCCACGCGCTCGTCCGCCGGCGGCCGCCGGGTGAGCAACCGCAGCGCGAGTGGGCTCCGGGCCGCCCAGAGCGCCTGGCCCGCCGGCTGGCCGCGCGGGTCCACCACCGCCACCAGCGCGCCACCCGGTGCGTCCGGCGGCTCGAGCACGTCCTTCCGCCAGACCCAGGGCCGGAGGTGCCGGAGCGCACGCGCGCCGTCTGCCGACACCCGGACCGTCGGCGGCGGGCCGCGGTGCCCGGAGCTCATTCCAGCCCGCGCGCGGCGAGCTCGAGGTCGTCCTCGCCCCGGAGGTGGCCGATCTCGTGGAGCAGTGTGACGCGGACCTGCTCCAGCAGCTCCTCGCGCGAGGTCACCGCCCGGGCCAGGTTCTTCCGGTACACCACCACCGAGCGGCAGACCGGGCCGTCCTCGGCGCTGCACGGCTCGCCGATGGGCGGACCCCGGAACAGCCCGAGGATGGTGGGCGACAGCGGCGGGTCGCCCTCGAGGAGATCCTCCGACTTCGGGATGTCCTCCACCGTCACCGGCACCCCGCCGAGGTCCTTCCGCATGTCGGCGGGGAGGGCCGCCACCGCCCGGTCCACCTCGCGGCGGAAGTCCTTCTCCGAGAGGAGCTGCGGCGGCGGGAAGTCGTCCGGCGACAGCTCGTGCGCCTTCCGGAACTGCGCCTCGGCCTCGGCCAGCCTCCCCTCCCGCTCGAGAAGCAGCCCGAGGTGCTGGTGCGCATGCGCCCCGTGCTCGTCGTCCGAGAGCAGGCGGGTGAAGGCCTCCTGGGCGTCCTTGAACCGGCAGAGCTCGAAGAGGGCCACCGCCCGCTCGTAGGCCACGTCGGCATCGGAGCCCCGCTCCTCGGCGGCCTCCTCGCTGCGCTCGAGCGCGACCTGGGCCTCGCCGAGGTCGTTGGCCGCCATGGCCCCCAGCAGCGCGAACTGCGCCGCCAGCTCGCCGTCACCCCCCTCGCGTGCGAGCTGACGCCCGCGCTCGGCGTAGACGAAGGCCAACTCGTCGTTGTCCCGGCTGCTGGGGAGGCTCACTCCGTAGAGGTGCGCGGCCCCGAGCAGCGAGTCGAGATGCTCGGGGTCGAGCGCCAGCGCCCGCGCATAGGCCAGCTTGGCCTCGTCGAAACGGCCCAGCGCCGACAGCGCCGCGCCACGCTCGCTGTGGGCGTCCGGCTCGTCGGGCGCCTTGGCCGAGGCCTCGGCAGCGCAGGACAGGGCTCGCTCGTACTCCCGGGCGTCGTAGGCCGCCCGCGCGGCGTCCAGCGGGTCCAGCCCGCGCGCGTCGCACACCGCCAGGGGCTCCACCGGAGGTGGCCGCGACGGATGGTGGCTGGGCGCGGTGGGGAGACCCGGGTTGGTGGCCGCGCTCTTCGCCGGAGCGTCCGCCGGCGTCACCCGGTGACAGGCAGACGCCACGCAGAGGAGACAGACGAGAGCGAGCCGACGGGCCATGGCGTCCAATGTAACAGACGGCCCGACGGCTTCAGTCCGTGCGACCTGCCTCAGTGGCAGCCTGCATCCACCCCATCGCAGGCGAGCAGGCGAGGCTGCCCGGTCACTGGCTCCAGCTGAAGCAGCTGATCGGGCTGGTCGTGGATGGAGGCCCGCAGGCTGACGATGCCGCCCGGGACAGGCCCGAGGCAGTCGCCCACCCCGGTGGCCCGGGGCACCGCCTGTCCCGTGCCTCCCTGGAAGCACAGCCCGGCCCAGGCCGTCAGGTCGACGGTCGGCGGCACCGCGATCCACGCGCCGGTGTCGACACAGGGACAGCCGCTCACGCCACACCCGGTGGTGGTGGCACACGCCACCGACGGGCAGCCGAGGCCGAAGGTCTGGTTGTCACAGGGCAGCTGCTCCCAGCGGGCCAGGGGAGTGCCGGCGTCGGTCAGCAAGACGAGCCGCACCGGCTGGTTGTGCGCCCGCGCCTCCTTCCGGGCGGCGAGCAGCTGCCCGTACACCGCCATCACCCCGTCGTTGTTCCGCGCCTGGCGGATGGCCGACTGCCAGCTGTTGACCGCCAGCCCGGTGAGGATGGCCACCACCGCGCAGGTGGTCATCGCCTCGAGGAGGGTGAACCCGCGTTTCTCCATGTCAGAAGCTCCCGGCGAGCTTGAAGTTCCGCGTGGCGAGCGTGACCACCAGCGTCCGCCGGACGAAGCCGTCGTCCGGGTTCCCGTCGGAATCGAGCGCGTAGCCTCCGCCATCGGGCGCGGCGCTCCCCGAGCCCTGACGCCGGCCGGAGCGCGCGACCAGATGCACCTCGACCGCGCGGACTCGCCGCATCAGGGCATCCCAGGTCGTCGGGTCGAGCGCCGGCGGTCCCATCCCCCCCGGAACCGCGCAGGGCCCGCTGGGGCTGGCCCCGAGGCAGGCGTCGATGGGTACCCCACCGTCCTGTCGGGGGAACCAGGTGAGAGGCACGCCGGCGTCCGCCTGGAGGTTGGTCACACCCAGCACCACGGTCATCTGCTCCACGTCGTGGCTCAGCTCCGTCCAGGTGTCGTCCGGCAGGGGCGGAGCCCGGTTGGTGTACTCCAGAACCGGGCCTCCGCTCGCCCAGTTCACCCGGAAGGTCATGCCTCCCGCCGGCATCACCGCCGTGCCGGGAGTGGCGAAGATGCTGCCGGTCATCGCGCAGCCGTCGCCGGCCGCGGGATCGGTCGAGGTCGGGTACGGAGTGGTGGGGAGGATCGGCGCATGAACGCCGGGCGTCCCGAGCTGCGCCGCCCCGGTGGTGATGTGGGAGCAGGCCTCGGGCAGGTCGGGGTTCACCAGGAACACCGCCGTCCCCGCGTCGAACGCGGTGGCCTGGGTCAGCGTGCACAGGCCGTTCACGTCGCGCGAGAAGCCGCCGGTCCCGCCGTCCGCCCCCGAGAGCGAGCACGCGGTCAGGGGCACCAGCGACGTCGGATCCGCCCAGCGGATCTGCAGGGAGTCGGAGATGCGCCCGGCGTACACCGAGGGCGGCGGGGCGAAGCCGGGGAATCCGCTGAAGCTGTCCCCGGTGGTGGCCTGGATGGCGTAGGCGAACGCCGTCCCCCCCAGGTTGATGCGCGCGTTCCCCATCCCCTCTCCGGCGCGCTGCAGCGCCGGGCCCAGGAACTCCGCCATCGCCTGTGTCCCACCCTGGACCAGTGAGGTCTGCTGCTCCCGGAAGGCACGGCTCTGCAGCTGGATGCCCACGCTGAGCGAGCCGGCGAGGACCACCAGCCCCAGCGCGCTCGCCACCATCACCTCCATGAGCGTGTAGCCACGCCGGGTCACGGCGCCACCCGCGTCTGGAGCACCACCGCCTGCCGGGGCCGGTTGGGCTCCAGCCAGCTGACGGTCACCCGCACGTTCAGGATCCTCGGCGCGGGCTGTCCGGGGACGAGCGCGCGCGTCAGGAGCGGCGCCCCGGTCTCGTTGCCCTCGAAGCAGGGCGCACCGTTGCAGGTGCCGGGTCCGTCCACGTCGATGTCGAGGTGGTAGGTCCGGGTGCCCGCGGTGGTCGTTGCGCCCGGGAGCGCCGCAGCGCTCCAGGACAGGTCGTAGCCGGTGCGGTCCAGCGCCCGGACGTTGTCGCAGAAGTTGGTGTCCGAGCCCCCGTTGCTGCAGCCGAGGGCGAGGATGCGCTCCAGCTCGCGCTGGGCCACCGCCTCCGCCTGGGCATTGGCGAAGGTGCGCCGGTTCTGGTTGGAAGAGACCAGGACCAGCGAGCCGAGGGCGGCGATCCCCATCGCGAGGATCCCCATCGTCGCCGTCACCTCGATCAGGGTCGTTCCCCGTCGGGCGGTCACTTGGGGAGCTGAGACTGTGACGAGACGTCCCACAGGATGACCCTCGGGGCGGTGGCCGGCGTGAAGTTGGTCTTGTTGTTCCAGGCCGCGTCGCCGTACGCGGTGGCCTGGCCGGTGACGCTGACGCTGAGGACGTGGCCGTCGTAGATGACCGGCGAGTTCAGGGAGTGGCCGCCCAGGTCCTTGCCGCTGCCGGCCTGGAGCGAGCCGTCGCCCTGACCGAAGCTGTAGTACTTCCCGCTCACGTTGTTGCTGAGGTTGCAGGCGTCGGCGGCAGTGCCCACCGCGGTGGTCACGTACACGTAGTTGGCGTCCAGCGAGACGCCGCCCCACACCCGCTGGCCCGGATCGAGCTGCTGGCTCCAGGTGGGCGCAACCGGCGCAGCGGGGCACGCTCCCAGGGGGTTCGGGTCGGTGTAGCCGAAGACGTAGTAGTTGGAGGCCGTGCTGTCGTAGGGGTCGTCCGGATCGTCCGCGGTTCCGAAGAAGAACATCACCGTGTTCTTCCCGTTGGTGACCGGTCCGGGGCGCGCGACCAGCGCCGAGTGGATCTCCTCCAGCGGACCGTCGGTCCCGCCGACCGCGAGTGGGGCGCTGGCGATGAGGCACTTCGGGATGCGCGACCCGAGGGTGAGCGACTCGTTCCGCTGGCTGAGGTTGAGCCGGTAGACCCGACCGCTGACCGAGGGGACGTACAGGATGTCGTAGGTTCCGTCTCCCGGGGTCGCGTCGCCGTACACCGGCTCGCCGCCGATGCCTTCTCCTTGCTCGATGGGCACCACGCCGACCTGCTTCCCGTTCACCACCACCGGGGCCCCGGTGGCGAGATCGATGAGGTAGATCGCGCCCGCGTAGCCGGAGCCGGGCGTGTAGTCGGTGGCCACCGCCGCGATCCACTTCCGGCAGCTGCCAGCCCCGGCCCCGCAGTCCGAGGACGCGCTGGACCCGAAGTCCACCCGGGCAATCACCGGGGCGTGACGCGTGCCGTTGGTGTCGGGGAGCAGGACGCTCGAGTTGCCGAGCTTTGCGCTGGCGAAGGCGCTGCTCACCGAGCTCATGTCGAACTCCCACTGGAAGATCGGGTAGGCGTCGAGATCGGGCTGGGTGATGTCGAGCGCGAAGACGGTGCTCTGGCCCTTGCCGGTGGCCGACACCAGCATGGTCTTCGCGCCCTTCCCCACCGTGCTGCTGATCGTCCAGGGGAGGACCGTCGAGCCCAGCCCGCCCAGGTCCACGTCGCCGATCGCCGGCGAGGCGTCGAGCGTGGCGGCGGGCGCGCCGGTGATGGTCGGACCGACGTAGTTGTTCACGTACCGGCCGAGCAGGCTGCGGGGGAGGAAGGCGAAGCGCTCGGCGCCGTTGCCGTAGTTGCGCGTGTTGATGCCCGGCGGGGTCACGCAGGCGCCGGTGGGCTGGAAGTAGCCGCGGTACAGCGTGGTCCCGTTCTGGCCCACGCAGGGGTCCGAGGTGGACGGCGTGTAGTGGCCGGCGGAGAAGGCGTGGAGCGCGCCGCTGCTGGTGTTGACGTAGGTGTACGTGTTCCGGGCCGAGAGCGGGCTGCCGTTGAGCACGCCGCTGATGAACCGGTTCTGGAACGAGATCTGCTCGTCGCCGGTGGTGGTGTAGTACCAGGCCGGGAAGGTGGGCGGCCCCACCACGGCGGGGGTGGAGAGGTTCACCCCGCCCATGGGCCAGGCCCGGTGCACGCCGGTAGGCGCCGGCTGCTGGTTGTCCTCCCAGCCGTAGAGCCAGTCCTTGAGGAAGTCGCGGTCGGTCGACGTGCAGACGCCGTCCTGGTTCAGGTCGAACACGTATTTGCCGCCGTTCACCCGGCAGACCTGGGTCGCGGGGAGGAGCAGGTCCTCGGCGGCGTTCACCGTGGACAGCGCGGCGATGCTCCCGGTGGAGTTCACGGTGAGCAGCCGGCGGCTGGACGGGTTTCCGGTGGTGTAGTCGGTCACCAGCTTCCCACCCGAGTCCCAGCGCTGGACCGGGTTGGACACCATGGGGTTCTCCGGGTCGTAGATGGACTTGAGGTACAGGTGTCCGCGGGTGGTCAGGTCTGGCTTGCCGTCGTAGTTCCGGGTGGACGGCGCGGGCGGGCTCGACGGCCAGGGTCCGGTCCAGTTCTGTCCGGGGGTCTCGTAGGTGCCGTAGACGAAGGCGTTCCCCACCGTGGAGAGGCTGGAGCGGGAGTACGACCCGGAACGCACCGCCTGGTACCCCACCGAGATGCTGTTGATGGTGGGCTGGCAGTACTGGTTGGGGCTGGAGAGGCGGGCCTGCCAGCAGAGCTGAGAGCCAGTGAACCCGAGGTTGAGGATGTTGAAGGTCACCTCGGCGGGGTTGCCTGAAGGGAGCGGGACCTGGGTCCAGGACGGATTCGGGTTCGCGGTGCAGACGCCGCTCGAGCAGATGTTGCAGTCCACCGCCACCCAGTAGGTGATGCTCGACGCCGGGGGACCGGCGCAGGCATTGGCCGGTCCGCTCGCCTGGTAGGCGAGGTCGTCGTCCTTCCTGAAACGGATGTTGGTGATGGTGAAGTTCTGGACGTCGGTGGGGCTGATGTCGCCGGAGACGAGGCCGGAGGTCACCGTCCCTCCGTTGCTCTTGTTGATCTGGAAGACCACGTCGTTGAAGTCGCGGTCACCACCACCGCTCAGGTCCTCGAAGCCGAGGATCCAGCGGAACGGGTCGGTGCTCGGCGCGCCCACGATGACGTGGGGCATGCGGTTGGTGGTGGAGCGCGGAACACTCACCACCTGGTGCGGCATCGTCAGGCCGTAGCCGCCGTCCGGCGACGCAAGCCGGGTCAGGGTCGCCGAGTCGAGCCAGCCGGTGTAGGTCCCGCCGTCGACGGTGCAGGTGCTGGGGTAGCCGCACCCGATGTCCACCGTCGCCGCGGGGTTCGCGGTGTTGAGGTTCTCGTCCATGTTCAGGTCGGTGCGACTGAAGTGGACGACGATCGGGGTGTTCAGCCAGAGCTTGCACACGCCGCCGATGCGGCCCAGGCAGCCCGCCTGGCTCTGGCTGGTGTAGTAGACGACCAGGTAGAAGATGATCTCCTTGTTCCCCGGGAGCGTGCCGAGGTTGAGCGTGCGGTCGTACAGCGACACGCCGGGATCGGGATTGCTCCCCGTGGGGAGCAGCCGGCCGTTCCCGTCGTACGCGCTCACGTCGTAGTCCGGGACGCCGTCGACCTTGGTGGAGGTATCCGCGACCGGGACCAGGGCCTTGGTGGTGGTGTCGCTGTCGTCGTCGGCGTTCAGGAAGACCAGGTGGCCGATCCCCAGCCCCCCGTTTGCCGGGTCGGCCGGCTCGAGCAGGTTCGGGACGCGGGCGTACATCCCGTTGTCGGTGAACTCGACGGTGGGCGTGGTCGGCGTGCTGCCGGAGGCCTTGCCCACCTGCCAGCCGGACACGCTGCCCATGCCGCCATCGGCCAGGAACGCCGTCTTGCTGGTGGTGCCGAAGGTCGAGCCACAGGTGTCGCTGGCGATCTCCGGCTCGACCAGCGTCTTCCCGTTCCAGGTGAACGTCGGCGGCGTGGCGCCGCACTTGCGGAACTTGCCGATGTAATGGTTGGGCGAGAGGTTGTAGATGTCCTCGTGGAGGTCCGGGATGCCGTCCCCGTCGGAGTCGAGCAGGTTGCCGCTCGAATCGATGTAGCCCTTCCTCACCAGATCGTCGGCGTAGAGCCATCCAAGCGCCCAGCCTGCGCCACCGGCCTCGTAGACGTAGCTGATGCTCACGTTCTGATCGAAGGGGAGCATGATCTTCTGCGGGTTCAGCACGTCGAGGTTGGTGTTCAGCCGCAGCACCGCGGGATTGCCCACCACCTGCACCGTCTTGAGGCTCTGGAACCCGCCATCGGAGAAGTCGGGCTGACGGTTCTGGGACAGGCTGTCCTGGCACAGCGAGGCCAGGCTTCCGCCGTAGGCAACCAGGGAGCCGCAGAGGACGAGGACCGCCGAGACCAATCCGAGGCGTTTCATGGACTCTTCCCCCCACGACGCGCGCGGGCCGTCGGGACACCCAGCGCCTTGGCCCGCTCCTGCTCCTCGGTCAGCGCGCGGGCCCGCCGCTCCTTCCGGGACGGTTGCTCGGGAACGACCCGCGAGACCAGGAAGGCCATCAGGTCGTCGAGCTGGCCCGGTGGCAGCTCGCGGGTGTCACAGCTCGTCTCGCGGCGCGAGCGGCCGGGATTCTGGATCCAGGCCCGGACCGCGTCGTACCCCTCTTCGAGGAGAGCCTCGGTGAGGTCCGGGCCGGCGCCCGGGCGGGCGTTGCGGCGGTCGGCGTGAGGCTCCTTCTGGCCGGCGGGAACCTGCGTCGCAGCGTGGCACCGGGCGCAGGCCGAGGAGAACGCGCCCGCGCCCAGGTCGGGGTTGGCGGCGAGCGCGGGGAGCGACAGGAGCGAGGCGACGAAGGCGAGGCGGAGCACGGGAGCGTTTCCCTAGAGACTGGTGGTCTTGTTGGCGTTGATCGGAGCGTTCTCGTTGAGGTGAACGGGATCCCAGATCTTGTCCGAGTAGCTGTAGCCGGTTCCCACCGCGCCGGTGCCTGGGCGCACCAGCTCGCGCACCACCGCCTGCACCGGGACGCCGAGCCCGACCTGGACCTGTCCCACGGCGATGAGCCACACGGTCCCGTTGCTGTCGACGGTCTGGTCGCCGTCTCCATCGTTGTCGTCGCGCAGGAAGACCCGGTACACGACGCGCGAGGCGTCTGGGTAGGACAGGTAGGCGGTGCCGTCGCCGCCGACCATCTCGAGGCCGGCGGTGCTCACCGCCGGGTCGATCGCCTGCGCGCCGGTGGCGTCCGGCGCCGTGGAGAGCCGGTAGGGAACCCAGGCGCCCGGGGTGGTGCCCAGCGGGACCTGGTACCAGGGATCGGTCCCGCCGCCCACGTCAGCCGCCGGCGCCAGCTCGGCGAGGATGGCGTTGGTGGGCTGGGGCGAGGGGATGGCCGCGGTCTGCAGCCGGAGCCACTCGCGGGCCTCCGCCAGCCCGGCCTCGGCGGCGAAGAACGCCTCCTTCGCGCGGCGATCCTGTCCCGCCGGATCCGACTGCGCGTTGATGAGGTTCAGCGTGGTGATGGCGCCGAGGGTGAGGAAGGTCACCACCCCGAGCGACAGGAGGAGCGTCGCACCGCGCGGGTGTCTCGCTCTCGCTCTGGGTCGGCGGATCATCACGCGCGCCGAACAGTGCAAACCATTGTCCCAGCACCAACAGCCCGAGTTCCCGGGACTCGTGCTCCCGGTGGGGTGGGTCATCACCGGCCCGGTGGGTCGGCAAAGCTTGCAGCGCGCCGCGGACGATGTGAGACAGCAGCCCGAAGCATGCGATTGGTACTCGCCTCGACCTCCTCCGCCCGCCGGACGCTGCTCGACGCGCTCGGTGTGCCCTACTCGGCCGAGGCGCCCGGGGTGGAGGAGGACGTTCCCCAGGGAACTCCGGTCGAGGACGCGGTCCGGATGCTCGCGCTGCGGAAGGCCCGCGTGGTCGCCGCCCGGCACCCGGACGCGCTGGTGCTCGGGGCCGACCAGCTGGCAGAGGTGAACGGCCGGGTCCTCGGAAAGCCGGAGTCCCGAGACGTGGCGCGCGCGCAGCTCGGGTCGCTGCTCGGACGGAGCCACCGCCTGCTGACCGCCGTCGCGCTGGTGGGCGGCGGCGACGAGCAGCTGGAGCTCGACGTGGTCACCCTCCGCTTCCACCCCGTCTCCGCCGAGGAGCTCGAGCGCTACCTCGACACCGGCGAGTGGCACGGCTGCGCCGGCGGGTACCGCATCGAGGGGCGCGGTCAGGCGTTGGTGGACGCGCTGGAGGGCGACCGCACCTCGGTGCAGGGCCTGCCGATGCTCCCGGTGGTCCGGATGCTCCGGGCCCGCGGCTTCCCGCTACTCTAGGCCGAGGCGGACACCGGCTCGGCGCGGAGCTCCTCGACGATGGAGCGGGCCGCCTCGCGCGCCCGCGGCAGCTCCTCGGGCTTGAAGCTCATCGCCGCCACCACCGGGTGCCCGCCGCCGCCCCAGCGCTCGGCGATGGCCGACAGGTCGTGACGCCGCAGCTCCGGCCGCCAGGGGTTGCTGCCGATGGACACCTTGGCCCGCTTGGACCCGCGGCCCACCCAGACGACGTAGCGGGCCTCGGGGAAGAGATCATAGGCGATGAACTTGTTCATCGCGTCGAGGCCCTCGTCCGCCACGTCGAAGAAGACCACGCCGCGGTCGATGGCCGCCTTCCTCCGCACCAGGTCGCGGTTGCGCTGGTGGCGCTCGAGGAGCGGACGGAACGGCTCCTGGATCATCGGCCGGGCGGCGACCTCGGAGAGTGGGTGCGTCTGGAGGAGGCGGATGACCTCCGGGATGAGCTCCGGGTCGTGGTTGGCCTCGAGCACCGTCATCAGCTGCAGCGCGGGCTCGCGGAGCCCCACTGCCATCTGGGGGCTCGGGAACTGCGCCCCATCGATGATCTCCGCCCACTCGAGCAGCTCGACCATGGGCCCCGGGTCGAAGCCGAAACGGGCCCGGGCCACGTCCGCCAGGTAGACCGTGCAGCTCTTCCGCCGCGCGTCGTGGAACTTCCGGCCCGATCCGTCGGCGAGGAAGTGCGCCTCGTCCCCGGGGTTCTGGAACGCCGAGGCGTGGTGGTCGAACCACCAGGTCAGCCTCGGGGACTGGCTGTACCGGAAGTCCACGATGGCGTTCTCGTCTCCCTGGAACACCGACTCGGGCACGGGGGCGCCGCCGGCCTGGTGCGACAGGCCCTGGTAGGTGAACGTGGCGTCGGGGCGGATGCGCTCCCGATAGAAGCGGGAGAAGACCGCGGCGCTCGCCGCACCATCGAAGCAGTTGTCGTGGAAGAGGACGTTCATCCGCATTGTCTTGTGCGATGGCCTACCACCCCACCCCGTCGCAGCGGGAGAGGGAATCTGCCCCCGCGCACCTGGACCTGGCAGCCGCTCCAGGAGCCAGGCCGACTGCCGACACCTGTCTGAAGAAACGACCGTCCCCACGGAGGGCCCCCGCGGGGGCGTGTCACGGACTCCGCGGAAGAACACGACGTTCTCGTCGGGTCCTGGACGGCACGGTGCCTGCTACGGCCTGGACCGGTTCGCTGGACGTCGCTCCGGAACCCATGGAGGGAACATGTGCAAGTCGTCGGGGAAGAAGGGCACGCGGCTGCAGCGGCTGAAGCTGAAGGCCAGAGCACACCACGAGGCCGCGCAGACCACGCTCGGCGAGCTCATCGCCGCCGCCTTCGACACGGTGGGCAACGAGGTGAAGGACGTCGCCCGCCTCCTGTCCTCCCCGGAGATTGGCCGGGCGGCGCACGCGCGCATCGTCCTGGTCCAGTAGCTCCCGGCCGGCCTAGGGTCAGCGCTCTCGGACGAGGGCCGACCGGCTGATCGACACGCACTGCCATCTCGACGTCCCCCGGTTCGACCCGGACCGCGAGGCGGTGCTCGCCCGCGCCTGGGCCGCGGGGGTGGAAGGCATCCTGGTGCCGGCCATCGGACCGGAGGCGTGGGAGGCACTGCTCGCGCTGCCCCGGAGCGACCGGCGGCTCCAGGTGGCGCTGGGCATCCACCCGCAGCTCCTCCCCCAGCTCCCCGAGGAACAGGACGGGCCCGCGCTCGAGCGGCTCGATGGACTGCTCGGCTCTGGCGGCGCGGTCGCGGTGGGCGAATGCGGGCTGGACGGACCGAGCGCCGCCGGGGCGTCCATGGAGCGACAGCTCCGGGTGCTCGATGCGCATGCGCGCCTGGCTCGCAGGCACGGCCTGCCGCTCCTCGTGCACTGCCAGAAAGCGCACCCTGCGCTCGAGGAATGGCTCGCGCGCGCGCAGCTGCCCGACGCTGGGATGGTGCTCCACAGCTACAGCGGTGGGCCGGGCCGGGTCGGGGCGTGCGTGGCCCGAGGCTGCCACCTGAGCTTCGCGGGCCCGGTGAGCTGGCCCGAGGCCCGCAAACCGGTGGAGGCCCTCCGGCTCACCCCCCGCGAGCGGCTGCTGGTGGAGAGCGACGCCCCGGACCAGGCCCCCGCTCCGTACCGCGGCGGGCGGAACGAGCCGGGCTTCCTGGTCCGGGTGGTCGAGGCCGTCGCCGCCGCGCTCGGCGAGCCGGTCGAGGCCACCGGGTCGCTGGTGGCGGAGAACGCCCGGCGCCTCTTTCCGGCGTTCCGGCGCTGATGGCCGTGAGGCCGGGCGGCGGCCACAGCCGATCGCCGGGCGGGAGTGTCCGCGCGCCCGCGACCCGGAGGCGCTAGAGAAGGGCCGCCCATGACCGCCCCGTCGCTCCGCCCCTCCCCCCCGTCGGTCCCGCGCTCTGGCGAGGAGACCGCGCGCGCCTTCCGTCTGTCGCGGCGGTGGGATCGCACCGGCCGTCTGCTCGGGGACGAGGCCATGGAGCGGCTCGCGCGCGCCCGGGTGGTCGTCTTCGGCCTCGGCGGCGTGGGGAGCTACGCGGTCGAGGGGCTGGTCCGGAGCGGTGTGGGCCACCTCACCCTGGTGGACTTCGACGAGGTCTGCGTCACCAACCTCAACCGCCAGCTGCACGCGACCGTTCGCACCGTGGGCAAGAGCAAGGCGGAGCTGATGGCCCAGCGCTGCCGCGAGGTGAACCCGGACTGCACCGTGGAGCCGGTCTCCGAGTTCTACCGGGCGGAGACCTCCGAGCAGCTGCTCCAGCCGGGCTGGGACTTCGTGGTGGACGCCATCGACAACGTGAAGGCGAAGCTGCACCTGCTCCACCGATGCGTGCAGCTCCGGCTGCCGGTGGTCAGCAGCATGGGTGCCGCCGGGCGGCTCGACCCGACCGCCATCCGGGTCGACGACCTGTCGGAGACCATCATCGACCCGTTCGCCAAGGACATCCGGAAGCTGCTCCGGCGCAAGTACGGGGTGGAGACCGACCGGCGCGCGGGCATCACCGCGGTCTACTCGGTCGAGCCCCCACGCACGCCGGTGCCGCTCAGCTACGACGCGGCGACCGAGGGGTTCCTCTGCGTCTGCCCGAGCCGCGAGAACGACTTCCACACCTGCGATCACCGCACCCAGGTGAACGGCAGCGTGGGCTTCGTGACCAGCGTGTTCGGGATGAACGCGGCGGGCGTGGTGGTCCGCCGCATCGCGCACGGCCGCTAGCTCAGGCTGCGGTGGCGCTGGGTTCCTCCGGCTGCGGCGGGCGCGGCGGCAGCGAGGCGAAGGTCACGCCCTCCCGGCCGCAGGCACGGCGGAACGCGCAGCGGGCGCACTGGGGCAGCTCCTCGGTCATCGGGAACTGGGCCGCATCGAGCGGGGTATTCGCTGCGGCATTCACCAGGAGCTCGCGCATCCGCTGCACGGACTCCCGGAAGTGGAGCGAGAAGTGCTGCACCGTCTGGGCGTCGACCGGGACCTCGACCTCCTGCCCGGCGTTGAGGAACACCAGCCGGCAGCGGACCTGGTGGGGCTCCACCCGGTGCCGGTGCGCGAGGTACAGCGCATAGCCCACCACCTGGTCCTCGTAGCCGGTGTGCGGCGCCCCGGTCTTCCAGTCCACCACGGTGATGTGCCCGTCGTGATCGCGGAAGGCGAAGTCCGGGATGGCGAACATCTTCACCCCGTCCATCTCGAACCAGCTGTGGTCCGCGCCCTCGTCCACCTCGAGCCACTGCTGTGGCTGCAGCGCCCGCGCCCGCTCGAGCCACGGCGACCGGAAGAACCAGCCCAGCGCCGCCTCCACTCCGTCCCAGATGCGCTTCCACTCGCTGTCCGGGAGAGGCTCGCCGTACTCGTGCTCCATCAGGCCCATGAACTCGAGCCGGCGGCGGTCCTTCCAGTAGGCCCGGGCCCGCGAGTGCTTGTAGTCCTCGCGCATGATGGCCCGCGCGCGGACGATGGCCCTCGCTCCGTCCGGCCGGCGCCCTGCTCGCACCTCGAGCAGCGCGTCCTTGATGACCGCGTGGACGACGCTGCCCGCCCAGTTGAAGCGGTTGGCCAGCTTCTTCAGAATCCAGAGCTGGCGGAGCTCGGGGTGCGCCTCGTCTTCCCAGCCGCCCCAGCTGCCGTAGTAATGGAGGTAGTACGCCCGCCGGCAGTCCTGGAACTTCTCGTGGCGGCTCTTCGACCAGCTGAAATCGTTGCTGAGGACGTTCTGACCCATTCCGGTACGAGGAGGACTGTAGCCCGGCGCCCTGTCACCGGGGCTGATTCGCGACGGACCCGCGTCGCGCCGACGCCCACCATCCCCGCGGCCGCCGAGCTTCGCCGGGCGCTGCTCGGCTGGTACGACGCCCAGGCGCGAGACCTGCCCTGGCGTCGCACCGGGGACCCGTACGCCATCTGGGTGAGCGAGGTGATGCTCCAGCAGACCCAGGTCTCGGTGGTCGTGCCCTACTGGACGGCGTTCCTCGCCCGGTTCCCCGACGTGGGCGCGCTGGCCCGGGCGAGCCTGGACCAGGTGCTCGCCGCCTGGCGCGGGCTCGGGTACTACGCCCGGGCGCGCAACCTCAAGCGCGCTGCGGAGGCGGTGGTCGAGCGGCACGGTGGCCGGCTCCCCGACGACGTCGACGCCTTGCGCGCCTTGCCGGGGTTCGGCCGGTACACCGTGGGCGCGGTGGCGTCGATCGCCCTCGGACGCGAGGTTCCGCTGGTCGATGGGAACGTGGCCCGGGTGCTGGCGCGGCTGTTCGGCATCGAGGGCGTGACGGGAGAGGCATCGCGCGAGAAGCTGCTCTGGTCGCTCGCCGGGGCGCTGGTCCGTGGCCAGCGCCCGGGCGACTGGAACCAGGCCCTGATGGAGCTCGGAGCGACGGTGTGTCGGCCCGAGCAGCCCATGTGCCTGCTCTGTCCCGTCCGGGCCCACTGCGTTGCGCTGGCCAGGGGCCGCGTCGGCGAGATTCCCGCGCCGAAGGTCCGCACCGCACGGCGGGCGCTGCACCTCGCGGTGGCCGCGGTCCGGAAGGGCGACACGGTGCTGCTCGTCCGCCGCCACGGGACGGGGCTCTTCGGCGGACTGTGGGAGCTCCCGGGGGTGGAGTGCACCCCGGGCGGCGAGATCGACGCGCTGCGTGCGCGCTGGCCGGAGATCGGCGACACGCTCCGCCCCCTGGGACGGGTGAAGCGGACGCTGACCCACCGCGCGCTCACGCTCGAGGTCTACGAGGTGGATGGTCCCGCGCCGCCCGAGGGCGCGCGCTGGGCGACCGCGCAGGAGATCGAATCGATGGGTGTTTCCGCCGCAATGCAGGCGGTGCTCCGCCGCGTGTTCGGTGCCGAGACGCCGCAAGGAGGCAGGCCATGGAGGAGCTCTCGCTCGCCACGCTCGCGCGGATGATCGCCGCCGACGTGCTCCGAGCGCGTCCGGCGATCGGAGCGACCGGAACCGACGCCATCGCGCAACTGCTCGAGACGGCTCTGCGAACTGCGGTCCGTCAGGAGCGCCTGGCCTGCGTGGCCGAGTGCGAGCGGCGGCGGGACCTGTGGACGGGCACCGAGGAGCGCGCGGACGCCCCACCCTCGCTCAGGGCCGAAGCACGCTTCAGGGCGAACGAGGCCGCCGTGCTCGCCGACGCCCTGAGGGCCCGTCCGACCTGGTGAGGCCTTGGGGCTGTCGAGGGTCAGTGCGCCTGCGTCCCGTCGAGCCACTCAGCCACGCCGCCGTGGCTCGAGCAGGCGCCGGAGTGATGCTGGGAGTAGCTGAGCGTCCCGTCCTTGCACTTGGCCGTCGGCGGGCCCTTCTCGCCGGTGGGGGTCGAGGCGTGAGACGCGGGAGCAGCGGATGCCGCCGGAGGTGCCTTGGCCGCGACGCTCGGGGCCGCCGGAGCTGCTTGAGCCGCCGCCGGGGCCGCCGCCGCGCTTCCGCCCTTGTCGATGCCCCCGTGCCCGCTGCAGGCGCCGCTCCCGCCCTTGCTCTTCGTGCCGTCCTTGCACGTCACCTCCGCCACGGCGGGTGCCGCCTTCGGGGCGGGAGCAGCGGGCGGGGCCGGAGCAGCCGCCTCGGCAGCAGGAGCGGACGTGCTCTTCGACTTCGAGCTGGAGCCGCTCTTCGCGGTGGACGAGGACTCGGCCTTGGTCGCGGACGCGCTCTTGTCCACGCCTCCGTGCCCGCTGCAGGCGCCGCTCCCACCCTTGCTCTTCGTGCCGTCCTTGCACGTCACCTCCGCCGCGGTGGCGCCGGCCGCAGCGGGCACCGCGGCCTCGGCTCCCGACTTGGACTTCGACTTGGACGTTGACGGGGCTTCGGACTTTTCAGCCGAGGCGCTCTTCGAGGCGCTCTTGTCCACGCCTCCGTGCCCGCTGCAGGCGCCGCTCCCGCCCTTGCTCTTCGTGCCGTCCTTGCACGTCACCCCCGAGGTGGTCTCCGCCCGGGCGACCCGGGGGCCCGCCACCACCAGCGGGGCCAGCAGCACCGCGATCCTGAGCATGCCGCGCATCAGCGGTTCCCCTTGGAGAGCCTGGACATCAGCAGGGCCAGCGCACCAGCGCCGATCGCCTTCACCAGCTGAGGATTCTTGGCGTAGAAGCCCGAGACCGCGTCGACGATCCCTGGATTGAGCTCCCGTGCCTTGCGCGCCAGCGCCTCGACCGCCTGCGGGGGGATCTGCTGCGCCTGGGCAGCAGAGACCGTCCCTCCACCCTGAAGCACGCCGGCCAGTCCTCCGAGCCCGCCCACCCCGCCGAGCACGTTGCCCGCCGCGGGCCCGAGCCCCGAGAGGACCTGGTTCACGAGCGCCGCCTTCTGGTCAGGTGACGACTGGCCGAAGAGTCCACTCAGCATCTGCTCGAACGGCGGCGTCTGGTCCGAGTTGAAGACGTGGCTGATGCCCTCGGCCAGCGCGCCGTGAGGCACCGCGCCCGCCACCTTGTCGAACGCCGAGTGGATGTCCGCCTCGGAGGCGTTGCCGCCGAGCACGCCCTGCAGCACCTGACCCAGACCGTCTGCCCAGCCCATGGGAAGCCCTCCCTCGCGGTGGCCCGGGTATCAGGTTTCGGAAGCCACAGCGCCAGATGCAACTGGCTGATGGATGGACACACTCCCGTCACCAGTGTTCCGCGCGAGCGAATGGCCTAGATCCCGACTTCCCCATGGCCGATCCGACCCGAAAGCTTCGCCCGCTCGAGCTCGCCCGCTGGCAGATCGAGCGCGACCAGGAGCGGATGCGGCGGATGCCGGCGCTCCTGGCGCGCAAGCGGGCGCGGATGACCGCCTCGCCGTTCGCCTTCCTGCGCGGATCGGCGCCGCTCTTCTACCGGATCCTCCGGAACGTCCCCCGCCTCGCGCGCGGGCCGGAGGACGAGGGGCTGCTCTGCGGCGACCTCCACCTCGAGAACTTCGGCGTCTATCGCCCTGACCGTCCTTCGCGCGGCGGCGACCGAGTCGCCTTCGACCTCGACGACCTGGACCAGGCGTTCGTCGGCCACCTCCACCTCGACGTGCTCCGCGTCCTCACCAGCGTGCTGCTCGCCGCGCGCGGGTGGGGCTGCACGACGGATGGCGCGCTCGAGCTCGCCTGGGCGCTGCTCGACGGATACCGCCGGGTCCGCGCCTCGGGGCGGCTCCCCCCGGCTCCAGCACCGGTCTCGGCTCTGCTCGCGCAGGTGGCCGCCCGGAAGCGGCGTGCCTTCCTCGACCGCTATACCCGCGTGGTGGGACACCACCGCCGCTTCAAGCTGGGCGACACCCTCCGGCCACTCCCCCGGACGGTGAGGGCGGCGTGTGCCCGCGCCTTCACTCGCTTCGGGAGGCAGGAGATGGAGCAGGGCGGGCAGTCCGCCG
Source organism: Myxococcaceae bacterium (assembly GCA_035543115.1). Lineage (GTDB taxonomy): Bacteria > Myxococcota > Myxococcia > Myxococcales > Myxococcaceae > RPRB01. The sequence continues at coordinate 55,393 of DATKKF010000020.1, forward strand.
AGCGGTTCCGGGTCCTCGACCTTGCGTTTCGCGTCGCGGGCACCGGCAGCCTGGGCACCTTCCGGGTCGCGGTGCTGGTGGAGGGTCACGGCGCGCGCGACAGCGCCTGGCTGTTCGACATGAAGGCGATGGGCGAGCCGGCCGGTTCGGCGCTCGCCACCGAGGCCCCGGAACCCGGACCGGAGCGGGTGGTCCAGGCGCTGCGGACCCTGCTGCGGGAGCCCCCGGCGATGCTGGGGACGGCCCGCGTGCTCGGGCAGGGTCTCCTGATCCGCCGCCTCACACCCCAGGACGACCGGCTGGACTGGGCGACCCTCCCTGCGGAGCAGCGCGCCCCCACGCTCGCCTTCCTTGGCGCGCTCAGCGGAGCGGCACACCGCCGCGGGGCGCGGGGGAAGCTGCCCCCGCTCGAGCAGTCCGACGCTCGCAGGCTCCAGCGGGCCGCGGTCGAGCTGGCCGGGTTCCACGAGGCGGTCGCGCTCGCCTACGCCGCCGAGACGGGGGACGCTGGGGCTGCTCGCCGGGCATGATCGAGGAGACGAACACGGACACCACCGCCACCCGCCGCGCCGCAGAGCTTCTCTGGGAGCACTGGCGGCAGGGGACCCACCTCGATGCGCTCCCGGAGAGCATCCGGCCGCACACCAGGGCCGAGGGGTACGCCATCCAGCGCGCGGTGCAGGCCTGCTCCGGAAAGGGACTCCTCGGCTGGAAGATCGCCGCCACCAGCCTCCCCGGGCAGCGCCACATCGGGGTCGACGGCCCGCTGGCCGGGAGGCTGCTGGAACGACGCGGGTTCCCGAGCGGCGCCGAGGTTCCGCTGGGCGGGAACCTGATGCGGGTCGCGGAGCCGGAGTTCGCCTTCGGCTTCGGCCGGGACCTCCCGCCGCGTGCGGCGCCGTACGGCACCGACGAGGTCCTGGAGGCGGTCGACCGCCTGCACCCGGCGATCGAGGTTCCCGACTCGCGCTACGCCGACTTCGTGCACGCGGGTGCACCCCAGCTGATCGCCGACAACGCCTGCGCGAACGACCTGGTCCTCGGCCCGGCCGCGACGGTGGACTGGCGCGGGCTGGACCTGGTCGCGCACCGGGTGTCCGCCGAGGTGGTGGGCCGCTACACGCGACAGGGCAGCGGTGCCGCCGTGCTCGGCGATCCGCGCGTCGCGCTCACCTGGCTGGTCAACGAGCTCTCCGCGATCGGTGCGACCCTGCGGGCAGGCGAGGTGGTGATCACCGGGACCTGCATGGCGTCGCTGGAGATCGAGCCCGGCGACGAGGTGCGCGTCGACTTCGGCGTGCTCGGCTCGGTGAGCGCCCGGTTCCGGGCCTGAGCGGCCCCGGAGTCAGTGGTTCAGCGCCGCCAGCGCCACAATCGCGAGAGGAAAGAGGAGCAGCACGGCGAGGAGGAGCCACGCGACGGGGCGGGCGAAGTTGAACGTCCACCCCAGTCCCGAGCGCTTCGGGACGAGCAGCCGCGGGTCGGCAGAGTTCACGTAGAAGAGCCCGCCGCGCCAGCCTTCCGGTGAGGTCGGAGCCATCCGCGGCGCCCTGGCGATCTGTGCCACCACGACGACCACCATCACCCCGGCGAGGATCAGGACCGGGGTCGGCCCCCAGAGGGGGGCGAACGCGGCCGGGGTCGCCATGAGCCCCAGCACCCAGCGGATGGGGGCGAGCAGCCGCCGCACCCCCTCGGTCATCGCAGGCGGACCGACCCGCGCTCCACTGGCGACGATGCCGTCGATGAGGAGCAGGATTCCGCAGAACAGGAGGATGGGGAAGGCCATCGCCAGCGGCGTGCGCGGAAAGAACCCGTTCGGCCGGCCGGCGATGTCCCAGTGTACCGGCATGGGCGAGGGGAACTGGTCGGCGAGCAGGACCAGCGCCACCGCCGGCGGAACGAGCAGAAGGTAGGGCCCGAGGCTGCGTAACTTCATCGATGTCCTCCGCGTAGGAACGGAGTCTGGCATGCCCCCTGGTCACGCCTTAGAAAGTGAGTGTCATGGGCTACTTCGAATCGCGTTCCGCCAAGCTCGGTCTTCCCACCGCCGCCGAGGCCCTGCCGGGCCGGAGCACGCGGATGCCGGTCCCCGACAAGCACTTCGTCAACGGCCAGCCGCTGGTCGGACCGTGGACCGGCAAGGAGCAAGCCTTGTTCGGCATGGGCTGCTTCTGGGGCGCGGAGCGACTGTTCTGGCAGATGCCCGGCGTGACGGTGACCGCGGTGGGTTACGCCGGCGGGCTCACCCCCAACCCCACCTACAAGGAGGTCTGCTCGGGCCGCACCGGGCATGCCGAGGTGGTCCTGGTGGTGTTCGACCCGAAGGTGACGAGCTACGAGAAGCTGCTCCGCACCTTCTGGGAGAACCACGACCCGACGCAGGGCATGCGCCAGGGCAACGACGTGGGCACGCAGTACCGGAGCGCCATCTACGCGTTCAGCGACGACCAGCGCCGGGCCGCCGAGGCGTCGCGCGAGGCGTACCAGAAGATGCTCACCGCCGCCGGACACGGACAGATCACCACCGAGATCCGCGAGGCGCCCGAGTTCTTCTACGCCGAGGACTACCACCAGCAGTACCTGGCCAAGAATCCGGGTGGGTACTGCGGCATCGGCGGCACCGGCGTAAGCTGCCCGGTGGGCCTGGGGCAGAGCGCCTGAGCCTGGTCGCGGTGGCAAGTCGAGCGAGCGCGAGCTACTCGGTGCCGTAGGCCGAGGTGAGGGGACCCCGGAGGGACGAAGCTGGCGAGCCGCGGACCCGTCGCGCCACCGACAGCACGCCCGCGGCCAGCGCGTACCCCGCCGCAGCTGCACAGAGGAGCACCCGGGAGCCCAGCTCGAGCGCCAGCAGCGCCGAGAGCGGCGCAGCGACGACCGAGGCGAATCCATTCGACGCCCAGGCCCAGGCCAGCGCTCCGCCCTCCGGCGCGAGCTGGCGGAGCCCGAGGGCGAAGGGCGTTCCCATCAGAAAGGCCGGCGGACCGAGGCAAATCAGGACCGCCAGTACCCGGAGCAGACCCGCCGCCGGCTGCAGCAGATGGACCACGCCGAGCAGCGCCACCGCCAGCATTCCCAGGAGAACCGCGAGCGCCACGCACGCCTGGCCCGCCCGCGAGGGCCGGAGGCGATCCGACCAGGCACTGCCCAGCCCCGAGAGGGCGAGGAAGATCACCAGCACCGCGGCCACCGCGTAGACCGGATGCCCCAGCAGGAGGCCGAGCTGCTGGATGGCCGCGATCTCCGCGGCGAGGTAGCCGAAGCCCAGCGCGCCGAAGTAGCCGAGCACTGCCCACAGGGGCGCGTGCCCTCCGGCACGGCGGCCCCACACCGCGACCGGAACGAGCAGCAGGAGCACCGCCAGGAGCACGGTCTGCACGAGCGTGGCCAGCACCGCGATGGGCCCCCACTCGGCGAAGGGAAGCCAGGCGCCGCCCGCGCCTCGCACCAGCGCTGGAAGGCTCTTCAGCCGCACGAAGTGGTGCGGGTACGGGCGAGCGTCGTCCACCGGTGCGACCTCGAAGGGGTACTCCGCCGCGAAGCGAACTGCCTCCTCGGGGGAGCGAGTGGCCGCGGCGGCCGCCTGCCGGATCGAGACATCGTCGAGCACGTTGAACGGAGGCTCGGGGGAGCTGGCGTCCACGGGCCATTCGAGATCGAGCTGCCGCTCACGGCCGAGCGCGCGCACCCGTTTCATCTCGCCAGCGCTGAAGGCCGCCGGCCGCGCCAGCACCGTGACCGTTCCCCAGCTCCGGAGCACGACGAGCCGGAGCGAGGGGGGGTGGCCGAGCCGCCGCAGCGCCGCCGCCACGCTGAGGACCGTCCGCACGCTCTCCCGCGGGGGCGTCGAGAGCCAGGTGGTGACCGAGAGGATGCCCTCCGGGCCGAGGTGGCTCAGAAAGAGCGCATAGGCGTCGACCGTGTGAAGGAAGTCCTCCTCCAGGGCGCGGACCCCGCCCACCGACGCCCCATGGCCGGCACCGGGAGCGAGCGAGATGAGATCGAAGGGCCCTCCTTCCCGCGCCAGCACCGCCCGCGCCTGTCCGACCCGGTCGTCGAGCCGCTGCTGCTGCCAGAACTCGAAGCGGCCCAGCTCCCGCGCGAGCCGCAAGAGGTCGGGGTTCGGCTCCAGCGTCACCACCTGCTCGGCGTCGGAGGCCAGCGCCGCCTCGAGCGCGAGCCCGTCCCCCACCCCGACCAGGAGGACGCGGAGCCGCGCGGCCAGCGCGTGCGGCACCGAGGTGGGAAGGGCCCGGGCGAGCTCCTCCGCGCCGGGGTCCGTCAGGTCGGTGGCCGCTCCGACCAGATCACCATCGACCAGCAGCGCGGTCTGCCGGGGGAAGCTCCCACGGAAGGCCAGGGATAGACCCGGCGCCATGTGGAACGACGGCGCGTCCACGGCCAGGACCCATCCCAGCGGACTGAAGCGCTCGGCCACCCGGCGTGCACCGGGCAGCGCCGAGAGCTGAGGCAGGCTCTTGTACGGGGTGAGCTGCAGGTCCCAGCTCGGTCCGAGGAAGAGCCAGGCCGCGAGGAGCCCGGCGACCGCCGCCACCGCGCCCGACGGGCTCCGCCACCCCAGCGCCATTGCTCCGAGACCAGCGAGCAGCGGCGGAAGCACGAGCGACCTCGCGGGCGGGAGAACGAAGAGCACGAGCAAGGCCAGCGCCACTCCCAGCGCCCCGCCAGCGAAGCTCGCCCCGTAGAGGCGACCGGTTCGCCCGGGCGCGAGCAGGAGGCTGGTCAGGGTGGCCAGGCCTCCGGCGAAGAAGGGGACGGAGAGCAGCGCCACCAGTCCCGCCAGACGCACCCACTGCCCGCCCTCGAAGGGCAACTGGGTGGGCTCGACGTTCAACCGGTGGGACATCCATGGGGCGACGATCAGCGCCAGGGCGGTGGCGGTCGCTCCCGCCCGGAGCCGACGGTCCGCCGCTCGGGAGTCCACCGGCGGCCAGAGGGCGCCCAGCGTTCCGCTCGCTCCCAGCCCGAGCAGCGCCACGCCGATGGCCATCGAGGCGAAGTGGTGGAACTGCTCCACCCCGAAGAGCCGGACCAGGAGGATCTCGTACGCGGTCGTCGCCGCGGAGAGGAGCGTCACCGCCGGGGTGAGGCTCCGCTGCGGCGGCGCGTTCACCGCAAGCCGCTCAGCATCGGCACGAAGGCGACCGGAAGCAGCATGCGGGTGCGCACCGCTCCCGAGGGCTCCTTGTCGATCTGCAGCAGATTCTGCGCCCCGAACATGCTCCCCACCGGGATGACCATCCTCCCTCCGGGTTTGAGCTGCTCCAGGAGCGCCGGAGGGACGTGAGAGGCAGCGGCGGTGACCACGATGGCGTCGAAGGGGGCCTCCTCGGGCCAGCCCAGGTTGCCATCGCCGTGCCGCACGGTCGCCTGGTAGCCGAGGCGCTCGAGCCGCTGCCGGGCGCTCGCGGCCAGCTCGGCGAAGATCTCCATCGTGTAGACCCGCGCGCCGGCGGCGGCGAGGACCGCTGCCTGGTAGCCCGAGCCCGTGCCGATCTCGAGGATCTTCATTCCCTCGCGGGGACGAACGACCTCGGTCTGGTAGGCCACGATGTACGGCTGGGAGATGGTCTGGCCGAGGCCGATCGGCAGCGGGCGGTTCTCGTAGGCCGCGCTCACCAGCCCCGGGGGCACGAACTCATGGCGAGGTACGGTTCGCATGGCTTGCAGCGTGGCCGGATCGCGGATTCCCTCGCCGGCGATGTACAGCTCCACCATCCGGAGCCGCTCGGCGGCACGGGGATCGGCTGCCCGGCCTGCATCAGGGCCGCCGGCGACGCCGGCTAGGAGGAGCACCACCGTCACCGAGCGAACCCAGGCCATCGTCCGCCTCGTGGTGGCACTCTAGGACAGTCCGTGGCGCGGAGGTCAGCAAACCGGAACGCACCGGGGCGAGCACGGACACCGGGCGCCGAGGGTCAGTGCGAGCAGCACCGCCGCGGTGGCCCCGCCCACCTCACCGCCCGAGGGACGCTTCCCCGATGCGTGGATCTCAGGGGCCCTCTCACAGGCCCAGCGACGCCACCTCGGTCCGTCGGCCTCGAGGTCCCACTCACAGGCCGAGGTACGCCTCGCGGATGCTCGGGTCCGCGATGAGCTGGGGCGCCGAGCCCTCCTTCACCAGCATCCCGTGCTCGATGACGTAGCCACGGTCGGAGATCTCCAGCCCCTCCATCACCTTCTGCTCGACGATCAGCACCGTGACCGACTTCGAGATCTCCCGCACCGCGGCCAGCGTCTGCTCGGTCAGCTTGGGCGAGAGGCCGAGCGACGGCTCGTCCAGCATCAAGAGCTTCGGCTCGGACATGAGCGCCCGGCTGATGGCCACCATCTGCTGCTCGCCGCCGGAGAGCGTCCCCGCCAGCTGCTTCCGGCGCTCGGCGAGGCGCGGGAAGAGCGCGTACATCCGCTCGAGGTTCTGTTGCCGGTGCACGCGCGCCCGCGGGAGCTGCGAGCCGAGGTAGAGGTTCTCCTCCACCGTCATCTCGGGGAAGAGCTGCCGCGCCTCCGGGACGTGCGCGATGCCCAGGTCGACGATGACGTCCGGCGGAGTCCGGGTGATGTCCTTGCCCTCGAAGTGCACCGTGCCGGAGCGCGGCCGGAGCAGCCCGGAGACCACCCGCAGGCAGGTGGTCTTCCCCGCCCCGTTTCCTCCGAGCAGGGCCAGCACCTCGTTGGGCCGCACCTCGAAGCTCACCCCGAACAGGGCCTGGAAGTCGCCGTAGTAGGCGACCACGTCCTTCAGGGTGAGCAGCGCGGTCATCGCGCTCCTCCGGCCATGAACTTCGTGCCCAGGTAGGCCTCCACCACCTTCGGGTCGTGCACCACCTCCGCCGGCGGCCCCTCGGCGATCTTCCGTCCCTGGTCCAGCACCACCACTCGCGAGGCCAGGGACATCACGATTCGCATGATGTGCTCGACCCCGCCCACGCTGGTGATGCCGAACTCGCGGAGGCGGCGGATGAGCCCCACCACCTCCTCGCCCTCGCGGGGGTTCAGCCCGGCCATCACCTCGTCGAGCAGGAGCAGCCGCGCCCCGGTGCCGATGGCCCGCGCCACCTCGAGCAGCTTGCGCTGGGCGAGCGGGAGCCCGCTGGCCAGCTGGTCCGCCCGCGAGCGCAGCCCCATGAACTCGAGCACCTGGTCCGCGCGCGCCGCCGCGTCCGCCCGCCGCGGGTGCTGGAGGAAGGTGCCCAGCATCACGTTCTCGCGCACGGTCAGCGCCGGCAGCGGCTGCACCACCTGGAAGGTCCGGCCGATGCCCAGCCGCGTCGCCTGGTACGGCTCGCCCCCGGTGATGTCCCGGCCGGCGAACTTGATGGTGCCGCCGTCCGGCTTCACGTAGCCGGTGATGAGGTTGAAGACGGTGGTCTTCCCCGCGCCGTTTGGCCCGATGAGGAAGACGATCTCCCCCTCGTCGATGTGGAAGCTGACGTCGTTGGTGGCCAGCAGTCCCCCGAACCGCTTGGTCACCTTCTCGAACTCGAGAATGCGCGCCATGGCCGGTCGCTCGACCTACTGCTGCGCTCCGATGGGTCCGGTCTGCCGCCGGATGCGCCACCGCCGCTGGAAGAGCGAGATGACCCCGCCGGGGAGGAACACCACCACCACGATCAGGAGCAGCCCGTAGACCACCAGGTGGGTGTGCTCGAAGTAGGTCTTGAAGCCCTCCGCGGTGAGGGTGAGCACGATCGACCCGAGGATGGGCCCCCACACCGTGGCCGCCCCGCCGAGCATGGCGATCAGCGCCGCCTGCACCGAGATCTCGATGTTCAGCACCGTGTCCGGACCGACGAAGCTGAAGTAGCTGGAGTAGATGCTTCCGGCGACCGCGGTCACCATCGCGCTCGGAAGCAGCGCCAGGAGCTTGTCCACCGCCGGGTTCACTCCCACCGCCATCGCGGTGTTCTCGTTCTCCCGGATGGCCCGGAGCCGGTAGCCGAAGCGTGAGGAGTGGATCCACGTCGCCAGGGCGAACGCCCCACCGAGTAGCGGCATCGCCCCGAAGAAGAACTTGGCGTCCAGGTCCGGCGGCTGGAAGAGCAGCGGGGCGTTGGTGCCCACTGCGCCGTGGGTCAGCGTATCCTGGTTCTGGATCAGGACCCGGATGATCTCCGCCGCGGCGATGGTGGACAGCGTGAAGTACGGCCCGCGGAGCCGGAAGGTGATGCTCCCGATGAGCATCGCCATCAGGGCGGCCAGCACCGCCCCGAGCACCACCCCCAGCCACGGATTCCAGCCGATGCGCTCGGTGGAGAGCGTCATCGCGTAGGCGCCGATGCCGAAGTACGCCACGTGCCCGAGGCTCAGCTGGCCGGCGTATCCGCCCACGAAGTTCCAGGCGATGCCCAGGACCGCGAAGACGATCACCCGGAACACCAGCTGCAGCAGGTACCCGTCGTGCAACCACAGCGGCATGCTGGTGAGCGCAACGAAGAAGACCACCGTCGGCCACCAGCGCGGCAGATGGCTCATGCCTTGCCCCCGAAGAGCCCCTGCGGACGGAGGAGCAGCACCAGGAGGAAGATGACGAAGTTCACCACCTCGGTGTAGCGGTCCGCCCAGGTGTACGCGGTGAACTGCTCCGCCACCCCGAGGAGGAGACCGCCCAGCGCCGCGCCCTGCACGCTGCCCATGCCCCCCAGCACCACGATGACGAACGACTTGAGGGTGTAGGGGCCACCCACGGTGGGGTTGGTCCAGAAGATCGGCAGGAGCAGCGCCCCGGCCACCCCGGCGCAGGCGATGCCCAACCCAAAGGTGATTGCCGACACCCGCTCCACCCGGATGCCCATCAGCGGGGCCACGGTGCGGTTCTGAGCCACCGCCCGGATCGCCCGGCCCATCTCGGTGTGGCCGAGGAACTGCCGGAGCGCGATCACCAGCGCCAAGGACACCGCGAAGGACAGGATGTAGCCCACGCTGAAGTGCAGCGGGCCAAACCCGGTGATGCGGTTGGCGACCGGAAGGTTGATCTGCCGGTAGTCCGCCCCGAAGGCCAGCTGGGCCAGGCCGATCAGCGTCAGGCTGATCCCCTCGGTGAGGAGGATCTGCAGGAAGTCGTTGGCCCCCATCACCCGCCGGACCAGGAGCCAGTAGATGCCAACCGCGAGCAGAAAGAGCACCGCGCCCCAGAGCGGGAAGGCGAAGTAGGGGTTCAGCGCCAGCAGCGTCCAGCCGTAGTAGCTGAGGTACGTCCCCAGCATCAGGAAGGCCCCGTGAGCGAAGTTCACCAGGCGCATGACGCCAAAGATCAGCGCCATGCCGCTGGCGATCAGGGCGTACACGCCTCCCACCAGCAGGCCATTGAGAAAGGCCTGCACGAACGACACGTCAGCGCCCGCTCCACTTCGGGGTGGGCAGGATCGGATCGCCCGTGGCCTCGGACTTGGGATGGACGATCACGTACTTCCCCTTCTGGATCTGCGTCACCAGCACCGGGTGGAGGTTCTGGCCGCGGGCATCGAACTTCACCGGCCCGAACGTGGTCTGGGGGATGTCGGTGGCCTTGAGCGCGTCGCGGATCGCGATGGGGTCCCACTTGCCGGCCTTCCCCACCGCCTCGGCCATGACCTTCAACGCGGTGTAGGCCTGGACCGCGTGGTAGGCGGGGGTGGTGCCGTACTTGGCCTTGAACTTCTCGGCGAACTGGGCGCTGCCCGGCCACTTCGACTCGGGCATCCACTGGGTCACGCTGAAGGTGTAGTCGGCGTCCTTGCCCGCGCCCTTCTCCTCGGTGGGGAACTCGGGCGTGCTGAAGCCGGTGCCCGCTGCGGTGAAGTAGCGCGGGTTCAGGTCCACCTGCCGGGCCTGGTGCATGAGGCTCGTGGCGTCGAGCAGGTAGCTGGCGAAGTAGATCGCGTCCGGGCTCTTCTCCTTCACCTTGGTGAGCATCGCGGTGTAGCTCGGCGACTTGGCGGTGTACGACTCCTCGCCGGCGATGGGGATGTTCGCCTCGGTGGCCGCCTTCTTCATCGCCGCCCCGTTGGCCTGACCGAAGTTGGTGTTCTCATAGACGATGGCCACGCTCGTCGGCGTCCCGGCGTCCTTCCAGAAGGCCACCATCGCGTTGGCGTAGTCGGTCGCCCCCGAGCAGAGGCGGAAGCTCCAGCCCTGAGTGTTGTCGAGCACGTTGTCGGCAGTGGCCGTCGGCATCAGGAGCGGAACGCCGCGCCGGGCGACCAGCGGGACGATCGCCTTGGTGCTCTCGGAGGAGTACGAGCCTATGAGCGCGCTGACCTTGTCCTGATCCACCAGCTTCGCCACGCCCTGCGCGGCGTTGTCCGCCTTGCTCTGGTCGTCGTACTTCACGATCTCCAGCGGCTTTCCGAGGACGCCGCCGGAGCCGTTGATCTCCTCGAGCGCGATCGCGTAGCCGCGGTCGTGGGCCTGGCCAAAGGCCTGCTGGCTCCCGGTGAGGGCGGTGATGATCCCGATCCGTCCCGGCTTGCTCTGCTGGCAACCCGCGAGGGCGATGACGGCGACGGCGAGGACGAGACGACGGGCGCGCATCGATTCACTCCTCCGTTCGTTCAGGCCGCTCGGGAGTAGGTCAGCGCGGTATCCGGCACCAGCGAAAAAGAGGCGCCTGTGCAGCAATCGCTCGACACCCTCGTGACGCTCTGCGTCTAACTCCCTGGACCACGGACGACGCCGCGCGTCTTCTGCGGAACTTTGCCCACCTTTTCGCCCATCCCGAATGCCGCCGGCACACCCCGTGTCTGGACGGACCCCGGCCTGAGGGTAGAGAGAATGGAGCGCAAGGAAGAGGAGAGACACCCCCGATGCCGTCGCAGAAGAGGAACCCCATCGCCCAGGGCACCCGCGAGCCGACGGGCTCTCACCAGCCGAGCGAGCCGGCAACCGAGACGCGCGCGTCCGCGCCCCGCGCACCTGTTCCGCACCCGCCTCGCGGCGCCGCCGTCATCCCGGCCCCTCGCAAGTCCGAGCTGCACCGGGTGTCCATTCCGTTGCGGCCGGTGCCCACCCGCGAGGAGGTCGCCCGGCGGGCGTACGAGATCTGGCAGCAGAGCGGGTGTGCCTGCGGTCGCGACCGGGAGAACTGGGCCCAGGCCGAGCGCGAGCTCCTGGCGGGGTGCAGCCCGGACCGCTCAGCGCAGCAGGGCTGACCGCGCCGCCCTGAGCTGCTCGAAGATGCGCTCGGCCTCGAGGACCGAGCGCATGGCCAGTCCGCACGCCGGCGTGGCCACGAAGTGACGCAGGGCCTCGGGCCGGTCCGGCAGCGCGGCGGCGAACGACGCCTCCACCGCCCGGGCCAGCTCCTGGGCGTCCGCCTCCTGGCCGAGGTCCGTCGGCACGAGCCCCAGCGAGAACGCTCCGCCCTGGTCCAGGAAGCGCCGCACCGCCCCCGGCTCGTCCAGCACGGCGTCGAGCGACAGCCGGACGTCGAAGGACAGGAGGTCGATGCCCAGGTCGGCCAGCGCACCCCAGCGGGTGTTGCCGCAGCAGTGCAGCCCCACCAGCGCGCCCTGCTGCCGCAAGGCCGAGACCAGGAGGCGGAGCTCGGAGAGCACCGCCAGGTGCGCCGGGTCCGCGGTGTCGAGCGCATAGAGCCCCGGCTCGTCCAGGTAGAAGAGCACCGTGGCCCCCGCCGCCCGGAGCGCCTGCACCAGGGCCAGCGAGCGGACCAGCACCAGCCGGAACACCTGCGCGTCGAGCCCCGGGTGGTCCGAGAGCGGCGCTCCCCCGGAGAGCTGCGAGCTCCAGCGCACTGTCGCCGGTCCGGCGAGCTGCGCTTTGGCGAAGGCGAGCTTCCGCTCCCGTACCTCCCAGAGGAACGGCCGGAGCGCCCGCGTCGCGGTGACCCCGGGCAGGAACGCCGAGGCGTCTCCGGTCCTCAGCGCCGCGTCGATGCGGGCGTCCAGCGCGCCCCGCCCCGCCTCCCAGGCGCCGAGGTCCACCGTGCACGCACCGTCCTCCCCGGCGTGGAGCCCCGGGAGCCCTTCGAGCGCGGCCGGGACCATCAGCTCGGACGGGTTCCCCGTCGGCAGCTGGGGCAGGTACGGCACGTCCACCGCCAGCGCCATCTGCAGCGCCAGCTCCATCTGGGTGTGGGGCAGGCTCCCGATGCCGGTGATGGCGCCACGGGGGAGCAAGGACAGTGCAGCTCGGACGTCGGCCATTCAGTGCTCCGACCGCGGTGTGGTGAGAACGGCGGAACGTCGAGCAGCGCAGCGACCAGGCTGCGCGTCGCAGCGAGAGGATCGGCCGCCGCAGCGGTCAGCACACCCTGGTCGGAGCACTAGGTCACCGAGAAGTAGAAGGCGTCGGGGTGGTGGAAGACCAGCGCCGAGACCGAGGCCTCGGGCTCCATCATGCAGCCCTCGGTCAGGGTGACGCCGATGTCCTCGGGCCGGAGCGCGGCGAACAGTGGATATTGGTCCTCGAGCCGCGGACAGGCCGGGTAGCCGAACGAGTATCGCTTCCCCGGGTACTCGGCGCGGAAGCGCTCCAGCATCGTCATGTCCGGTCGGTCCGGTGTGCCCCACATGCTCCGGATGCGGGAGTGGAGCAGCTCGGCGTAGGCCTCGGCCGTCTCCAGCGCCAGCGCCTGGACGCCGTGCATCTTCACGAAGTCACCGGCCGCCTTAAAGCGCTCCGAGAGCTCGCGGACGCCCTTGCCGGCGGTCACCACGAAGAGGCAAAGGTTGTCGGTGGGGCGGCCGGCCTCGAGCGGCTTCACGAAGTCGGCGAGGCAGATGCCTCCGGGGCGCGCCTGGCGCTGGAACTCGAAGGCGGTCACCTGGGCGCCGGTCTCGCCCTCGAAGAGAACCAGGCGGTTCCCCTCCGAGCCGGCCCGGTAGAAGCGGAACACCGCCCTGGCCTGCATCTCGCCCTTCAGCTCGGACTTGAGCGCGTCCAGGGTCCCCTTCAGGGCCAGCGCCTTCCGGCCGTCCTCGGTGTCGGCGAGCTTCGACTCCGCCGGCGTGTCCAGCGCGCGCGCCGCCGACCCCTTCACCCCGAAGTGGCGTCCGTAGAGCATCACCGGATTCACGAAGCGCCAGATCTGCTCCAGCGGCGTGTTGGAGATCACGTGCCGCTCCCAGTCCGGGGGCGTGGGCACCGACTCGAGGATCCGCACCTCGCCCGAGCGGGTGGCGGGCACGCTCGGCGCCGGCGCGGGGCGGTTGGCCGTCTCGGCGGCGAGCTTCGCGCGGCGAACGCGCAGCTCCTCGTTCAGACGGCCGAGGCCGCCCGGCTCCACCATCTGCTTGGCCAGCTCCAGCCCGCTCATCGCGTCCTGGGCATAGGCCACCGTGCCCCCGGCGTACGCCGGGGCGATGGAGCGGTCGACGAAGTTGCGCGACAGCGCCGCCCCGCCCACCAGCACCGGCACGTTCACCCCGGCGCGCGAGAGGTCCTCCGCCGTGGCCACCATCTGGTGCGCGCTCTTCACCAGCAGGCCCGAGAGCCCGAGGATGTCCGGGGCGTGCTGGCGAACCGCCGCCACCAGCTGCTCGGGCGGAACCTTGATGCCCAGGTTCACCACCTGGAAGCCGTTGTTGGCGAAGATGATCTCCACCAGGTTCTTGCCGATGTCGTGGACGTCGCCCTTCACCGTGGCCAGGACCACCTTGCCCCGGGTGGCGGTCGAGTTCTTGTCCATGTGCGGTTCGAGGTGGCTGACCGCCGCCTTCATCACCTCGGCGCTCTGGAGCACCTCGGCCACGATGAGCTCGTTCTTCCCGAACAGCCGGCCCACCTCGTCCATCCCGGCCATCAGCGGGCCGTTGATGATCTCCAGGGGCTTCCGGGTCTTCAGGGCCGCTTCGAGATCCGGGAGGAGCCCGTCGCGGCTCCCCTCGATGACGTAACGCTGGAGCCGCTCGTCCAGGGGAAGGGTGCTGGTCGCCCGCGCCGGCGGCTTGCGCTCGCGAAAATGCGCGGCGAACGGAGTGATGGGGTCGGGCCCGCGATTGAACAGGAGATCCTCGGAGAGCCGCCTCTCCTCTTCCGGGAGCGAGGGGTAGCGCTCGAGCTTCTCCGAGTTCACCAGCGCCATGTCCAGGCCGGCCTGGGTGCAGTGGTAGAGGAAGACCGAGTTCAGCACCTCGCGCCCTGCGGTCGGCAGCCCGAAGGACACGTTGGAGATGCCGAGCACCGTCTTGCTCCACGGGAAGCGCTGCTTGATCGCCCGGACGCCCTCGATGGTCTCCACCGCGCTGCCCACGTACTGCTGATCGCCGGAGGCGCAGGGGAACACCAGCGGGTCGAAGTACAGGTCCTCCTCTGGCACCCCGTACTTTCCGGTGAGCAGCGCGTGACTCCGCTCGGCCACCTCCAGCTTGCGGCCGCGGGTCACCGCCATGCCGGTCTCGTCGATGCAGCCCACGATCAGCGCCGCGCCGAAGCGCCGGGCGAGCGGGACCACCTTCTGGAAGCGCTCCTCGCCGTCCTCCAGGTTGATGGAGTTGATGATCGCCTTGCCCTGGCAGTAGGTCAGCGCGCGCTCCACCACCTTCTCGTCGGTGGAGTCGATCATCAGCGGCACGCGGACCTTCCTGACCACCGCGGCCAGGAACCGCTCCATGTCCCGGAGCTCCTCCCGGTCGGGGTTGGCCAGGCAGATGTCGATGACCTGGGCGCCGCGCTTCACCTGGGCCCGGGCCACCTCCGAGGCGTCCTCCCACTGCTCGGCGACGATGAGCTCCTTGAACTTCCTGCTGCCGATGACGTTGGTCCGCTCGCCGACGACGACCGGGCGGACGTCGTCTCCCACCTCGAGGTAGTCGACGCCGGACAGACGCGAGGCCCGGCGGGGGTGAGCGCGGCGCGGAGGCAGGCCGCGGACCGCCCCGGCGATGGCCCGGACGTGCTCGGGCGTGGTCCCGCAGCAGCCCCCGACCACGTTGAGCCAGCCCTCCTCGGCGAAGCGGCGGAGGCTCCGGGCAAGCATCGCCGGCGTCTCGAGGTAGCGGCCGTTCTCGTCGGGGAGGCCGGCGTTGGGCACGCAGCCCACCGGGAACGCCGTCAGCTGGGCGAGTGACCGGAGGTGGTCAGTCATGAACTCGGGCCCGGTGGCGCAGTTGAGCCCGAGGTACAGGAGCTCCGCGTGCTCGACCGAGGTGGCCAGCGCCTCCACCGACTGGCCGGCGAGCATCGTGCCCATCGGCTCGATGGTCCCGGAGACGGCCACCGGGATGCGGCGCCCGACCTTGGCGAAGGCGCGCTCGCAGCCGAGCAGCGCGGCCTTCACGTTCCGGGTGTCCTGCGCCGTCTCGATGAGGAGGTAGTCGGAGCCGCCGACCAGCAGCCCCTCGGCCTGGATGGCGAAGGTCTCGAGGAGGGAATCGAAGTCGATGCCGCCGGTGACGCTGATCGCCTTGGTGGTCGGGCCGATGGAGCCGGCGACCCAGCGGGGACGACCGTCCGCCGCCTGGGCCGCGTCCGCCGCCTCGCGCGCGAGCTCGGCCGCCCGGGCGTTGATCCGGAGGGCCTGGTCGGCCAGCCCGTACTCGGCCAGGACCAGCGGGGTGCCGCCGAACGTATCGGTCTCGGCCACGTCCGCACCTGCGGCGAAGTAGGTCCGGTGGATGTCGCGGATCAGCTCCGGACGGGTGACGACGAGATTTTCGTTGCAGCCCTCGAGCTCGGGGCCACCGAAGTCCGCGGCCTTGAGGTTCTTCCCCTGGATGAGCGTGCCCATCGCGCCGTCGAGCACGAGGATCCGCGCGGCGAGGGTCTCCTGGAGCTGCTGGACGCGCTGGTCGGTGGACGCGCTCATCGCTTCTCCCCGGTGAGCAGGAAGACGCGGAAGGGAGAGCTCGCCTGGCGTGGGTGAACCTCGCGGGTGAGCGACTGGAAGCCCGCGGCGCGGAGCGTGGACTCGAGCTCCGGCGGGCCGAAGCCGAGGTGCCGGTGGCCGAGCCGGTCGCGGACCCACGACTCTTGATGGATCATCAGCTCGAGGACCACGATCTTCCCCCCCGGGGCGAGGATCCGCGCCGCCTCGCCGAGAACGGCCTCCGGCTCCTCCACGTGGTGCAGGCTCTGCGACAGGACCACCAGGCCCGTCCGTCCCGACGGCAGCGAGAGGTGGTGCAGGTCCTCGCGAAGGAAGGTCACGTTCCTGAGGCCCTCGCGCTTCGCCCGCGCGCGTGCCTGGGCCAGGGCCACCTTGTTCTGGTCGATGGCGACGACCGAGCGCGCCCAGCGGGCGATGGAGGTGCTGAGGACCCCGGTGCCACAGCCAAAGTCGGCGACGTCGAGGGGCGGAAGCAGCGAGGCGAGCGCGCCGGCCCAGAGGAACCAGGACTGCCCCGGCTCGAGGAGACGCTCGTTCAGGAGCTGCCGGTCCTCGCGCTGCCGGAGCAGGTCCTTGAGCCGCGCCAGGTCGCCGGTCCCGTCCTCGGCCGTACACGCCATCTTGATCAGCGGCGCCTGCACGTCCCCCGCGTCGACGGCGAGCGAGTAGTAGGTGAAGCCGGCGGCGCGCTCCTCGCGGACGAGGCCCAGCTGGCGGAGCTTGCCCAGGTGGTGGCTCACCGAGGACTGGGCGACGCCCACGACGGAGACCAGCTCGGAGACGTTCAGCGGCGCCGCGGCCACCAGCCGGAGGATGCGGAGGCGGGTCGGATCGCCGAGCGCCCGGAAGGACTGGGAGAGCGTCTCCATATCAACGGGTGTTCATATGTCGATGGGGGCGCGACGGCAAGGGAGCGTTGCCCCGCTCTTCCCCCGGACGGGCGAGTGAGCCGCTCAGGCGTAGCGGCGGTGGTCCACCATCAGGCAGCGATCCTGCACCACGTCGATGCCCGCCGCCGCCAGCCGGTCGGCGACCGCGTCGTTCCGGATTCCAGCCTGCAGCCACACCGCCTTGGGCTTCTTGGCCAGGATGTCCTCGAGGTGCGCCTCGAGGTCCTTGGGCCGCCGGAAGACGTCCACCAGGTCCAGCTCGCCCGGGATGTCCACCAGCCGCCGGTGGACGGGCTTGCCGAGGATCTCCTTCACCTCCGGGTAGTAGACGGGCACCGGAACCACCTCGATGCCGACCGATGCCAGATATTCGGGGACGTAGAAGGCCGGCTGGTCCGATTGCGCCTCGGTCTTGATGCCCAGCACCGCCACCCGGCGGATGCGCTTCACCAGGTCGCGGACGGCTTCCTCGGTCTCCAGACGATGGGGCGATGCCATGCCCGGCACACTACCTCGCCCGGGCGCCAGGGGGTGCGGGTGTGCCCCACGCCCGCAGCCCCATGTTGACCGCCGGGGTGACGGGGGGGCATGACACCGGCCGTGGACGACTTCTTCCCCGCCGCCGAGGCGCTGCTGGAGCAGATGATCTCCCAGCAGCGGGCCAAGGTGCTCCGGCTCGCCCGCGAGGCCGTGCCCAACCTCGGGCCGGACGACGTGCTCAATCCGCACGACTTCCCCGAGCTGAAGGCGCACCCCACGTTCGAGTTCGAGGACGGTCTTCTCAGCGGGCTGGTCGCCGCGCAGGTCGCGATCCGCGCCGAGCACCGGCAGCGAACGGCCCCCTGATGCGCAGCCTCGCCCTGCACAGCAGCCGGGCACGTGCGCTCCTGACCGAGGGGCTCGGCTCGGAGCCCCCCCGGCTGGACCTGGCCGCCTGCGCCGTGGCCGCGCTCGAGGACGAAGCGCTCGACCTCGGCCGGGTGCTGCACACCCTCGACGGGCTCGGCACGCGGGTCCGGGCGCTCGAGCCTGCACGCCTCGACGCGCTGGGCCGCGCCCAGGCGCTCCGGCGGGTGCTTGCCGACGAGGAAGGCTTCTGGGGAGACACCGACACCTACGACGCGCCCGAGAACAGCTTCCTGGACCGGGTGCTCGCCCGGAAGAAGGGGCTCCCCATCACCCTGGCGGTGGTCTACCTCGAGGTCGCGCGCCGCGCCGGGGTCCCGCTCTTCGGCGTCTCCTTCCCCGGCCACTTCCTCGTCGCCTGCCCCTCGGAAGACGGCAAGCTGGTCCTCGATCCGTTCCAGGGCGGGAAGATCCTCACCGAGGCGGGCTGCCAGGATCTCCTGGCCAAGGTCGCCCCCCAGGTCCGCTTCCAGCCGCGGCTGCTCGCGCCCGCGCCGGCGAGGGTCATCGTCTGGCGCATGCTCAACAACGTGAAGCGCTCCTGGCTCGAGCGGACCCAGGGGGAGCGGGCAGCGCGCGCGGTGGACCTTCTGCTCCAGCTCCACCCCGACCACCCCGGAGAGCTGCGCGCGCGGGCCGCCATCCTCTCCGCCCTCGGCGCCTACCGCGCGGCGCTGGCCGACGTGGAGCGGTGCCTCGAGCTGTCGCCCGACGCGCCCGACCAGGCGCAGCTCGAGCTGACCGCGCAGGCGCTCCGCCACCGGCTGGAGTTCCTGAATTGAGCACCGGCTGGCGGACGCTCCGCCGCGGCGACGAGCTCGACCTCACCATCCTCCGCATCCGCGAGGACCTGATGGCCGACCCGCTCGGCCGCGAGCACCCCCGGGTCATCATCTCCGCCCCGGACTGGGTGCACGTGCTCGCGCTCACCCCCGAGGGCCAGGCGGTGCTGGTCCGTCAGTACCGGGCGGGAATCGACGAGGACACCCTGGAGTTCCCCGGGGGCATGGTGGACCCCGGAGAGACGCCAGATGCGGCGGCGGCGCGTGAGCTCGAGGAGGAGACCGGCTTCGTCGCCGCGCGCTGGACCGCGCTCGGGGTCTGTCACTCCAATCCGGCCATCCAGACCAACCGGCTGCACACCTTCCTCGCGCTCGACTGCCAGCGGAGGAAGGAGCCGCGCCTCGACTCGGGCGAGGACATCCGGGTGGAGCTCGTCCCGGCGGCCTCGTTGCCCGCGCGGGTGGCCAGCGGGGAGATCACCCACGCCCTGGTGCTCGCCTCGATGTGCCAGGCCGCGGTGCGAGGGATGCTCCGGTGAGCGCCGTGCTCGCGCTGGTCCTCTCCTTGACCATGTCCCCGGAGGCAGCCCGTGCCCGCCAGGGCCCGCTCCTCTTCGGCAGCGGTCAGGCGACGTTCCTCCTCGTCGGTCCGGCGGGGCCCGGCGACACGCTAAGGCTCCTGCGGGTGCGGGTCACCCACCTCGAGCTGCCGGAGAGCCGCAGCTTCGACGATGCCGAGTACCGTCTGGCGATCGAGGTCCCTCCCACCACCCGGCGGGGGCAGCAGCTCGGCGGGACGCTGTGGCGCTTCGGCGCGGAGAGCCCCGAGGGGCGGAAGCTGAGCGACGGGGTGCGAGCGGAGGTCCAGGGCGAGGACCGGATCGCACCGGTCATCGCCCGCGGGCTCGCCTACCGCGCGCTGGGCACGCCGGATCGCCTCTACCTGGTGCACGCCGGGACGCTCTTCGCGCAGGTCGTCCGGGTCCAGCCGGCGAGCGAGGTGGAGATTCCACCGGCTGGCGTCCCGGTCCGGGTCGACCGTCCGTCGCAGGAGCCGGCGACCCGCATCCTCCCCGGCGAGTACGCGAAGGTCGTCCTCGGAGAGGGACGGACGGTGCGCGTCACGGCGGTCAGTGAGATCTGGTTCGCCGGGGCGTCGCACTAAGACCCGCACCCAGCGGGGGGCTCTCCAAACCCACCGGCAGGCATCAACCGGCTGGGGCTATGGTCGCGGCGTGGCGACGGCTGAACCTTCACCGCGCGCCGTGGCGCTCGGCTTCGCGGTCCACACGGGCTGGGCGGCGCTGGTCGCGGTGTCGCGATCGGCCTCGAGGATGACCGTCCTCGATCGACGGCGGGTCGGGATGTTGCCCGTCCCGGCCACGCCCCGGCAGGACGCCTACCCGCACGTGTTCCACGCCGCCCGCGAGCTCCCGCTCGAGGAGGCGGAGCGCTTCGTGCGCATCGCGGAGCAGGAGGCACGCGCGAAGGCCCGCGAGGCGCTCGGCGCTGCGGTCGGGGAGCTCCGGGCGGCGGGGCATCAGGTCATCGGCAGTGCGATCATCACCCCCAGGGAGGCACCTCCGCGGCCGCTGGAGGAGATCCTCCGGAGCCACACCCTGGTCCACGCCGCGGAGGGCGCGCTGTTCCGCTCGGTCATCCACGGCGCGAGCGAGGATCTCGGCCTTCGAGTCTTCCCGGTCCCGGCGCCGGAGCTCGTCCAGCGGGCGGCGCGCGCCCTGGGGCTCTCGGGCGGCGAGGTCCCGGGCTTCCTGGCCCACGTCGGGCACGAGCTCGGTCCGCCCTGGACCGCGGACCACAAGGCCGCGAGCCTGGCCGCGGTGCTCGCGCTCGGCTGAGTCACCGTCTCAGGAAGAGGCCCACCGCGCTGATCAGCGCCACCGCCCCGAAGATGGCCCGGAGGACCCGCTCCGGCAACCGGTGCGCGATGGCCACGCCGAGGGGCATCGTCGCCACGCCGCCCACCGCCAGCGCGATGCCCCGCACCCAGTCCACGTTCCCCGCCCGTCCGTAGACCAGCAAGTTTACCACCGTGCCCGGCGCGACGAGGGCGAGACCCATCCCCTGTGCCGTCGCCTGGCCCATCGCCCGGAGCGTGGTCATCAGCGGCACGGTCAAGAGGGAGCCGCCCACGCCGAAGAGCCCCGAGACCAATCCACCCACCACACCGAGCGCCACCCCGACCGGCGGAGGGAGCCGCGCCTCGGGGTCGATGCGCAGCTCGGCCGAGCGGCTCCGCAGCCCGTAGAAGACGGCCAGGGCGAGCATGAAGCCGCCGAACGCGATCCGGAGCGTCCTCGACGGCGCCGCGGTGGCGATCTGCGCCCCGACGTAGGTGAACACCGGCGCCGA
Source organism: Myxococcaceae bacterium (assembly GCA_035543115.1). Lineage (GTDB taxonomy): Bacteria > Myxococcota > Myxococcia > Myxococcales > Myxococcaceae > RPRB01. The sequence goes on from DATKKF010000020.1 coordinate 76,131, forward strand.
GACCGCGAGCACCACCGCGCCCCGCGGGTCGAACCCCCGGTGGCGGGCGTACTGCCACAGCCCGAGCAGCACGTTGGGCACCACCATCACCAGGGCCGTCCCCTGCGCCCGCTGCTGGGTCATCCCGAAGAAGACCCCGAGCAGGGGGATGATGAACAGCCCGCCGCCGATTCCCACGATGCCGCTGAGCACGCCGATGCCGGCACCGAGCAGGACGTCGAGGGCGAGCTCCGCCGGGGTGATGCCCATCCCGTGCGTCCGGCCTAACCCGCCGAGCCGCGGTCCCAGGCGCCGGTCCGGCCGCCGGCCTTGTGCTCGAGCTGCAGCGACTCGATGACCATCCCCCGGTCGACGGCCTTCACCATGTCGTAGATGGTCAGCGCCGCGATCGCCGCCGCAGTGAGGGCCTCCATCTCCACCCCCGTCCGGTCGAGCGTCTTGACCTCGGCCCGGACCCGGGCCCCGCCCTCGTCCAGCACAACGTCGACGGTCACTCCGGTTAGGGCGATGGGGTGGCAGAGCGGAATCAGGTCCGGGGTGCGCTTCGTCGCCATCACCCCGGCCAGTCGGGCGGCGGCGAGCACGTCGCCCTTCTCCACCCGTCCGTCGCGGATGCGGGCCACCGTCTCCGGCTGCATCCGGAGGCGGGCGGTCGCGACGGCGACCCGCTCGGTGCGGTCCTTGCCGCCGACGTCGACCATCTTCATGGCCGGCCCACCGCCTGGAGGAGATCCTCGGCGATCTCCTCCGGGTCCTCGAGGCCCACCGAGACGCGGATCAGGTTCTCGCCGATGCCCGCCGCCGCGCGCTCCTCGGGGGTGAGCCGACGGGCGCTCGCGCTCGCCGCGTGCATGACCAGCGTCGTCACGTCCCCGAGCGAGGGCGCCGGCCGGCAGAGCCTGAGCGACTCGAGGAAGCGGAAGGACTCGGCCCGGCCCGCGCCGGCGATCTCGAAGGCCACCATCCCCCCGAAGCCGCCCTTGAGGAGAGCCCGGGCGGTCGCGTGGTCGGGGTGGTCCTCGAGCCCGGGGTAGAGCACCCGGGCGATGCGCCCGTGCTCACGGAGACGCCGCGCCACGTGCAGCGCGTGCGCCGAGTGCGCCGCCATCCGGACGGGGAGCGTGCGGAGCCCGCGGAGCGTGAGCCACCCCTCGAACGGCCCGAGCAGCGCGCCCTCGAGCACCCTCGCCCCGCGCAGCGGATCGATGCGCGCCCGCGTCCCCGAGACGACGCCGCCGGTCGCGTCGGAGTGACCGTTGATCCACTTGGTGGTCGAGTGCAGCGCGTAGTCCGCCCCCTGGGCGAGGGTCCGCTGCAGCATCGGCGAGGTGAAGGTCCCGTCCACGGCGAGGACCGCCCCCCCAGCGTGCGCCGCGCGGGCGATGGCCGGGAGGTCCGGAACGGCGAGCAAGGGGTTGGTCATGCTCTCGGCGAGGACCAGCTTCGGGCGGAGGGCCGCGATGCGCTCCAGCGAGGGGGGATCGCTCAGCTTCAGCGCGTGCAGCTCCACCCGCTGCTGCTCGGCGAGCCGCTTGAAGAGCGCACGGGTCGCGCCGTAGCCGTCCGAGGGGAGCACCACCCGGTCACCGGGGGCGAGGCCCTGGGCATCGAAGACTGCCCGGAGCGCCGCCATCCCGCTCCCGAAGACCGCGGAGGCCTCGGCGCCCTCGAGCGCGGCGATCGCCTCCTCGAGCAGCACCGAGTTCTCACCCCGGATGCGGGTGTAGACGAAGTCCTTGCCGTCCAGCGCCGCGTCGAGCTCGTCGGCGGAGTCGAACCAGCTCACCGCCGCGGTGTGGACCGCCGGGGTGATGGGGACCGCGCTGCTCTCCGGGAGCCGGCTTCCGGCGTGGATCGCCAGCGTCGCCAGAGCGGCCGGTGTCCGGGACGCGCTCACTTCCCGTGCTCCACCAGGAAACGCTCGGCCTCGATGGCCGCCATGCAGCCCGTGCCCGCGGCGGTGACCGCCTGCCGGTACACCGAGTCCTGCACGTCGCCACAGGCGAAGACACCGTCCACGCTGGTGCGGGTACTGCCGGGTACCGTCTTCACGTAGCCAGTCTCGTGCGTCTCGATCCAGTCCTCGAAGAGCGCGGTCGTCGGCTGGTGGCCGATCGCCACGAACAAGCCGCCGGCGCTCATGCTCATCACCTCGCCGGTCTTGACGTTCCGGACCCTGGCGCCGGTCATCCGCTTGCCGTCGCCGAGCACCTCCTCGACCACGGTGTTCCACACCACCGAGATCTTCGGATTGGACAGCACCCGGTGCTGCATGATCTTCGAGGCCCGGAACTGATCGCGCCGGTGGACCAGGAGCACCTTGTCGACGATCTTCGCGAGGTAGGTCGCCTCCTCCATCGCCGTGTCGCCCCCGCCGACCACGAAGACCACCTCGCCCTTGAAGAACGCGCCGTCGCAGGTGGCGCAGGCCGAGACGCCACGGTTGGTGTACTCGGCCTCGCCGGGCACGTTCAGCCACTTGGCCGAGGCGCCCGTGGCGATGATGACCGTCTCGGTCTTCACCGTGCGGCCGCTCTCGTCCCGGAGCGTGAAGGGGCGGGCCGAGAGGTCCACCTTCGTCACGTTCTCCATGTGGATGACGGTGCCGAATCGCTCGGCCTGGGCCTTGAACCGCTCCATCAGCTCCGGGCCGGTGACGGCCTCCGGGAACCCGGGGTAGTTCTCGACATCGGTGGTGATCATCAGCTGGCCGCCTGGCACGCGGGCAGGCTCGTCGAGGGCCGGTCCCCCGGCGTAGAGGACGGGCTCGAGGTTTGCTCGAGCGGCGTAGATCGCCGCGGTGTATCCAGCCGGCCCGGACCCGATGATGGTGACTGCATGCACGGTGTCTGCCATGCCAGAAAGAGTGCTACGAGGGTCCCACGATTGCCATGAATCTCGACCTGCTCTCGCGGGTGCCGCTGTTCGAGGGGCTGAGCCAGGCCCAGCTCAAGAAGCTCGCCGGCGTCTGCGAGAGCGAGCGGGTCACGCGCGGCAAGTACGTGTTCCGTGAGGGCGAGCCGGGCGCCGCGATGTACGTCATCGTCGAGGGCAAGGTGCGCATCAGCCGCCAGCTCCCGGGGATGGGCGAGGAGGCGCTGGCCATCCTCGAGCCCGGCGCGGCGTTCGGCGAGATGGCGGTGGTCGAGGAGGGCGTCCGGTCGGCGGATGCCCTCGCCCACGAGGGCGAGGCGGTGCTCCTTCGCATCGGGCGAGACCCGCTCGACCAGCTGCTCTTCACCGACAAGGAGCTCGCCTACTCGGTGCTCTGGGCGCTGGTGCGGACGCTCTCCGGCCGGCTCCGGGACACCAACGAGAAGATGAAGGCGCTGTTCACGATGTCCAAGTTCTAGGACGCCGGACGGCCGCCGCTGCGGACGGCGCGCTGAACCTGCGTTCACGGCGAGCCGCGGGCACGTGGCTTGCTCTGCTGCCCGGGCCGTGGAGCGGGGGGCTGCCGAGACGGAGGACGGACGACTTCAATCCCTGCGGGAGCGGCTGCTCGAGGCGCCGGATGGGCTGGACGACGCCGAGCTCCTCTGGCTGCTGTTCGGCGGCCGGAGCCGCACCGTGCGCGGCCTGGGCGAGTCGCTGCTCGCCGCGGCGGGTGGGCTCCGGGCGCTGGCGAGCATGGAGCCGTCCGAGCTGTGCACCGCCGCCGGCCTCGGGCGGGAGCGAGCCGCGCAGGTGCTGGCCGCGCTCGAGCTGGCCCGGCGCGCGCACCTCGCCCCCGACGGCCGGCCCCGGTTGCGCACGGCCGAGGAGGTGTACCGCTACCTCGCACCGCGCATCGCGCTGCTCCGCCACGAGGTGTTCCACGTCCTGTCCTTCAACACCCGGAACGTGCTGCTCGCCGACGCACGGGTGGCGCAGGGGACGACCGACGCCTGCACCGTGGATCCGCGCGAGGTGTTCCGGGCGGCGCTGACCTCCCGGGCCACGGCGGTCATCTTCGCCCACAACCACCCGTCGGGAGATCCGGATCCGTCGGAGGCGGACCTGGCCCTGACCCGCGAGCTGCAGGCCGGAGCCAGAATTTTCCACCTCCGCGTGCTCGACCACGTGGTGGTCGGAGCGGGGCGGTACGTCTCGCTGGCCCGGGCCGGGCTCCTGCACGCGCTCGCTCCGGGTTGGGGAGAGGCGTTGACGGCTGGAGGCAAACGGTGAAGATGCGGAGCATGACGGAGCCGCTCCGGTTCGACGACGACGCGCGCGCGGAGCTCGAGCAGAGTTTTGGTCTCACCGCCTTCCGGCCTGGCCAGGCCGAGGTGGTGGACTCGGTGCTCGCCGGCCGCAACGTGGTGGTGGTGATGCCCACCGGAGCCGGGAAGAGCCTCTGCTACCAGCTGCCCGCGGTGATGCTGAAAGGGCTGACGCTGGTCGTCTCGCCGCTCATCGCGCTGATGAAGGACCAGCTGGAGCAGCTGGAGGCGCGGGGCATCCCGGCGACGCTCATCAACTCCACGGTGCCCGAGCTCGAGCGGGCCGAGCGCATTCGCCGGATGCGGGCCGGGGCGTACCGGCTGGTCTACGTGGCGCCCGAGCGCTTCCGGAGCCCGAGCTTCCTCGACGCGCTGGACGAGGTGGGGGTGGAGCTCCTGGCAGTGGACGAGGCCCACTGCATCAGCCAGTGGGGGCACGACTTCCGTCCGGACTATGCGCTGCTCGGGCAAGTGCGGAAGCGGCTCCGTCCGCCGCGCACGGTGGCGCTGACCGCGACCGCCAGCCCCGAGGTGCGGGAGGACATCGTCAAGAGCCTGCTGATGAAGGACCCGCGGGTCTTCGTCGCCGGGTTCGACCGCCCCAACCTCTTCCTGGAGGTGCTGCGGGTCTCGGGGGACGAGGAGCGCCGGGCGGCGTGTGCCCGGGTCATCGCCGAGGGCGGGAGCGGCATCGTCTACTGCGCCACCCGGAAGCAGGCCGACGCGATGCAGGCCGCGCTCCGGCTCCGCGGGCACGATCCGGTCGTCTACCACGCAGGAATGGACGAGGCCGAGCGGCACAAGGCGCAGGACCGCTTCATGGGCGACCCCTCGGCGGTGGCGGTGGCAACCAACGCCTTCGGGATGGGGATCGACAAGGCGGACATCCGCTTCGTCATCCACGCCAACATCCCGCGGGCAGTGGAGGCCTACTACCAGGAGGTGGGCCGGGCGGGCCGGGACGGGAAGCCGGCGCACGCGCTGCTCCTCTTCAACCACGCCGACGTCTTCACCCAGGAGCGGCTGATCGAGAGCAACCATCCCTCCGAGGCGGTCATCGCCGACGTGTGGAACGTGCTCCAGACGGCGGAGGTCTTCGCCCGGGGGCAGGAGGCGCTGGCCAGCGCGGTGGGAGCGAGCGAGTTCGAGGTCTCGGCGGCGCTCCGCATCCTCGAGCGCGAGGGCCTGCTGGAGATGCAGGCTCCGGGCGCCGGCACGTACGGCATCCGGGTGCTGGACCCGAAGGCGGACGTCCATGCCCGCCCGGCCAGGGCGCTGCTCGAGGCGCTGCATGCCGAGGCAGGCGCCGGGACGCTCTCCATCCAGCTCCGGGCGCTCGCCAGCCGCGTGGGCCTGCCGGACAAGGACCTGCGCCGGGCGCTGTCGGCGCTGGAGCGCGCGAAGGCGATCTCGGTCCGCAAGCCGTTCGCCGGCCGCGCCATCCGGCCGCTGCAGCGGGTGCCGTTCCACGCGCTGGACCTCTCGCTGGAGCGGGTGCGCCGTCAGGAGCGCCGGGCGCTGCTGCTGCTCCGCCGGATGACGGACTACGCCTACGCCAAGACGTGCCGGCGGGCGTTCGTGCTCGACTACTTCGGCGAGGACACGCGCCACCTGGACTGCAACGGCTGCGACGTCTGCTCGGGCCAGCGGACGCGGGTCGAGGCCCCCCCGCCGCGCACGACGGCGAAGGTCTCGGGAATCTACAAGTCGAAGGAGCGCGTCGCCGAGGGCCCGATGAACGACCAGGCCGCCGAGGCGCTGCGGCGCTTCCGCCGGGACCTCTCGCGGGACCTGGACGTGCCGCCGTTCATCCTCTTCACCGACAAGACGCTGCAGGCGCTGGCCACGGCGCTGCCGCTCAGCCGGGAGGACTTCCTGGCGGTGAAGGGCACCGGCGCAACCAGCTGGGAGCGCTTCGGGCCCAAGGTGGTGGAGATCTGCCGCGGCGCCGTCGAGGAGGCACGGAAGACCACCGCGACCGACTCTGCAAGCTGAGAGCGGGAGCCAGGGATACGGATGAGGCCGTACCGAAGCACGAGTTCCCGGTTCTGCCGGTTCGAACCAGGCCGTGCGACGGCCCCGGGCTCGAGACCTCGAGGACGCTCGCCACACAGCCACGGGGCGCGGAGTCCCCGCTGGCCCCGGACTCGCCAGGAGCCGAGGCAGCTCGCCCCGTTCGGCTCCCGGAAGACGAGCACTGTCTCGCTTCTCGAACGGCCGAGAGGAACGTCAGGGTTCGGCTGGATGCCGCCGCCGGAGGACCAGCTCGCGCACGAGCAGGGTCGTCGCCGCGAGCCCCAGCGCCAGCACGAACACGAACCCCACCGCCGTGGCGCCGAACATCAGCCGCACCGCGGACTCGCTGAGCCGCCCCTCGGTGTAGGCCTCCTTCAACGGGCCGAGCAGCCCGAGCCGCTCCAGCACCCGGGCGGGAAGCGCGTCGAGCGCGTACGACACCCGCAGCACCGCGGTGGACGGGGCCTGGATCCGGAGGGCCTCCACCACCACGCCGATGGCGAGGTACAGCGCCGACAGCGCGAGCGCGTTCCCGGCGACCACCTGGAGGAAGCGCCTGGGGTTCACGGGGCCCGGGCCGCCCGCTTCTTGAGCCCGGGGAGGAGCTTCTTGACCCGGGCCATGTCGGGCGACTTCGGGGCGAGGCGGGTGAAGTTCACGTACTCCTCGTAGGCCCGGCGGGCGTCGCTGTCACCCCCGGCAGCGTACGCGTCGGCGAGCGCCAGCCGGGTCGGCCCGTCGGAGGGGTCGAGCTGCACCGCCTTGATGAGAAGCTCGCGCGCCTTGGTCTCGTCGCGCAGCTTCCGCAGCACCAGCCCCTGGGCCAGGGCCGCGTCGGAGAGGAAGGGCTGGAGCTCCACCGCCAGCTCGGCGCTGTGCTTGGCGTCCTGCACCCGGCCGCCGGCCAGCGCCACCCGCGACGCCGCCACCGCCGCGAGAGCCCGGTCGCTCGCCCGCGGCGCCGCCGACGACAGCCCCTGCAGCTTCGAGAGCTGGGGCTTGCCTGCCGCGGGCTTGAGCAGGACCTCGCCGGCGAGCCCGCAGACGCTGGTCGGGTCCTCGCGGGTCGCCGCCTGGTAGGCCTTCTGCGCCTGCGGGCTGTTGCCCTGCCGGACGAAGGCCCGGCCGATGGCGCAGAACACCTCGCTGTCCTTGGGTGCGAGGCTGTTCGCCTTCTGCAGCGCGGCGAAGCCGCCGCGCCCGTCGCCCCGGGCGAAGAGCAAGCTCGCCTTCAGCCGAAACGACTCGGGATCCTGCGGCTCGAGCCTCAGCGCGCGGCCGAGCGCCAGCTCCGACTCCTTCCACTTGCCCTGCTGCGCCAGCGCGAGCGCCACGTCCTTGTGCGCGGCGGCGCTGGACGGGTTCTCCGCCGCCCACCCCTCCGCCTGGACCAGCGCCTCGGCCGGCTTGGCCAGCGCGAGGGACACCCGGGCGAGCGCGTGGCGGCTCTCGCCATGGCTCCGGTTCCGCTGGATGGAGAGCTGGAGCGGCTCCACCGCCCGCTCGGGAGACCCCGAGAGCCACAGCAGCCGCCCCAGCGCACAGGCCCCCTCGTAGTCGCGCGGGTCGCGGCTCGCCCCCTCGAACTGGGCCTTGGCCCGATCGAGGATGCCGCGCTGCCAGTAGATCTTCCCCAGCGCCACCGCCACGTCTGCCCGGGGCCGCTTCGCCGCGGCGAGCGTGCGCTCGAGCACCGTCTGCGCCTTGTCCGGCTCGCCTTCGGCGGCGTCAGCCAAGGCCAGCCAGGCCACCGCCTCGATGGGGAACTTGCCCCCGACGGCCGTCCTCGCCAGCTCGGCCCGGGCGCGCTTCCAGTCCTTGAGCCGGCCCCAGGCGATGCCCCGGAGGAGCGCCATGCGCCGGCCGGTGTCGTCGGCGAAGCGCTGCAGGAGGTCGCGCTCTCGGTCGCGGCCGAGCAGCACCCGGCCCAGCGCCTCCTTGGCCTCCTCGCTCTTCGGCCTCTGCTTGACCGCCGTCTCGAGGGACTTCTGCGCCGCGGCGAGGTCGCCGCTCGCCCGGAGCGCGTCTCCCAGCGCCACCTGAAAGTCGAAGGCGCGCTTGCCGGCGCCGGAGGCCCCCTCGGTGAGCACCTTCACCGCCTGGTCGTGCGCGCCGTTCGCCGAGAGGAGCCGCCCGCGATCGAGCGCCCGGCGCGCGGCCATGTCCGGGGTCAACGACTCGGCGGCGAGCTTGTCCACCTCGGCGAGGGCCTGGGTCAGGTCCTGCTCCAGCGCGAGCCGGCTCTCGGCCTCGCCCAGCGCCCGGCCCGGGTGGTCGGGCGAGAGCTGCTCGGCGGTGCCGTAGACGGTGAGAGCGGCCGCGTCGTCGCCCGCCTCCCGGTAGTAGTCGCCGAGCGCGACCAGGGCCCGTACATTCCCGGCGTTCAGCTCGAGCGCGCGCTTGAAGTGGAGCACCGCTCCCTTGGCGTCGCCCCTGGCGAGGAGCAGCCGGCCTGCGGCGTCGTGGACCTCGCCCAGGTCCAGCGGGGAGTCGAGGATGGCCTTCCTGGCCGCGTCGCGCTCGGTCCCCTCGGCGGCCATCGCCCGGGCGACGAGCACCAGCCCGGGGTGGCTCGTCCCTGCCTTCGGGCGGGCGAGCGCCGCGAGCGCCTGGGCGCGGTCCTGCGGGGTTCCGCCGTGCTCGTCGGCGAGCACCGCGTGCGCGTAGGCCTTGAAGTCCCAGCCCTCGGCGCTGTCCTCCTCCATGCGCAGCGCCTGGGCGAGCGCGTCGAGCGCGGCCCTGTCGCCGGCGGCGGTGTCGAGCGCCAGCGCCTTGCGGGCCGTGGAGAGCGCGTCGGCGAGGTTCCGGCCATGGTTCACCGCCCGGGTGTGCCGGTACACGAGCCCGCCGGCCACCGCGGCCACCAGGGTCACGCTGGCGATGGCCAGCTTCAGCGCGTGGACCTGGAGCCAGCTCCTCGACTGGGCCTTCTCGGCGACCTTCGCCCGAAGCGCCTTCTCGTACTCCTTGGCGATGGCCTCGGTGCTCCCGGTGGTGAGCGGCCGCTTCGCCACCGGCGTCTGACTGGTGGGTGACGGCGCGTCGGGCACGTCCGCGAGGAGGCTCGGCTCGGTGACGTCCTCGGCAGCAGGCTCGGCGCTCGCCGGGTAATCGGCCGGTCCCGGCGTGGTCGGTCCGTCCCCTGCCGCGGGGAAGGAGCCCGAGCCCGTCCGCTCGGGAAGCGGGGTGAACCCCGCGGCCTCGCTCAGCGCCTCGGGCGGAGGCGGAGGCGGAAAGGACCCGGTCCGCGTCGGGCGGACGGCTGGATTGCTTCCGGTGGGCGCCCCGTTGGCGCGGGGGGGGAGCGGGCGCTCCGGGGGGTTGTCGAGCACCGCCGGGCGGATGGTGGGCGCCGGCCCGCCGGAGAGCGCTCCTTGCGTCTGCTCGAGCCAGGCCCTGACCTGCTCGTCGCCGGGGGAGAGCGCCACCGCCTTGCGCAAGAGCGGGAGCGCCGAGCGGTACAGGCCCTTGGCCACCAGGACCTCGGAGATGAGGTGGTAGGCGAGCGGGTCCTGCCGGTCGACCGCAACCGCCCGGTCGAACTGCTCCATGGCCTCGGCGGGCCGGCCCAGCCCGATGAGCGCCTTCCCCCAGAGGACGTAGCCGTGGATGCTGTCCGGATGGTGGCCGAGCCCCTGCTGGCACACCTCGGCCGCCCTGGCGTTCTCGCCCTGTTCGACGAGCACCCGAGCCAGCTCCACGAACAGGGTGGAGGTGGGATCGGTGGCGAGGAGCTGCTCGTACCGCTCCACCAGGGATTCGGGCATCGTTGTCAGCCGATGAAGGCTACCACGCGCCCCCTCCTCGCCTGCCTGCTGCTCGGTGTCGTCGGATGTCACGAAGGGGGCGCAACCCAGGCGAAGCTGAAGAGCACCTACGAGGACTTCGAGGTCAAGGCGCGCTGGAGCGAGACCGCGGCGGTGGCGCAGCTGCTGGTCCCCGAGCGGCGCAGCCAGTTCCTCGCCGCGCGCGCCCGCGACGGCTCGGACCTGAGCATCACCGACATCGAGCTCTTGAACGTGGCGCCCAGCGACGACGGCGGGCACGCCACGGTCACCTCGCGCTGGCGGTGGTTCCGTCTGCCGTCCACCTCCGAGCAGGCCCAGGAGACCAAGGCCGTCTGGGTCGCCCGGGACGGCGAGTGGTTGCTCGAGTCGATGCAGGGCGGGCCCTATCCGGACCTCGCGCCCCACTGACCCGCCAAAAAAAGCGCCCACCGCCCCGGGGCCGGCCGGGACGGTGGGCGTCGGGCGTCCCCCGATGGGACACCCTCACATGGGCGCAGGAGCGAGCAACGCGGGTGCCACGGAGAGGTTTCAGTCGTTTCCTTGGCTTAGGAGGCGTTTTCACTGACGGTGTCGGCGCGTTTGCCCGGAACCACGACACTCCTGTCAGGGTCGCCCCGTCCCCAGGGCCAGCACGCGACGGAACCCGCGTTGCCCGCCACACACCATCCGGCGAGCCCAGCAGGCGACTCAGCCTGCTACGCCGCCGCCCGCTCCCCGTCCACCGAGCGAATGGTGTCCTTCATCGAGTGCTGGGGCACCCAGCCCACGTCCGTCCTCCAGCGGCTCCCGTCCACCATGCAGAGGAACTGGATGTGGTCGAGCTCGGGTGGGGGGAAGCTCGCCAGCCGGTAACGGAACAGCGTTCCCAGCAGCGGCCTGGCGATCGGGTGCGGCACCGGGATCGGCGTCCGCCCGAGCTCACGGAGCACCGCGGAGAGCGGCACCTCGCCCGGACCGACCACGTTGTACACGCCCCTCAGCCCCGGCTTCAGCGCCTCCACCATGGCCCGCGCCGCATCCTCCTGGTGGATGAGCTGGAGCATCGGGTCGAACCCCGCCAGCACCCAGGGGTGCCGCAGTCGCAGGTAGTTCGATGGTGCGTTCCGGATGCTGGGCCCCACGATGTGCACCGGCCGGAGGATGACCGTCTCGATGTCCGGGTGCCTCCAGAAGAACCCGTGGGCGAGCATGTCGACCTCGATCAGGTCGCGGACGCCCGAGAAGCGCGAGGCCGCCATCAGCGGCGCGTCCTCGGAGAGGAAGTTCGAGTTGTCCGGGCTCGGGCCGTAGACGTCGGCGCTGGAGAGCACCACGACCTTCTTCACCCCGTACTTCGCCACCGCGTCCAGCACCCGGGTGGTGCCCACCACGTTGAAGGAGTGGTGCTCCTCGGAGGACATCCGGGGGTCGTGCATGATCCCCATGTGGATGACCGCCTTCACCTCGTGGATGCGGAAGACGTCCTCGGCCTTCTTCTTGCGGAGGTCGAGCTGGAAGAGCTCCACGTCCTTGGGCGCGCCGGGAAACGGCCGCCGGTCCAGGCCGACGATGCGCTCGGTGCGGTGCAGCAGCTTGGTGAGGGTGCGCCCGAGGTTGCCGCTGATGCCGGTGACCACCACCACCTGTCGTGATTCGGTGCTCATCGGCTCACTCACCAGAAGACGTTCTTCCGTTCCTCGAGACCCTGCTGGATCAACCCCTGGAGCGTGGTCTTCACCACCCGGACCTTCTTGTCCAGCTCGGTGTCCTCCTCGTCCGCGCTCCCGGAGAAGATCAGCGGGTCGCCGAAGTAGAGCCGGTACTTGGTGGGAAGCGGGAGAGGGGTGATCGTGACCGGGAGCGCAGGGAAGCCGATCAGCTTCCCCACCGAGCGGAGGTTCAGGATGGCCGGCGCCTGCTCCTCCGAGCCGATGATGGCCACCGGCACGATGGGCGTCGCCGTCTCCAGGGCCAGCCGCATGAAGCCCAGGCCGAACTGCTTGAGCTGGTAGCGCTCGGGCCAGAGCTTGCTGATCCCCGGCACCCCCTCGGGGAACACCATCACCACCTCGCCCATCTCGAGGAGACGGCGGCAGTTCTCCGGCGTGCCGACGACCTGCCCACTCCGAGCAAAGATGGTGGACACGTAGGGCAGCGACGCGGCCCACTTCTCGGTCATCGCCCGGACCAGACGCGGCGGGTCGTGCTCGAGGAGCATCGCCACGCCCACCATCGCCCCGTCGATGGGGATCTGCCCGGCGTGGTTGCCCACCAGGAGCACCCGTCCGCCGGGCACTCGCTCGATCCCGTGCGTCTCGACCCGGAAGTACTTCTTGTAGAGCCAGACGAACGGCGCGATGGCGGACAGCGCGTAGTCCGGATCGAAGCCGAAGGGGTCGACCCCGAACTCGCCGTTGCTCCGCTCCGCCAGCGCCTCGAGCGTCGGCCCGCGGTCCCCGGCCAGCTCCAGGGTGAGCCGCTTCAGTCGCTGCCTCGTCTCCTCGCTCCAGCGCTCGAACATGGGCCCACCGTCCCTTCTAGCTGACTGCGGCCGCCCTGACCTCGCCGACTGCAGTCCGCCAGACGACACCCTGACCCGGACCCCGAGCGCGGCCTCCCTGAGCTAGCCACGCCGGCTGCCGGCGGGAACGGGTGACGTGGCAGCTGCCTCCAGCGACCGGGCGGCCTCCCGGAGCGGGAGGAGCTGGAAGTCCCGGGCCGCCCACTCCAGTACCTGGCGCAGCCGGGAGAGCTTGGTGGACAGCGGGAGCGCGAGGTCGGGCTGGGCGCGGGCGAGCTCCGGCGGCAGCCCATCCTCCGGGCCGAGCACGTCCACCGCGTGCAGCTCGAGCGAGAGGAACGGCTCGCCGCGCAGCCGGGCGTAGGCGGCGCGCACCATCGGCCAGGGCGCGAGCACCACCAAGGTGCCGATGAACGGCAGCCGGGCGCCCGGCGTCACCGACATCGGCAGCTCGAGCAGCGGCGCCGCTCCTCGCCGCTCGGGCCGGTCCGGATCCGGGCGGTAGGGGAGCCGGGGCGCGAGCAGCACCCGCGGGCTGTCGAGGATGGCCGCCGAGCGCCGCCCCCGGAGCCGGAGCCAGCCCAGGGTCAGCGCCTTGGCCGCCCAGTAGGGCGCGGCGGGGAAGATGCTCGCGTCGTAGGCGTAGCCGCGGGCCACCACCGCCCGGAGCAGCGCCGGGGAGAGCGTGTACCCCGGCGCGCGGAACCCGAGCGGAGGCAGAGCCCCGAGCGAGGCGAGCACCTCCTCGGCGCGCCCTAGGTCACGGTCGATCTCTTCCGGCGGGCGCCGTGACAGCGCGTAGTCGTGCCGGTGGGTGTGGCTCCCCAGCTCGTGGCCCCGCCGGAGCGCATCCTCCAGCGGCGCGCGGGCGGCCTGGTCGACCTCGCTGCCGATGACGAAGAGGGTCCCCCGACCCCCCACGCCCTCGACCAGCTCGGCGAAGCGGGGAACGGCGACGCGGTGGACGAGGCCCCGCGCCTCGGCGGAGACGACCCCCGCAGGGAGCCCATGGAGCGCCGGGTAGTGCCCGAGCCCGTCCAGGTCGATGGAGATGGAGGCGAGCCCGCCCATGCGGCCGCTCACCCGCCCCGGACCCGGATGACCCACACCAGCTTCGCCACCTGTCGCAGCACGTTGGGCACCCGGCGGAGGAGATTGATCGATGGCTGCCGCTTCTCCTCCAGCTGGATGGGGATCTCCAGCACGCGGTAGCCGTCGCGCCAGGCACGCACCACGAACTCGGAGGCGAACACGTCCCGGTCCACCACGCAGGCCCGCACCACCGGGACCAGCCGCTCGCGGCGGAACGCCTTCAGCCCGTGGGTGTCGGTGCCCTGGAACCCGAGCAGCAGGCGCAGGAGCCCGTTGTGCACCCGCGTCGCCACCCGGCGGATGAGCGGCCGGCGATCGCTCGCCCCCCGCGCCGCCTTGCTCCCCACCACCATGTCCAGGCCCGGGTCGGTGAGCAGCGAGAGCGCGCTGTCGTAGAAGGTCAGGTCACAGAGGTCGATCTCGTCGCAGAACACCAGCTCGCCGCGCGCCTGGAGCATCCCCTGCTTCAGCGCCGCCCCGTAGTTGGGCGTGGTGCAGTGAAACCAGCGCAGGCGCGGGTTCGCCGCGGTGAGCTGGTCGAGCAAGGCCGGCGTCCCGTCGGTGGAGCCGTTCTCGGCGAGCAGCACCTCGTAGTCCAGCGCCCGCGCGTCCAGCCCCGCGGTGAGGTCCGCCAGCGCCGAGGGGAGGATGCGCTCCTCGTTGTAGACCGGGATGACCACGGTCAGCCACGGGGCGCCCATCACGCGCGCTCGACCTGCTCCGCGGCCGCGCGCCCTCCGAGCAGCGCGTCCTCCATCGACGAGTACTCCCAGTTGCCGTAGCGGCCGGCGGTGAGAATCCCGACCCTGGAGAGGAAGTCGATCACCGTCTGGCGGGCCTGTCCGTAGTGGGCGTCGTACAGCACGTAGGCGTTCCGGATGACCCGCGGCTCGGCGAAGAGCACGTCGGCCGCGCGGTGGATCATCTTCGCACGAACCAGGTCCTCCACCGCCGCCCGGGCGCATTCCTGCGGGGGCCGGGGCCCGGAGTACTCCACGTAGAACGACGAGGTCCCCGCCGGCGCCGTGCCGGGGAAGACCGCCGACGGCGAGCCGATGCGGTAGGTCAGGAACTCGGGCTCGGGGGTGTACACCCAGTGCCACGGCTGCACGTTCGGCCCGCGCACCCCCACCGCCACCCAGGTGACGTCGGTCGCCCGCAGCTTGCTGGCGGCGGCGCGCACCTCGTCGGGCACCAGGTGCAGCAGCTCGACCAGGAGCGGCAGCGGCAGGGTCGACACCAGCGCCGACCAGCGCACCTCACTGCCGTCGGAGAGACGGGTGGCCCGGCGCTCCCAGTCGAGCGCGAGCGGCTCGGTTCCGACCCGCACCTCGCACGGCGAGGCCGCGGGCAGCGCCCCGTGGAGCGCCCGGGCGAGCGCCTCGATGCCGCCCTCCTTCGGGTAGACGAACGTCGCGTTGTAGCCGAGCGCATCCGAGCCCAGCCCCAGCGCGCCGTCCACCACCTCCTTGAGCGTCGGCTTCGGCACGAAGCGGCCGCACCAGGCGGCGCTCAGCTCCCGCGGCGGCACCCCGAAGAGCTTGGTGTTGTAGGGCACCATGAAGTTCTTCGCGAAGCCCGCACCGAGATGCCGGAGGATGAACTCCTCGAAGTTGGCCGGCTCGCGCTCGCGGAGCGCCCGGCCGCCCTCGCCTGCCGTGGCCTCCACGAAACCCAGGAGGTTCTCCGCCACCACCTCGGCCGGCAGGCCATGGGTGTTCACCTGGTAGGGAAACCGGGTGAACACGCCCCGGGTGAAGACCGCCGCTCTCCGGGCGACGGCGACCAGCCCGCCGGGGAGCAGCCGCTCGTGCACCAGCGCCTTCATCCCCGGGTCACGCAGGTGCAGCCAGTGGCCGGTCGGGTCGAAGCGGAAGCCGCCGTGCATCGTCTCGGTGCGGACCAGCCCGCCCACGCGCGACTCCTTCTCCACCAGGAGCCACGGCCGGTGGAGGTGGAACGCGGTGGACAGCCCGGCGAGGCCGCCGCCGAGGATGAGCACGGGTTCGATGTGGGTGTTGACGCTCACAGCTCGGACGGTCCACCTAGCACAGTGAACCCCAAGGCAGTCTGCTAGCCTCCGGACCTCTCCCCATGCGCGTCACGTGTCCGTCCTGCCAGACGGCGTACAACATCGACGAGCGGCGAATCCCTCCCGGCGGCGCCAAGCTCAAGTGCAGCAGCTGCCAGACGTTGATTCCCCTGCGTCCGCCGGAGGCCGCGGCGCCTCCGCCCGCATCCTCGGTCGCCAGCGTGCGGCTCAACGAGGGTGCGGTGCCCCTGCCCGGGCTGGGCAGCGACGGACCGGCCCCCTCGGCCAGCGCCGGGATGCCGCGGATCACCTCGCGTGCGCCCGAGCCACCGCCTTCGGCGCAGTCCCTCACCACCGGCGTCATCCCGCTCCCGCCCACCCGCGCCCCCACGCCCGCCGCGGTCCCGCCCATCACTGCCGCACCTCCTCTGTCCCCGCCCCGGCGGGCTGAGCGGACCACGGTCGCGCCGACGCTGGGCGGAGCCGTCGAGCTGCCCGCGCCGTCCACGCCGGCGCGCGCGAGCCCCGTCGCCCCTCCGCCTCCCCGGGTGCCGGCGCGTCCTCCGGGCGCGTTCGGCGCCTCGGCCCCGGCCGTGCCCCCTTCGGCGCCGGCGCCGGCGCGAGGGCCGCCACCTCCGGCCGTGCCGCCGGACTCGCCGCTCCCCGGCTTGGAGGAGGCCGGCTTCGACGACGCCGCCCTCTCGGACGCCGGCGCGCAGGCCGACGGTCCCCTCGACCCGGGCACCGACGGGGACGGCTGGCCCGCCGGCGACGGGCTCGAGGACGCCTCGTACGGGGCCGAGGCGCTGCACGAGGACACGCCGGCCGAGCCCGCCGAACCACCCGCCGGGCCCGCCGCCGCTGCCCCCCACGGCCACCAGGACCAAGAGCCGTGGGACCCGGGGACCTCGCCCGAGTTCGGCACCATCGACCTCGGCGGCGACGACGCCAACGCCACCGCCCTCCCCATCCCGGCAGACGACCCGCTGCCCGGCGGCGACGAGGTGGCGTGGACCGAGCCCCCGCCCGCGCCACCGGAGGTGCTCGACCTCTCCAACCTCCCGCAGACCCGCGCGCTCAGGGAGCTGGACGGCGGCCCGGCCACGGACCCGCTGGAGTTCGACCCCACGCGTCCCGCCCCCGAGGACCTCGAGGCCGACCTCTCCAAGCCGCTCCCCGCCTCGGTCCGCCCGGCGGAGGATGGGCTCGAGGTGCTCGGCTTCCTGGACGAGGCAGCGAAGGAGATCCGCCCCCGCACCGGGCGCGTCAGGCGCTTCCACGTGCGACGGAGGAGCGGGAAGGTGTTTGGCCCGTTCGAGCCGGGCGTCATCGTCAAGATGCTCGAGGACGGTCAGCTCCTCGGAAGCGAGGAGGTGTCCACCGACGGCGACACCTGGACCGGGATGGCCGCCGTTCCCGCCTTCGCCCAGGCGATGCAGCGGCTCGTCTCCGCCCCCGTGCCAACCCCCGCCGCTCCGGCGAAGCCCACCGCCGCGCCGGCTGCCCCGCCACCCAAGCTCGACCTGGACCAGCTCGCCCAGGCGTACGGCGGCCGGATGGCGGTGGTCAGCGTGGTGGACGGCGAGGCACAAGCCCGGCGGCGAATGCGGTGGCTTGTCCTCGCCGCCGCGGTGCTCGGGGGGCTGGCGCTGATCGGCGCCGGCGCGAGCCTCCAGCTCACCCGCTACGGCGCCTTCGGGCTCCGCTGGTTGTTCCCGGCGCACGTCTCGGCCAGCTCGGCCGAGGGCAAGACGTTTGCCGAGGCGAAGGCGGCCCTCGCCGAGGACACCTGGCCCGGGATGAGGAAGGCCCGTGGCCAGCTCGAGGGCCTCCTGGCCCACCGCGAGTACCCGGAGGTGCGGGCGGTCTGGGTGCAGTCGATCTTCCTCGAGCAGCGCCGCTGGGGGACCGCGGATCCGTCGCAGCTCGCCCAGGCCAGCTCCACCCTCGAGGACCTGAAGGTCCTCCCCAAGGGAAACCCCGAGCGGCTCAAGGCAGAGATTGGCCAGGCGCTCGTGGGCAAGCAGCCGGACACGGCGCTCGGCCTCGTCCGCGCCGCGAAGCTCGACGCCGAGGGCCCGCTGCTCGAGGCCGAGGCGCTCCTCCAGAAGGGCCAGACGGCCGATGCCGCCACGGTGCTCGACGGGGCGGCGAAGTCCGCGCCCTCCGGCGCCGCCTGGCACGCGCTCGGGCTCGCCCACCTCAAGCTGAAGAAGCCCGACAGGGCACAGGCCGACTTCGAGGCGAGCCTCAAGGTTTCCCCAGCGCACCTCTCGTCGTCGCTCGAGCTGGCCCAGCTCGCCCTGGAAAGGAAGGAGCCGGCCGCCGCGCTCAGGGCGCTCGAGCCGGCGCTGGCCGAGGCCAAGGCGCTCGCTCCGCCCGAGCGGGCCCGCGGCCTCGCGCTCAAGGGCGCCGCGCTCCTGATGCAGGGGAAGCCCGCGGAGGCGGTGACCGGGCTCGAGGAGGCGGTGAAGGTGGATTCGACCAGCGTCCTCGCCAAGGGCACCCTGGCCCGGGCCTACTCGGCCATGAAGCAGGACGAGAAGGCGCTGCCTCTGTGGAAGGCCGCGGTGACCGGCGAACCGGACAACCCGGCGTGGGCCGACGGGCAGGTGCAGTCGCTCGCCGCGCTGAAGAAGCCCGAGGAGGCGCTCGCCGCAGCGGCCAAGGCCCGGGCCACCTTCCCCAAGGACGAGCAGACCGCGCTGGTGGTCGCCCGAGCGCAGGAGCTGCTCGACCGGGTGACCGACGCCGAGGACAGCTACAAGGCCGCCACCCGGCTCGACCCGGCGGACCTCGACGCGGCGCTGGGCCTGGCGCGTCTCCACCTCCGCCAGCACCGGCCCACCGATGCGCGCGCCGCGCTCGCCGGAGTCACCGAGAAGCAGCCCCAGAACGCCCGGCTGCGTCTGGGCCTCGGCGAGCTCGCGCTGGCCACCGGGGAGCTGTCCACGGCGCAGTCGGAGTTCGAGCGCGCCACCACCCTCGCCCCGGACATGGCCGACGCCTGGGTGGCGCGGGCGCGGCTCGCGCTCGAGCGTCACGCCTGGAAGGAGGGGCGCGCCCAGGCCGAGAAGGCGCTGTCGCTCGACCCCGACGTCGTCGACGGCCGGCTGGTCCACGGCATGGCGCTGTGGAAGCTCGGCGAGCTGGACGAGGCGGCCAGGGAGCTCGAGACGGCGCGGAGCGCCGGGCCCAACAGCCGGCTCGAGGTGGCCCTGGGCGCGGTGCGCTTCGAGAAGGGCGACCTCGACGCCGCCGCCGCGCTGCTCCAGGGCGTGCTGAAGGCCGAGCCCGGCAACCCCGAGGCCAACTTCTGGATCGCGCGGGTGCACGCGAAGAAGGGCGACTACAGCCTGGCGCTGGAGTCCATCCGCGCCGCGCTCGATCGAGCGCCCACCCGCGCCGCGTACCACTACGAGCTGGGACACATCCTCCGCGACGCCGGGAAGGCCCCCGAGGCGGTGGAGGCCTGGAAGCAGGCGGTGAAGCTCGACCCGGGCTACGCCGATCCGTGGGAGGCGATGGGCCAGGTCTACGTCGAGACCAGCCGGTACAAGGACGCCATCGCCGCGTTCGAGGCCGCGCTGAAGGCCGACCCGGGCCGGGCCCGCGTGCTGGGCAGCATGGGCGATGCGCACTTCCAGGCCGGCAAGTGGCCGCAGGCCATCGCCAACTACAACGCTGCCCTCAAGGCCGACCCGAGCCTCACCGGCCTCTATTACCGGCTCGGCCGGGCCTTCAGCGAGCAGGGCCAGTACGACAAGGCCATCGCCTTCTACCAGCGCGCGCTCTCCGCCAAGCCGGACGACGCGCAGGCCTGGTACCACCTGGGCTACGCGCTCAAGGAGCGGGGCAAGAAGCGCGAGGCGGCGGCCGCCTTCCAGAACTACCTGGCCAAGGCGCCCGAGGCGAAGGACCGGAAGGACATCGAGGACGAGATCTACTACCTGTCGAAGTAGTGCTAGAGGCTCCAGCCGTCATGCTGGACCTCAAGTACGTGACACAGAACTTCGACGCGGTGGTGGAGCGCCTCTCCGCCCGCGGCGAGAACCCCGACCTCGGGACCTTCCGCAGCCTGGGGCGTGCCCTGGTCGCCGAGCGCAGCGCGCTCTACGTCTCGGTCGAGGCGCTCCAGGCGAAGCGCAACGCCGCCAACGAGGAGATGAAGCGGGCCGCGAAGCAGGACCCGGCCCTGCTCGAGCGGCTTCGCGGGGACCTGCGCGCGCTGAGCCAGGAGATCAAGGAGCAGGAGAAGCAGCTCGCCTTGGTGGAGGAGCGGCTGAACGCGATGCTCCTCACTCTGCCCAACCTGCCGGACCCGTCGGTGCCGGTCGGCGCCTCGGGCGAGGACAACGTGGTGGTGCGGACCTGGGGCGAGCCTCCACGCCTGCCGTTCACCCCTAGGCAGCACTTCGAGATCGGCGAGTCGCTCGGGCTGCTCGACTTCGAGCGCGCGGCCAAGGTGTCGGGGAGCCGCTTCGTCTTCTATCGGGGTGACCTCGCCCGGCTGGAGCGGGCGCTGGTGGCGTTCATGATCGACGTCCACACCGGGCGCGGGTACACCGAGCTGCTTCCGCCGTACCTCGTCATCCGGGACGC
The DNA here is from genome assembly GCA_035543115.1 of Myxococcaceae bacterium. Classification (GTDB taxonomy): domain Bacteria; phylum Myxococcota; class Myxococcia; order Myxococcales; family Myxococcaceae; genus RPRB01. The sequence goes on from DATKKF010000020.1 coordinate 96,363, forward strand.
GATGACCACCACCGGTCAGCTCCCGAAGTTCGAGGAGGACGCCTTCAAGACCGCCGGGGCCGACGAGCGCTTCCTCATCCCCACCGCCGAGGTGCCGGTCACCAACTACCACGCCGATGAGATCCTCGACGGCGAGCGGCTCCCCCTCCGCTACTGCGCCTTCAGCCCCTGCTTCCGCGCCGAGGCCGGCTCGGCGGGCAAGGACACCCGCGGCCTCATTCGCCAGCACCAGTTCCACAAGGTGGAGCTGGTGAAGTTCACCCGGCCCGAGCAGTCCATGGAGGCGCTCGAGCAGATGGTGGACGACGCCACCGAGGTGCTGCGCCGCCTCGGGCTCCACCACCGGGTGGTGCTGCTCTGCACCGGGGACATGGGCTTCGCCTCGATGAAGACCTATGACGTGGAGGTCTGGCTTCCCGGACAGGCCACGTTCCGGGAGATCTCCTCGTGCAGCAACTGCGGGGACTTCCAGGCCCGCCGGGGGAAGATCCGCTTCCGCCCTGCCCAGGGCGAGAAACCCCAGCACTGCCACACCTTGAACGGTTCGGGCCTGGCCGTGGGGCGCACCCTCGTCGCCCTGCTGGAGAACGGACAGCGCGAGGACGGGACGGTGCGACTACCGGACGTCCTGGGGCCGTACATGGGCGGGCGGACCGAGATACGTTCCGCCTGAGCCCCGTCCGGTTGCAACGGGGGGCGAATCGAGTATGAAGGCGGCCCTTTTCGGCCGTCCCTGCCTTGGAGGAATGGCCGAGCGGCTGAAGGCAGCGGTCTTGAAAACCGCCAAGGGTTCACGCCCTTCGTAGGTTCGAATCCTACTTCCTCCGTCGCCGTTGTTCTTTGAGTGCTGCTGGAGAGGAGAGATGGCCGAGAGGCTGAAGGCACAGGTTTGCTAAACCTGCATATCCGAAAGGGTATCGAGGGTTCGAATCCCTCTCTCTCCGTTGCAAGCGCGTGTCCGAGAGGGTAGGAGGCACCGCTCGCTCCGCTGATCTTTGAAAACCATCAGTCGTACGCGCCCTTAGCTCAGTTGGATAGAGCGTCGGACTACGAATCCGAAGGCCAGAGGTTCAAATCCTCTAGGGCGCGCCATTCCCCTCCGTTGCCCATGGAAGACGCCGACGAACGGTTCATGCGCGAGGCGCTGGTCCTCGCAGACGAGGCGGCCGCGCTGGGCGAAGTCCCGGTGGGCGCGGTGGCGGTGCTGGACGACGCCATCGTCGGCCGCGGTTCGAACCGGCGAGAGACCGACCGCGACCCGTTCGCCCATGCCGAGCTCTCCGCCCTCGCCGAGGCCGCGCGCAGACTGGGCCGATGGCGCCTGAGCGGCGTCAGCCTCTTCGTCACGCTCGAGCCCTGCTCGCTGTGCGTCGGGGCTGCGCTCCAGGCGCGGATCGACCGCGTGGTCTACGGCGCGCCGAGTCCGAAGGCCGGCGCGCTCGGGGGGCTGTTCGACCTGAACGCCCTGCCCCACAATCACCGGCTCGCGGTCCGAGCAGGCGTCCTCGAGGCCGCGTGCGCCGAACGACTAACCCGATTCTTCCAGGGGCTGCGCGCCGGGGAAGGTTGACAACTGAATCGCTGGAGAGCTGGCCGAGTGGTCGAAGGCACCTGACTCGAAATCAGGCGTACCGGTAACGGTACCGTAGGTTCGAATCCTACGCTCTCCGCAGGGCTGGAGAGGTGGCCGAGCGGTTGAAGGCACACGCCTGGAACGCGTGCATATCTGAAAGGGTATCGTGGGTTCGAATCCCACCCTCTCCGCTGCTAGAGAGCTCGGGAGCAACAGCTTGTGGTCGGGACGACGCGGGGACGTGAACCCCGCCAGGTCCGGAAGGAAGCAACGGTAGCGCACCTTCGCGTGTGTCCCGGCCGTTCCATTCACTGCCGTCCGTCCCCACCTTCGGGTTAGAACCCGGAGGGTGGGGAACGGACATGGCTGACACCAGCGTGACGAAGGTCGATGGCGAGAGGAGCCCGGTCGGGCGGATGGGACAGCGGTACCTCGCGTCCGGGGTGCGGCTCTCGATGCGCCTGTGGCTCGACGAGGAGCCCGGGGAAGCGAAGCCCGCGGTGCGGCGGGGCTACGAGACCATCGGGTACGTGCTGCGCGGACGCGCGGAGCTGACGCTCGAGGGACAGACCGTCCGGCTCGAGGCGGGTGACAGCTGGGTGGTGCCGCACGGCGCCGAGCACAGCTACAGGATCCTGGAGACCTTCTCCGCGGTCGAGGCCACCAGCCCGCCGGCGGAAGTGCACGGGCGGGACGAGGACGCGCCGCGCTGAGGAAGCGCCGTGGCGGAGACCGCCTTGGCTCGGGCCTCGGCGTCCCGGGGTGGAATCAGCGCCCGAGGATCGTCTCCCTTCCGTCCTGCCCGAGCACCCGGAAGCCAGAGGCCTGGATCTCGGCGAGCGCGCGGTCCTCGAACGTCACCACCCGGTTGAAGCGCCGGTCCCGCATCGCCGCCTGGAACGTGGCGTCCTGCGGCCAGTCGCAGGTCAGCCACGGGATGTGCTTCCCCACGTAGAAGTAGCCGCCCGCTCCCCACAGCCCCTCGTTCACGATCAGCAGTCCCCTGACCTCGGTCGGGCGGGTGGCCTTCACGATCGCCCGGAACTCATCGCCCCGCAGGTCGCGGTCGGGCGTCGCCGAGAAGACCGTGAGGACTAGGGCGACCACCGCCACCCCGACGCGATGCCACACCGTGCGGAGCCGCTCCAGCAACGCGGCCAGCCCCGGCGCCGCCTCGACCACCAGCAGCACCTCCACCGGGTACAGGAAGCGCTCCTCCTTGTGCGCGGTGCTCAGCAGGGCCACGAGCATCAGCCCCGCCATCGCCCCGGCCACGCCCACCCGCGGCCGCAGCCACACGACACCGAGCGCCAGCGCCGGCCACACCCAGAGCGGCACCTGCCTCCACAGGAATGGCCAGTAGTAGCTCGGCGGCTCCGCGCCGAACGTCTGCGCCGCCCCGGCGCTCCCCACGTTGAACGAGAACCACGCCCCCACCGAGTGCCAGGGCGTCCCCCAGCTCGCCCAGTCCAGCGCGCCCAGCTCGAGGAGCACGAAGCCCAGGCCGACCGCGGCCCATCCGAGCAACGCCCACCGGCGCCGCGCCGCCACCCACCCCAGCGCCGCCGCCATCGCCGGAAGAGAGCCGTAGCGCACCACGAAGGCGAGACCGAGCCCCGCGCCTCCCAGAAGCCCGCTCCTTCGCGGACGCTCCTCCCGGGAGAGCGCCTCCGCTGCGACCAGCAGCAGCGGCACCGAGAGCGCCTCGCCCAGGGTCCGTCCAGCCACCACGACGAGGAGCGGGAGGCAGCCCACCGCGAACACCGTCACCCATCCGCCCAGCACGCCCGCGCGGCGTCTGCCCAGACGCGCCGAGGCGACCAGCCCCCAGGCCTGCAACGCCCAGAGCGGAATCGCCACCAGCCCCCGCACCACCCACGGGTCGCTCAGCCCGAGCCAGCCGCCCACCCGGAGCACCGCCGCGAGCACCAGCGGCACCGCCCAGTTCCGCAGCCCCTGCTTCCACTCCCAGGCGAGCACGCCGTAGCCGTGCACCCGCGCATAGGCGGGCTCGAGGAACTGGTACACCTCGTCCGGGTGCAGGCGGCCGAGCACCGCCACCGCGCTCACCGCCGGGACGAGCGCCAGCACCACCGCCCAGCGTTCGGGGGTCACCCAGCGCCATTGAGGGGCAGCCTCGAGCGCCTCGGCGGCAGGCGTGTCGGCCTCGGTCGCCCTGGGTGGAAACGGTGAAGCGTCGGGGTCGCTCACGCTCGGCTGGCCAGTGTAGACGGTAGGAGCGGCGCTGTTACATTGGCTGGCTCCCCATGGGATACCTCGTGCTGGCGCGGAAGTGGCGCCCCCAGACGTTCGACGACATGACCGGCCAGGAGCACGTGGTCCGGACGGTGGCCAACGCCATCAAGATGGACCGCGTCGCCCACGCCTACCTCTTCTGCGGCCCGCGCGGCGTCGGCAAGACCACCGCCGCCCGCCTCCTCGCCAAGGCCCTCAACTGCGTCCACGGCCCCACCGCCACCCCCTGCGGCGTCTGCCAGCCCTGCGTGGAGATCGCCGCCGGCACCTCGGTCGACGTCGCCGAGATCGACGGCGCCTCCAACAACGGCGTGGAGAACGTCCGCGAGATCCGCGAGAACGCCAAGTACCTGCCCCAGCGCGACCGGCACAAGATCTACATCATCGACGAGGTGCACATGCTCTCGGGAGCGGCGTTCAACGCGCTCCTCAAGACGCTGGAGGAGCCGCCGGGGCACGTGAAGTTCATCTTCGCCACCACCGAGCCCCACAAGCTCCCCGACACCATCCTCTCCCGCTGCCAGCGCCACGACTTCCGGCGCATCCCGGCGGAGCGCATGCTCGCCCGGCTGAAGCAGATCGCCACCGAGGAGAAGGCCGGCCTCTCCGACGGCTCGCTCGCCCTCATCGTCCGCCAGGCCGAGGGCGGGATGCGCGACGCGCTCTCCCTCCTCGACCAGGTGATGTCCGCCTGCGGCCCGGGCGCCACCGACGCCGCCATCGCGGAGGCGCTCGGGGCCATCGACCGTACGGTGGTCCAGCAGATGGCCGCCGCGCTGGTCCGCCGCGATGCCAAGGTGCTCCTGGAGTCGGTCGAGGACCTCTTCCAGCGCGGCGCCGACCTCCGCCGCCTCGCCGAGGAGCTCGCGCTCGAGCTCCGGCATGTCCTCGTCACTCGCGCCACCGGCAAGCCGCCCACCGAGCTGGCCGAGGTGGAGCAGAAGATGGTCGTCGAGCTCGCCCGAGAGGCCGACCCGGCGCAGCTGGCGCGGCTCTTCGACGTCGTGCACGGCTCGGTCTGGGACGTCGGCCGCGCCGCACAGCCCCGGCTGGCGCTGGAGATGGCGCTCCTCAAGGCCGTCCAGCTCGCCCCCACCGCCTCCATCCCCGAGCTGCTCGGCCGGGTGGAGAAGCTCCTCGGCACAGGCGCCGCGCCCGATGCGCGCGCGGCCGCCCGGCCTGGCGGGACGCCCGGAGGTCGTCCCGCTCCCCAGCCCTTTCGCCGCTGAGCCCCCCGCAGCCCGCAGCGCTCCCCTCGCCGCCGGTGCGGTGCGTGCCGCCGGAGCTCCGGCCGCCCGGACCGTCGAGGGCGCGTCCGCCGCCCGGGCGGCTTCACCGTCGCGCGCCAGCGAGGTGCCGCCCGTGCGCGCCGGGGTGAACGCACCGGCCGCAGTGCCCGCCTCCCCGGAGCGCGAGAGCCCGCCGCAGCCCGCACCCACCCCGGCCAGCTCCGCGTCCCTGGGGAGCGGGACGGCAGGTCGCGGCACGACGGCGCCCCGTCCGGCCGTCGTCACCGCGGCACCCGTCGAGCCGCCTCCGGGCGCCGCAGCGTCTCCGGCGTCGGTCAACGGGGCGGACTCCGCAGAGCCTCGCCCGCGCGCCACGCCCACGGAGGTCCCCTCGCCGCGCCCGATGCAGCGCTCCGGCACCGATGCCCCCCTCGTCGTCGACACGAGCCCCGGCGGGTGCGCCACCGACGAGTGTCTACCCGAGCCCGTGTCGGCTCCTGCGCGCGGGCGGGACGACGCGACGCGCCCCCTCCTCGACCGCTGGCGCGCGGCGCTGGACACCGTCGCCGCCGAGTCGCCGCGCCACTCGGCGTCGCTCAAGCAGGCCCGGCTCCTCTCACTGCGCGAGGGTGAGGTGGGCATCGCCTTCCGCCCGGAGGCCAGCTTCCACCGCACCACCGTCACTGGACAGAGCGGACGCCCGGTGGTGGAGCGCCTCCTCTCCCTCCACTTCGGGCGCCCGACGCGTCTGGTCCTGGACGAGACCGCGGGGGTGGCCGCCGGCGGCAAGAGCGTCGCGGAGATGGATGCCGAGGCCCGCGCCGAGCACGAGCGCGCCACCGGACAGTCCGTCCGCAACCACCCCGCCATCCTCGCCACCCTGCGCATCCTCGGGGGTGAGCTGGAGCACATCCAGGTCCTCGAGCGCGAGCGCACCGGGGCCCCCGGCAGCGACGTCATCGACGAGCAGCCCTGAACCTTCCGACGGAGCACGCCATGCCCGGAGTCGACCTCAACTACTTCATGCGCCAGGCCAGCAAGCTGACCGAGAAGCTCGAGCAGCGGAAGAAGGAGCTGGCCGAGGAGACCGTCGAGGGCCAGGCCGGCGACGGCCGGGTCAAGGTCGTCGCCACCGGCTCGGGCGACGTCCGCTCGATCAAGATCTCCCCGGACGTGGTCCAGGCGGGCGACGTGGAGATGATGGAGGACCTCATCGCCGCCGCGGTCAACGCCGCCCTCGCCCAGGCCCGCGATCTCAGCGAACGCGAGCTGGCGAAGATCTCCGGCGGCCTGAAGATTCCCGGAATCACCGGATGACTCCGGACCCGCTCAACCGCCTCGTCGCCCAGCTGTCGAAGCTGCCCGGAATCGGGGAGAAGACGGCCCAGCGGCTCGCCTTCCACATCCTGCGGGCCCCGCCGGAGTACGCCTCCGAGCTGGTCAGCGCGCTCCAGGAGGTGAAGAGCAAGGTCCGCCTGTGCACCCGCTGCTTCGCCCTCACCGAGGGACAGCTGTGCGGCTTCTGCACCGACCCGCGCCGCGACGACCGTATCCTCTGCGTGGTCGAGGGCATCGCCGACTTGATGGCCCTGGAGAAGACGCGCGAGTTCAAGGGCCGCTACCACGTGCTCCACGGCGTCCTCTCCCCGCTGGAGGGCGTCGGCCCGGAGCAGCTGCGCATCCAGGAGCTCCTCGTCCGCCTCGAGGACGGGAAGGTCGAGGAGGTCATCGTCGCCACCAATCCGGACGTCGAGGGCGAGGCGACGGCGCTCTACCTCATGCGGCTGCTGCGGCCGATGGGCATCCGCATCACCCGGCTCGCGCAGGGTTTGCCGATGGGCGGAGATCTCGAGTTCGCGGACCAGGCGACGCTGGCCCGCGCACTCTCCGGGCGGCGGGAGCTATAGCTCAGGGCTGCAGCAGCGAGTCGTCCATCAACACGCCCTGCGTCAGAAGGCTCCGGGCGAAGTTCACCGCGTTGCACTTTCCCTCTTTGTCGCATCCAGGGGGCAAGGGCGCGCCCCCCAGGCACATGTAGTCGCTCCCGCGCAGCCCGACCGGCACCCCACCGTCGGGGTTGTTGGAGAACGGGAAGAACGTCACCGGCGTGCGGAACCGTGCCTGGCACGTTGGCGGCAGCGACACGTACCGGGCATGCAGGACGCAGATCGCTCCGTCCGCTCGCCAGTTGGCCTCGAGAAGAAACGCGGGCCATGCGGTGTGAGGGGCCGTCCCTGGGTTGTCA
>DATKKF010000021.1:0-86257 GCA_035543115.1 Myxococcaceae bacterium
CAGTTCAGGGACGCCTTCTGGTTGCCCGCAACCGCGACCACGCCGGTCGGTGCGCCCGGAACGTCCGGAGTCGTGACCGCGTTGCTCGAGGCCGAGGTTGGACCGCGGTCCCGATTGCGTTTGAGGCTGCCACGGTGAAGGTGTAGGTCGCGCCGTTGCCGAGCCCGGTGACGGAGGCCGTGGTCCCGATGACGGAGACGGCCGCCGACGGAGTCGCCGGGGAAACGCTCACCGTGTAGCCGAGCAACTGCTACCGCTCTTCCCGCGTACGAGCTGCGGTGATGGCGTCCAGGTCGAGAAGGTACCGGGCGCCCTGGTGGGGACCGCTGGGAAGTGTCTCCACCACCCGGCGGCAATCGGCGGTTCGTCCGTACCCAGTGACCGCCGAAGCGAGGGCGACCGCTCCTACCGCAACCATGACCGCCGAGGGGATGAGAACGTCCCCCAACCCGTCGGTCGGTGCGAGCACGACCCCCGCGCCTCCGACGCCTACGAGCGACACACCGAGGATCGTGTCCAAGGCCGGAACATCGTTGGAAGTCGTGCAGATGACTCGCCCTTTGGAGTCTTCTTGCCCCTTGGCGGGCGCCGAATCGATTGGAGGCCCATGGACGAAGGCATACGAACAACCCGGGGCCCAGAGCAGGGCGAGCAGCACCATGCCTCGAGCGCATGAAGATCTCCTTTCCCGGATCCCGAGTGTGATGCGCGCTCGAGGAGCGCGGGAATCAGCGCCAACCCACCCGAAGCTCTGCCCACGCACGGCCACCCCCAGGCCCGCGCCTTCCAGCTGCTCCCTCAGTGCAGGCGGAGGGCAGGCTTTCCGAACATCTTGATGGTCCTCGTGGAGGACGCAAGCAAGACACAGGCCACACGATTCGTGTTTACAAAGCCCCGGTGAATGCCGCGCCCTCCGCCAGGACGATGTCGAAGGCCTTCGCCTGGGCTGCGAGCTCGGCGCGGGACGTGGCCTGAGGCTTCTGCGCGACTCGGTTGCATCATGGTGCCCATCGCGTCCGTCGCCAGCCCCGCCTCAAGGACGCCGAAGATTCGGGCGTGGTCGCCAGAGTGCGGTGCCATCCGGGATGCTGCCGGAGGATTCAGCGCGAACTGGGGTTCCTTCTCAGGTCAGCAGGTCCAGGTGGCTGGACCTGATCGCTCTCGTTGACAGGGGCTCGCAGAGGTGGGGTTGTCGTTTGAATTGAGCACCGAGCTCTTCAGCGCGATCCGTCGCCCGCAGCGGAGGGCGCCACTGGTGCTCGCGGTGACTGCATTCGTGGTGACGTACTTCGTCCTCTTCATCGCCGCGATGCTCGCCTTCGACGAAGGCAACCGCCGCCTGGGATGGATTTTCCTCTCTGGCATCGGGCTCGAGGCGGTGGTCTGGTTCGGAGTGGTCTTGTCTCTTGTCCTGGTGCGCTGCCCCGACTGCCGGCGCTGGACTGTTCCTCGCCGTCTCCGGGAGGTCGCCACCTTCGTGGAGGAGAGTGGCCGCTACGCCGTCGTGCGTGTGTGCCCGACGTGCTGGCCCAGACTCTTCGAGAGGATGGAGTCCGACCTCTTCCAGTTCATGGACCCGGCGAAGCGGCTCGAACCTTTTCTCGAGCTGCTACGCGACTCGAACGTCGAGGTGCCAGCCTCCACCGACTGGCGCGCGACGCGCCGGTGGATGAAGGAGGTCATCCACGCGCTCCAAGCCGCCCACGGCGCCTGAGTGACGGACGTTCCGGGCGCGCTCAGATGCGCCGCGCTCGCCCCGACCGGCTCAGCCGGAGGATGCCCAGAAGGAGCACTGCCCCGACAAAGGCGATGAAGATGGTTCCCGCGATTCCCGCGAACGGGGCATGCCAGTGAAAGGTGCGGAAGAGCACTCCGCCCACGAACGCTCCGACGATGCCGATGATGATGTCGCCCACCAGCCCAGCGCCGCCGCCAACGACGACGGAGGCCAGGAAGCCCGCGATGGCTCCAATGGCGATCCACAGCAGAAAGGTTTCCAAGGTCATGGCACTCCTCCCGCGGGCACGAGGCCCAAGGACGGCACGGTAGGGACGCGACGGGGGATCTGCACAACCGTCCCGTGTAAGACACTGCGGGGGTGACGCCCCCTGAAGGATGCGCCGCTGCGTGCGTACAGAGGGCACGGCCTGGAAGACCAACGCCGGAGAGCCCCAGGTCGGCGGTGCCAGCCGAGCTTCGCTCGGCGGGACGCCTCGCTCACGCCCCGACTCACGTCCTCTACCGAGGAATCCAGCATTGGGCTCGACACGCCTCCCACGAGGGCTCGACGGCCACAGGCCCCCGTCGACGCTCAAAGCGTCCGCGAGGCCCCGCAGAGCAACACCTCCCCTGCCCCGCTCCGCCGCCGATCCCGGACGCCCGCTCCCCCGTGTCGGCGCCGTGACTCCATACGATTCCCTCGAAGAAATACGTCTCGGCGATTCCTAGCAGTGAGGAGCCGAGTCGAGGACGTTGCTCTTCGAACGAGGAGCTACAGACGCGACCGGAGCCGTGCGCCGGCCACGTGAAGGAAGGCCTCACGGAGAAGCTTCGAGACGAGCTCCCAGTCAGTTCGCTCGTCCAGGACGACGCCGATCCAGCCCGCGGGCCCGACGTAGGGTGGTCGGAAGCACCGCTCCGGATCGACCTTCACCAGCGAGTCCTGCACCCCGGGCGGCATCGGCAACCAGACCGCGAGGTGCTTCGCCCCGTGGTGGTGGTTGTCGAGCATGGCGAAGACCTTGCCCTGACCTGCGAACCACGTGGGCTCGCCGTGCGATCGCCGTTCGTTCGCCTCGGGATACGCGAGACACAGCGCGCGGAGCCTGGTCACCGCCACGGCGTCCGTCCTCGCGACCGGACGTACCGGATGGGCCGAGCTCCTCGACGAGGGCCGCTTCCGCGAAGGCGCCATGGGCCTGCAGATCAACGTCGAGACGGAGCGGGAAGTAAACCCCGGCTGACGCGCCAGCCGCGCTTGCGCACCGCGCTCGCTCGATGGGCAGCTGGCTCTCGACGGCCTTGCCCACTGTCTCGAGTTCCGACCCCCGCTGCTGGCCGTCCGGTCTCGCCGTTGCCTATTCGAGAGCACTGCCGATGGCTCTGGAGGGCACACTGCTGGCTGCTCGGCATCCGTGGAGACGGACCGGCTGCACCCGAACGCGATCAAGGCGCTGGAGACTCTGCCCGTCCGCGGCCTCGGACGGACAGCTGGACGATGGCGGCGGCTATCCTCGGGGGTGTGACCGACGTTCGCCTCGTTCTCTTCACCGTCCTGCTTGGTGCGCTCGGCTGCGGTGAGGCATCGCCCGCGCGGATCTGCGACGGCAGCGACCGCGTGCGGTTGGCAGCGTACACGGCCGGAGGCGGTCCACCGAGCTCTCCGCTCGAGGTCGAGGTGGGGTACGACTTCCTGTACGTGGACGGTCGCTGTCGGTACGCGGTGAACCTCGGAGATTGGCTGGGCGCGACCCGCGGAGGAGTGCTGGACGCGGCACGGGCCTCTGCCCTCTCCTCGCGCCTCGACTTTCGGCACTGGCCCAGCCTCGCGGGTGCATACGGACAGCCGGCGTTTGATGCCGGCGCCCTGGTCTTCGATTCGGGACGGCTCGACCGGCCGGAGATCTCTTGCTCCATCTGCGAGGACCTCCCCGAAAGCGTCGATCAGATCGTGACCGGATACCACGAGCAATCCGTCGCCCTTCATGCCGAGGGAACGGCGCTGAGCGGGCCGATGCGCTTCATCGTCTGGACCGGGACGGACGGGCCCTTCCCCCCGGTCGACGCCTCTGGCTCCCCGGTCGACTTCGCTGCACTCGCCGAGGTGCGGGGAACCACGACTCCGACGGCGCACATCACCGAGACCGAGGCGCAGGCCGCTTCCTTGCGCGCGCTGCAGACAGCCACCCTCGCTCAACCGGTGGCGAGGAACGCCCATCCGCCGTACGTGACCGTCCGCGATGCAGAGGGGCGGGTGTTCTGGATTGAAATGCGCGACGTGCTTCCCATGGAAGGGCCGGACCACGCCGTTCACCTCCGATGATCAGCTCACCGGGTCCGCGAGCTCACGGCGCGCCGGAGGAGGGCCGCTCTCGACCGGCCTCCCCACCGGAGACGCCGGGCGCGATTCTCGGATTCGCTGGACGACTTACACCGCGTCGCGGCCATCGCGCCTCAGCTGAATCTGCCGTCTCCTCCAACGGCCGCGATTCAGAGCATGCGCACCAGGCCCGCCGCCGCATGTGTCGCCACCGGCCATCGAATGGACCGCGTGCGTTGAGCGATGAACCCCAGCACCACCCCGAAGAGCGCCGCTCCGCCGACCAGCACGCGTCCATCCAGCGGAGACGCCAGGCCGGGGGCGACATGCCAGAGCGCGTACCAGAGGGACGGCCAGGCGATGCCCCACAAACGGCTGGCGGGAAACAGCTCGAGGTACACCCCGCGCCACAGCACCTCCTCGAGCACGCCCATCACGCACGATGTCGCCGCCAGCAGCGCCGGGGGCAGCGGTGAGGGCGTCTCGCCATGGGGCACGAAGCGCCCCAGCAGGGCCACCAGCACCGGCACCACGGCGAACACCGCCGCCACCGCGTCCCACCGCGGTCGGCGGAACATCCCGGCCACCCGGCGGGGCCCCAGGAGTACGAGCGGGAACGCGACACACCAGGCGCTCCAGTACACGAGGAAGCCGGCCATCCACGCCCACTCGCGTGGGAGGACCCTCAGCAGCGCCAGGTAGATCGGCACCATGGTCAGCACCACGGCCGGCCCCGCGCCCAGCGCGACCCTCTGCTGGCGCGTCATGGCGGGATGCTCGTGCCGAATGCGCCAGGTGCGTCCGCCTCGAGCCGCGACGCGAGCTGGCGGAAATCAAGGGACATCCGCACACACCAACCGATGCACACCGGTGTTGTCAAAGGAAGGGCGAGCCAGCGTCTCCGGGCCCGCGGCGAGCAACCGCTCCCGCTGAACCGGACCCTCGGTCGTCGAGGCGCAAACGCGGCACGAGGGCAAACTTCAGGCGCCTGCGTCTCTCGACGGTGCTCCTCGGACGAGGGGAGGGCGACCTCGGACGCGAAGCGCGGAAGCTTTGTCGCCGCCCTGGCCAGCGGGCGCCTACTCTTTCCGGCCATGCGCACACTCTCCGTACTCCTGCTGCTCTCCGCCGCCGCCGCTTCCGCACAAAGCTCCCGCTGGGCATCCGCCGACGACAAGACCGCCGTCTGGATGATCTCGCAGGAGCGCCGCTGGGCGGAAAGTGCCTGTGACGGCAACGACGTCGTGCACACGCTCCTCGCCGACGACTTCCAGGGCACCAGCCCCTCTGGCAAGCGCTATTCGAAGCCAACCACCCCGGAGAAGCCCTCCGCGCGGGACTGCAAACTCGGAGAGGTGAAGATCCGCTTCTTCGGGGACAACCTCGCCATCGCCTACGGCAGCGAAAGCCAGGTAAAGACCTCCAAGGACGGCAAGGATTACGTCGAGACCCTCATCTGGACCGACACCTGGCTCAAGCGCGACGGACGGTGGCAGATCATCGCGGCCGAGGATCTCATCGCAGCAAAGTAGCCCGCGCGCCCAACGCCAGGGTGCGGCCACCGGCCTTCGTCGAAGCCCGCCCCTCTGGAGCCGCGACCAGCCCCAGGGCACCGGGCGCAGGCTCCGGTCGCGCGCCGCTCGGCGGTGCAGTACGGAGAAGTCATGGCCAAGGAGCGATTCGTCGAGAGCTACCGGGGTGCCCGTCCCGAGGATCTACCCTGGTACGACCCCGATCCGGATCCCGATCTCCTCGTCCTCTTCGACGAGGTGCTGCCGGCCAGCGGTGCGCGCGTGCTCGACCTGGGCGCCGGTCCTGCCGTGCACTCCATCGAGCTCGCGGCGCGCGGACACCGAGTCGTGGCAATCGATGGGGTCGCCGAAGCGCGGGACATGGCCCTGACGCTTGCCGCGAGGCGCGGCGTGACTCTGGACTACCGCGTCGGCGACGCCCTACACGACGGGCCCGAGGGCCCATTCGACCTGGTGTTCGATCGCGGCTTTCTGCACACGCTCGAGCCGGCCGAGCGACGCACCTGGCGCGCGGCGGTGACGCGCAGTCTCGTGAGGGGCGGAGCGCTGATTCTCAAGTGCTTCGACGTCCGGCCGCCTAGGGACTTCGGGCCGCCCGGGCTCACGGCGCGCGACGTGCTCCACGCTCTGGGTGAGCCCGTTATGGGCGGCCTCGCCCTCGAGCTACTGCGTCGCACGGCCTTCGGGCTCAACGAGGCAAAGGATCACGCCGCCTGGACGGTGTTCGCCCGACGGCTCTGACGCGGGCTGCTCAGTCCTGGCAGCTGCGAGGACCGCAAAACGCGCTCGCCCGCTGCGAGCAGGGGTACTCTGTGGCAGGACGAGCAAATCCTAGGAGTCGGAGAGTGAGCCGCCAGTTCTCGCTGTACCTCGTGAACCAAGACGTCGACGAATTCTCGATGCTCCTTCAGTCCCTCTAGGCTCCGCGGCTTTCGACTCGTGGAGGACCCGGTGCGCATTCTTCGTTTCTTCGCACTCGCCCTGCTCAGCTGCGCGGGCAACACATCCCGGACGCCACCACCGGCTGCCGCTCTCCCCGCTCCGCCGCCTCCGTCGCCGGCCACCCCGGCCACCACCCTCCGGCAGCCGCCCATTGCCCGGGTCGAGCACAAGGTCATCACCCAGGCCGGCGACATCCGCACCGACGATTACGCCTGGCTCCGGAACAGGGGCTCGTCGGAGGTCGAGGACTATCTCAAGGCCGAGAACGCCTACACCGACGAAGCGATGGCCCCGACCCGGCCGCTCCAGGAAACGCTCTACCGCGAGCTGCTCAGCCACGTGCAGGAGACGGACGTCTCCGCGCCATGGCGGAAGGGCCGCTTCTGGTACTACGCGCGGGTCGAACAGGGAAAGCAGTACCCGTTCTACTGCCGCAAGCAGGGCAACCTCGACGCTCCCGAGCAGATCATGCTCGACCAGAATGCGATGGCGGAGGGCAAGCCCTTCTTCGCCATTGGCCGGTGGAGCGTCTCCGACGACGGGCGGTACCTGGCCTACCTCACCGACGAGACCGGCTTCCGGCAGTACGTCCTCCACGTTCGGGATCTGGACACCGGCAAGGACGGGCCGGAGGCCATTCCGCGGGTGACCAGCCTGGCCTGGGCGGCTGACGGGCGAACGCTCTTCTACGTCACCGAGGATGCGACGACCAAGCGGCCGGACACGCTCTGGCGTCACCTCCGGGGAGCCACCGGCACCGATGCCCGCGTCTCCCACGAAGCGGACGAACGCTTCACCTACGAGGTCGAGCGAACCCGCAGCGGCGCGTACCTGTTACTGGGGGTGGGCAGCCACACCACCAGCGAGGTCCTCTATCTCGATGCCAGGGCGCCACTGAGCTCCTGGAGGACCATCGCTCCGCGCATCGCCGAGCAGGAGTACTCGGTAGACCACCGGGGCGATCGCTTCTACATCCGGGTCAACGACACCGGCCGGACCTTCAGGATGGTCACCGCACCGGTCCGCTCCCCGGGACGGAATGGCTGGCACGAGGAGATCCCGGCGCGCCCGGAGGTGATGCTGGAGAACATTGACGCCTTCGCCGACCACCTGGTCCTGGCCGAGCGCCGGGGAGGCTTACGCCATCTCCGCATCCTCGACCTCGGACACGGCCGGGGGTCGCGCGAGGTCGAGTTTCCCGAGCCGACCTACGCCGTGCTCCCGGACCGGAACGAGGACTTCCGGGCGCCGGCGTACCGCTTCGCCTACGAGTCGATGGTGACGCCGAAGAGCATCTACGACGTCGACTTCCTCACCGGCGCCCGCACCCTCAAGAAGCGCCTGGAGATCCCCGGAGGCTTCGACCCGGCGAACTACCGGACCGACTACCTGCACGCCCGGGCGTCCGACGGGACGGAGATCCCCATCTCTCTGGTGTACCGCGCGCCGCTGGCCAAGGACGGGAGCCGGCCGCTCTTCGTGTACGGCTACGGCTCGTACGGCTACCCCATCGACGCGTCCTTCAGTTCGAACCGACTGCCGCTGCTCGACCGCGGTTTGGTCTGGGCCATCGCCCACGTCCGGGGCGGGGGCGAACTGGGCAAGCCCTGGCACGACGCCGGGAGAATGCAGAACAAGCCCAACACCTTCACCGACTTCATCGCCGCAACGGAATGGCTCCAGGCCAGCGGCTATGGGCGGAAGGAGCGAACGGTGGCGGCCGGCGGGAGCGCCGGCGGGCTCCTGATGGGGGCGGTGGCCAACCTGCGGCCCGACCTGTTCCGCATCATCCTGGCGTACGTGCCCTTCGTGGACGTGCTCAACACGATGTCCGACGCCAGCTTGCCGCTCACCGTGGGCGAGTATGAGGAGTGGGGGAATCCGGCCAAGCCCGCCGAGTACGCGGTGATGCGGACCTACAGCCCCTACGACAACGTGAAGTCGCAGGCCTACCCGACGATGCTGGTCCGGACGTCGTACAACGACAGCCAGGTCATGTACTGGGAGCCTGCCAAGTGGGTGGCCCGCCTACGCGCCACCAAGACGGACCACAATCTCTTGCTGCTGAAGACCAAGCTCGATCCGGCCGGGCATGGCGGCGCCTCGGGGCGCTACGACCGCCTCCGGGACGACGCGTTCGATCAGGCGTTCGTGCTGACGCAGCTCGGACTGGCCTCGCAGTCTTCGAGCACGGAACGTTGATGTCTCTTCGGCTTCCGGGGATGCCGCTCGTCCCGGTGCTGCCCGGCGTGCCGGTCGTTGTCGTCCAAACTCGGGGTCCGCTCCGCCACCGAGAGAGGCCATCCTGGCGGGAGGCGTCCGCTCCAGGGCTCTCCCGCTCGCTCCGGCCACCTCTCCGCCCCAGCTCGGCCTCTGGTGGGTGCAGTCCGAGACTCGAGACGCGCCCCGCCTGCTCACGGGCCTCCGACTGGATGACCGTCGGCGGCAGTGAGCACCTCCTACCTCAGCGATGCCAGTGTCCGGCGTGGCCGTCACGGACAGCAGGATGCGCCGGTTGCCGCGCGAGCTCGTGCGGCGCCACGTAGTGCACGCGGGGCGCTGCCCAGCGTCCGCCCACCCAGTATCCGCGGGGCCCCCAGGTCGCGTACCTCGGCGCGAAGCCGTACCACCGTCCGAAGCCGCGGCCCCACCAGACGTAATGCGCGGTGCCGAAGACGAAGTAGGGCCGGGGGCCGAGCCCCCAGACCCACGGAGCCACCACCCAGCACCAGCCCACCGACGGGTAATAGACGTACATCTCGGGTGGCGACCCGCCGGTCGGGACGTACGTGTCGGCCGCGTCGTACGGCATCCACACCCAGCCGTACTGGCCGGTGTAGACCCACTGGCCCGCCCCGGATTGCTGCGGCCCGACGGGTTCAGCGTCGGGCGTCACCTCCTGCACCTGTCCCGCGTTCGGAGGCGGGGGCGCCGGCGGAGGGGGCGGGGGAGCGCCGGTGGGCGCCGCCGTGGGAGGCTGCGCCTGGTCGGGGGGAGGCGTCTGCGCCAGGACCAGAAGGGGTGCGCAGACCAGGACCGGAATCAGCTTCATCGGATTCATCATGCCATCGGTGTCGAACCCCGGAGCGGGCCAAACGGTAAGGCGGTCCGATGGCTTGGAAACCGGGCCCGAGCGCTCTGAGCGTGAAGGGCCGGGCAAGTGGGCGACATGACCCGCGGCCTCGACCTCCGCCTTGGGTTGAGGGGTCGGCAGGACAGACGCACCTCCTGGCGCCTCCGCTGGCCTTCCTCCGCCGGGTGTCGGTGCTCGTCCCGCCGCCGAGGGCCAACCAGCGTCCGCGACTTCGCAGATGGGGTTCGTGGGTTGAGGACCCGTTCGCGGCGGGTGACCCGCCGCGCGCGCTTCCCCATGGTGTAGAACGTCTGCTCGCTGATGCCCATCTTCCGGCACAGGTCCGCGGCAGGCGTCCCCTCCTCGACCTGGCGGATGGCGTAGGCGATCTGATCCTCGGTGAACCGCGATTGTCCTCTCCAGCGAGGCTCAACCGAACGAAATCCTCAAGTCGACTTCCGTCCAGTTTTTCGGGAGAAGGTCACCAACGCCCACGTGACTGGAGAGGTGCTGCACGTGGACGGAGGTGCGCATGCCGGACGCTGGTGAGCCACGTGTGCACTGACTCTCTACAGCTTCAGGAATTCGCTCGCTGCTCGGCGTGGTGGGTTGCGCAAGTTACTTGGTGGGCGTCGCGTCGCTCGTCGCATGCTTCGGGGCATCCTCGGGCTTCCTTCGGGCAGCCCTCTTCGTTGCATCCGCGATTTCCGAGGCGGCCTTCTTGGTGGCGGTGGAGACGTCGCGCGCCATCTTCTTGCTCACTTCCGCTGTGTCGCGCGCCGCCTTTTTCGCCGCCCTCTTGGTGACACCAGCCGCCTTGTCGATCTTGTCGCCCACGGCCTTCATCGAGCCGTCAGCGAGGACGACGGTCCCCCTCATCAGCACGACGACGCACAGAAGGCTCCTCATCAGTGTTTCCTCAACGAGGAGCATATGACTCTCGAGACGCTTCTTGCTGTGGACGCGCGCCTCGCACCGCTGGCTCGCCTCACAGCCATCCCACTCCGGCTACCCTTCCCCACCCTGAGCACCCCAAGCATCCGACCGGGCTTGCCGCATCTCGGAGGCGAGCGCGATCCTCCGGAGTCCAGCCTGAGGTCCCGACCCGGTAGATCGCGTTCTGCCTTGTCCGAGTGCCGAACAGGCCCTTCCCGAACGCACCCAGGAGGGTGCCGACGACCAGAACCACGCCGATCCCAACACGGTCCCGACGCCGCCGCGGAGCTTATCCCGGGCGTCCTCACCTTGCCCGCGCTGCGGAGGGACCCGCCGCGCCGTCACCGTCGTCCTTCGCTCCACCACGCGAGAGGCCATCCTCGCCCGAAGCATCCCTCCCGGCCCCTCCCCCCTCGCCCCGGCCACCTCCCCGCCCCAGCTCGGCCTCTGGTGATTTTCGCCGGGTAGACCCAACCTTCCGGGAGCGCTCCCCATCTCACGTTGAGCCCGACCGGATCCTTCTTGTCGGTAAAGGTGGCGACCGTCATGCCCGCGATGCGGTCGGTGGCGGCGTTCAGATTGATGGTGAGGGAGTCACCGGCCTTCAGGTAGCCTTGATCACCATCTGGACCTGTCCGCCCGGGTCAGGCGGGCTGACCGTCACTTTGCTTCCGGGATGGATACCTTTTTAAGGAGGGCACGGGCGGAGATGCATCGCCAGCGTGGCTCACCTTTCAATGCATGACGGGCTGCTCGCAGCGCCTGGAGCGCGGTCGGAGGAAATCACTCCTCCTCTGCTGCAGCGCAGTCTTCATCCCACCTTTTGAGCCACCCGTGCAGCACCGGTGTGGACCGTCGTGGCCAGCGCGATCTTCGCGATGCCGGTCACGAGGATAGATGCACCGACGAGGGTCCCGACGGCCCAAACGCCGCTCGACGGCCACTTGGCGAGGATGAGCACGCCAACGGCAGCGCTGAACACTGCGTCTGCGAGAAGCCAGCCCCACCCATCGATCGGCCGCAGTCGAAGTGCCTCAACCAGCGCCCCCACGCCGCGGACCACAAACAATGCTCCCAGCAAGAGCGTGAGACCCTCCAAGCCCCGGAGCGGGAAGGCCACCAGCATGATGCCTGCAACCCCGTACAGCGCCGCCAGGAGAATGCGCACGAAGAAGTTCCCGGCGGTTTGCGAACCGAACGCGTGGGCGAACTCGGCCACACCAGCGAAGATGAGTGCCCACCCGAGAAATACGGTGGTGATGGCTCCGGTCGCGAACGGATATGCGATGAGCAGGATGCCAAGAGCAGAAATCAGTACGCCCATGAAGATGCTCCAGGCCGAACTCTTCTTCACTCCACTTAGGATGGGTGTGTCCGTCGTTGCCATGTGTTTGCTCCTCCCCGCTCCGGTGGCCTTCCCCCTGAGGAAGGCCGACCTTATGCCTCGGCTGCACGCTCGGCAACCAAGCGAACCGTCTCGCTTCGCAGATGGCGTCGCGCCAGATTCGAGTGGGCGTCGATCCGCTGGAAATCGAGATGGACGATGGCGATGGCTGAGTCAGCTGACACCGGCCAGCCAACGGCGCCGGAACGCCCGCTCCAGCTCGCGAGCGGCGCGAGTCAGGGGCGGACGACGGGTCGTGGAAGCGATGTTGATCGTGGGGCCCTTTAACCGCTCGACGTGAAGGTGCCCACCGAGGACCTCTACTTCGTCCAGGAGGTCCTTAAGCCGGCCCTCGGCGTCTCCTACAACGCCAAGGCCGTCCGGGAGGTCCTCGTCCAGCTCCGAACCTGTTTCCGCCTCCCTCAGTACGTCGTCGACGTCCTCGAGGCGGAGATGAAGGCGAAGACGCTCAACATCCTCGCCCGTCCATGACCGGCTCGATCGGGCCGCGCTGCCGAGCGACTCGCGCTTGTCTGCGACCTCACCCCAGGAGCCGGACGGGGTGGCGCCGATCGCCGGTGAGCCGGAGCGGGGACGAGCGTTTCGAGTCGCCGGCTCCGGACGAGGCCGACGACTCCGAACGCTGAGGGCCGGCCGCCGGCGCACGGAGGCCCGCGGACCGGCGAGCCTTTCAGTCCTGTGCCAGCTCGGCGAAGCCGCCGAACCACCCGGTGGGGGCGGACCCCGGGGCGTTGAGGTGCCCGCGCAGCTCCGTCCGGATGCGCACGCCGGGGCGGAGCAGCTCAGGGCAGGTCCAGCCCGCGGCCTTCGTCCCGCCCGGGCTCACCGTGTTGACGTTCAACACGGTGAAGCTGCCGGTGGAGGTGTCCAAGATGACTTGCTGTTCCAGCCGGGAGGTCTGGACCAGGGTGCCGGTCCGGAACGTCTCGGGTGAGGCGAAGTCGCCGGGCGCCGGGGGCAGGTAGACGCTCGTTGTCCCGACGCGGTCGACGATCCGAAGCGGGCCGGTGGACGTCGTCCGGGTGGTCGTCGCCTCAGTGTAGAAGGTGAGGCTCCTTTCCGCGGCGGCGCACGGCGAGCCGACGAGGTTCCCGAACTGTGCGGAGGCCGACGGTCCTCCGGCTCCGCCGTTGATGACCTGCCCGACGTATTCCCACAGAATGGCGGCTGCCGGATGCTCCGGACGGCCCGCGGCGAGCGCGGCGCCGGCCAGGGAGAGGAGGGCGGCGGCGGTGAGGAAGGTGCGGCCGAGGGTCTGTTTCATGGGGACGTCTCCAGGGGTGCTGCGGGTGTCGAGTCCGAGGGGTACGGGAGCCGCGCGCAGGAGCCCATGGAGCGGGGCTGAGGACGGGATGAGGACGGCCTGGAGCCGCGCCAAGTGAGCGGAATGCCCGACCCAGAAGCGCCGGCCGGGTCGGGCCAGGTGCCGGTCGTGTACCGCTTCGGCGACTTCGAGCTGGACACCGGCCGGTACGAGCTGCGCCGCGTTGGCGCCCCGGTGAAGGTCGAGAAGCTCCCCTTCGAGCTTCTCCGCCTCCTCTTGGAGCGCGGGGGACTGCTGGTCACCCGGGAGGAGATCGCCGCCCGGCTGTGGGACCGCACCCACGGGCTCGACATGGAGCAGGGAATCAACACCGCGGTGCGAAAGGCCCGTCAGGCGCTGGAACCGTCACCGGAGCTGCTCGGGACCATCGTCGGGAAGGGATACCGGTTCGAGGCGGAGGTCACCCGGTCCGTGCCGCCGGCGGCGAGCAGGGTCAATGTCGTGGCCCCGGCCGTCCGCGGGACACCCGGGGCTGCTGCCCCGGCGGAGTCTCCGGCTGAGCCCGGGGCCCCGGAGCCGGGTGGCATCACCCCGGGTCGACCGGACACTGCCCCCGGGGCGGCAGCCGTCCCGGAGGCCTGGTCATCCGTGCGGAGGCGCCTCGGGCGCGCGCTCGGTCTCGGCGCGCTCCTCCTGCTCGCGGTGGGCGCGGTGGTGTGGAGCAACGCGCGCTCCCGGCCGGGGCCTTCCATCGCCGTGCTCCCGCTCGAGAACCTGTCCGGCCGGCCGGAGGAGATCTACCTCGCAGACGGGCTGACCGATGCGCTCATCACCGAGCTCGCCCGCTTCCGGGGGCTGCGCGTGACCTCCCGGACCTCGGCGCTCCAGTACCGGGGCTCGAAGAAGCCGGCCCCGGAGATCGCCCGTGAACTCGGGGTGGAGACCCTGGTCGAGGGCTCGGTTGTTCGGCAGGGCGACCGGGTGCGCATCACCGCCCAGCTCATCGACGCGCGGCGCGACCGGCACCTCTGGGCCGAGTCGTACGAGCGGGATGTCAGGGACGTGCTGCGCCTCGAGGCCGAGGTGGCGCAGAACATCGCCCGCCGCGTTCGGGTCACGCTCTCGCCGGAGGATACACCTCAAATGGAGACGCACGGCAGCGTGGACCCGGTTGCCTTCGATGAGGCGATGCGCGGCCGCGCGCTCTGGGGCCAGCGCTCCGAGGCGTCACTCCGGGGTGCGGTCGAGCACTACCGGGCCGCGGTGGGCCGCGATCCTGGCTACGCCGCAGCCTGGTCGGGCCTGGCCGACGCCTACTGCGCGCTCGGCTACACCGGCAACTTCCCGCCCTCGGACTCCTTCCCGATGGCGCGCGAGGCGGCGCTGCGTGCGCTCCAGCTCGACCCGCGCTCGGCCGAGGCCGAGGCTGCGCTGGCCTACACCCGGTTGTACTTCGAGTGGGACTGGGCGGGCGCCGAGTCGGGCTTCCAGCGTGCGCTCGGGCTCGACTCGAGCTCCGCCACCGCGCACCACTGGTACAGCGTCTTCCTCACCGCGCGCGGTCGGTTCCACGAGGCGGCCCGGGAGATCGCCGAGGCGCGGCGGCTCGACCCGCTCTCGCCGGCGATCGCCACCGACGTCGGCTTCGAGCTCTACTACGCGGGCAAGTACGCCCCGGCGATCGCCCAGCTGACGGAGGTAGCACGGACCACCCCAGGCTTTCCCCTCGCCCACCTCTGGCTCGGTCGGATGTACGAGGCGCAGCGGGCGTGGTCGGCGGCGCTCGTCGAGTACGCCGAGGTGGACCGGATACAGCCGGACTGGCCGGTGACGCTCGCCGCGATGGGCCACGCGCTGGGTGCCTCCGGCCGGAAGGACGAGGCGCGCGGGATCCTCACCCGGATGGAGCGGCTCTCGGCCTCCCGGTATGTCACACCGTACGGTGTTGCGCTGGTGCACGACGGACTGGGCGACGCGGATGGGGCGTTCCAGTGGCTCTCGCGCGCGGTGGACGAGCGGTCACACTGGCTGGTTTGGCTGTCGCTCGACCCGCGCTTCGCCGACCTCCGGGGAGATCCGCGCTTCGCAGCGGTCCTTCAGCGCATCGGCTGGTGAGGCTCAGGCGGCCTTCGCCGGCCGAACGGCGGCGAGGGAAGACCGACGTGCACCATCCGGTTCAGCAGCGCCGACGACATCGGTTTTCCGATGGCGCTGTCTTGTGCCCGGTTCCCCGCGCCGACGACGATCGACCCTGCTGGCATCACGTAGTCGCCGACGCGCCGTTCGTGGATCAGGCCATAGAAGGATTTCTGGACCTCGTGAGAGCAGGCGTTCAGCTCGTCCAGGAAGAGGCAGTACGGCTCGTCGCGCGCGATCTGCATGGCGGACAGAAGCGGCTCTTGCCATCCACGATCTGCGGAACGCCGAGCAGGTCCTCCGGGGCGAGCTGGCTGCCCAGGAGCGAGACGCAGGACAGCCCGACCTGGGCCGCGAATCGCTGCACGAGCGAGGACTTCCCCGTCCCGGGTGGGCCCCAGACAAAGACCGGCCGGCGCAGTGCGACGCGGAGGAGAAAGTCCGGGAGCTGTCGCTGGGTGACGGAGATGGGCGCGTTCACGTGGAGCCAACCGTCGGCAGTCAAGCACGACGGGCAAGCCCGGTCGATCCACGTCCGGGAACCGAAGTAGACCCCGGTGTCTGCACTTGCAGGGAAGGCCGACGAGTGTCCCGCCTCTGATGAGCGCCGTCCGAGGTTCCAGACTCACCCCCGCCTGACACCAGACCCCGGGACTGCTCTACCCTCGGCAGCGCTGAGCACCTCCGCCGAGCGACTCCTGGCTTCCTCGTCCTGCCCCCCGCTGGCCCGACGACAGGGCCCCAGCCCGTTGGATTCTGAGCGTTGGAGAAAAGCAGACCTGGAGCGATCAACGTTCACAGTCCATTGCGCTGACCTTTCAATTGACGGGGGTCAACGCATTCGGGTCGGCACGCCAGTAACCCAAAGGCCCTACGAATCCGCGTGGATCCCGGCCCGCTTCACCACGACGGAAAGTCGCCCTCGTCGTCGAAACGCCCCCGTTCCTGCGGCCTGAGTTGACTCCAGAGGCTTCGGCCCATTCGCTCGACGACGTCTCGGAGCTCGAGCTGCGCGAGCCACTCCTCGGGGATGCCGCGCACGCCGTGGATCAGCCCGAGCAGGTTCCTGGGGTTCCGGCCGATGGACCCCGTGCTGTCCGAATCCCCGTGGTCTGACCCCCAGCAGGTCAGGGAACGTCGGTCGAGGTCATCGGGCGCCCGGCTCCGGCGGCCGCGCCACCTCGAGCAGGATCTCGTTGGTGCGCAGGAACCAGGGCTTGAACGGCGGGTCGTAGCGCGCCCAGATGGGTTCGCCGAGCGGCAAGAGCTCCTCGCGCGCCATCGCCGCGCGCAGGAGCGCGAGGTGCTCCTCGAAGTTCGCGTCGGACCAGGTGCCCGAGTAGCGAATCACCGCGCAGCGCCTCGCAGGGAGCGCGCGGAGCGTGACCCGCGGGTCATTGGGCTGCGGCAGCGACGCGAGGGTCTGCCCCTTGGGCAGCACGAACTGCATCAGCCACTCGCCGCTCTCCGTCTGGGTCTGCGTCACGGGCTTCGTCATCGCCAGCGTCTCCCCCTCCACGGGCGCGACGGCTGCCACGGGCGCAGTGGTCACCGGCGCGGTCATGGCAAACTTCTGCTGCGTGCGGTTGCCGCCGAAGATGTACCCGGCCAGGCGGCGGAACGACTCGTTGCCCGCATCCGAGCGACTGCCCGGGACCCGCGTCTCGGCGACGAGGTACCCGGGGTAGTCGCGGAGCTCGATGTCCTTGGCCAGCGCCCGCACAACGGTGTAGTCGGGCTGCTCGATGGCCATCGCGGCGCTCCCCATGAGGAGGACAACCGCCAGGAAGTGCCGCGCGGGGGGCTCTCTCATGGAGTTGCACTAACCGCCGGCGCCCGCACGCTCCAGCCACTCCGCCGGGATGGCGTCGGGCCCGTGGATCAGCGTGAGCGGCTTCCCGGCGATGCATCCGGTCGAGTCCGAGTCTCCGGAACTGGTTCAGCGGTTCCGGACGCGGTTGGCCAGACGGTTCGCCGGGTAAACGCATGCCTCGAGGGGGAGCCCTTCGGGGTGAGTGTCCGTGTCCGCAGATTGGCCATCATCCGGTCACCGCGGCGGCCCGGTGCGGAGCCGCGCGGTCCGGGAAGGGCGCCCGCTCTCCGGCATCCATCCTTCCTACGACGCGGCCTGACCGGCACGAGCGAGGATCCGGGCGTCAACGGCTCGGAGCCCGTACGGGCATTCCTTGCTCCCTGCATCCCCTCCCCCCACCCGCGTCCCCTCCCTGCGCTTCTCCGCAGGGCTCGGGCTCACCACCGCGGATAGTACAGGCGGGCGTGAGAGTCCTCGGGGCCGAGGTGATGGCGGAGAACCGCCGGCTGCGTCGTCTGCTGCGCGAAGACGCATCTGGATGGCGGCTCTCAGTCGACTGAGCAAGCCCGGCCCCGCGGGCGTCACTCGCTCCGGAGGCGGGCGCTGCCCGCGCTCCGGGAGGAACCCATCATGCCTCGAGCCCTCGGGAGTCGTCTCCTCGCGTCAGCGGTGCTCGGAGCCCTGATGCTCTCGACCGCGACGCTCGCGCAGGGCGCCGGTCCCCTCTACGTGGCCGACACCGGGAACCACCGTGTCGTGCGCATGAACGACATCTCGGGGGCCGGGTGGACCGCGCTCACGCAGAACCCCAGCGGCACCGATCAACTCACGGGGCCATACGGGCTCGCCGTCGGACCGGATGGGAAGATCTACATCACCGACCAGAACAGGGTGGTCCGCGTCGACGACATCAGCGGCGCGGGCTGGGTCAGCTTCGGGGCGACCGGCAGCGGGACCAACCAGTTCAACGGGCCGAACGGCATCACCGTCGACGCGACGGGCCGCATCTACGTCGCGGACGGTACGAATCGCCGCATCGTCTCGTTCGACGACATGAGCGGTACCAACTGGCAGACCTGCTGCACGGTGACGCCGGCGCTGATGTTCGTCCAGGACGTCGCCGTGGACGACAGCACGGGCCAGATCTTCTTCACCGACCTCAACAACTCCCGCCTCGTCCGTGTGGACACCATGGCCGGGGCGAACCTCCGGACCTACGGGAGCAACGGAACCGGTGTCGGGCAGTTTCGGAGCCCCCGGGGCCTCTTCGTCAAGGGAGGCAAGGTCTACCTGGTCGACGAGAGCAACGTCCGGATCGTCCAGATGAACACCAGCCTGGACGGCACCGGCTGGACCACGGTGTCCACGAACTCCGGCGGAACCGAGGGCTTCCAGGGTCCGCGGTTCGTCTACGTCGATGCCGCGGGGCACCTCTTCGTCACCGACTACCGGCAGAACCGCGTGGTCGAGCTGTCTGGCATCGACGGTGCGACCTGGACCGGGTTCGGAACGCAGGGAAGCGGCACGAACCAGTTCTCGGTGCCCGAGGGAGTCGCTCTCGGGCCCCCGACCAGTGGGGCTCATCGTGCGGACCTGGGAGCGATCCTCCGGGTCAATCCGGAGGCGGCGGATGCTGGGCAGGCGGTCACTTTCACCCTCTCGGTCAGCAACGCGGGCCCCGACACAGCGTCGGCGACGACCCTCGTGGACCTGCTCCCGGTGGGTGCCATCTACCAGAGCAGCAGTGGCGGGACCGCGGGCAGCGACCGGGTCAGCTGGTCACTCGGAGACCTCTCCTCCGGCGGTTCCGGCGGACCGGTGCAGGTCACCGTGACGACGCCCAGCATCGTGGACTGCAAGCAGTCCATGGTCGACGTCGCCGCCGTCAGCTCGACGACGACCGATTCGAATCCGGCGAACAACTACGCGTTCGCCCTGGTGCATCCCGTCCCGGCGCCCACCGAGAACTGTACGGGGACCGTGGACGCCGACTGCAACGGCCTCGCTGGCTGCGCCGATCCAGCCTGCGCGAGAGCGACGGCGTGCGTGTCGGACCCACCGAGTGGCGCCACCTACGTCGGAGGGGGCACGGTCCCGGGCGGCGACGTGTCGTCCCCTCCGCGGAGCCAGAACCAGCCCCCGCCGCCGCCGTCTCCGCCGACCCCGGACCCCGACCGGCCGCCTCCGAGCGATTCATCACAGCAGCATCCCTGCGCCCGGGCGGACACCCGCGCTCCGCTCCCCAGCTACTGCTGTGACCCGCTCCCTCCGCCTCCCGGCTCCACCAGCCCGTCTCAGGCCGACTGGGACACGAACTGCCACGCCGTCGACCCGAACTTCCTCGAGGCCTCCCCTTCGGTGAACGTGATGGGATACGGGATCGCCACGGCGGGCCAGACCATCGACTACACCCTCCACTACGAGAACATCGGCGGGGCGGACGCGCACGGGGTGGGCATCGTCACCGTGCTCGACGTGGACCTCGACGACCAGACGCTGACCGTCGGCCAGGGCGGGACGTACACCAGCGCAACCCGGACGCTCACCTGGAGCGATCCAGTCCTGCCGCCACATACCCCTCGCATCGTGACGTTCTCGGCGAACATTCGCGCCGGCGCTCCGCCGCGGACCCGCGTGCGGGCTCAGGGAACAGTCATCTTCCCGGATGCCTTCCCGCCGTCGCGCACGGATACCAATTCCGTGATCCACGTCGTGCCGTTCCCGGACCAGCCGCTCCAGCCGGCGCTGGCAGTGTACCGCTGCGTGCAGGTCGACGGGGGAACCAGCCAATGGACTCCCATCATCGAGAACCGGGGCTTCGGCTTCGCCTACGACGTCACGGCGACGATCAAGTCGGCACCGAGCAATGTCACCGTCGGTCAGGGCGCGACCCGCTTCGCAGACGTGCACGACCCGACGCCTGACCGGCTCGCCTCGGTCATCCCGCTTGCAAGCACCGCGAGCCGCACCCCCGTCACGTTCACCAGCCCGGTGAGCCCGGACCCGTGCCCCACCATGACCTGGGAGATCGCCTACAGCACCTCCGCCGGGCAGCGCAGGGTGGCCGAGGTGCAGGCGGCGGCCGACGTGAACGGCAACGGGATTCCTGACTACCTCGAGACCGACGGCGGGACCGACGCGGGGACGGGTGGGGGCAATGACGGGGGCACCGGTGGCGGGGGCCACGGGTCGAGCGGGTGCACGTGCTCGGCCACCGGACCGGACGCCCTCGTCGCGCCGCTTCTGCTGGCGCTCCTGGTGCTGGTCCGGACCCGTCCGCGGCGGCCGGCGAGGCGCTAGACCACCGGCGGCCGCTTCCCGCCTTCACGCCGCCCGTTCGCCCGGCGCCATTCCTGAAGAGCCGAGCAACGGCCAGGGCGACTGTCCCCGTAACGACCAAGGTCCAGAACAGGGTGAAGGACACGGTGGCTCCGGTCATGTGATCTCGTGCTTTTCCGACGCCGCGGAAACTCTCTGCAGAGAAGAAGCAGCGCCGGAAGCGGTGCACTCACCGCGGGGGAGACAATTATGTCGAGACGGTTGGCAGTCGAAGTTCTGAGTGTCGGGGCGCCGTTCGCATTCGTGCTCAGTGGGGCCACGGCCGCGGCCAAGGAGCAGTTCTTCGACTACATCGAGGTCTTCTACAACCAGCAGCGGATGCACTCGGCCATCGGGTACGCTTCGCCGGCCGAGTTCGTATCCGCCTCTCGGAAAGTGTCCACCGGACCGGATCAAGCCCAATGCGTGGAGTCACCCTGAAGGCCGTCCAGGAGCTCCTGGGGCACTCGGACCTGACGATGACCATGCGGTACGCGCACCTGTCGCCGCACGTCACGAGGGAAGCCGTTCAGCGTCTCGACAGCCCACACGGCACATACGCGGCACATGTGCCGGCGGGCGTCGAAAACCGCTGAAAGCACCGGTACTACGAGGAGCGGGAAAAGGGATTTGAACCCTCGACCCTCGCCTTGGCAAGGCGATGCTCTACCACTGAGCTATTCCCGCAGTGAACGACCCCGGCCTGTTAGCAACCACGCCCCCCGGGGGTCAAGCGTCCCCGACCCGAAGCCTCGACCTCGGCACGCACCCCCAGCCGATCCGCTCGGCGACGCTCGGGGGAACTCGTCGGAAGTGACCCGCTGGCCGAACGGTCACCGCCGTCTCATGGGGTTCGCCGGGCTGAGGCCTCCGCCGATCCGCTCCCGTCGCCCCGCCGCGCGAGCATCTGGAGGAAGCCGCGGAAGTAAACGCCCGCGCTCCAGAGGCTGAACACCACGCTCAAATAGGTCAGCACCTGGCCCACGGCGTTGAAGCTCACCGGTCCGCGCCAGACCAAGAGGTCCACCTCGTGCGTGTAGTGGACGAGGAGCGCGACGATGCCCACCAGCTGCAGGGCGGTCTTCCACTTCCCCTCCTGGCCCGCGGCGATGACCATCCCCTCGCTCGCGGCGATCTGCCGGAGCCCGGTCACCACGAACTCCCGCGAGAGCAGGAGGATCGCCACCCACGCCGGGAAGCGGCCGAGCCGCACCAGCATCACCATCGCCGCCAGGACGATCAGCTTGTCGGCGAGCGGGTCGAGGAACTTGCCGATCACCGTCACCAGCCCCATCCGCCGGGCGAGCCATCCGTCCACCACGTCGGTGATCGCCGCCACCGCGAACAGCGCTCCGGCCTCGAGCGAGGCCAGCGGGCTGGCCTGGTAGGCCAGCTCGATGAACAGGGGGATGATCAGGATGCGCCCGAACGTCAGGAGGTTCGGGACGTTCCAGAACTCCTGGAGCAGTACCCCTGGGCGACGGCGCTCGCCACCGCCGCGCCGACGCCGTTGCCGCTTCCGCCGAGTTTCCCGCTCTGCCGGGGGCTGGGCCACGCCTCGGGGGCTTACTCCACGGGGACCCACGTTGGCGACGATCGAGCCCCGGGAGTACGCTCGGCCTCCGCCATGCGGCCCACCGGGGCAGCGCTCCTGCTGACCATTCTCGGACGCGCCGCCCCGGCTGCGCCGGGCCCGGACCCGAATGACCTCACCGCGCTTCGTGAGGATGCCCGGGTGGCCATGAAGCCCTGCGGTCGCTGTCACGACGCGGCGCAAAAGAGCGCCGTCCCCGCCGCCCTCGAGAAGTTCGACCTAGATCAGGTGGACTGGGCCAGTGCACTCACCGAATCGAAGCTCAGGTTCATTCGGGACCGCTTCGCCGACGCCAAGATGACCGGGTCGGAGCGGCTGCGCGTCGAGACCTACCTGACGGCCGAGTGGGCGCGCCGTGCCGTGCTCCCGCCGGAGGTCCGGAACCGGGAACGGGCGCCGTGAGCACCGCCGCGGACCGGAGCACCGTCCAGCGCCTGGACGCCGAGCGCGCGCGCCGGGCCTCCTCGCCGCCGCCGGCCGTCTGGAGCGGGAACTGACCCGATGCGCTCGGGGGCCTCGGCGCTCTGGCGCAGCATCGTGAGCGAGACCGCAGAGCGCGCCAACGCGGGGGCACGCCTGGCCCTGGAGCGCGACGGTGCCCGGCGCCTCGATCGCGAAGCCGGCGCGGTGCTGCTGACCGCCGTGCTCTGCCTCACCCTCATCCACTTCTTCGGCCGGCCCGGGGTGCTCGAGCACTGGCGACACCTCTGTGCCGCACTCCACCTAGAGACCGTCTTCCGCCACCTCGAGGGCTACCTGCTGGACGGCCGGGAGGGCCGCTTCCATGCACGCGTCTTCTGGGCCGCCGCCCGCGCGCTCGCCCTCCTGGTGATTCCGGCGGCGGTGGTGACCCTGGTGCTCCGGCGCCCCCTCGGCGAGTTCGGGCTGCGCACCCGAGGGATTCTTCCCCACGTCTGGCTCTACCTGGCGATGCTGCTGCTGATCGCCCCGGCGGTGGTCATCGCCTCCTACACCGAGCCGTTCCAGGCAACCTACCCGTTCTACCGGGTCGAGCCGGGCGAGCGGCTCTGGCCGAACTTCTGGCTCTGGGAGCTGCTCTACGCCTCGCAGTTCGTGGGGATCGAGTTCTTCTTCCGCGGCTTCCTCGTCCACGGACTGAAGCGAAGGATGGGTTACACCGCGGTCTGGGCCTCGCTGGTCCCGTACACCATGATCCACTTCGAGAAGCCGCTCGCCGAGTGCCTCGGCGCGGTGGTCGCCGGCTGGGTGCTCGGGACGCTGAGCCTCAGGACCGGCTCGATGTGGTGGGGCGCCGCCATCCACACCGTGGTCGCCTGGGGCATGGACCTGCTCTCGCTGGGCCACCAGGGCCGGCTGGGCTGACGGCGCACTCCGGGCGGCTGCTCAGCCGGCCGCGGCCGGCACGCAGAGCAGCGCCACGCCCTCGCCCGACAGCTCCACCGCGGGCGCGGGCGTGCCCTCCGGGCCTTCCCAGCCGAGCGCCACCACGCGCGGGCTGAGCTGGCCCTGCCACCCGACCCAGTGCTGGAGCGGGACGGTGACCGGCGCGTCATGCCGCACCTCGGTGGAGCGCAGAGGGCCGGGCAGCGCGAGCAGCACCTGCCCCACCCCGCTCAGGTGCACGAGGTCCAGGTCGGGTGCCACCTCGCTCGGCACGCGCCCGTTCTCGAACATCACCGGCTCCTCGAAGCCGAACACCCAGTCCTCGCGGAGGTAGACGCTCTCGTCGCCGAGGTCGACGGCGAGGAACGTCCTGCCCATCACCCCGAGCCATGCCGTGCCCGTGCCCACCAGGCGGTGCATGCGCACCGGGCCCCAGCCGAAGGGCTTGTCGGTCACCCGGCCGCGGAAGCGCTTGAACTCGGCCCTGGCCTCGATGACCCCGGTCCATCCGAGCAGCCCCGCGGTCCGGACCAGCACCTCGCCCCGGACCTCGACCCGGACCGCCTCGGGTGTCACGGTGAAGGTCCGGCTCCCGTCCCCGGGGAGCTTCCCGGCGACGGTGGTCAGCTCGGTGGGGCGCGCCACCGGGCGCGACGGGTCGGCCAGCGCCGCCTTCGCCGCCTCGCGGAGCGGTCTCGGTGGCGCAGAAACAGCCGCCTCGGGCACCGGAGAGAACTGCTGGACCGGAGCCGGTGGAGGCACCTCGGGGGCCTTCGCCGGCTCGCTCTCGGCGTCGAAGGTGGGGAGCGGCGCGGCGGGCACCGGCGCTGCCGCGGCGACGGTCTCGGTGAGCGGGATGGGGGCCGCCGGCGCGCCGCCGAGCTGGGTCACGGAAACCACCGGGAGCTCCTGGGTCAACCCCGGAATCTTCTGCTCGGCCGGGGGGGTGGGCGGACGTGGCGGCACGGGGACGGGCCGCGCCTCGGCAGCGAGCGCCTTGGCCATCTTCTCCGCCATTGCCTCCGAGCCCGCCTTCACGAAGTGCTCCCGGGCGCGGCCGTACTGGCCGGCCTGGGCCAGCGCGAGTCCGAGGTAGTTGTGCGCCTTGAGGTGCCCGGGCTGCAGGTCGACCGCGGTCTCGAACTCGCGCACCGCCCGGGTCAGCTGATTGGACTTGAGGTACACCAGGCCCAGGTTGACCCGCAGCGTCGGGTCGGCCCCGTTCTCCCGGACCAGCGCCTCGTACACCTCCGCCGCGCGGACGAAGTCTCCGAGCTTGAAGTAGGCCAGGCCGAGGAGGTTCTTGGCCTTCTCGTCGCCCGGGCGCATCTGGTACGCCCGCTCGAGGTGGTCGCGGGCCTCCGTCAGCTGCCCCTGCTGGAGCAGCTCGCCCCCGCGGTAGAGGGCCTCGAGAAAGACCGCATCGGTGGCCTCCGCCGGATTCACCGCCACGTCGCCGGCTCCGCCTGCGAGGTCATCGCCAACTCCTGCTTGTACTGGTAGTACAGCGCCAGGACCTTCTGGACGTAGGCCCTCGTCTCCTCGAACGGAGGAACCTGGTTGCCGTACTTCCGCACCGCGTCCGGACCGGCGTTGTACGCGGCGACGATGGTCTCCATCTGACCGGCGAACTCGTTGGCCAGCACGCGCAGGTACCGCACGCCGCCGAAGATGTTCTGCCGCGCATCGAAGATGTCCCGCACGTACATGTCCGAGGCGGTGCCGGGCATCAGCTGCATCAGCCCCGAGGCGCCCTTCCGTGAGAGCGCGTGCGGATCGAAGTTGCTCTCGGCGTGGGCCACCGCGCGTACCAGCGGCAGCGGGATGTTGTACTTGCGCGCCGCCTCCTCCATCCAGGCGAGATAGAGCGACGGAGCGATGACCGAGCGCGCGGGCGCCTCGGCCGGACGCGGCGCCTGGCGGAACGACGAACCGCCCAGACGGCGCGCCTTCACCCCCGCGGGCGGCACGTTGGTGTAGACGATGGTGCCGTCCTTCTCGCGGTACGTGTAGATGGCGCTGGCGCGCACGGGCAGAGCCGGGAGCAGCGCGATCAGGAGCGCAGGGAGAAGACGCATCGCGAGGAAGCCGGTGACGACTCTACTGAACCCGGCGCGGAAACCTCAAGAAATGGCCTTGTTTCCGCCGGGTTGGGGGCGGTACACGTGGCGACAGCATGCCCCAGCGGTTCGACTTCCTGGTGCTCGGCGGTGGTGTGGCGGGCCTGTCGTTCGCGCTCGAGGCCGCGCAGCGCGGGTCGGTCGCGGTGCTCACCAAGCGCAGCCGGTCCGAGAGCAACACCATGTATGCCCAAGGGGGAGTCGCCGCCGTCCTCTCCGAGCGCGACAGCTTCGAGCAGCACGTCGCCGACACGGTGGACGCCGGGGCGGGCCTGAACAATGCCCAGGCGGTGTCGGTCACTGTGCACGAGGGCCCGGAGCGCATCCGCGAGCTGGCGGCGCTGGGCGCACATTTCGATACCCGGCCCAACGGCGAGTTCGACCTCGGCCGGGAGGGCGGACATACCCGGCGCCGCATCGTGCACGCCGGGGACATCACCGGGCGGGAGATCGAGCGCGCCCTGCTCGCCGCCTGCGACGACCGCCCGAACATCCGCTTCGTCTCCGACGCCGCGGCGATCGACCTCATCCTCGACCGCCGCAGCCCCCACGGGCAGCCACGCTGTCTCGGGGCGTACGTGCTGCTCTCCACCGGGGAGATCGAGACCTTCCTCGGCAAGGTGACGGTCCTCGCCACCGGAGGCGCGGGGAAGGTGTACCTGTACACGACCAACCCCGACGTCGCGACGGGCGACGGGGTGGCCATGGCGTACCGGGCGGGCGCGCGGATCGCCAACATGGAGTTCTACCAGTTCCACCCCACCTGCCTCTTCAGCCCCGAGGCGAAGAACTTCCTCATCTCCGAGGCGTTACGCGGCGAGGGCGGCAAGCTGCGGCTGCGCAGCGGCGCGCCCTTCATGGAGCGCTACGACCCCCGCGCCGAACTCGCCCCGCGCGACATCGTCGCCCGGGCGATCGACTCGGAGCTGAAGCGCACCGGCGACGACTTCGTCCTCCTGGACATGACCCACCTGGGGCGCGCCTTCCTCATCGAGCGCTTCCCCAACATCTACGAGACCTGCAAGGCGTTCGGCATCGACATGGCGGTGCAGCCCATCCCGGTGGTGCCCGCGGCCCACTACCAGTGCGGCGGCGTGTCGACCGACCTCGGCGGGCGCACCAGCGTGCCGGGGCTCTTCGCCGTCGGCGAGGTGGCGCACACCGGGCTGCACGGGGCGAACCGGCTGGCCTCCAACTCGCTGCTCGAGGGGCTGGTCTTCGGTCACCGGGCGGCGCGCGTCGCGGCCGAGGAGCTCCCGCCCAAGGCGCAGGGCGAGGACGTTCCCCCGTGGGACCCCGGGGCGGCAGTGGACCCGAACGAGGCGGTGCTCGTCACCCACAACTGGGAAGAGGTCCGCCGGCTGATGTGGAACTACGTGGGGATCGTCCGGACCGACAAGCGCCTGATGCGCGCCCGCCGCCGGCTCGACCTGCTCCGCGAGGAGATCCGCGACTACTACTGGCGGTTCAAGGTGACCCGCGACGTCATCGAGCTGCGGAACATCGCCGACGTGGCCCACCTCATCGTCGAGTGCGCCAGCCGCCGCAAGGAGAGCCGCGGCCTGCACTACACGCTCGACTACCCGAACCGCGACGACCACAACTGGAAACAGGACACCGTCGTCCAGCGCGAGATCTGAAGCGGTGGAACCCACTCCGACTCCACGGCCCCGGCCGGTGCCCCGGGCACCGCCTCCGCTGTTCTCCTGGACCTACCTCGGGCTTTGCGTGCTGGTGTTCCTGCCGCACGCCCTGGACGGGGAGCCACCGGACCGCTTCGTCCTCTACGGGCCGGCCGTCGCCGCGGGGCAGTGGTGGCGCGTGCTCACCTGCAACCTCGAGCACGTGACGCCGCTGCACATCCTGTTGAACGGGCTGAGCATCTACAGCTTCGGACCGGTGGTGGAGCGGCAGATCGGCACGGCCCGGCTGTTCGTGGTGTCCCTCATCTGCGGGCTCACCTCGTCCGCGGCGGCCCTGGCCTTCACCTGGTTCCTCAAGAGCGCCGGCGCATCGGGCGTCATCGCCGGATGGCTCGGGCTGGCCTTGCCCATCTTCGACGGCCGGGCCCGGAAGGTGCTGCTGCAGTGGACCATCCTCCTGGTGCTGGTCAGCCTCGCGCCGCGGGTGAGCTGGGCCGCGCACCTGGGCGGCTTCCTCGGTGGGCTGGTGCCCGGGTTGCTCATCCGGTACGGGGCCCGGCGCGACCCGACGCGCCCCTTCCGTCCCTTCGACCGGCTCGCGCTCCCGCTGCTCGTCCTCGCCGCAGTGACGGTGTTCCTCGCGGTGCGCATGCATGCCCCCGCGAGCTTCGGAATCCCGCCCGCGTGAGCCGCCCGTTCCACGTCTGCGTCTTCTGCGGGGCCCGGAGCGGCAAGTCCCCAGCGTACGCCGAGGCGGCGGCAGCGCTCGGGCGGTGCATCGGGGAGCGGGGCCTCGGCCTGGTGTACGGCGGCGCGCGGGTCGGGCTCATGGGCACGCTCGCCGAGGCGGCGCTCTCGGCGGGGGCGCCCGTCCTCGGCGTGCTGCCCCGTTCCCTGTCGAGCGTGGAGGTGGCACACCCCGGGCTCACCGAGCTGGTGCTGGTCGACGGGCTGCATGCGCGGAAGGCGCGGATGACGGCGGAGAGCGACGCCTTCGTTGCCCTGCCCGGCGGCTTCGGCACCCTGGACGAGCTGTTCGAGGCGCTCACCTGGGCTCAGCTCGGGCTGCACACCCGGCCGCTGGGGCTCCTGAACGTCGACGGGTTCTGGGATCCGCTGGTGGCCACCCTCGAGCGGCAGGTCGCCCAGGGCTTCGTCACCCCGTCGGACCGGGCGCGCCTCTCGGTCGCGGCCGGGCCCGATGCGCTGCTCGACGCGCTCGGTGCGCCCGTGGAACAATCCCCCCACGTCGGCCGTTGAACTCGGGACGAGGGTCGGAGCGGGCTGGGCCCCCCGGGGCCGAGGGAGGAGCAGCGAGCCGTGCCGACGCCGCGGAGGCCCCTGCATCAGAGGCCCCTCCTCCGGGCGCTGGCCCTCTCGCTGCTGTTGCACGGGGCGCTGGTGGTCTGGCTCGTCCGGACCGTCGGCTCGAGGCCGGCGCCTCCACCGCCGCGCCCGGCGACGCGCGTCTCCCTGCGTCCCCTGCCACCTCACCCACCGGTGCTGGACCGGCACCCGACGCCGCCTGGGACGCCCCCGCGCAGCCCCGCCCAGCCGTCCGCCCCTGCGACCGCCTCCCGTCCGCCCGCGGGTGGCGGATCGACCTCCTCCTCCGGGTCCGAGGCGAGCGGCGCCGTGCGACCGCCGTCTGCCGATGCGCCCATCCAGCTGTTCCCGGGGGGCGCGGTGTCGCGGGGCGCCGGGCCGGTCCCGCCCGGAGACCCGGGCGCGTCCATGGCGCGCGACGTCCCCGAGAGCCGCGAGGTCGAGGGCCACCGGGTCCAGCAGCGGATTGAGACCTGGCGAGGGGACGGTCTGGCCGAGCGCCTCGTCGCCACCGGAGTCGACGACTACTTCAAGGACTACCGGCGCGCGCTGCAGGCGAACATGGGGCCGCCTCCGCCGGGCGGAGGGCCGAAGCACGGGGACCTCACCGCCGGGCAGCGGTGGATCAACGCCTGGCTCGCCGCGCTCGAGGAGGCCGACCCGTCGCGCGAGCCTCCGCCCCGTGGCGAGCGCATGCCCGACCGCGACGTGCAGGACGTGACCGGCCGGATGGACGAGTTCATCGGCAACCATCTCGGGCCCATGGCGGTGCAGCCGAGCTTCGCCGGGCAGCGGCTCCTCCGGCGCGCCGCGGCCGGCGTTCCGGTGGCGGTCCTCCACATCGTCCAGCGCGCCGACGGCTCCATCGCCTCGACCGAGCTGGTCG
Source organism: Myxococcaceae bacterium (assembly GCA_035543115.1). Lineage (GTDB taxonomy): Bacteria > Myxococcota > Myxococcia > Myxococcales > Myxococcaceae > RPRB01. The sequence goes on from DATKKF010000021.1 coordinate 29,393, forward strand.
CCTCGAGCGGAGACAAGGCCTTCGACGCCTACGTCGTGGAGCACGCGCCGGTCGCGCTCGCCGCGGTGCCGCGGCCGCCGGCGCGCCAGGGTGCTGGGCTGCATCCCGATGGAACGCGGACCGAGTGGGCCTTCTATCGCGCCGAGGGAGGCTGCGGGGTGCTCCTGCTCCGGGTGTACTGACCCCGGCTGGCGGAGGGCGGCGGCTCTGGTCAGCGGGCGGCGCGCGAGGTCGAGACGGCCGGCGGGGGCGTGGGTCCGGGCGCGGGTGGCGCCCCCACCGGGAACCTCATCTCCACCTGCCCCTGAGTGGACGACATGCGGAACAGCAGAACCTGCGTGGCCGGGCCGACGAGCGGATGACCGGCGACGGTCATCGGGAAGCGCACCGCGTACATGGTCCAGAAGTCGCCCATGTACGGGTAGTAGGCCCGGATGTCCTGGTTGGCGCGCCCCACCCGCTTGATGGCCAGCGGCGCGACCTCTCCCTGGTCCGTGGCCAGGCTCAGCCGCCAGATGGTGCCCCGGGAGTCGAAGTCGTCGAAGCGCCGGTCGACGAGGCTCACCCCGAAGACCAGCTCGTGCGACTCGGCGGCGGCGGCGTGCTCGCGGGCGAGGGTCTCGTCGAGCTTGGCCTCGGGCCAGCTCTGGAACAGGGCCTGGCGGCGGACCCGTGCCTCGCGGAACTCCGGGCTCTGGTAGGTGGCGGCGCAGTACAGCCGGGTGTCGAGCCCTGCGTAGACCTCGCGGTGCTCGGTGGCCCTGGCGAGCGCGGTCTGGTAGCGAGCCTCCGCCTTCGCGTCCGGGAGCTCGGCCCCGGGCTCCCCGATGGCCGGGGGAACCGCGGCACATCCGGCGGCCCCGAGCAGGAGGAGCAGCGGCGCGGCCTTCACGGAAGGAAGTCGCTCCGGGTGAAGAGGGTGGAGAGCCCGTAGCCCTTCTGGGTGACCGCCTCCCGGCCGCCCTCCAGCCGGTCCACGAGCGCGAAGACGCAGCGGACGCGCAGACCCGCCGCCTCGACCCGCTCGATGGCCTTCAGGGTGCTCGCGCCGGTGGTCACCACGTCCTCCACCACCGCCACCTCGGCGCGGTCGGCGATGAGGCTGCGGCCCTCGATCCACTCTCCGGTGCCGTGGCCCTTCGGCTCCTTGCGCACGATGAATGCGGGGATTGGCGAGCCGGCCAGGTAGCTGGTGAAGCTCACCGCCGAGGCGAGCGGATCGGCCCCGAGGGTGAGTCCGCCCACCGCCGCGGCGGCCGGCGCGAGCCGCTGGATGTCGCGCCACAGCAGGCGCCCGACGAGGAAGTGGCCCTCCGCGGTGAGCACCGTGCGCTTGCAGTCGATGTAGAAGTCGCTCTCCTTGCCCGAGGAGAGCGTCACCCGCCTCTTCTCGAACGACAGCTGGGTCAAGAGCTCGAGGAGTCGCGCGCGATCCCGGTCCAGCGCCATGGGGTCAGGACTCCTCCTCGAAGTAGGCCACCAGCTCGGCCACGTACCGGAGCTGCTGCAGCAGCTCGGCCCGCCGTCCGGGCTCGAGCGCGTCGAACACCGGCGCGAGCAGTGCCAGGTCCTGGTTCAGCTCACCCATCCGGCCGGTGAGCTCGGAGGCCAGCTCGTCGGCGTCGACCTCCTCCTCGCCCCCGGCCGACTCCGGGGCGAGCCCGTCGTCCGTGGCCTGGGCCCGGTCGAGCATGTCGCGCGCCGCGGCCGAGAGCCGGCCCTCCTCCGCCAGGCGGGCCTCGAGCCCGGCAAGCTCCTCGGGCGTCGGCGCCGCACCATGAAGGACGCCGGCCAGCGCCACCAGCAGCGCGTCCTCGTCCGAGAGGCGCGCGTGGACCCGGGCGAGCACCGACGTGCGCTGCAGGAACCGCAGCGCCGCCACCCGGCGGAACCCGGCCACCAGCTGGTAGCGGTCGGTCCCCTCGCGCTGGCGCACGTCCACCGGGAATGCCTGCCCCAGCCGCGCGAGGTCCATCGCCAGCCGGCCCACGTCTCCCGCCGAGCGCAGCTGGAAGGTGTGGTCCTCGTCGAGGGCGTCGAGCGAGATGAGCCGCTCCTCCGTCTCGGGGGGACGCTCGAGCCGCGGCGCCGGGGCGGGCTCGACCCGCGGGGGCAAGGTGGGCATGGCGGTGTCAGCGGCCAGGGAGCCGTCGGCATCGAGCGCCTCCGGGCTGGAGGGCGCCTCACCGGGACCGGACTCGGGCCCGGAGCGCTCCTCGGGGGGGTCCGAGGTCATCTCGTGCTCGCGTGTCTCCATGGACCGTTCGTGCACGCTACCGCGGGCGGGGGGCCCACGGGAACGTGCCCGCCGGTCACTTCTTCTTCTTCAGCACGACCTTCTTCTTGGCCCCGGCGGCCACCACCGGCGGTGCGGGGGGGGCGGGCGGCGTCGGGCGGGCAGTCTCGCCGCGGACGATGCCGGGCATGCCTCCTGGCTTCTTCGCCGGCACGGCCGCGCCGGCGTTCCCCGGACGGGCGGCGGTCGCCGCGGCCGGGCGCGGGGGCGGAGGTGGGAGGCCCCGGACGGTCGGCCGCACCTGGGTGCGCGGGGTGCTCCGCTCGGGGAGGCTCCGGCCAGGCGGCAGCTCGCCCATGTCCACCCGGCCTCGGAAGCTCGCGCCGTCGACGATGATGACCCGGGGCGCGCGGATGTCACCGACCATCCGCCCTTCCTGGGTGAGCTCCACGCTCTCGGTGGCCTGGATGTTCCCCACCACCACGCCGCTGACCACGGCGTTCTTCACCGTGACGTTGGCCTTCACCACGCCGGACGGCTCGACGATGAGCGTCTTGGTGAGGGAGAGCTCGCCCTCCACCCGGCCGCGGACGGTGAGGTCCTCGTCACCGGTGAGCTTCCCGTTGATGAGGATGGACGGCCCGATGACCGTGTTGCCGCTCGCGACCAGATCCTTGGCGGCCATGGGTCAGCGTTCCTTCACGTCCATGTCCACGTTGCCCTTGAAGCTCGCGCCGTCGGCGATGAGGATGCGCGGCGCCTTCACGTCGCCCACCACGCGGCAGTCGGCCTTGAGCTCGACCTTGTCGCTGGCCTGGATGTTCCCGGTGACCCGGCCGGCGATCTCCACGTTCTGGGTCTCGATGTCCGCCTCCACCACGCCCGAGCCCTCGACGTACAGGCTCTCGCGCAGGGAGATCTTCCCCTTCACCGTGCCCTGGATGACGAGATCCTCGTCGCCCGAGATCTCTCCGTCGATGACGATGCTAGATCCGATGACCGTGTTCGCCACGTGCGTTTCCGTCCTTCCCGTCTCCGTCCCGGCCTTGACCGAGCGCGCGGGAGAACCGCGCGGCTCCTCACGCCGGAGAAGCTCAAGTGAACCTGTGCGACTGTCGCTCCGCCGCCCTCGCCCAGAAAAAGAGCTAGATGTCCTCGGGCAGCTTGACGTCCATCTCGATGGAGCCGTTGAAGACCGCGCCGTCCTCGATCACCACCCGGGGCGCCTTGATGTCACCCGCCACCTTCGCCGAGGCGGAGATGGCCACCCGCGAGCTCGCATCGATGTTGCCGCTCGCCTCGCCGTTGATGGTCAGCTCCTCGGCCCGGATGTCGGCCTGCACCCGGCCCGTGCCCTCGATGGTGAGGTGATTCTTCAGGGAGATCTGCCCCTCCACCCGACCCTCGATGACCAGGTTGCCGCCCCCGGTGAGGTTGCCCCGGATGACGATGCCCTTCCCGATGATTCCGACCTGATCGGCCTGTGCCATCCTCACCTCTGTCGTCGAAAACCGTACGCTAGAGATGCTCTGAGATCCAGCGAGAGGTTTCGGCGTACACGTCCTCCTTGCCGATTTCGTTGAAGATCTCGTGTCGCATGGACGGCCACTCCCGGAGGCGCTTGTCGGGTGTGGTCAGCGTCTCGAACCACTGGCGCGACACCGCCGCGGAGGCGACGCGGTCGTCACCGGGCAGCATCAGCAGCACTGGAATCCGGATACGCCCTCCGGAGGCCAGAACCTCGTGCTGCGCCCGGGTGTGCTCGGTCCACCAGCGGGGCGTCGCCTTCCGACCGTAGAGCGGGTCCTCGTCGGTGACCCGCTGCCAGGCAGAATCGCGGCTCAGGTCGGCGGAGGAGATGCCGGTGGGGATGGGCGCGGCCGGTGCGATGCGTGACAGGAGCACGGCGGGCGCGGTCTTCCAGGCGGGGGGCGCGTAGGCGAGCCCCAGGTAGGGAGCGGAGAGAACGAGCCCGTGCAGCCCGAGCGCGCGCGCGGCCTCCCCACCGCCATCCGCGAGCCAGCGCAGGGTGACGAGGCCGCCGTGGCTGTGGGCGACGATGAAGAGCGGCAGCCCTGCGGCGAGCGCATGCGTGGAGCGGACGAAGGCCTCGAGCTCCGCGGTGAAGTCGGCGAAGGCACGGACTGCCCCGCGCGCCCCGTCGCTCCGCCCGTGGCCCCGGACGTCGTAGGCGTGCACTGCGAGGCGCTCGGCGAGCATCGCGTCGCGGAAGGCGCGGTATCGGCCCAGGTGGTCGCCGTACCCATGGACCAGGACGAGGTGCGCCCGGGCACCGTCCGGGACGTCGCGCTCGAACCACAGGCGCGTGCCGTCCGGCGCCGAGAAGTGACCTTCCTGGTGGTGGGTCATCGGGGGGAGCGCCGCGGAGGCGGCCAGAGGCTGAAATCATGCCCGGGAGATCTGACGGAGGTCCACCCGAAGTCACATCGTCGCCAGCGGCCCGTGGTTCAAGCCCTGGCCGCCGGGCCGGGAGGCAGCGCCCGTGACGTCAGCGATCGGCCACCGGCGAGGTGAGCGCCTTCAGCTTCCGCTGCACCACCGCGGTGCGCTCGCGGGCCTGCGGGTCGTCCGTGGTGCGCATCGCCTCCAGCGCCCTCCGGTAGGCCCCCACCGCCGCGTCCCTGCGGCTCGCCCCGCCGTAGGCATCGCCGAGGTGCTCGAGGATGGTCGGCTCGTCTGGCTCGAGCTCCGCCGCGCGCTCCAATGTCCCGGTGGCGTGGACGACGTCGCCGCGCCGGAACTGCACCCAGCCGAGCGAGTCGAGGTAGGCGCCGCTGTCCGGACGGATGGCGAGCGCACGGCGGACGAGCCGCTCCGCCTCCTCGAGCTGCTCGCCGTGGTCGGCGAGCGTGTAGCCGATGAAGTTCAGGGCCGCCGCGTTGCGCGGGTTCACCTCCAGGAGCTCCCGCATGCGGCCGAGGGCCTCCTGGGTGGCCCCGCCTCGCTCCAGCACCGTGCCGAGCGCATAGAGCAGCTCCTCGTCGCGCGGGTGCGCCTTGAGTGCGTCGGTGAGGACCGACACCGCCTCGGTGTGCGCGCCGGTCCGGGAGAAGATCTGCGCCAGCGCCGTCACCAGCTCGGTGCTCCCGGAGGCGCGGATGCGCCCTTCCAGAAAGCGCTCGGCCCGGCCGGGGTCGCCCACGGCCTCCAGCACCGCCGCGTGCCCGGCCTCGAGCGCGACGTCCCCCGGGGCCTGCGTTAGGGCATCGGCCGTGGCCCGCTCGGCGGCGGCGGGCTCCCCCGCCCGGGCGAGGGCCAGGCCCCGCTGCACGACCGCGTCCTTCCAGCCCGGCGCGCCTCGAGGGACCTGCCCGTAGGCGCGGGCAGCGTCTGCCCAGCGGCCGGATTTTCCCTGGACCAGCCCCAGCGCGAGGAGGAGGCGGGGGTCGTCGCTGCCGGCCCGCGCCTGCTCCAGCACCCGGATCGCCGGCACGGGCTTCCCGGCCGACAGCCAGGTGAGGGCGATGCGCAGCGACTGCTCGGGGCCAATGTCAAGCGAGGCCAAGCGGTCCAGGTAGGCGCGCGCGCGTGGCTCGGAGCCCGATCGGAGCGCCAGCCGCCCGGCCCGGAGGAGCACCTCGCGCGAGTCCGGGTCACGCTCCAGCGCCCGCGCGTACGCGGCCTCGGCGTCCGCCGGACGGCCCAGCGCCTCCAGCGCCTCGCCGAGCGCGCCCTCCGCCTCGGCGTCACCGGGATCGATCTGCACTGTCTTCTCGAGCAGCGCGCGCGCCGTCTCGGGCTCGCCCCGGTCCACCAGCGCCATCCCGAGCCTCCGCAGGCCGGTGGTGTCCCGGTTGAGGTCGGCGAGCGCCTGGACCGTCCGCACCGCCTCCTCCGGATGGCCAGACTCGAGCGCCATCTCCGCCAGGAGCAGATAGGGCTCCTGCTCGCGCGGGGCGAGCTTCCGGACCCGCTCCAGCACCTCGCGGGCACGCTGCGGCCGGTCGGTCTCGAAGAGCAGCCTCCCGAGGAACAGGAGCGCGGGGACGTGATCCGGCTTGCGCTCGAGGAGCCCGCGAACGGTGGCCTCGGCGCGCGCCGGCGCCCCTGCCCGGGCCTGAGCCTCGGCGAGCGCGAGCACCAGCTCGGGACGCCCCGGGTCGGAGGCCAGCGCCAGCCGGAGCTGCTCCATGCTGCGCGCGTGCTCGCCCTGGAGCGCGAGCAGCCGTGCGCGAAGGAAGTGGGCGTACGCCGAGGCCGAGGAGTAGTCGTCGGTCGGGGCCTCGATGGCCTCCTTCATCGCCGAGATGTCCACCCGCGGATGCGCCGGCGAGGCGCCGAGGAGGACGAGGGCAACGAGGACGGGCGGAGCGACCACGGCGGGGTTCCTGGCCGCTAGCCTAGCAGGGGGACCCAGGGGGTGCGCGCCACCCCCCAAGGCGGAAACGTCAGCTCGACGGTGGGCGATCGAGGAGGTGGTCCAGCACGGCCTCGGGCAACTCGCGCCCCGGCACCTCGGCCACCTCCACGTGACAGCGCAGGCTGGTGGAGGCACGGAGGTCCGACTCCACACGGCCGAAGACCGCCATCGCCTGCTCCGAGGTGCACTCGGGCAGCAGCGCCGCGAAGGTGCCCTGCCCGAGATGGGCGAGCACGTCGGGCTGGCGGAGGCGCTCGCGCATCCGGGCGGCGGCGGTCCGCAGCAGCTCCGGGTGAACCGCGTCCGTCCGGGCCACCGCGAGCGAGAGCGGCCGCCCGTAGCGCCTGGCCCGCGCCGCCTCCTGGGTGAGCCGGGCGACGAGCCCGCGCCGGTCGAGGAGCCCTGTCTCGGCGTCGGCCACCCCGGTCGGGGGCGTCTCGGCCTCCGGCGCGGAGGCGGTGCGCCGATTGACCGACAGCGCACGCTCGGCCCGCTGCAGAAGCTCGGAGGCGTGAAATGGCTTGGCCAGGTAGTCGACAGCGCCGAGGTTCAGGGCCCGCACCCGGTCGGCGACTCCCACCTGCGCCGACACGAGGATGACTGGGATGTCCGCGGTGTCGCTCGAGGCCTTCAGCGAGATGACGGCGTCCAGCCCGTCCAGGTGGGGCAGGAAGACGTCCATGACCACCAGGTCGGGGTGGAGCGCGTGCACCTTGGCCACGCCCTCGCGCCCGTCCCGGGCCACCTCCACCCGGTAGCGTTTCCGGAGGATGCCCTCCAGGACCGCGGCGATGTCCGGTTCGTCCTCGACGATGAGCACCCGCGGCTGCTGCTCGCCGCCCGGGGCTTGCAGCTTCGGGACGACCTTTCGGTCCGCCTGGGCTAGCGGGAGGGTGAAGACGAACGCGCAGCCGCCGTCGGCGGGCCGCTCGGCCCAGATCTCGCCGCCGTGCAGCTCGACGAACTCCTTGCAGATGGCGAGGCCGAGGCCCGTGCCCCCGGGCCCGTGCCGGTAGCGGTCGAACACCAGGTGCATCTGCTCCTCGGGCATGCCCGGGCCGTCGTCCTGGACCACCACCTTCACCACCGGTCCGTCCGGACGGTGCAGCACCTCGCCTTCGACGAGGACGGTGCCGTTCTTCGCCGCGTGCTCGAGACCGTTGGTGATGAGGTTCTGAAGCACCTCGCGGAGCTTGAGCTCGTCTCCCATCACCGGGAGCCGCTCCGGGGCGTGCGCCTTGAGCGTGACCCCGCGCTCTGCGGCCAGGATGTCCAGCTCGAAGGCGCAGTCTCGCGCCACGCGGCTCACGTCGAGCAGCTGCACGTCGAGGGCGACCCGGGCCTGCTCGCCCTTGCCGCGGTCGAGCAACGACTCGACCATCTTCAAGATCTTCCGGGACTGGCGGACGATGGCCTCGGCGGAGATCTTGAGGTCGCCGGCCAGGTTCGCGTCCTCCAGCATGCGGCCGTGACCGAGCGTGACTTGAAGGGGCGCGCGGAGGTCGTGGCTGATGATGGCGATCAGCTCGTCCTTGAAGCGGGCCAGCTCGCGGAGGCGGCGGTTCGCCTCGGTGAGCTCCCGGTACCGCTCGACGTAGGCCAGCTCGAGGTCGTCGCGCTTCTTCTGCACCGACGCGTGCAGCTTGGCGTTGCGGACCGAGTTGGCCAGCGCGGCGGCCACGGCCTTGGCGAACTCCTGCTCCTCCGGACCGAAGGCCCCTCGCCTCCTGGAGAGGCGGAGGAACAGCGCTCCCACGAGGTCGTCCTGGCTGATGAGCGGCTGGACCAGGATGCTCTTCACCGCCAGGGGGGCAATGGCCGGCATCACGTCGGCCATCAGCGGGTCCTCGAGCGCGTCCTCGATGTAAGTCGGCTCCCGCGTCTGCAGCGAACGGCGCAGTTCCGGGTACTTGGACAGGTCGATGGTGATGGGGCGGTAGTCGTCGCGCTCGCGGGTGGCCATCACCACCGCCTCGGTGGAGCTCGGCGAGTCCACTAAGACGACGGAGCAGCGGTCCGTGGGGAGCACCTGGCTCACCTTTTCCACGGCGATCTTGAGGATCTTCTCCAGCTCGAGCGATGAGGTGGCCGCCTGGGTGATGTCCAGGAGCATCGCCATGCGTTCGGCGATGCGACGTTCGCGGTCGCCTGCCGCCTCTGGCGGCCGCGCCAGCGCCGGCGTGGATCTCTCCCCGTTCATCCGCGCTCCAATTTTCCTAGATTTTCTCGGCACCGACCAGCGCTCCGTCAGGGAGTCCGCACCGACACCGGTCCACGGTCGAACCGGTCAGGGGCGCCGGGCCACCAGGAGGATCTCGCGGTTCCCGGCGGGGCCGTGAACCGGGGAATCCACGGAGCCGAGGGGCACGAGCCCGAGCTGCTCCATGCACGTCCGTACCCGCGCCACCGCCTCCGCCCGGACCGTGTCATCACGCACCACCCCGCCCTTCCCCACCCGACCCCGACCCGCCTCGAATTGCGGCTTCACCAGGGCAACCGTCACCCCACCAGGGGCGAGGAACGGCACTGTCGCCGGGAGGACCTGCGTGAGCGAGATGAAGCTCACGTCCAGCACCAGCACCGAGACCGGCTCGGGCAGCTCCGCCACGCCCAGGTGGCGCGCATTCACCCCCTCCCGGAGCACGACCCGTGGGTCGCTCCGCAACCGGGCGTGCAGCTGGCCCCGCCCGACGTCGAACGCATACACCTTCGCCGCCCCGGCCTGGAGCAAACAATCGGTGAACCCGCCGGTGCTGGCGCCGATGTCGGCGCAGACGGCGCCACGGACGTCGAGCTGGAAATGGCGGAGGGCGGCCTCGAGCTTGAGACCGCCGCGGGACGCGTAGGGCATCGGCTCGCCCTTGAGGCGAACCTCGGCGTCGGCGCGGACGCGGGTGCCTGGCTTGTCCACGCGCTGGTCCTCGACGACCACCTGGCCGGCGAGGACCAGGGCCTGCGCCTTGGCCCGGGTGGGCGCGAGCCCGAGGTCGACGAGCAGGACGTCGAGGCGCTCCTTCTTCGGGCGGTCGGTCATGCGAAGCCGGTCCCGAGGAACGGCGGAGGAGAGCGGCGCAGGCGCGGAGGCCAGCCCTGGCCTCGTGCCCAGCAGTCCTGCGGCGGGGACGGCTGCGCGGACACAGCTTTCCCGAGACCCTGTCCCACCGCCCTGCCCGGCGCCGACCCCCCGACCCCCCGGCCCGTCTCGGAACTCGCATCCGCCGCGCAGAGAGCCGTTCGCCGGGGGACCCTCCGCGCCGTCCTCGCACGAGGCCCTCCGCTCATCTCATCGCGCCCCCGCGAGACTCCGGACCGCGGCGGCGATCCCCTCCGGCGACAGGCCGATCTCCCGACGCTGCGTCCGGGCGTCCCCGTGCGGCACCGGCGTGTCCGGCAGGCCAAGGCTCCTCACCTGGGTCGAGATGCCGCGCGCGGCGAGCAGCTCGAGCACCGCGCTCCCGAGCCCGCCGTGCACCGTCCCCTCCTCGACCGTGACGACGTGTCCGGTGGCACAGGCCTCCAGGACCGCCGCGGTGTCGAGCGGAGCCAGCACCCGGACATCGAGCACTGAAGTCGGGACCTCCAGCCCCTGTGATGCCTCGAGCGCCGCGAGCCCCAGTGGTCCGAGGGAGAGAATGGCCGCCTCCGCACCCTCGGACCGGCGGAGCCACCGCGCTCCTCGCACCGGGCCGGGCTCCAGCCGCAGCTGGGCCGGCGTGGTGGGCACGGTCCCCCGCGGGAAGCGGAACGCCGCGGGCCCGGGTCCGGCGAGCGCCGTGTCCAGCACCGGGTCCACGTCCTCACCGAAGGTCAGCGCGTACAGCTGGAGCCCGGGCAGCGGCCGCAGGAACGCGAGATCGTACGTCCCCTGGTGCGTGGCGCCGTCGGCGCCCACCAGGCCCGCCCGGTCGATGGCGAAGGTGACCGGCAGCCCGGGCAGCACCACGTCGTGGATGACCTGGTCGAGGGCACGCTGCAGGAAGGTGCTGTAGATGCAGACCACCGGCCGGAGCCCACCGGCGGCGAGGCCGGCGGCCAGCGTCACCGCGTGCTGCTCGGCGATTCCGGCGTCGTGCACCCGGGGACCGAAGCGCGCCGCGAGTCCGGTCAGCGAGGAGCCCTCGAGCATCGCCGGCGTCACCACCACCACCCGCGGGTCGCGCTCCATCGCCCGGCCCAGCGAGGCCGCCACCGCGTCGGACCAGGTGGGCTGGCCGTGGCGGCTGCGGACCAGCTTGCCGTCGCGCAGCTCGTACGGCCCCATCGCGTGCCCACGGGTCGCGACGTCCGCCTCGGCCTCGGCGAGCCCCCGTCCCTTCTCGGTCCGCACGTGCACCAGCACCGGCCGGCGGCTCCGGCGCGCCTCGGTCAGCGCCGGGACGAGCTCGCCCAGCGCGTGCCCGTCCACCGGTCCGAGATGGGTGAAGCCCAGCGCCTCGAAGAAGGCGCGCGCGCCGGGACCGGCGAGCATCCGGGGCACCGCGCCCACGTTGGCCGAGATGGACATCCCGTTGTCGTTCAGCACCACGACCAGCGGAAGCCCGCAGGCCCCGGCGTCGTTCAGGCCCTCGAAGGTGAGCCCGCCGGTGAGCGCCCCGTCGCCGAGGACGGCCACCGCCCGCCCCGGCGCCCCGGTGCGCACCCGGGCCTGCGCCATTCCGAGCGCGGCGCTGACCGCGGTGCAGGCGTGCCCGGCGGGGAAGGCGTCGAACGGGCTCTCGCGCGGGTCGAGGAACGGGGCGACGCCGCCCTCCTGCCGGAGCGTGTGCATCCGCGGGCCCCGGCCGGTGAGGAGCTTGTGGGCGTAGGCCTGGTGCCCGACGTCGAAGACCAGGTCGTCCTCCGGCGCGTGGAACACGCGATGGAGCGCGACGATCAGCTCCACCGCCCCGAGCGAGGCACCGAGGTGGCCCCCCACCTGGCCGCAGATGGAGATGATGGCCTCGCGCAGCTCGGCGCAGAGCCTCGGGAGCTCGCTCTCGGGCAGCGCGCGCACGTCCCTGGGCGACAGGACGCGCCCGAGCAGCGTCACGTGCTCCGCTCCACGGCGTAGCGGGCGAGCGCGCCCAGCGGCCCCGGCGAGGGCTCGAGCGCCCTCACCGCCCGGAACGCCTCGGCCACCAGGGCCCGGCCGCGGGCGCGCGAGGCCTCGAGCCCCAGCACCGCCGGGTAGGTGTGCCGGCCGGCGGCCGCATCCGCGCCGGTGGGCTTGCCCATCGCCTCCGCCGAGGAGGTCACGTCGAGCACGTCGTCGGCGATCTGGAATGCGAGGCCCACCGCGTCCCCGTAGCGCTCCGCCGCGGAGATCTGGAGGTGGGTCCCTCCCTCGGCCACCACGCCCAGCGTGCAGGCCGCGCGGAGCAGCGCCCCGGTCTTCGCCCGGTGCAGGCGGGTGAGGTACGCCTCCTCGGCCGGGCGGTCCTCGGCGATGTCCAGCACCTGGCCGCCCACCATGCCCACCGCGCCCGCGGCCTGCGCGAGTCGCGCCACCAGCGCGGCCCGCTGGGGTTCGGGCCCGGTGGCGAGCAAGGCGAAGGCCTCGGTGAGCAGCGCGTCGCCGGCGAGGATGGCCATCGCCTCGCCGTGCACTTTGTGACTGGTGGGGCGGCCGCGGCGGAGATCGTCGTTGTCCATCGCCGGCAGGTCGTCGTGCACCAGGCTGTAGGTGTGGATGTACTCCAGCGCGCAGGCGGCGTCCTCGGCCGCGGTGCCCGGCGTCCCGCCCTTGACCGCCTCGGCGAAGGCGAGACACAGCAGCGGCCGGAGCCGCTTTCCGCCGGCGAGGAGTGAGTACCCCATCGCCTCCACCAGGCGCCGCGGGGCAGCCTCGAGCCGCCGCAGGCGATCGGCGAGCAGCGCCTCGACGCGGGCGCCCTGGGCCTGGATCCATGGCTCGAGCTGGAAATCACTCATCGCAGGCTCCCTCCGGGGCACCGCTCGACCAGCTCACGCATCCGTCCGAGGAGCCGGGTCGAAATCGATCGGCTTGGTGACGTCGCCGTCCGCCCCCACCGTCAGAACGGGATGTCGTCATCGTCGCTGGCCGCCGGGGCGGGCTTCGACGGCGCGCCCCGGGTGGGCTCGAGAGGGACGGTCCGGTCCCCGCCCTTGTGCTCCAGAAGCTCCTGTACGCGGCGCTCCGCCTGCTGGAGGAGGGCCTCTCCGCGCTTCACCAGCTCGATGCCCTTCTCGAACTCCTCGAGTGAGTCCTCGAGGCTGAGCTGCCCGTCCTCGAGCTTCTTCACCACCTCCTCGAGGCGGTCTACGACGTCGCTGTAGCGCTCGCTGGACGGCTCTTCTCGGGTGGCCACGGGAACCTGGCTCTACCGCCGGGCCGGGCGAGGCGCAACCGCCGTCAGTCCTCTGTCCGTCCGCCCCCGTCACCGCCGGGCTTGACCCGCGTGACGGTGGCCTCGGCCTCGTCGCAGCTGGAGAGCGAGGTGCAGCCGGGCGGCGCCCAGCGGAGCGTCAGCGTGGCCCCGCGCTGCAGCTCGCCAGCCCGGCGCACCAGGTGCCCGTCGCCCGTCCGGTACACCACGGCGTAGCCCCGGGCCATCACCCGGAGCGGGCTCAGCCCGTCGAGGCGGCCGGCGCACATCTCGGCCGCGCGCTTCGCCTCGACCAGGCGGGCCCGCACGGCGCGCTCGAGCCGCGCCCGCGCCTCGGCCACCGGCGCCCTGGCCGCCCCGAGCCGCCGCTCCCCGTGCTGCCGGAGCCGCGAGGTCAGGCCGGCGAGCCGCGTCCGGGCCCGGGCCAGATCGACGTCGGGCGCCCTCCGCTCGAGCCGCTGCCGCTGCGAGACCAGCCCCGCCGCCTCGAGCGCGAGCCGGGCCCGCTGGACCTCGGCCAGCCTCCAGCGCAACCGGTCCAGTTGGGCGCGGCGCTCGCCGAGCAACGCCTCGGGCCGGAACCGTTCCAGCCGGCGACGGAGCTCCATCAGCTGGGCGCGCTCGCCCCGGAGCCGCTCGGTCCACAGCCGCCCGAGCGCCCGCTCCTGCTCGATGAGGGCGTGGCGGTGCCGGGTGACGTCTTGCCGCGGGTCGCGCAGTCGCCGCTCGTGCTGCCGGAGGCGCTCGCGGGCGCGGGACACGGCCCCCCCGGCCGCCTGGCGGAGGCGGGTGCGCGCGGTGCGGAGATCGTCCAGCAGCGCCTCGAGCTCGGGCGCGAGCAGCTCGGCGGCGGCGCTGGGGGTGGGGGCGCGCGCGTCGGCCACGAAGTCGGCGATGGTGAAATCGACCTCGTGCCCCACGGCCGAGACCACCGGCACCGGGCTCGCGGCGATGGCCCGGGCAACGGCCTCCTCGTTGAAGGTCCAGAGGTCCTCGGCGCTGCCGCCGCCGCGGGTGACGACGATCACGTCCACGTCCGACCGGGCGAGCCGCTGGAGCGCGCGCACCACCTCGTCCGCCGCGCCGGGGCCCTGCACCCGGGCGTGGCAGAGGAGGACGGAGAGACGTGGGTTCCGCCGGTGGAGCACCCGGAGGAAGTCGTGCAGCGCCGCCCCCGAGCGGCTGGTGACGACGCCGATGCGCCAGGGCAGGAAGGGCAGCGGCCGCGGCGGGCGGAGCCGCTTCTCGCCCATCAGGCCCTCGGCGGTCAGCCGGTCGCGGAGCTGGGCGAAGGCGATGGCCAGCGCGCCGGCGCCCGAGGGCTCGATGCGCTGGACGATGAGGTTGTACTGCCCGGCCTTCTCGTAGACGTCGAGGTTGCCCTCGGCGATGACCTCCATCCCCTCCTCCAGCCGGAACCGGAGGCGCTGAACGACGCTGGCCCAGATCTTCACGTCGATGGAGGCGCCGGCGTCCTTCAGCTTGAAGAAGAGGTGGCCGCTGGCGTGGAGCCCGCGGAAGTTGCTGACCTCGCCGCGGACCAGCACCCGGCGGAACCCCTCGGCCAGCACCCCCTTCACCGCCTGGGTGAGCTGGGTGACGGTGAGCACCACCCGCTCGGGGGGCCGGACGGCCGGCGTGGACGCGGGGGTCTCGATGCGCACCACCTCGGTGGTCGAGGTCCAGCGAACGGAGGCACCCCGCTCGCGCGGGCGGGAGGGTGCGAGGTCGACCCGGACGGTCTCGCGGCTCACGGCGAGCTCGGCCCGGGGCTCTGGCTCGAGCGGCGCCGGCACCAGGTCGGCAGGAGGCTCGAACTCGCCCGGAGGCTCTGGGGCCGGCGGCCGGGCGGCGGGGACCGAGGGCGCCCGCTCGACCCGCGACTCGGGCTGACCGAAGAGGTCTCCCTGCAGCGTCGAGGGCGCGGGCGGGACGAGGCTCTTGACCTTCTTCACGGGCACGGACGGAGGCTCCAGTCGACGGAGTATGCCGTGGGACTGACGCTGGCCGCCTCCCCCGGCGCTCAGCGCTCCGGCACCTCGGCCGGCAGCTGGACCGAGAAGCCCCGGGCGATCTCCGCCGCCCGCTTCGCCTCGGGGGTGCCGGGGAACTCGCGGCCGACGATGGAGCAGTGGAGGACGGCGTCCGGCCCGCGCTGCAGCGACGCATCGATCTCGCACCGCTCCAGCAGGAGAGCCTTGCGCTCGTCGCCCTTCGTGGTCTCCAGCTGGCGGCGGATCTCGGCGAGCCGCGCCCGCTTCTCGGGTGAGCCCATCCCCACGCGCATGGGCTGCACGGGGACCACCTTCGGGGCCAGCGCGACGGGCGCCGGAGCCCCGTCCTTGGTGCCGGAGGGAGCGGACGCCGCCTGGTGGAGCGACCCGGCGGGCGAGGCAGGCTCGGCATCTGCGGAGGCTCGGCCGCGCTCGGATTTCGCGAGGGCCTCGTTCAGCGGCGCAGCAGCGACCTTCGCCGGGTCCTCCGTCCGCATGGCTTCCGCGCTCCTGGCTTCGGCGGCCGGCGCCTGGCCCACGGTGGCGCTCTTCTTCGCGGCGAAGGCCTCTGCACCGGCGACGGTGCCTGCCCCCGCGACGCTCGACGCCCCCGCGCCCCCGGCCGTCCGCGGAGCGGAGATGCTCGCCCCGCCGAGCTGTCCGGAGACGTTCAACCGAGCAACGGACCGATCCGCCGCAATGTCGTCGGCGCGGACTTGCTCGGGCGGCAGGGCCGAGGGCCTTCGATCGGCCGGGGCGTCGAGCTTCGCCAGCTCCTTCTGCTTCGCCTCGGGTTCCCCGACCCGGGGCGCGGATGCGCGCGACTCCTCGAGCACGGCTCGCCCGCCCTTCCCCACCACCGCCGCGGCGGGCGGCGAGGCCGGAGCCTTCATCGCCCTCTCGCGATCCGCCTCGTCCCGAGCGCTGCTCCCCTGGGCCGGTGCTCGGGGCACGTCCGCCCGGGCCAGGGTGTCCGAGGCCGGGGCTGCCGGCACCTGCGCGACGCTCTTCGCCTGCTTCTGCGGCGCGGGAAGCACGAGCCACACCACGGCGAGCGCCGCGGCCGCCGAGAGAATGCCCAGGATGCGCAGACCACCGCGCCGCGACCGGGCTCGGGCCGCGGCCTGTTCCCCGTAGGCCAGGAGCGAGTCCAGCCCGCGAATGGGAGGCCGCTCGGCCGGAACGGAGCGAAGCGCGCTCCGGACCTCGGCGATGCCGTCGAGCACGCTGCGGCAGCGGGGACAGCCGTCGACGTGCTGGCGAAGCCTGCGGGCCTCCGACGCCGGGACCTCGCCGTACGCCAGCTCGAGCAGCCGGTCGTCGTGGGGATGGGTGGACACGGGGGGCGTCATGCCACCCGACCTCCGGCAGGCGCATCGATGCCCGCCTCGGTCAGACGCGTCCGCAACGCCTCGAGCGCGTAGCGCATCCGGCTCTTCACCGTCGGCTCGGGGGCGCCGGTCATGCGGGCGATCTCGTGGAAGGGAATGCCGGCCATCTCGCGGAGGAGGAACACCTCACGCTGGGCGTCGGGGAGACCGGAGATGGCGGCCTCGAGCACCGGGCGGAGCTCGGACGATCCGGCGGCGCGCTCCGGATCGTGCGCCTCGGTCGACAGCCGGTCGGCCTCCAGCGGCTCGGCGGCGCGCGCTCGCTCTCGTCGTGCTCCATCCACGCAGGCATTCCTTGCAATGGTGTACAGCCAGGTGGTGAACCGCGCACGCGGACTCCAGTCGCTCGACGCACGGACCACCTTCAGCCACGTCTCCTGGAGGATGTCCTCCGCTCGCGCCCGGTCCTGCGTCCACCGCAGGACGAAGGCGAACACCGCCCCCCGGTGCCGCCGCACCAGCTCCGGGAAAGCCCGGGCGTCACCCCGCTGGAACCGCCGCATCAGGACCTCGTCGGGGGTCGTGTCGTCGGGCGTGTCGATGCGGCCTCCGCCGGTGCTCCGCTCATGGACCCTGGAACGCGAGGGGTGAGCCCATGGATCTACCGCCGGGGCAGAGTTTGGCAGCCTGCCTGGTGGGCTGTCATGGGAGAGAGCCAACCTGCTCCACCGGCACGCCGGGGGGAGGCTCGGGAGTGAAGAGGGATGCGTCCGGCTGCTCGCCCAGCCGGGTGTCGGTGTACTGCAGCGCCACCGAGCCCTGGCCGGCGAAGGTGATCGAGCGAGGGAAGGGCGTGCCGCGGACGTCCTCGAACGCCTCGAAGGTCAGCATGTAGCCGCCCGGCCCGTCGACCCGGCTGCGCACCACGCGCCTTCGCGCCGGGTCCACCCAGAGCTCCTGGGTTCGGCCGCCGGCGTGGAGGATGACGCGGAAGAGGTTCTCCTCGGCATCGACCGCGAGCGCTGGCGCTGGGTCCAGCAGACGGGGGGCCCGGCCGAGGAGCATCGAGACCAGCTGCTCGGGCGGGAGCGAGATGGGGAGCACCCGCGAGACGTTCTCGGCGGTGGCCGCGCCGCGCTGCCAGACGCCGGCATCGGAGGCGAACATCACGAAGCGCTGACCATCCGAGATGAGGATTCCGGATGGCTTGCCGAAGAAATCGAGCACCTCGAGGTGCACGGACGCCGGCACCGCGGCGGCCACGAAGAGCTGGACGTTGCCCTTCTTCGAGCGGGCGTCTACACGGGCCTTGGCCTGGCTCTGCAGCCGGCCGACCTGGGCATCGACGGCGTCCACCTCGGCGAGCAACGCCGTGGCGTCCGGGGGAGGGGCGCTGCGGAGGTCCACCCGCGGAGGACAGCCGGCGAGCAAGAGTAGGAACAACGGCAGGCCACGCCTGTTCATGGGCAGCGAAAACCACGTAACGTCGGTAAAGCTCAAGGATTTGAGGGCGGAATGACCTTCGAAGAGTTGTCCCACTACCTGCGCCTGGGTGGCGCGACGCTGGCGATCATCCTCGCCGCGTCGGTGCTCGCCATCGGGGTGGCCGTGGAGCGGTGGATTGCGCTGTGGAACATCTCCGCGAACTCCCGGGCCCTCACCGATGCCGTGGGCCGGCACCTCCTCCGCGGGGACCTCTCGGCGGCGAAGAGCACCGTGGAGCGCTCGGACACGCTCCTGGCGGACGTCTACCGGATGGGCTTCGAGCGGCTCGAGCGCAGCCGGACGGTGACGCCCGGGGTGGAGGCGGCGGTCGAGCGCGAGCGGGCACAGCTGGGCCTGCGGATGAAGAAGAACCTCTGGATCCTCGGCACCATCGGGGCGACCACCCCGTTCGTGGGCCTCTTCGGCACGGTGGCCGGCATCATGCGGAGCTTCCGGGAGCTGGGCCTGGACGTGGAGGCCGGCGGGACGGGCGGCACGGCGGCGGTGATGACCGGCATCTCCGAGGCGCTGGTGGCGACGGCGGCCGGCATCCTGGTGGCAGTCGAGGCGGTCATCCTCTTCAACTACTTCCAGTCGCGCATCTCCCGGCTGAACGTGGAGATGCGGCTCCAGATCGAGGAGTTCATGGAGCTGCTCCGCGAGCGGCCCAGCGGGCCGGCGCATCCCGAGCCGGCGCAGCCGTCGCTGGCCCCCACCCCACTGCCCGCCGTCACCACGGCCGGCGCGAACTAGGGGCTGAGGCGGATGGCGATCGGTCGCGTTCCGGGCACGGCGGAGGACGAATCCGAGGAGGCCGTCTTCTCGGAGATCAACATCACCCCGCTCACCGACATCTTCCTGGTGCTGCTCATCATCTTCATGGTGACCAGCTCGGTCATCGTGAACCAGGGGGCGGGCGCGGCGAAGGCGGGGCTCAAGGTGAACCTCCCCAAGGGGAGCGCGGCGGACGTGATGCCCGCCTCGACCGACCTCTCGGTGGCGGTGCTGCAGGATGGCCGGATCGTTCTCTCGGGCAACGTGGTCAGCACCGACGAGCTGAAGAAGGCGCTCGACGAGGCCCGCAAGAAGAACCCCAACACGCTGGTGGTCATCCAGGCCGACGAGGGCGTCCCCCACGGCCGGGTGGTCGAGGTGATGGAACTGGCCAAGGGCGCCGGCCTCGGTCAGCTCGCCATCGGGGTCCGCGAGGCGCCAGGGAACAAGTAGTCGTGCAGTGGGAGGCCGTGGACTCCTCGCAGAGGACGGAGGGTTCGAGCCGTGGGCGAGACGAGTGCGACACGCGGTAGCCTCAACCGTCTGAGGGACGGGTGGGCGGCTGGCGGGGTCACGCTCGGCGCCATCGTGACCACCCGTCCATCCCGGCGGTGCAGACCATGGCCCAATCGGGTCTCGACTGGATCATCGTCGACATGGAGCACGGCGCGATCGACCTGGGAGCCGCACACGCGTTGATCGCCGCGACGAGCGGCACCCCGCTCGTTCCGCTGGTCCGGGTCCCTGCGGGTGCGGCGTGGCACGCGAAGGCGCCGCTGGACTTCGGCGCGATGGGGATCTGTTTCCCGATGACGACCCGGCGTTCGGACGCCGAGGCAGCGGTCCGGGCCGTGCGCTATCCCCCGATTGGCGACGGGCTCTGGGGACCCTTCTACGCCCCACCGCGCTGGAACCTCTCGATGCGCGAGCACCTTGACCGCGCCGATCAGGCCGTTCTGGCCATCGGGACCATCGAGCACGTGGACGCGCTGACCCAGCGGTGCGGGACGCGATCCAGCGCTTCGAGACCGCCATCCTGCGAAGTCCGGTCGTGCTCGGGGGCCCGGCCACGAGCGTCGACTAAGGCCACCGAGATGATCGCCCGGGGGTACCAGGCGTTGGTCATCGGCTTCGATTGGTCGCTGCTCCAGCGCGGGATCGCATCGATGATGGACGCGATTCGGCGCTGACTCCGGCGCGAGCGTCGAGGATCCCGCTAGACCGTGCCGAGCGCCGCGTCGGGGATGTCCAGTGGCGAGGCGTCCTCGGTCGCCAGCGAGCGCGCCGCCGCCTCGACCTGAGGCAGGACGCTCCGGGCGAACCACAGGGCCGACTGGATCTTCCCCGCGTAGAACGCCTTCTCTTGCTCGGAGAGGCTCCCGGCGGCGAGCGCCTTCTGCGCCACCGCGGCCGCATCCAGCAGCATCCAGCCCACCGCCTCCTGCGACATCATGGTCAGGAAGCGGTTCGCCGACAGGCCGATGAGCCCGAGCCCACCGGACTGGCTCCAGCCGAGCAGGGTCATCGCGCTCGACATCAGGGCCTCCTGCCCCGCGGCGAGCAGCTCCACCGCCTTACCCAGCGTCGCGTCGCCCTTGTGCGCCTCGACGAAGGCCGCCACGTCCTGCAGGAACGCCTGGAAGTTCGCCCCGCCCGCCTGACCCATCTTCCGGCCCACCAGGTCCATCGCCTGGATGTGATTGGTGCCCTCGTAGATGCTGTAGATCTTCGCGTCCCGCGCGTACTGCTCCACCGGGTAATCCTTGAGGTACCCGGCGCCGCCGTACACCTGGATCGCCACGCCCGCGAGCCGGAACGCCTCGTCCGAGGCGAACGACTTCACCAGCGGGGTCAGGAGGTCCACCTGGCCCTTGTGGTAGCTGGCCTTCTCGTCGTCCTTGCCCGCCAGCGCCCGCACCTGGTCCCCGTGCCACGCCAGCTTGACGATCAGCGCGCGGATCCCCTCGGTGTGTGACTTGAGGTCGAGCAGCATCCGGCGCACGTCCGGGTGCTCGATGATTGGCACCCGTGGCACCGTGGGGTCCTTCCAGTGGGTGTAGTGCGGCCCCTGCTTCCGGTCGCGCGCGTAGTCCACCGCGTTCTGGTAGGCGGCCGCCGCCGTCGCCAGGCCCTGGATGCCCACCGCGATGCGCGCCCCGTTCATCATCCGGAACATCTGGGACATCCCCAGGTTCTCCACCGTGCCGACCAGCTCGCCCTCGCAGCGGTCGTTCTCGCCGAAGTTGAGCACCGCCGTCGCCGAACCGTTGATGCCCATCTTGTGCTCGATGGAGCCGACGGTGACGTCGTTGCTCTCTCCCACCTTTTCGGCGGCGTCGATGCGCTTCTTCGGCACGATGAACAGCGACAGCCCCTTGGTGCCCGGGGGCGCGCCGTCCACCCGCGCCAGGACCAGATGGACGATGTTCTCGGTCAGGTCGTGGTCTCCGCCGGAGATGAAGACCTTGGTCCCCTTGATGCCGTACTTGCCGTTCCCGAGCCGCTTCGCGGTGGTCTTCGCCGAGCCCACGTCGCTGCCGGCATGCGGCTCGGTGAGGCACATCGTCCCGCCCCAGGTGCCGTCGAGCATCCTCTCGGCGTAGCGCTTGGTCTGTTCCGGCGTGCCGCACTCGACGATGGTCTCCGCCGCGCCGAAGGCCAGCCCGGGGTACATGTTGAAGGCGGGGTTGGCCCCGGAGAGCAGCTCCTCCACCAGCACCACCAGCGCCGACGGCGCGCCCTGCCCGCCGTGGTCCACGGCGACGCCCAGCGACTTGAAGCCGTTCTCGTAGAGCTGCTTCCAGGCCTCGCGGAAGCCCTTCGGCGTCCGGACCTGACCGTCCTCGATGCGGCAACCTTCCCGGTCACCGGCGGCGTTGAGGGGCCCGAGCACCTCGCGGGCGAAGCGGTACGCCGCATCGATCACCGCCTTCGCCTCGTCCTCGCCCCAGGCCTCGTAGGGGGCCCTTCCCAGCAGCTCCCCGAGCTTGAACTGCTCGAGCAGGACGAAGGAGAGCTCCCGGGTGTCCGCCTTGTACCAGTTCAGTCCAGCTGCCATCGGTCGACTCCAGAATCAACGGGACGTGGGGGAAGCATGTGTCCCGCTGATTCCCGAGTCAATCCGAAATGACGCCGCGCGTCGGCGGTGGCCTGCAGGGGGGGCGACAGCCCTACTTCTTGGCGGCCTTCTTCGCCTCGGGCGCCGTCCGGAGGGCGTGCGACTCCCGGGGGGTGGCCTTCTTGACCCCGGAGGCCGGCGCCGCCGCGGGCTCCTTGCGCGGCGCGGGCGGCGCAGGAGGAGCCGGAGGGAGGATGCTCTCGCGGGGCGCCGGGATGACCAGCGGCGGCTGCCCGGAGCGCTGGCGGTTCTCGTCCTCGAGCGAGTGGAAGAGCTGGATCTGCGCCCCACCCCGGAGCACGAGCTCGCCCTTCTGGTTCTCCGCCCAGAGGTCCAGCTCGGCGTAGTACCGGCCCTCGTCGCCCCAGCGCTCGGTCACCCGGCCCTTGCAGACCACGGTGTCGCCTGGCCAGACGATCTTCGAGAACTTCACCGAGTACCGGCGCAGCTGCGCACCGCGGGCCCAGTCGGACACCAGCTGCCCGAGGAAGCCCATGATCAACATGCCGGGGGCGTAGACGCTCGGCATGCCCAGGCTCCTGGCGTACGTCTCGTCGACGTGCACCGGGTTGAAGTCGCCCGAGGCTCCGGCGTACCGCGCCAGCTGCACCCGGTCCACGGGGGTCTTGGAGAGCGCGGGGAGCTCCTCCCCCACCCGCACCGCCTCGAAGTAGAGCTTGCGTGAAGCCATCGCGGTTCAGCTCTCCTTGCTCGCGCGCACCACCAGCGTGCGCCGGGCCTTGAACACGAGGTTGCCTTCCTCGTCACGCCCCTCGTCCTCGATGACCGCGACGTCCATCTTCCCCGCCGGGCCGGTGCGCTCGAGCACCTCGGCCACCCGGGTGGAGACGTAGATCCGGTCGCCGGCGAAGATGGGTCGGTCGTACTCGAACGCCTGCTCGGCGTGCAGCAGGCTCTTGATGCCCACGCCGAGGAGCTCGCGCAGGTCGGCCGCGGAGTGAAAGCTGGCCGGGAAGGTGGGCGGGGCGACGATGGTCGGATACCCCGCGGCCCGGGCGTACTCTTCGTCGTAGTACATGGGGTTGAAGTCGCCGAGCGCCTCGGCGAACCGGCGGATCGCCCCCTTCTCGACCTCGTTCAGGGTCGGCGGAGACGAGCGGCCGATGGCGTTCTTGTCCAGCATGGCAGCTCCCTTGGCGGATCAGCGTCCCGCCGGAAGATCGAGCACGGTGAGGAGCCCCGACTCGGCGGATGCGACGCGTGGGGCGGCGTGTACCACGAGCTGGGCGGTGGCGGAGTCCCCCGGGATGCCACCGGGGATGTCGACACGGAGCCGGGTGTTCGATTCAATGACGATCTGGTCCCCGGGGGGCTCCGCCCCCAGGGCGAGCATCAGCTCCAGCCGCACCCTCTCCTGCCCGTCCACCAGGCCGACGACGGTCTGATTCACTCCGGCCACCCGCCCCCGGGGCACGACGAAGGCGCCTCCGGGGATGTCCTCTTGGGCGATGACCGGGGCGACCTCCTCCTCGTACTCCTCGATGTCGAGCCCGAGGCCCAGCGCGCAGAGCGCCGCCGACTCGAGCAGGCCCACGTGGCCCACCGCGCCCTCGGCCGCCAGCGCGTCGAACTCGTCCTCGGTCAGTCCGGCGCCGATCTTCCGCTGCAGCGCCTCGCGCCGTCCGCGCGCATCCACCACCCGCCGGGCGAGCACGTGGCGCACCGGCCCGAGCGTCTGACCGAGCGTGGCCGCGAGCCGGTCGAGGACGAAGCCCGGATTCACCCCCGTGCCGAGCACCGAGACGCCCGCCCGCTGGGCGGCGCGCTCCAGCCGCTCTGCGAGCTCCGGATGCCGCACCCAGGGGAACGCGAGCTCCTCGCAGGTGGAGACCACCGGGTGGCCCTCCCTCACCGCGGCGAGCAGCTGCTCGGCGACGGCGGGCAGCGACGAGCCGGTCGCATGCAGTACCACCGGCCGGCGCCCACGGCCCGCCCCGCGCCGGAGCTCCGGCGCGACCTTGATCGGGGACGGGACCCCGAGCTCGTCCAGTCGCTTGCCCACGATGCTGCGATGCGTGTCCACGGCGGCGACAAGAGTCACCTCCTCCGACTGCAAGGAGGCGCGCGCGATCTCCCGCCCGATGGCCCCGAGCCCCATCACCACCACGGGCACCGGACCCGAGTTCGCGCTGGTCATACCGACCGAATCTCCCGCCGTTTCGAGGGGTTGTGCTTTTACGCCGCTCAGCGGGTGAAGACAATCCAGTCCGCCAGGGGATCGCCCTCGACCATCCCGTCCAGCGATTCCATCCCCGAGACCACGGTTCCAATGATGGTGTAACGGCCATCCAGGTGGGGCTGTGGAGAGAGGGCCACGAAGAACTGGCTCCCGCCGGTGTCCTTCCCGGCCAGGGCCATCCCCATGGTGCCGCGGAGATAGCTGCGAGGAGAGACCTCGCAGGGCAAGGTGAAGCCGGGCCCACCCTCGCCGTCCCCGCGCGGGTCGCCGCCCTGGACCACGAAGTCGGGCACCGCGCGGTGGAAGGTCAGTCCGCGGAAGAAGCCCTCCCGGGCCAGGCGGCTGAGCTGGGCCACCGTGGCCGGGGCGGCATCGAGGTCCGGGGCGATGACCACCGGCCCGTTCGCGGTCTCGATTCTCCACAGCGTGCCCGGCGGAACGGGGGCCGCCGACGGAGCCTCGGCCTTCGCCGGAAGGGCCGGAGCCCGGACCGGCGTGCCCTCCAGCGCGCTGAGCGCCCGCGCTGCCTCGTGTCGGACGTGGGCCTGCGGCGAGGTGAGCCACTGGCGGAGGACCTCCGCGCTCCCGGCGGGCTTGAGCTTCACCAGCGCGTCGGCGTAGCTCGTCACCACGTCCACCGAGGCCTTCCGCGCCAGCTCCACGACGTCCGGGCCGGCGGTCCGATCTCCCAGGGCCGCGAGGGCCTCGGCGGCCGCGGCCCGGACGATGGGGTCTGGATCCGCGAGGAGCGAACGGAGCGCCGGCGATAGCTCGGGGGACCTGGAAGCGGCGGGGATCGCCGCTGCGGCGGCGCGGACCGACGGCGAGGGGTGACGGAGGAGCGGGAAGAGCTTCTGAAAGACGAGGGCCTCGGAGAGACGCGGGCTCCCTGCGGCGGCCTCCAGCCCGAGCCGCAGCCTCCGCACCTCGGGCACCCGCCCATGCCCACAGCGCAGCGTCTCGTCGAGCCAGCCGCGCTGCCGATCCTCGGCCGCCGCGAGCCGGCAGTCGAGCCACCCCACCGTGGAGCGGATGGGCTCCGGCGCGGTGTCCGCCAGGGCGCGCAGCGCGGAGCGGAGCCGGGCGATGGTTCGCCGTCCCGACTCGGGGACCGGCGCCTGTCCCAGGGCCAGCAGGGGCGGGACGATCTGCCCGAGCGTCCCCGGACCGAGCGCCGGCACCCGGGACTCGAGCGCGCCGAGCGCATCGGAGGCGGCGCAGGGCCCGGGACGACAGCGACCGGCGAGCACCACCAGCCCCCGCACAGCCTCCGCCGCCACCCGGCCATCCTCGTCGCGCAGGAGCGCCTGCAGAGCGGGGACGTCCTCCGAGAGCGGAACGTCGGCCAGACCCTTTGCCGCGATGGCGCGGACCTCGGGAGCCTCGTCGTGCAGGGC
The DNA here is from genome assembly GCA_035543115.1 of Myxococcaceae bacterium. Lineage (GTDB taxonomy): Bacteria > Myxococcota > Myxococcia > Myxococcales > Myxococcaceae > RPRB01. Next base: position 54,635 of record DATKKF010000021.1, read on the forward strand.
ACGCAGGAGCACCGGCCGGCTTGCCGCAGTCCGGAGCTGCGCGAGGGCGTAGACACCGCTCCACCGGTGCACGGCCAGGAGCGCCCGCGCCAGCCGCTCGAGCCCGGGGCGGGCGGACTCGGGGACGGACGCCTTCGCGCGGGCGGCAACGCCCAGGGCGGTGGCGGCGTGGACCGCCACCTCCGAGCGGGGATCGCTCCCGTCCGCTGGCTGCCCGGTGGGGACCGCGAGTCGCTGCGCCAGCCGCTCCAGCGCGGCGGGGGTCCTCACCCTGCCCAGGGCGTCGATCTCCAGCAACCGGGTGGCCGGGTCGGGCTCCCGCGCCTCGGCGTCGAGCAGCACCCCGGCGAGCAACGCGCGCGTCTCGTCAGGGACCGGCTCCCAGGCCAGCGCGAGCTCGCCGGCAGCGAAGGCCGCGCTGCCCCGGACCGCGGGCACCGGGTCCCCCAGCGCCGCGGCGACGGTGGGCGCCGTCTGAAGATCTTGCACCCGCGCGAGTGCCAGCAGCGCCCGGGCCCGAACCGTGGGGTCGGCGTGGAGTCGGGCGCGTGAGGTGAGCACCTCGCCGCGGGTGTCCCGGGCGAGCTCCAGCTCGGCGATTCGGGCTCGCTCGACCGCGGAGAAGTCGGTGGACGGCGGCCTCGCCGGCGCCGTGGCGCACCCCACCACGAGCAAGACCAGCGCCCCCCGGCGACGGACCGACATGGGACACCACGTTTGCACGCGTCGCGGCCCCTCGTCAGCCTCCTTCCGCCGGTCGCCCGGGCGGCAGCTGACGCACCGGGGTGTGCGCCAGAGATCACCACCGGCGCTAGACTCGAGGGACAGAAACCTTCCCGTGCCCGGGGAGGTGCATGCATGAGGGGTGGCGTGGCGCAGCCGGTCCGGGAGAAGGTCGCAGGGGATTTCCCGCTCACGCGGTTTCATCAGCGGCTGCTGGCGGAGGAGCTGGCGCTCCGGGGAGGCCGGGCCACCGATCGGCTGGCCTCGGCGCTCTCCGAGGCGCGGGTCGATCTCAATCCCCACCAGGTGGAGGCCGCGGCGTTCGCGCTCGAGTCGCTCCCCCGCGGCGGCTGCATGCTCGCCGACGAGGTCGGCCTCGGAAAGACCATCGAGGCCGGCATCGTGCTCGCGCAGCTGGTGGCCGAAGGAAAGGGGCGGGTCCTCGTCCTCACCCCGGCGACCCTGCGGGCCCAGTGGCAGGCCGAGCTCCACGAGAAGTTCGAGCTGCCGGCAGTGGTGGTGGACGGCCGCAACGTCCGCCCGGATAACAACCCGTTCGACCAGCCGGTGCCGGTCATCTCCAGCCACCCCTTCGCCGCCGGACGTGCGGAGCTGGTCCGGCAGCTCCCCTGGGACCTGGTGGTCATCGACGAGGCCCACCGGCTCCGGAACGCGCACCGCGCAGGGAACAAGATTGCCCGCGCCCTCCGGGACGCCCTGCGGGACCGTCCCAAGCTGCTCCTCACCGCCACCCCGCTCCAGAACGAGCTGATGGAGCTGTTCGGGCTGCTCTCGTTCCTCGACGAGCAGATCCTCGGACCCGAGCATGCCTTCAAGAGCCGCTACACCGTCGACCCCGAGGTGGGCGCCATCCCCGACGGGCCGGCCCAGGAGCTCCGCGATCGGCTCGCCCCGGTGGTGCACCGGACCCTGCGCCGTCAGGTCCGCGAGTACGTGCGCTTCACCGCCCGCCGGAGCATGGTGGAGGACTTCGCGCCGTCCGAGGAGGAGCAGTCTCTCTACGACGAGGTGTCGGAGTACCTCCGGCGCAGCGAGGCGGCGGCCATCGAGCCCGGGAAGCGGACGCTGCTCACCCTGGTCTACCGGAAGCTCCTCGCCTCCTCGACCTTCGCCATCGCGCCCACGCTGCGAAAGCTGGCGGAGAGCCTGCGCCGGCGCATCGACGCGGCGAAGCTCGGCGTCGCTGCCCTGGGGCGGATCGCGGTGCACGGGCGCCTTGGGTCGTCCGAGGCGGACGAGTCCAGCGGCTGGACCGAGGAGGCGGAGGCCTGGTCCGACGAGCCGGATCATCCCGCCCTGCCCTCGCTGGCCACGCTGGAGGCGGAGGCCTTCGAGCTGGAGCGCTACGCCGACCGGGCCGAGTCGATCCGGGTGAACGCCAAGGGCGAGGCCCTGAAGCGGGCGCTGGACCGGGTCTTCACCGTCGCCCGCGCGCACCAGTGGCCGGAGAAGGCGGTGGTCTTCACCGAGTCGCGCCGCACGCAGGGCTACCTCGCCGAGCTGCTCGCCGCCCATGGCTGGGCGGGGCGCATCTCGCTCCTCTCCGGCGACGCGGGCACGCCCGAGGAGCGTCAGGCGCTGGTCGACGAGTTCCGCGACCGTACGCAGATCCTCCTCTCCACCGAGGCCGGGGCCGAGGGGCTGAACCTCCAGTTCTGCAACCTGGTCGTCAACTACGACCTGCCCTGGAACCCCCAGCGCATCGAGCAGCGCATCGGCCGCTGCCACCGCTACGGCCAGCAGCGCGACGTGCTGGTGCTGAATTTCCTCAACCGGCAGAACGCCGCGGATGCGCGCCTCTACGAGCTGCTGGAGCGGAAGCTTCACCTCTTCGACGGCGTGTTCGGCGCCTCGGACGAGATCCTCGGCGCGCTGGAGACCGGCATCGACTTCGAGAAGCGCGTCCTCGACATCTACCAGTCGTGTCGGTCGACCGAGGAGATCGCCCGCGCCTTCGACGCGCTCCGCGAGGACCTCGAGCACCGCATCGACGCCCGGATGACCCAGACCCGGTCGCTCCTGCTCGAGCGGTTCGACGGCGAGGTCCGGCGGCGGCTGCGGCTGGCCGGCGAGGAGGCCGAGGCGGCGGTGGAGCGCCGTCGCCGGAACGTACGCACCTTCGCCCGCCAGGTGCTGGGGAAGGACGCGCCCGGCGCCCGGGTGAGCGAGGCCGCCGGCGCGGTGCGCTCGAGCCCGGCCGACGGGGTGCACTGGCTCCAGCTGGACGCCTCCGCCCTGCCCTCGCGCCTGGCCCGCCTTGCCGGCGGAGAGGGCTGGTGGTTCGTCTATCGGTTCGAGGCCACCGGTCTGGTCCCCGAGGAGCGGCTGCTCCACCTGGTGCTCCTTCGGGACCGCGACGGCTTCCGCACCCTGCCGCCCGAGGACGGAGCCCTGCTCGCCCGGGTGCCGGCGCGCGAGGGGCAGCTCCGCCCGCCCGCGCCGATCTCAGTCGCCCACGCCCAGGAGCAGGCGCTGTCGGCGGCACGGGAGAGCCTGCTCCGGGCCACCGAGCGGCGGAGCCAGCTCGCGCTGGACCGGCTCCGCGAGCAGGCCGACCGCTACGCCGAGGACTGCCTGCTCGAGGCCCGCGAGGCGCTGGCCCGGACGCGGGCGAGCTGGGAGGAGGCGCGCGCGCGGCTCGGCGGACTGGAGGACGGGACCGAGCGCGCGCGGGCGCGCGCCGCCATCGAGCGGGCCGAGCGCGACCATCGCCGCCGCCTGGCTGCGCTGCGCAACGAGGAGGAGACCCGCTACGGGCTCAAGGACCGCACCCTCGGAGAGCTCGCCACCCGGGCGAAGGTGGTGGACCGCCGGGCCCTGGTCGGCACTGCCTACTTCTGGTTGAGCTGAGCTTCGCCTGTTCGGCTCTCTAGACCTGGAGGCGGAGCGCGCCGGCGACCAGCTCGAAGGTCGCGGGGAGCCGGCCGGGCTGCTCGCCGTCGACGTCGAGCAGCACCTCCTCCTCGCTGGTGGCCTCGAGCCGCGTGCAGCGGAAGGTCCGGGTGCCCGCCCACCGCACGTGGCTGCCGTCGTAGACCGAGGCCGACTTCAGCGCGAAGTCCTTCAGGTGGTAGCCGCTCCACACGGTGACATCGAACTGGCCATCGGACGGGTCGGCCTCCGGTGCCACCCGCATCCCGCCGCCGAAGTACTGGCCGTTGGCGATGGCCAGGGTGGTGATCAGAAGCGCCTCCTCGGGCCCGCCGTCCACGCGGATGCGCACCGCCTGGTCTCGCCAGCCGATGAGGGTGCGCACGCTGGCCACGAAGAAGCCGACCTTCCCGCCGAGGAGCTTGCTGCCCGAGTTGACCGCGCGATCCACCTGCCCGCTGACCCCGAAGCTGGCGACGTTGACGAAGTAGCGCTCGCCCGGGTTCCCGTCCGGCCCGGTGAAGCGGACCCGGCCCACGTCCAGCGGGCGGACCTCGCCCCGGAGGCGCGCGCAGGTCTCGCGCAGGGAACCGTTCAGGCCGAAGGTCCGCCGGAAGTCGCCGCCGGTGCCGCGGGGGACGAGCGCCAGGCACGCATCGGGTGGGACGCCGCTGCCGGTCTGGAAGAAGCCGTTCACCACCTCGTTGAGGGTTCCGTCGCCACCCACCGCGACGATGCGACGGAAGCCCTGGCGGAGCGCCTCGGCGGTGAGCGCGGCGGCATGCATCGGGCGCTCGGTGAAGGCGTGCTCGGCGCTGCCTCCGAGCGCGCGCAGCACCTCGGCATGGATCTCCGGCCAGCGACGACCGGTCGCCCCGCCCGCGCTCTCGGGATTCACCACCAGAAAGGTGCGCATCGCGCTCTGTGGGCCACTGTGGCACGCCGCCGGACAGGCGCTCCCAGGAAAGTGCGATTGACGCTTCGCGCCAGCTTCCCGCTCCAGCCCAGGCCTGTTGCTCCGGCCTCACCGCGAGCGCAGGCCGCCTTTCTTCGGGTCCCGGCGCACCGCGGTAGCATGGGACTCCTCCGTGCATGGCGGGAACGACGAGCGCTGGGTGCTGCTGGCCGAGGACGACGGCGCGCTCCGCTTTCTGCTCGCCTCGGTGCTCCGCAAGGACGGGCACCGGGTGCTCGAGGTTCCCGACGGTGAGCAGCTGGTGGTGGCCCACGCAGCGCTTCCTCCCGGGCGGAACGGGCGCACGGTGGTGCTGAGCGACCTGTCGATGCCGGTCCGGAGCGGGCTGGAGGCGGTGGAGGAGATCCAGCGCCGGGAGCCCGGCCTGGGCGTCATCCTCATGGGCGCGTTCCTCGAGCCGGGGGACGTGCCGCGGGCGGCGGCGCTCGGCGCCGCGTTCCTCACCAAGCCCTTCGAGCTGGCCCGGATGCGGGCGCTGGTCCGGGAGCTGGTGGCAAAGCCGAACACCCGGGCGGCCGACCTGGTCGACGCGAGCGGCTAGCGCCCCCGGCCGGGCGGTCAGGACTTCGGCGGGGGCACCACCCGGATGTGCACCTCGCGCAGCTGCAGCTCGTCCACCTCGCCCGGGGCGCCGGTCATGCTGTCGGTCCCGGTCTTGGTCTTCGGAAAGGGGATGACGTCGCGGAGGGACTCGGCGCCGGTGAGGAGCATCACCAGCCGGTCCATGCCCAGGGCGATTCCCCCGTGCGGCGGCGCCCCGTAGCGGAGCGCGTCCAGCAGGAAGCCGAACTTGTTCCGTGCCTCCTCCTCGCCGATCCCCAGCGCGGCGAAGACCTCGGCCTGCACCCGTGGGTCGTGGAGGCGGATGCTGCCGCCGCCGATCTCGAAGCCGTTGAGAACCACGTCGTAGCGCCAGCACTTCACCCGTCCCGGGTCGGTGCGGAGGTACTGCACGTCCTCGTCGTGGGGCCGGGTGAAGGCGTGGTGCGCGGCAGCCCAGGTCCGCTTCTCCTCGTCGTACTCGAAGAGCGGCGGGTCCACGACCCAGAGGAACTCCCACCGGCCGCCGGAGCCCACCTCGGGGATGAGGCCCAGCTTCTTGGCGATGTGCACCCGGAGGTTGGCCATCACGGTGTGGACCAGCGAGGCCCGCCCGAACTGGAAGACGATCAGGTCACCCGGCTTCGCCTGGCAGGCCTCGTTGATCGCTGCCCGGAGCGTCGGGGAGATGGTCTTGGCCAGGGGGGACTGGATCCACTCGCCGCCCTCGCCCACCTTGGCTCGGGCGAGGCCGCGGGCGCCGGCGCCCTTGGCGAACTCCTCCAGCTTGTCGGCCTCGGCGCGCGAGAGCGGGTGCGCGGCCGGGACGACCATCGCCTTGACGATACCGCCCTGCTGCACCGCCTCGAGGAGCATCGGCACGCCCCCCTCCCCCCCGTGGGCGGTGACGATGTCGGTGAGGACGACGTGCTCCAGCCCGAAGCGGAGGTCCGGCTTGTCGTTGCCGTACCTCTCCATCGACTCGTCGAACGGCATCCGCCGGAACGGGGTGGGGAGGTCGACGCCGAGGATCTCCTTCCACAGCCGGGAGACGAGCTTCTCGACCACGGCGAACACGTCGTCCTGGCTGACGAAGCTCATCTCCAGATCCACCTGGGTGAACTCGGGCTGGCGGTCCAGCCGCAGGTCCTCGTCGCGGAAGCACTTGACGATCTGGAAGTAGCGGTCGAAGCCCGCGACCATGAACAGCTGCTTGTAGAGCTGGGGACTCTCGGCCAGGGCATAGAACTTCCCCGGGTTGAGGCGGCTGGGAACGAGGAAGTTCCGGGCGCCTCCGGGCGTGTACTTGCCCATGAAGGGCGTCTCGAGCTCGAGGAAGCCCTGCTCCACCAGCGTGCTGCGGGTGATGGCGTTCATTCGCGAGCGGGTGATGAGCGACTGCTGGAGCGGCCGGCGGCGCAGGTCGAGGTAGCGGTGGGTGAGGCGCTTCTCCTCGGCGGTCTCGATCTTGTCCTCGATGGGGAAAGGGGTGGGCTCGCTCCGGTTGAAGACGCCGAGGGCGGTGGCCTTCACCTCGATCTCCCCAGTCTTCATCTTGGGGTTCACGTTGGCGCCGCGGCTGGCCACCGTGCCCTGGACTCCGATGCACCACTCGAGGCGCAGGGTGCCGGCGAGCGCGTGAGCCTCCGGGTCGATGTCCGGCTCGAAGACCACCTGGGTGAGCCCGTACCGGTCGCGCAGGTCGATGAACACCGCGCCGCCGTGGTCGCGGCGGTTCTGCACCCAGCCGAAGAGGACGACGGTCTTGCCCACGTCCTTGCCGGTGAGCTCGCCGCAGGAGTGTGTGCGCTTGACCTCGGTGATGAAGGGAACGGACATGGAGGCGTCGCAACCTAGCGCGCCACGTGTGTCGCCGCTACGCGTCATCGCTCGCTGGCGGCGCTCCTGACGGGCTCAGGACCCGGTCGGAGACAGCACGGCGGCCTCCGAGGCGCGGAGGTCCCGGAGCTTGAGCGAGACGCGGGTCCGGCCGTTCCAGGTCTCGACCGAGGGCTGGAACGCGAGGTCGACAGGACCCTCCAGCTCGGGCAGCCGTGGGCCCATCCCGAAGCCGATGGCGTCGAGGGCGGGCGCCGCCGGCAGCACCAGCTTGAGGTGGGCCACGCCGCCGCTCTTCGCGGTGACGATGCGGGCCTCGGCGTGGAGTGACTCGGCGACGAAGGTGGGCTCGGGGTTGCCGGCGCCGAAGGGGCCGAGCGCGGCGAGGGCTCCGACGGCGCGTTCGGTGAGCTCCCCGGGCTCCACCACCACGTCCACCCGGCAGCGGGGCTCGAGGTCCTCCTCGCGGAGCCGCCGCGCGGCGACGGCCTCGAAGGCCCGCCGGAAGTCCAGCAGCCGCTGCGCCTCCAGCGTGACGCCCGCGGCATGGCGGTGGCCGCCGAACTTCGAGAGGTGCTCGGCACATTCCCGGAGCGCCTCGACGAGGTGGAAGCCCTCGACGCTGCGGGCGCTCCCCTTCCCCATCCCGCCCTGCACGCCGATGACCAGGGTGGGTTTGTGGAAGCGCTCGACCACCCGGGCGGCGACGATGCCCACCACCCCGGGGTGCCACCCTTCCGCCCAGAGGACCAGACCGCGCGCGCCCTGCCGCTCCTCGGCCTGGGCGGTGGCCTCCACCAGCATCCGCCGCTCGATCTCCTGGCGCTCCGTGTTTGCCCGGTCGAGCTTCGCCGCGAGCTCGCGGGCCTCGGCGAGGCTTGGCGTCCGCAGCAGCTGGAGACCCACCGACGCGTCGTCCAGGCGGCCGGCGGCGTTGATGCGAGGCCCGAGCCGGAAGCCCACCTGGCCTGCGCTCACCGGTCCCTCTGTCTCCAGTCCGGCGACCTCCTTGAGCGCACGCACGCCCGGGCGGTCTGCCCTGCCCAGGGCCTGGAGCCCGTGGCGGACGAGGATGCGGTTGGCCCCGGTCAGGGGGACGACGTCGCACACCGTCGCGAGCGCGACCAGGTCCATCAGGGGCTTGAGCGCGGGCTCGGCACGGCACTCGAACCAGCCCATCGTCCGGAGCGAGCGCCGGAGCGCCATGATCAGGTTGAAGGCCACGCCGGCGGCGCACAGCGCCTTCGTGGGGTACTCGCAGCCAGGCTGGTGCGGGTTCAGCACCGCTGTGGCCGCCGGCAGCGTCTCGGGGACGGTGTGGTGGTCGACGATGACCACCTCCATCCCCAGGTCCCTGGCGCGCGCGACCTCGGCGACGCTGCCGATCCCGCAGTCGAGCGAGACCAGGACCCGGGAGCCCTCGCGAGCGATGCGCTCGACGGCGCGGATGTTCAGACCGTAGCCCTCGTCGATCCGGTGCGGGATGTAGGTCTGTGGCGCGGCCCCCACCGCGTCGAGGAAGAGCGAGAGGAGCGCGGTGGAGCACACCCCGTCGACGTCGTAGTCACCGTAGAGGGTGACCTTCTCCCCCTGCACGACGGCCCGGGTGAGGCGCTCGACCGCGGCCGACATCCCCTTCATCCGGAACGGGTCCGGGAGGTCGGTCAGCTCGTGCGAGAGAAAGCGCGCGGCGTCCTGCGGCTCGAGCACCCCGCGAGCGACGAGGACCCGCGCGGTCAGCGGGTCCAGTCCGAGCTCGATGGCAAGACGGCGGGCCGCGCGTCGCTGCGCCTCGACGTCTCGATCTCCGCCTAGAAATACCCAGCGCAACCGTCCGCTCCTCTCGCTTCAAACGCCCGCCGTTCCGAGCGTTCGTACCGGAGTGGTCTGACAGCGGACGACACGCGCGCGCGCTGGATCAGCGGGCGCAACGAAGGGCCACGAGATGCGGGCGGGTGCGTGACGGCCGCGATCAGCGGGACCTTCCCGCCGGAGTGCCCGGCGGCGCCCCGCAGGTGGGACCGACCGACGGCGCGATGACCTCTGTTTCTACCGGCTCCCTCTGACCGACGACGGGGCCGGACACGGGCCGGTTCAGCCCGACCGGACCTCACCGATGCGGACGCCCAGCGCGATCTCCCCGCCGTATCCGGAATCCGGCTGTCCCTCGAGCGCGACGAGCAGCTCGGCGTGGCCTCCGTAGATGGGGTCGGTCGCATTCCGGGTATCCCGTGCGCCGCGCTCGACGTACGGAGCGGTGGCCAGCACCGCGTCGGTCACCGCGTCGTCGAAGAAGATCTGCGTGCTGACGTCGGTGGTGGTCTCGCCGAAGGGATCGAACAGCCGCACCCGGGTGTGCACGTGCACGGCCCGACCGGCGTACCAGCCGGGGAAGATGGTGGAGAAGGTGACCCGCCCCGTGAGGTCCGTGACCTGGTAGCCGCGGAGGAAATCACGACCACCCGTTCCGCGGTCCGGGACGTCCGAGTAGAGGCCCTCTGCGTCGCAGTGCCAGACGTCGACCCGGGCGGCATGGACGGGCTCGCACCCGTCGTCGATCGCTGCGGCCACCCGGATCGCGAGCCGGAGCGGAACTCCGGGCCGTGGAGCGCTCCCCGGGGCGCGGGTGTCCCAGCGCAGATCCGAACGGTTCAGCGGTGCGTCGCGCCAGTACGGACCGGCGGTCAGCTCGGTGGCCGGGGCGCAGGGGGGGCCGGCGGGAACGCTCCCGCAGCCCGTGACCAGCAGGGCGCCCGCCCGGCCCAGGAGGGCCAGCGCCTGTCTGCGGTCGAGCGGCGACGGTCGAGGCCCCGGTGCCATGCTCCAGGGGACACTCCGGCCGCCCATCGGTGCACGCTCAGGACGGCACCCCGGTCTTCCGCAGGCGAGGGCGATCCCGAGCTCCCCTCACAATCAGTAGACGACGTCGTCGGGGTGGAAGGGTGGGACGGCCACGAGCGTTCCGCGCCGGATCCGTCGCCGGAGCAACAGGTAGTAGGGAAAGGTCACCGGCCAGAGCTGCCCCACCAGCAAGTAGACGATCAGCGGGTGGTACGCCTCGCAGTCCCGGTGGTGCCGGAACCTGAGCCGCATCGAGTCGAAGGCAGCCCAGCCCGAGCTGGCGATGACCATGAGCCTTCCGGTGGGCACGCCGGTGAGCTGCTGGACCGCCGCTGCCGCAGCCAGCGCCATCAGCGAGAGTGCCACCACGCCAAGCCAGTGCATGCAGCCCCGGCATGCGCCATTTCGGGGCGCAGCTCCACGGAGCGTGGAGCGGGGCGTCCCCGGGGTCAAGTCACGTCGAGGAACGAGCGCGGACCCTGCGCGCTACGCCGCCCGGACCTTCATCGCCCCGCCGGCGGCCCTCTTCTTCGCCGCGCGCTCGTCGAGCCAGATGGTCAGCGGGCTCGCGATGTACACGCTGGAGTACGTGCCGACGATGATGCCGATGAGCATTGCCATCGCGAAGTCCCAGATCTCGCCCACCCCGAAGATGAGGAGGCCGACCAGCGACAGCGCGGTCACGCCCGAGGTGAGGATGGTGCGCGACAAAGTGTCGTTCACCGCGATGTTGATGATCTCCGGGAGCGGCTTGCCCTTGTACCGGGCCATCTCCTCGCGGATCCGGTCATAGACCACGATGGTGTCGTTGATCGAGTAGCCGGTGACGGTGAGCAGGGCCGCGATGGAGCTCAGGTTGAACTCGCGGCGCGTCACCAGGTAGTAGCCGCTGACCATGATCACGTCGTGGACCATGGCCAAGAGCGCGCCCGGACCGAACTTGAAGTCGAACCGGAACGCCACGTACACCAGGATGGCGATCATCGCGTAGAGCAGCGCGGCGATGCCCTTGTTCCGCAGCTGGTTCCCGACCTGCGGGCCCACGTAGTCCACCCGCTGCACCTTGAAGTCGGGCTGGGCGAGGCCCCGGGCCATCGCCGCGGTGATCCGGTCGGCCATGCCCGAGGCGACGATCTGGTAGTCCTCTCCCCCGCCCTGCGCGGCCCCGAGGTCGCGGACCTCCTTCACCCCGGTGCCAGAGGCGGAGACCGCCTGGCGGACCCGATCCGGGTCCAGCTTCTGCGCCGAGCGGAAGTTGATCAGGCCGTTCTGCACGTCGGCGTGGAGGTTGCTGATCCCTCCGAGCGCCTCCAGCGCCTGACGCGCGGTCACCGCGCTCTCCGCCGTCAGCTGGGTCACGCCGCCGAGCCGGAGCAGGTAGCTGTTGTCGCTCGAGGAGCCGATGCCCTGCACGCTCACGTCGTGCAGCCCCGCCGCCTGGGCCCGGGCCCGCACCTCCTCGGCGCGGACGGGGTGATCGAACTTCAGCTCGACCACCGTGCCGCCGGCGAAGTCGACCCCGAAGTTGAAGCCGAAGATGGCGATGCCCACCAGGATGGCCAGGTTCAGCACCGAGCTGATGAACAGCGCCGGTTTCCGCTTCCCGATGAAGTCGATGTTGGTCTTGTGCTTGAGGATCTGCATCGTCAGACCGAGACCGCGGCTCCACGCCCGTGGACGAAGTAGGTGGTGATCGCCCGGGTCACGACGATCGAGGTGAAGAGCGAGGCCACCAGGCCGATGATCAGCGAGGTGGCAAAGCCGCGCACCGGACCCGTCCCGGTGGAGAGCAGGATGAACCCGGCGATCAGGGTGGTGACGTGGGCGTCGAAGATGGTCCAGAACGCCCGGTCGTACCCCTGGTCCACCGCGGCCCGGGCGCTCTTCCCCGCCGCGAGCTCCTCGCGCACCCGCTCGTTGATCAGCACGTTGGCGTCCACCGCGATGCCCAGGGTCAGCACGAACCCGGCGATGCCCGGCAGGGTCAGCGTGGCGTTGAAGAGCGCGAGACCCGCGAGGATGAGCAGGCCGTTCAGGATCAGCGCCACGTCGGCGACCATCCCCGACTTCCGGTAGTAGACCGCCATGAAGACCACGACCAGCGTCAGGCCGACGATCGCCGCCAGGCTTCCCTTGCGCACCAGCTCGTCGCCGAGGCTCGCTCCGACCTGACGGATCTCCCCGGTGGTCACCGGCGCCGGCAGGGCACCGGCGCGGAGCACCAGCTCCAGGTTCTTCGCCTCCTGGAACATCTGCTCGTCGGTCTTGCCCAGGGAGCGCCCCATGGTGATGCGGGCCCGGCCGTTGGGGATGCGCTCGTTGATCCGGGGCGCCGAGGTCACGTTGTCGTCGAGCACGATGGCCATGTACCGGCCGACGTTCTCCCCGGTGAGCTTCCCGAACTCGATGCCTCCCTGCGTGTCGAAGGAGAGGTTGACCTCGAAGTCGTTGCTGTTCTGGCTGCGGTTGGCGTCGGCCCCGGCCAGGCTCTCGCCGGTGAGCGGGACGGCCTTGTCCACCAGGTAGGCCAGGTAGCTGTCGCAGGTGCCCTTCTGGGCCTGCGCGCTGACGCACTGGAGGAGAACCTCACGGTCGGCAGGAACGTCCTGGCGGGCGTAGGCGAGGAGCGCCTCGCGGTCCTTGCCCTCGAGCTGTTCGTAGCCGTTGGGCTTCACCAGCCGGATGCCGGAGTCCGGGGGGGGCGGATGCTTCGCCACCAGCTGGCTGAAGTGGTTGCTCCTGTCGTCCACCATCCGGAACTCGAGCTGGGCCGTGGTGCCGATGAGCTCCTTGGCCTGCTCCGGATTCTGCTGGCCAGGGAGAGAGATCTGGATCGAGTCGGTGCCCATCTTCCGCACGTCCACCTCGGCCACGCCCCACCGGTCGATGCGGCGGCGGATGACGAGCATCGCCTGATCCACCGCGTCGTCGCGGAAGCGGGACACCTGCGTGTCTTTCAGCTGATAGGTGATCGAGTCGGCGGTCCGGCCGGTCCGGGTGAAGTCGTCGAAGCCCTTGAGCTCCTTCTCCACCCGGTCCAGCATCGCCGCATCGGGCGCCTTCAAGGTCAGCTGCAGCTTCTCCGGGTCGGTGGTGTAGGTGACGCCCTCGACCTTCTGGTCCTTGAGGTAGTTCACGATCTGCAGGCCTCGGCGCTCCACCCGCTTCTGGAGCGCGGTCTGCGTGTCCACCCGCATCACCATGTGGATGCCGCCCTGCAGGTCGAGGCCGAGGTTCAGCCGGTGCTTGGCGCTCGGCGCCCACCGCGGCAGCTTCGACTGGAGGAGCTTCTCGTCGTTGCGCTGCGCCTTGGGCAGCACGAAGAACGAGTAGTACGTGGGGATGAGGTACCAGATCGCGCCAAGGGTGACGGCGATGATGATCGCCCACCGACCCCACTGACGGCTCATCACTTGGACTCCTTCTCCGCCTTGGCGTCGTCGGACTTCGCCGACTCGGCCGGGTCCTTCAGGATCGTCTGCACCGAGGTCTTGAGCACCCGGAGCTTGACGTTGGTCGCGACCTCGAGCTGAACCTCACGGTCGGCGACCAGGAAGATGCGGCCGATGATGCCGCCCTGGGTGACCACCATGTCGCCCTTCTTGAGGTTGGCGAGGAGGGCCCGGTGCTCCTTGAGCTGCTTCTGCTGGGGCCGGATCATGAGGAAGTACATGATGGCGAACATCCCGGCGATGAAGATGAAGAGCGTCGATGGGTTTCCGCCGGCCGCTTGGGCCAGCAGGACTTGATGGGTGAGCACGGGGGTAGGCTCCGTCAGGGCCTCTCGAACCAGGGAATCGTGAGAGGGCGCGCATCCTTAGCAAGAGCGTGCACCGGACGACAAGGCGCGTCGCTCCCGGGGCTGAGCGGGTGGGCTCAGCGGTCCACCCGGATCAGAACCGGATCAGAATTGCTCCCTCTGAACGGACGTTCAACAGGCTGAACTGCCTCGGGATTCCTCATGAGTTCGGGCCGGGCTCCGCCGGCTGAGCGTCTCCAGCTCTCCCCCTGCGCACCGAGTGGATCAGCCCAGGGCCGGTCGAGAGGGGTGAACTCTCAAGGTCGCTGCGAGCGCCGCTGCGCCGCTCTCCGCGTGAGGTCGCGAAGCACCGTCATGTCCAGCGGGCCGCCAGCGGGGCTCGTCACCGAGAGCGTGAGCTTCCCGACCATCTGCGCACAGTCGGAGCCTCCCGGAGCGTCCCCCGCCCGCCGCGGCTTGCTCGCCTTCGCTCCGAGCAGCGCCTCGATCTCGGGGAGGGGGGTCCAGCTGCAGACCTTCGCCTCCTCGGCGTGCACGCCCCGCGGGACTCCGCCGAGCCTTCACTGCGAGGCAGGCACCCGACCCGCCTCCCGAACTCGGACTCCCGCCGCGAACGCGCCGAGGCGGTCCTCCTCGATGGCCCGGCGCGCCCCGCGCATGAGCTCCAGGTAGTGGTGCAGGTTGTGGAGCGTCGCCAGCCGCAGCGCGAGCAGCTCGTCGGCGGCGAAGAGGTGCCGGAGATAGGCGCGCGAGTGCGTCCGGCAGGTGTAGCAGCTGCAGGCCGGGTCGGGGGGCCGCTCGTCCCGGGCGTGCGCCCGGTTGCGGAGGTTGAGGCGGCCCTGGGTGGTGAAGAGCAGGCCGTTGCGGGCGCACCGGGTGGGGAGCACGCAGTCGAACATGTCGACGCCTGCGGCCACTGCGGTGACCAGATCGACGGGCGTCCCCACGCCCATCAGGTAGCGGGGGCGGTCCTCGGGCAGGAGCGGCGCCACCTCGGCCACCGAGGCGTGCATCTCCTCCGGGCGCTCGCCAACGGAGTAGCCGCCGAGCGCATACCCCGGCAGCTCCACCGCGCAGACCTCGGCGACATGGCGGCGCCGGAGCTCGAGGTCGAGGCCCCCCTGGACGATGCCGAAGAGCGCGCTCCGTCCACGGCTCCAGGCCGTCGCGCACCGCTGCAGCCAGCGGGTGGTCCTGGCGAGGCTCTCCTCGAGGTAGGGGCGCTCGGCTTTCGACGGCGGGCACTCGTCGAAGGCCATGATGATGTCCGCCCCGAGCGTCTCCTGGATCTCGATGGAGCGCTCCGGGGTCAATAGCCAGCGGCTGCCGTCGAGGTGCGACTGGAAGCTCGCCCCCTCCTCGGTGATCCTCCGGTTCTGGGCGAGGCTGTAGACCTGGAATCCGCCCGAGTCAGTGAGGATGGCGCGCTCCCAGGCCATGAAGCGGTGGAGCCCGCCGAGCGCGCCGACCAGCTCCTCTCCCGGGCGCAGCATCAGGTGGTAGGTGTTGCCGAGCAAGATCTCCACCCCGAGAGCGCAGAGGTCGTCCTGACCGACGGCCTTCACCGTGGCCTGGGTTCCCACCGGCATGAAGACCGGCGTCTCCACCGTGCCGTGGGGGGTGTGGAGCCGCCCGCGGCGGGCGTGGGTCCCCGCGTCCCGGTGAAGCCGTTCGAACCGAAGGCTCAGGGAAGCGCTCCTGCGGCGATGAACATCGCGTCACCGTAGCTGAAGAAGCGGTAGCGCTCGGCGACCGCGGCCCGGTACGCAGCGAGGACTGCCTCTCGCCCGGCGAACGCCGAGACCAGCATCAGCAGCGTCGAGCGGGGCAGGTGGAAGTTGGTGAGCAGCGCGTCGACCACCTGGAACGTGTGCGGCGGGCGGATGAAGAGCTGCGAGACCCCGGAGCCAGCGCGGACCGAGCCCCGCTCCACTGCGCTCTCCAGCGCGCGCACCACGGTGGTCCCCACCGAGACGATGCGTCGCCCCTCGCCCCGGGCCCGGTTCACCGCCGCGGCAGTCTCGACCGGCACGTGGTACCGCTCCGGGTGCATCCGGTGCGTCGACTCGTCCTCGCCACGCACCGGGAGGAACGTCCCTGGACCGACGTCGAGGGTGACGAACCGGCGCTCCACGCCGCGCGCCTCGAGCTCGGCGAGCGTCTCGGGCGTCAGGTGAAGCCCTGCAGTGGGCGCGGCGACGGAGCCGTCGGCCCGCGCGTACACCGTCTGGTAGCGAGTGCGGTCCTCGGGCGTCGGCTCGCGCGCCACGTAGGGCGGGAGCGGAACCCTCCCCGCGCTCTCCAGCAGCGCGCCCACCGAGCCCTCGGCCGCGAAGCGCACGCGGAGCTCGCCCTCACCCCGGGCTTCCAGCACCGTCGCCGAGCCACCGTCGAGCTCGACCACGGTCCCCGGCCGGAGTCCCTTGCTGGCTTGACCGAGGCAGACCCAGCTTAGCGCGCTCGCCGGGCCGGAGAGTGCCCCACCGGTGTCGACCTCGGCATCGGGACGAACCAGCAGCAGCTCCACCCGGCCGCCGCTCCCCTGTTTCCGTCCGAGGAGCCGCGCGGGAATCACCCGGGTGTCGTTGAGCACCACCACGTCCCCCCGGCGGAGCATCCCCGGCCAGTGGCGGAACCTCTCGTGCGCGAAGACGCCCGTGGAGCGGTCGAGGACCAGAAGGCGCGAGGCGTCACGCCGATCCAGCGGCGTCCGGGCGATGAGCACGTCCGGGAGGTCGAAGTCGTAGTCCGAGAGGGGCACCTCCTGGGGCTTCTCGGGCAGCAGGCCGCGTCCGGTCAAGGCACGCCGCCGCGAGCCTGGGACTCCCAGCGGTCAGCGGGCGGCTGCGCTGTGCTGCTCGCCAGCTTGCCCAGACCCCTTGCCCGGCTGCGCAGCCTTTGCGTCTTCCCGCAAGGCCTGCACCTCGACGACGCCCCAGAGCATCGAGCGATCGTCCTCCGCCACATTCGTCGGACTCGGCCCGGGGGGCTCGCCGAAGCTCCTGAGCACCCGGACGGCGCCGGGGCGAGCGGCGCGATCCACCGCGGCGAGCAGCCGGCCCCGGTAATCGGCCGGAGCGCCATCCAGCACGTTGGACAGGGTGAAGCCGCCGTAGCTTCCGGGCGCGCAGGACTCGAGGTAGGCCGCGGCGTCGGCGCAGACCAGGTCAATGGGATGGCGCGACGGAGAGGGACCCGGGGCGGTCTCGCCGAGCAGGAGCGCGCGGGCGTAGGGGTTGGAGGCGTTGGGATGCCGGGCAAAGCACCGCTCCATCCGGCTGCGCATCACCCGTCCGAAGTGGCCGGGCAGGACCTGCAGGAACGGCGAGGCGTAGACCGAGCGCAGCCCGGTCACGGAGAGCAGCAGGTCCAGGCCCGCCCGGAAGCGACGGGTGTCGAGCCGCTCCTTCCAGAAGGCGAGCTGCGCATCGGCCGAGTCGAAGGCCAGGAACCGCTCCAGCTCCCGCCGGCGCCACCCGGCGAGCGGAAGCAGCGCACGTCCGAACGCGAGCAGCCGCTCGGCGCTGCCCACGCGCGCCGGAGCTCCGGCGATCCGTGCCCTCGCGTACTCGAGCTGCACCGGGTTGATGTCCACCGCGGTGACGGGGTGCCGCGTGGCGAGGGCGAGCGCCGTGTCCCCGGCCGAGGCGATGCAGAACACCGGTGCGTCCGGAGCAAAGGCGCGGAGCTCGATCTGGGCATCCTCGTACATCTGGCCGAACAGGATGCGGCGGGGGCCGGTGCGCTGATCGAAACGTCCCCCGGCCCAGGCCGTGTCGCTGGCGCTGACGGTCACGGCGCCGCCCTCCCCTGCGCCGCCGCCACCCACATGAGGACGATCAGCGCCGCGTTCTTGACCACCATCCCCCCCGGGTCATGGATGAGCTTCCGGGCGAAGAGGATGCCGTTGGTGTTCATCCCCACCAGGAGCACCGTCTGCACCACCGCTGCCCAGACCGGCTCCCAGCCGGAGAGGACCCACAGCCCGAGCAGGGACTCGAGGATGCCGAGCCCCTTGAGGAACGCCGGTCCCGCGCTCGGCCCGAGGAACGGGACCGCCTCGACGATCCGCTCCTGCGACGGCAGGCGCCCCAGCACCTTGCACCACAGCCCCTCGTACAGCCACACCGCGGCAATGGCCGAGCGGACCAGCACCGGCGGGGGCATCAGCTCCATCGGAAGGTTCATCGTGCCCGCTACAGAGCACGTGCCGTGCCGACTTTCACCCCGGGTTCCCCGACCCCTCTGTCAATAGAGGGCCTGTAGCTCGGTCCCCGGGTAGAAGTGGCCCAGGATGGCCCGGTAGTCCTGGCCGGCGTCGGCCATCGCCTTGGCCCCCCACTGGGACAGGCCGGCGCCGTGCCCGAGGCCGCGGCCGGTGAGCACGGCCCCGCCGCCCGAGCCCGGCGACACGTCGAAGGCGAGGGAGCGGACGCGGTCGTAGCCGAGCCGCTGCCGGAACTCGACGCCGCTGAGGCTCCTGCCGCCGAGCTCGAGGCGCCGCACGCGCCCGGTGGGCGTCCGCGCAGCGACCCGGAGCTCACCTCGGCTGCCTCCGAAGGCTCGCTCGAGCGCCCCGGCGTCGAGGTCCGCCTTCCAGCGGGTCACGGGACCCGGGCGGCACTCGCAGGCGACGCTCTGCAGGTAGGGCAGGTCGCGGCCGAGCGCGTCGAGACCGGTCTCGGTGTTTCCCTCGCAGGAGGCGTGGAAGTAGGCCTCGATGGGCGTGAGCTGGAAGGTGAGGATCTGCCCTGCGGTGGCGGCGGTCGCCGCGCGGGTCCGGGGGTTCTCGCGGTTCACCCCACCGTAGACCTGGGCGAGGACGCTGCTTCCGAGGTGGACGGGCTGCCCGAGCGCCTCGATCTTCCGCTGGAGCGCGTAGGTGCGCGCGGCGACGGCCTGGGCCTTGAGCGCCTCCTCGGGGAAGTTGACCGGCATCTCGCCGCCGAGGACCGCGGCGACGTAGTCCTCGAGGGGAAGCACGTTCACCAGGAGGACCTTGCTGCCCCTCGGCAGGGCGACCACCTCGCCGCGCACCTGGATGTTCCCGGCGCTGAGGACGTGCGAGGCATCGGAGGTCCGGAAGCGCACCGCGCCGTCGACACGCTGGCCCTCCACCTCCATCGTCTCTCCGACGTGCCGGACCCGCACCTCGTCTCGACCGAGCGGCTGGAACGGGCCGTCCTCCGAGTCGGGCCCGAGCTGGAGGCCCTTGCCGCGGACCACGACCTCGCGCTCGGGCCGCTCCCCCATGGCGATGCGGACGGTCTCCGCGGCTTGCGCGGCGGCGGCGACGAGCGTGAGGAGCAGGACCGGGCGCATCTTCAGACCGGAGAATCTCCGCTCGGCCCAGCTCACGCCAGTTCAGGTTCCTTCTTCAGAGCTGTTCCGGTCGTTCTGAACCGTGCTCGCCTCCGGCGCCGCCCGGCCGGACCCGTTCCGCCCCTCCGGATCCCCACCTCGGGTCACCATCCGCCACGGCGCGGGTGAGCCCCTTCCCGGGAGGTGCGGAGCCGCGTGGACATACGACCAAGGACCTAGTGGCTCGACGCCGCCGCTTGGTGATTCCTCGCCAACGACACCGGTACACTGAGAGTTGAGGATCCGGAGGAGGGTGAGATGAATCACGCGACCCGCAGGAGCATCGTCTCCTTTGCCGTGGTGCTCGCACTGGCGGCCGGGAGCGCCGCCGCCCAGGCACCGAAGCTGGCCCCCGTTCCCGAGCCGGCGAAGCCAAGAATCACCATCCTGGCGACGGGGGGGACGATCGCCGGGGCACAGCCGAAGCCAGGGGAGGCCGGGTACAAGTCGGGATCGTTCTCGGTGGACGCGCTGATCCAGGCGGTGCCCGGGATCCGGGACCTCGCCACGGTGAGCGGCGCGCAGATCGCCAACATTGGCAGCCAGAACATGAACGATGCGGTGTGGATCAAGCTCGCCCGACGGGTGAACGAGCTCCAGGGCAGCGCCGAGGTCGACGGCATCGTCATCACCCACGGGACGGACACCATGGAGGAGACCGGCTACTTCCTCGACCTGGTGGTCAAGGGGGAAAAGCCGGTGGTGCTGGTGGGCTCGATGCGCCCGGCGACGGCAATCAGCGCCGACGGGCCGATGAACCTCTACAACGCCACCGCGGTGGCGGCGGACCGGATCGCCCGCGGTCGAGGCGTGCTGGTGGTGATGAACGACGAGATCCACTACGCCCGCGAGACGACGAAGACCAACAGCACCTCGCTCCAGACCTTCGCCTCGCCCAACCGGGGGCTGGCGGGGATCGTCAACTTCGGGAAAGCCCGCTTCTACTCCCCGCCCGTGCCCAAGCACACCAGCGGCAGCGCCTTCGCCGGCTCGGTGCCGAACGCGCTCCCGACGGTGTTCATCGTCTACGCGCACGCCAACGTGGGCAAGGAGGAGGTGGACGCTGCACTCGCCGCCGGCGCCAAGGGCATCGTCCTAGCCGGGGTGGGCGATGGGAACGCCACCGATCCGATGATCGACGCCCTCGCCGCGGCGGCGAAGAAGGGAGTGGTGGTCGTCCGCAGCTCGCGCGTGGGCTCGGGCACGGTGGCCCGGAACGTCGAGCTCGACGACGACAAGCTGGGCTTCGTCGCCGCACTGGAGCTCAACCCCCAGAAGGCCCGGGTCCTCCTGCAACAGGCGCTCAGCAAGACCAAGGACGTGAAGGCCATCCAGAAGTACTTCGAGGAGTACTGAGATGCGCCGGCAATCCCTCCCCGTCCTCGCCCTGGCCGCGCTGCTCCTCCCCGGGTCGATCCGGGCGGAGGAGACTGCGCGCAAACCCACCTTCGAGATCTACGGCTTCGCCCAGGTGGACTACATCCAGGACTTCAAGCGGATGCCGTCGGACTGGGACGCCACTCTCCGTCCCTCGCGGATCCCCACCACCGACGAGGGCGACGGCCAGGCCATCTTCAGCGCCCGGCAGAGCCGGCTGGGGGTGCGCGGTTCGATCCCGGTGGGGGACTCGGACCTCTTCGGACGGGTGGAGTTCGACTTCTTCGGACGGGGCACCGGTCAGCCCGACTCCGCGGGGCAGAACACCCTCCGGCTCCGGCAGGCGTATGGATCGTGGGGGCCCATTCTCGGCGGGCTCACTGCCAGCCTCTTCATGGACGACGACCTCTGGCCCAACATCGTCGACTACTGGGGACCCTGCGGGATGGCGTTCTACCGGAACGTCCAGATCCGCTACACCTTCCTCACCGGAACGCACACCCTGGCCATCGCGGTGGAGCGGCCCGGGGCCGATCTCCAGAACTACCCCAACGTCCCGGCACTCCAGGATCTCGCCTCGGACAACAAGATTCCGGACTTCACCGCCCAGTACCGGCTCAGCCAGGCCTGGGGGTACGTCCAGGCCTCGGGAATCCTCCGCCGCCTCGGCTACGACACCGGAGCCGGCGGGATCAAGGGCAGCAAGTTCGGATGGGGGCTCAACGGCAGCTCGACGATCAAGATTCTTCCCGACCGGCTGAAGCTGCTGGTGGCGGTGGTGGGGGGCGCGGGGATCGAGAACTACATGAACGACGCCACCCCGGACCTCGCCATCGACGGCACCTTCACCGCGCCGACGGCCGCGGCGGTGCCCATGCTCGGGCTCACCGGGTACGTGGACATCAGCTGGACAAAGGTGCTCACCACCGCCATCGGTTACAGCACGGTGTTCATCTTCAACACCAGCCTTCAGCCCAACAGTGCCTTGAAGCGAGGCCAGTACGCCTCGGTGAACCTGCTGGTCAGCCCGTTCCGAAACTTCCTCGCTGGCCCCGAGTTCCTCTGGGGCCGGCGCAACGATCTCGGGGGCGCGTATGGCGACGACTTCCGCCTCCAGGTCTCGCTGAAGTACTCGTTCTCCAGCCTCGATTTCTGGAAACCGAGCTAACCGCCGCTCTTCCGGGGGGCCTTCTTCCCACTCTTCCAGGCCTCCACGTACTCGTTGGCGGCCTCCATCATGAACGCGCCGATGTTCTGGTACTCCTCCTCGCTCAGGTTGGCGAGGGAGACCCGCACCGACCAGGGAGGGCCGCCGAAGCCGCCCCCGTCCATGAGGACCACCGACGATTTCTCCGCGACCCGGAACAGGAAGTCCACCGGCTCGTAGTTGGCCTTCAGGTACTCGAAGAAGTCGTCGCCGTAGAGCTTCCGCGCCCACACCTCGAGATCCAGCTCCACGTAGTACCAGGCGCGGTAGGGATCATCGGCCGGCGGCGGCAGGTCGAGACCCTTCCAGAGCAGGTCCCGCCGCTGGTGGCAGATCTGCATTGTCAGATGCTTGTAGGCGTCCTCGGGGTCCAGGAGATGGGTCAGGGCGAAGAGGACCATCTGGACCTGCTGGGGGAGCGAGAGGCCCGCGGTGTGGTTCAGGGCGACGCTCCGGCTGTCGGCCACCATCCGGTCGATGAACTTGATCTTCTCCGGCTCGAGGGTGAGCGGCGCGTAGCGCTTGTTCAGCCGCTTCTTCCAGCTCGCGGGGAGCCTGGCCAGCGCCTGGTCCATCACGTTCTTCTCGTGCACCGCGATCACTCCCAGGCGCCAGCCGGTGCAGCCGAAGTTCTTGGAGAAGGAGTAGACGAAGATCGTGTTCTGCGGCAGCTCGGCCATCAGGGAGCGGAACCCGTTGACGAAGGTGCCGTAGACGTCGTCGGTGACGATCATCAGCTTCGGGTTCTTGCGCTTCACCGCGTTGACGATGGTCTTGATCTCCGTCGGGTCCAGCGCCACCGAGGGCGGGTTGCTGGGGTTGACGCAGACCGCGAGCTTGATTCGCCTGTCTCCCAGCTTCTCCAGCTGCTTCTTGCTGTAGTGCCAGGAGTGAACGCCGTCGGCGTGGACGTCGTCGGCGTTCACCGGGACGATCTTGAAGGAGAAGCGCTCCAGGTGCGCGATCTCGATGTACGGGGTGAAGGTGGGGAGCATCAGGGCGATGGTGTCGCCCTTCGCCAGCAGCCCGTTCTGCAGCAGCGAGTCGAAGATGTAGCACATGGCCGCCGTGCCGCCCTCGACGGCAAAGAGGTCGAAGCGGCCCTTGGGCGGCCGGCCGTCGCACATCTCCTTGATCAGGTAGTCGTGCACCACCTTCTCGCAGTGCACCAGCATTCGATCGGGGGTCGGATAGTTGTCACCGATGATCGAATCGGTGAGCTCGTGCACCCAGGCGTCGGCGTCGAAGCCTCGCTTCTGGCCGTACTCGAGGACCTTTCCCAGGAACGCCGCGCCCGGCTCGGCGCGATGGGTGACCAGGAACATCTTCAGCCGGTCCCCAATGCCGGGCCGGTCGGGCATCCCGGCAAGGATCCCCTGGTCCCGGCTGCGCCGGCACTCGCCCAGCGCGAAGTTCCCGAGGAGGAAGAACGCCTCCCGGGGCTCGGTGGCGATCCAGTTGGGATTTCCTCGGCCGGCGTTCAGCATCATCGCCGTGCTCTGCTGCTCGTTCGACTTGGCGAGCTTGATCAGGTAGTCCTTCAGCTCGAACGGCGAGAGCTGCTTGAGCGCCCGTTGCTGGGCACGCACGGTCTTCAGTTCGGGTGCGAGTCCGCTCATGATCTTCTCCAGGACTTCAGTCAATCCGTCGATGAACGCTGGCCGATCGTCGCCAGCGCAGTTCACTGCATGAGAAGCACGATGACGATTCCCCAGATGATGAGCAGGGTGTTGCCGATCGCGTACGGAATCGTGTAGCCGAGCGCCGGGACCTGGCTCTTGGCCACGTCGGTGATCTGACCGAGCGCCGCGGTGGTGGTTCGCGCTCCGGCGTTCACCCCCAGGTTGATCGCCGGATGGAACTTGAAGACGTACTTGCCGATCAGCACCCCGAGAATCATCGGCACGGAGGTGGCGACGACCCCGGCGATGAAGAGCGAGAGCCCCAGGACCTTGAACCCGGCGACGAATCCCGGCCCGGAGGTGATGCCCACCACGGCGATGAAGGTGGTCAGACCCACCGAGTTCATGAACCAGAGCGCGGGGGCCGGAATCCGGCCAAAGGTCGGCCGGACCGAGCGCAGCCACCCGAAGACCAGCCCCATGATCAATGCCCCTCCCGAGGTGGAAAGGGAGATCGGCACTCCGCCCACCCGGATCGCCAGCAGGCCGAGGAAGCCTCCGAGGACGATTCCCGCACCGACGAAGATCATGTCCGTCTGCGTGGTCGGACGATCCGGATAGCCGAGGCGATCCGCGACCCGGCTCACCTCGTCCTTCGCCCCGACCAGGGTCAGGGTGTCGCCACGATCGAGCTTGAGCCCCGGAACGAGGGGCATCTCCTGTCCGGAACGGACCACCTTGCGCAGGAATACCCCTCGCCCGAATTCGCGGATGAGGTCACTCGCCGCAAGCTCGGCGATCGTCTTGCCGTCGACCGCCTTGTTGGTCAGCACCACCTCCAGGGCGTCGATCGGGATGCTCAGGAGCTCGGGATCCTCGACCTCCTGCGCTCCTAACTTGCTCAACTCCACCAGGGCCTCGCGCCGGCCGGACAGCGCGACCACGTCTCCTTTCTCCAGCTTCGTCTCCGGAGTCGCCTCGAGGATCTCTCCCGCTCGTCGAAGACGCAGAACGAACATGCGGTAGGGCTTGAACATCGCCTCGAGACTGCCGACGCTCCCCCCGCTCCGCTGGGGATCCTCGATCCGGTAGGCGCGAATGGAGAACATCCGGTAGGCGGTCAGGCCCTCGGATTCTCCGCCTCCCATCTTCGCTTCGTACTCCTTGCAGGCCTTGGCCAGGTCGACCCGGAGCAGCTTCGGTCCCAAGGACGCCAAGACCCAAGCGGTCCCCGCGGTTCCAAAGAGGTACGTGACCGCGTAGGCGACCGGGATGTGGTCGACCAGGGTCTTCTTCTGGTCAGCGGCGAGCTGAAGGCCGTTGATCGTGTCGGTCGCCACCCCGATCACCGCGGAGATCGTCTGGGCGCCGGACAGCAGCCCGGCGGCGGTTCCGGAATCGAATCCGGCGACCACCGCGCAGGCCCAGCTAACCAGCAGACAGAGCACGCAGATGATCACTGCGCACAGAACCTGCGGGAGCCCGTCGCTCTTCAGACCGCGGAAGAACTGTGGCCCGACGCCGTAGCCGACGGCGAAGAGGAACATGAGAAAGAAGATCGACTTGACCGTCGGGGAGATGGTGATTCCGAGCTGTCCGACCAGGACCCCCACCAGCAGCGTCCCGGTCACGGCGCCGAGGCTGAAGCTGCCCACCTTCAGGGCTCCCACCCAGTAACCCAGACCCAGGGTGAGGAAGATTGCAAGCTCCGGATATTGCCTCAGCGCGTCGGCAAACCATTCCATCGGCAATCACCTCTCAACGAACTAGTGCCACGATCAACGAGCCCCACAGCGCCAGGAGGACGTTGCCCACCGCGTAGGTGACGCCGTAGCCAAGGGTCGGGATCTTGCTCCGGGCGACCTCCTGCACCGCGGCCAGGGCGGGCGCACTCGTCCCTGCCCCGCAGCACACCCCGAGCAGGATTCCGGGGTGCATCCGGAAGACGAACTTGCCCGCCAGCAAGGTGACGAGCTGGGGCACGATGACGATCGCGATCCCCGCCAGGAGGAGGCTGAGCCCGGAGTGCCGCAGCCCCCGGACGAAGTCCGGACCGGCGGCGAGCGCGGTCGCTGCCAGGAACGCCGTGAGCCCGAGCGAGTCGAAGAGCGCCACCACCGCATCGGGCAAGCGTGGAATGCGCCGGTTCACCGAGCGCAGCCAGCCCAGGACCAGGCCACCGAGCAACACTCCCACGCTCTCACTCAGGCCCAGCTCGAGTCCGCCGAGACGGAGCGCGGGGATGCCGACCAGTCCTCCGACGAAGATCGCGGCGGCGACCATTGCCATCTCGGTGGTGTTGGTCGCTCGATCGACATAGCCGATGCTCCCGGCAACACGGGCGAGCTCCTCGGGGATGCCCACCAGGGTGAGCACGTCTCCCCTCGCCAGCCGGGTTCCCCAGGTCAGCGGCAGCTCCGCTCCGGCACGGAGAATCCTCCTCAGCCCCACCCCACGAATGAAATCGGGTCCGGCCCGCCTCACGAACTCGCCGAGGGAGAGGCCCACGATCGACTTCTCGGTGACCACCACCTCGATCGAGTCGACATCGAGGTCGAGGAGCTCCTTGTCGTCGAGCTCCGGGCCGATCGCGGCCTGCGCCGCGATCACCCCGGCGCGACGCCCGGCGACGGCCACGACGTCACCCCGCTGGATCGCGGTCTCCGGCGTGGTCTCGGAAATCCTGCCGCCGTGTCGGAGCCGAGGGATCAGCAGGCGCTGACCGCGCTCGAGGGATTCCTGCTCGACGGAGCGCACGGTCTTTCCGACCAGGTTCTCGCCCTCGGCACGATAGGCGCGGAAGGAGAACACCCGGTAACCCGTGGCGGTCGCAGCCTCGCTGACCACCCCCATGCTCTTCTCCAGCGCTGCGCACTCCGCGGCGAGATCGACTTTCAGGATCCGCGGGGCGACCCGCGAGAGGAAGGCGATGTTGGTCAGCACCGCCAGCAAGTAGGTGACTGCAAAGGCCACCGCGACGTTGGTCAGCAGCGATCGGGCCTGGGCAGGGTCGAGCCCGAGTCGGTTGATCGCGTCGGTCGCGGTCCCGACGGTGGCCGATTCCGTCGTCGCTCCGCCCATGAGCCCGCCCGCGGTGCCCACGTCGTACCCGAAGACACGGGCCGCGCCGTAGGTCAGACCCAGCGCGGTGAGGCAGAAGACGAAGGTCAGCGCGATCTGCGGGAAGCCGCTGGCCTTCAGCCCGCTGAAGAACTGCGGGCCGGTGCGGTACCCGATGGAGAAGAGAAAGAGGAGAAAGAACGCGGTCTTGAGATCCGACGACACCGTGACCCCGAGCTGCCCGACCAACGTACCGGAAAGGAGCACCCCGACCACCGGCCCCAGCACCACCGAGCCGATCCTGACCTTTCCGATCCAGTAGCCGGAGGCGAGCGTCAAGAAGAGCGCCAACTCTGGATGGTGGCGAAGGACGTCCACGAACCAGCTCCACATCGGATGTCCCCCTCGGAACGCGCGCCAGGGTCCGGTCGAGGTCGAGAAGCAAGTGTGCCCAGTCCTTCCGCTCCAGTGGTATGGGGCGAAGGTCGTACGCCCGCCCGCGCCAGAACCAACTCCCGCCGGCCCCGGAGGCGCAAGGGCTCGGCGTCGAGCCGGCCGCGACCCCTTCAGTGCACCTCCAGGCGGCATACCCGACGCGCACAGCGGGAGCCCTGCGCCGGGCTGCCCTGGTAGACCCAGGGTGTTCGGCGGGAGCGTGGTGGCGGCAGGTGCCAGCCGAGTGCCGATCGGGTGAAGGCACACCACGGAGGCGCGTTAAAGTGGGTGGCGTGATCTCCATCCTCTTCGCCACGCTCGGGCTCATCGCCCCGGAGGCGAGCGAGGACGCGCATCCCGCCGACCTTCCACTCTTCGTGGTCGAACGGAGCCGGGTGATCTGGCCGCAGAGGTGCCCGCGCACGGAGAACCGTGTTCCCCCGGAGCTTCAGTGGCACATGCGGATGGCCCTGGGGGAGAACGGCCTCTTCATCGGCGACGGGCGGATGGACGAGGTGACCTTCGGGCCGCCGGAGTGCATGCACGGTGAATGCGGCAGCGGGCAGTTCGCCGTTCCGCTGGTGGTGCGTGAATCCGAGCGGTACGGCCTCGTCCTCCCGCCGGGTCGAATCGAGACCTCTGCGATCCGCCCGCTGAGACTGGTGAACGTCGAGGGTGCCGACCCGGGCGGCTTCCGACCCGGCCTGGCGACGCCCGATGAAATGACTCCGTCCTGTCGGGAGCCGCCGCTCCGGCCGCCGGTGTCGCCTGGGGACGGACTGTTGATCACCTGTCTCAGCTATCTCGAGACCAACGGAAGGCTCGGCGTCCAGGTCCAGGGGCGCGGCCGACTTCAGGAAGACGGCCTCGCGCGGTACGACGTCGTCCGCTTTCGAGTGTTCGAGCGGCGCGAGGGGAAGAGCGTCGTCGGCCTGTGGCATGGGCAGCCGCGTGGAAAGGGCTCCCGCCTCCCCGTTCCCGTGGCGGCCGTTCCCGGAGCGAACGGGTTCAATGTCCGGCTCTTGTGGCTCCGGTGGGAGGGGATCTGCTGTCCCAGCGCGGCCAGCGCATGGGTGACGGACGTCGGCGAGCACGCCCGGGAGGGGCCGCGGCACATCGCCGGGTTTGGACGGCCGTGCGACTGAGGCCGGGCGCCGGGACGCGACCGACGAGGGCGCCAGGCGAGGCGTCCCGGTAGGGCAATGACTCAGCCTGACGGCGACGGATCTCTCGCCGTCCAGACGTCCTCGTACGGGCAGCTGCAGTCCGTCTCCTCCGGCTCGGGGTACACGTAGGGCTCGCCCCGGTAGCTCCGGAAGACGGTCTCGTGCCCGCGCCGCTCCACCACGTACTCGGGCTGGAGCGTCACCTTCCCTCCCCCGCCCGGGAGGTCCACCGCGAGATGAGGGACGGCGAGCCCCGTGGTGTGTCCCCGGAGCTGCTCGAGGATGCCGACGCCCGCCGAGAGTGGCGTCCGGAGATGCTCGAGCCCCTCGGCCAGGTCCATCTGGTGCAGGTAGTACGGGCGCACGCGCGCGCGGAGCAGCGCGTGGTTCAGCTCCTTGAGGATGCGCGCGTCCGAGTTTACCCGGCGCATCAGCACCGACTGGTTCTCCACCGGAACACCGTGGTCCACCAGGCGCTCGCAGGCGGCGCGCGCCTCGGCGGTGAGCTCCTTGGGGTGGTTGAAGTGCGTGACGACGAAGAGCGGGGCGTGCCGGCGGAGCAGCCGTGCCAGTTCCTCGGTCACCCGCATCGGCAGCGTCACCGGGACGCGCGTGCCGATCCGGAGCATCTCCACGTGCGGAATCGCCCGCAGCTCACCGAGCAGCGCGTCCAGCCGCTCCTCCACCAGCAGGAGCGGATCGCCGCCCGACACGAGCACGTCCCGCACCTCGGGGTGAGCACGCAGGTACGCGATTCCATCGGCCCACGCGTCACGGCCGAGGACCGCCTCTCCGCCCCTGGTGATGCGGCGGCGGGTGCAGTGCCGGCAGTACGTGGAGCAGCTGTCGAGCGCGAGGAACAGCACCCGGTCCGGGTACTTGTGCACGATGGCCGCGACCGGCCGGTGCGGGTCCTCGCCGAGCGGGTCGCGCAGCTCGCCCGGGCGGATCCGCGCCTCGGCCCTCGTCGGGATCGCCTGCATCCGCACGGGGCACGACGGGTGCTCCCGGTCCACGAGCGACAGGTAGTAGGGCGAGATGCCCAGCCGGAACATCTCGCGGGTCTCCTCGCACCCCCGCCGCTCGTCCTCGGTCAGCGGCACCAGGCGCGCGAGCTGCTCCAGCGAGCGGATGGAGTGGCGCATCTGCCACCGCCAGTCGCCCCACTGCTCCTCGGTCACCTCGGGGAAGAGGCTGCGCCAGTCCGGGACCTGCATCCCTTGTCCTCGTCGCCTACGCGCGGGCCTGCTGGCGCCACCACTCCTGCCCCGACTCGGGCAGCGTGTACACCGGGTCGTAGTACTCGTAGCGGCGCTCGAGCGCGTAGGGGTCCGCCAGCTCGATGCCGGTCCGGTAGTTCTTGGTCCAGTACGAGATGCCGTGCTCCCGGTCGTACTCCGCCACCTGGTGAACCCAGCGCTTCCCGACGAAGGGCACGTCACAGACGATGCGCGGCGTGGCGAACCCCGGCAGGTAGCCCATGATGTCGTGCTGGAGCTGCTGCGCCTCGGCCACCGACGTCCGCCAGTGCTCGGAGTTCGGGATGATGTCGCACATGTAAAAATAATACGGGAGGATGTGCGCGTGGTCCTGGAGCGTGAAGCACAGTTCCAGCAGATCCTTCGCCGTCGCGTTCACCCCGCGCAGCAAGACGCCCTGGTTCCGGATGTCGCGGAAGCCCGCGTTCAGCACCGCGTCGGCGGCCTTCTGCACCAGTGGCGTGAGCTGCCGGGCATGGTTGACGTGGGTGTGGAGCGCGAGCTGCACGCCCCGCTCGAACGCCTTCTTCGACAGCCGGGCAAACCCCTCGAGCACCTTGGGCTGGAGGAAGTGCTGCGGCAGGCCCATGAAACCCTTGGTGGCCAGCCGGATGTCGCGGATGTTGGAGATGTCGAGGAGCTGCGAGACGAACGACTCGAGCACCTGGATGGGGAGATTCGCCACGTCCCCGCCCGAGACCACGACGTCGCGCACGCCCGGGGTCCGGCGGAGGTACTCGAGGATCTTCTCGTAGCGCTCGGGCTGCGGCAGGGCGAAGCGGTGCTTCTCCACCTGCGGCACGTCGTTGCCCACCAGGTCCATGCGGGTGCAGTGGCCGCAGTACTGCGGACAGGTGGAGAGCATCTCTGCGAGCACCTTGGTCGGGTAGCGGTGGGTCAGCCCCTCCACCACCCACATGTCCGCCTCGTGCAGGCTGTCACGGCTGGCGCGCGGGTGGTTCGGCCAGTCGGTGCGCCGGTCCTCGAAGGCGGGCAGCATGTACCTACGGACCGGGCAGTGCCACGGGTCCTCCAGGTCCATGGTGTTCAGCATCTGTGGCGGGATGAGCAGCGACATCGTCGCCCGCTCGCGCTGGTCCCGGTCGATGCTGGCCACGAGTGGGTCGGGGATGAGGTCCCCCAGCGTCTCCTTCAGCTCGCGCAGGTTCTTCACCGTGTGCCGCCGCTGCCAGAGCGCGCTCTCCCAGTCGGCGCGGGAGACCGAGCGGTAGCCGGGAATGCGGGTCCAGTCCGGCTCCCGGAACTCGCGCTGGAGCGGGTACACGAAGGGCTGAGGGGCGGTGGCGGCCACCGGTGGGCGGCCGTCCGCCGGCGCTGGCTGGCCCGGGCGCACCGGCGCCGATTGAGCGAGGGGCTTCACGTCCATGGGATGAGGCGTCCTACTACAGAACCTCTGGACCCGTGTCCCCGCCCCGCCAGGGTCACCGGCCGACCGGTCAGTCTCTCAGGCCACCCACCCGGAACATGATCTCGAGGAACAGGCCGTGGATGCCCAGGCCCCGGAGCGGGAGCGCGAAGGCCGACCGGTCACGGAGCCGAGCCGGGACCGAGAGCTGGACCAGCTCCTCGTGCTCCTCCATGCCCTGCCCGTTGCAGCGGCGGCAGGAGAACGGGCCGATGGACCCCGACCCGTGGCAGGAGCGACAGGGATAGAAGACCGGCACGGTGAGCTCGAGCAGCCCGCCGCGGGCGGCACGGTCTGGCGGGAGCACCACCTCGAGCCGGAGCGGCTCCGGGCGCTGTGACTTGGGCAGATCCGGGTGGGTGAAGCTCCGGCGGAACCGGCTTGCCACCTCCTGGAGACCCGGCCGGCGAACCGCGAAGTCGCGGAAGAGCGAGATGGGCACCGGCGCCAGCGCCTCGGGCTGGGCCCACGGCACAGGAGTGATGGGCCGGCGGGGCTCCACCGTGCGCCCGCCTCCGTCGCGGAGGCCCGCATCGTAGGAGGCGCGGCGATCCGGATCCGCGAGCACCCGGTATGCCTGGACGATGTCCTGGAAGAACGGCATCCCCTGCGACCCGGCGCGATCCGGGTGGTAGCGCTGGACGAGCTCGCGGAACGCGCTGCGGATTCCGTGCGACGATTCGAGGGGATCGACCCCCAGGACGAAGTAGTAGTTCCTGGTTTCCATCGGCCCTCCGGCGGACGAGCGACGGACCTCGGCCACGAGGCCGGGGCAACTGTCGCCCGAGCCAAAATCAACAAGTAACGCACCCCGGGACTCAGTCAAGCCTCGCCCGCGGCCCCACTGGCGGACCGGTTGTTGCACTTTGTGAATGCCTTCGCCACCAGGAGGCGCATCATGGCCAACGTCCTCGTCGTCTACGCCACGCACGACGGGCAGACCCGGAAGATCGCCGAGCGCATCGCGACCGTTCTCCGTGTCCGCCGTCACGTCGTCGAGCTGCTCGACGCCGCCCGGCCGCCTCGCGATGTCGACCTCGGGCGCTTCCAGGCCGTGTTCGTGGGTTCCCCCATCCGCGCCCAGGGATACCTTCGGCCCGTCGTCCGGTTCGTCCAGGAGCACCTGACGGCGCTGGAGA
>DATKKF010000022.1:0-57521 GCA_035543115.1 Myxococcaceae bacterium
ACGCCGACTGGCGAAGGGTGCTGCGGGACTTCTACGGTCCGTTCCAGCTCACCCTGGCCAAGGCCGAGCAGGACATGCGCGACGTCAAGCGGGAGGAGATCCCCACCGACGTCAACTGCGAGAAGTGCGGGAAGATGATGGCCATCAAGTGGGGGAAGATGGGCCGCTTCCTCGCCTGCACCGGTTATCCCGACTGCAAGAACACCAAGGACTTCAAGGAGGTCGACGGCAAGGTCATCCCGGTGGAGGAGGAGCCGACGGACGAGACCTGCGAGAAGTGCGGCCGGCCGATGATCATCAAGCGGGGCCGGTTCGGGCGCTTCATGGCCTGCTCAGGGTACCCGGAGTGCAAGACGAGCAAGCCCCTCTCCATCGGCGTGGCCTGCCCCACCTGCAAGGTGGGCTACCTCACCGAGCGCCGGAGCCGCCGCGGGAAGGTGTTCTTCGGCTGCAACCGGTATCCCGACTGCACCTTTGCCGCCTGGGATCGGCCCCTGCCCGAGGCCTGTCCGCAGTGCGCCTCGCCGTACCTGCTGCAGAAGTACAGCAGGCGCGACGGCGCGCGGATCGTCTGTCCGAACAGGGAGTGCGGGTACACGCGCTCGGTGGACGAGGGCGGCTCGGTGGCGCCGCCCAGCGCGGCCTGAGTCCCAGGGTTCACGCCCCCGCAGGGGAAGCGAGGCACGTCAGCGGATCTGGTGGGCGGTACGACACCGCCCCCGATGCGAAGCAGCGGCGTGAACGCGGGTGTGCCGTTCTTGACACCCCGGGGGGCGCAAAGGGACGATGTTGCTCGCGTCTTCGCCGTGAAGCACCCCTCCCCGCGCCCCCCGAACGCAGCCCGTCACCCCGGGGTCGCTCCCTCCTCGAGAGACTCCACCGCGCCGGCCCGCTGAACAGGCGCACCGGAAAGGATTCACCCGTCCATGAGCACGTCGATGAGCCACCTGGTCGAGGCCGTCCTCGCCGCCGCGCCTGCCGTGAAGGGCGGGGCGATGGACTCGATCGTCAGGTTCTTCAAGGAAGGTGGTCCGTTCATGTACGTGAACATCTTCTGGATGGCCTGCGCGATCGCGGTGGTGGTCGAGCGGGTCGTCACGCTGATGTTCCGCTACAACCTGAACGCCGAGCCGTTCATGGACCAGATCACCAAGCTGGTGCTCACCGGGAACGTGGACCGCGCGGTGAAGCTGTGCGGCGCGGCGCCGAACTCGCCGCTGGCCCGGGTGATCCGCGCCGGCCTGACCCGCGCCAACCGGGGCGAGATGGAGGTGGCCAAGAGCGTGGAGGAGGCGATCCTCGAGCACGTCCCGCCGATCCAGTCGCGCATCCCCTGGCTCTGGTCGCTGGCCAACATCGCCACCTTGGTGGGCCTCCTCGGGACGATCACCGGTCTGATCATCACCTTCCAGTCGCTGGGCAACGTCCCGGCGGACCAGAAGCAGGCCATTCTCTCCAACGGCATCTCGGAGGCGATGAACAACACCGCCTTCGGCCTCGGCATCGCGGTGTCCTGCATCATCGCCCACCTCTTCCTGACCGCTTACGCAAAGAAGATGGTGGAGACGGTGGAGCTCAGCGCGCTGAAGCTGGAGAATCTCCTCTCGCGGCGTGCGGCGGGCGAGACGTCGGCGATGGACTTCGAGCGCTCGGCGTAACGGCGGTCCCTGGGGTCCCCGGCCGATGGCCTTCTTCTACAGCAAGCGAAAGCTCCGGATTCGTGAGCGAGAGGAGGGCGGCGAGCTCAACCTCGTCCCCTACCTCGACATCCTCATGAACCTGATCATGTTCATGCTCCTGTCGATCACCGGCCTGGCGGCGTTTGGCATCCTGAACGTGAACGCCCCGAACTACGGAGGCCCGAGCACCCAGATGACCGAGGAGGGCGACAAGCCCAAGCTCCTCCTCACGGTCCTGATCTCCAAGAAGGGCTTCTACGTCGCGGCGACCGGGGGCGTGGTGGGGCAGCAGTCGCAGCCCAACCCGGCCGAGGCGCCGCCGAGCATCCCCAAGAAGTCCGACGGCAGCTACGACTACACCGCGCTCACCGAGTCGATGGTGAACGTGAAGAAGGAGTTCCCCTCCGAGTCGAAGGTCATCGTCGGCGCCGAGGGCGACATCCCCTACGAGGTCCTGGTGCAGACCATGGACGCGATCCGCGAGACGCCGGGTCGCGAGCGGAAGCTGCTCTTCACCGACGTCACCCTCGGAGCGATGTGATGGCCGCGCCAGTCGCCCGGGCCCCGGAGCTGGACGAGGAGACGCTGCAGCGGCTGATGTTCCGCAAGGCCCTGGCACGCAAGAAGCGCAAGGAGCGCGAGGCCGCCGGCGAGATCCACGAGCTCAACATCACCGCGATGATGGACATGATGACCATCATCCTGGTGTTCCTCCTCAAGTCCTACGCCGCCTCGTCCATCTCGCTCACCCAGAGCGAGGACATCAAGCCGCCGATCTCCAGCACCCGGGCGGTGCCCAAGGACACGGTGGCGGTCACCATCACCACCAAGGACATCCTGGTCGGGGACCGGGTGGTGGTGACCCTGGAGAACGGCCAGATCCCCGCCGGGATGCTCCAGGGCCGGCTGGTGACCCCGCTGGACCAGGCGCTGCGGCGCGAGGTCGACAAGCTGAAGCAGATCGCCGCCCGGAACCCGTCGGCCCCGTTCAGCCGCGAGCTGTCGGTCATCGGTGACCGGAAGATCCCCTACGATCTGCTCCTCACCGTCCTGTACACGGCGGGGCAGGCCGAGCTGGAGAACTACCGCTTCGTGGTGCTCCAGAAGGGCGACGGGACCGAAGGCGACTAGCGCGCGGGGCGCGGGGTGTCTCCCCGGAGCGGAGGGGGAAGGGCAGGGCGCGGAGCCTCTCGACGGGGATGTGCCGACCGCACGCGAGACACCGCACCCGGGGCTGTCGGTCCTGGGACTTGGAGCGCCCGCAGCTCGCCCTGCTGCGATTCCCAAGGTCGGGAGCATCCTCCGGCGGCGTTCGGTCAGCATCCGGCGACCCTCCGGGGTGAAACGCTCGCGGGGGTTGCAGCGGCGGCGCCGTTGCGCCAGGAGAGCAGGCATGGAACCGGTCACGGTCATCGGCGCAGGGCTCGCCGGGAGCGAATGTGCGGTCCAGCTCGCCCGACGCGGCATCCCGGTCCGGCTGTGCGAGATGAAGCCGCTCCGCCGCAGCCCCGCCCACCGGACCGACGGGCCGGCCGAGCTGGTGTGCAGCAACAGCTTCCGCTCGGACAGTCCGGACACCCCCATTGGGCTGCTCCACGCCGAGCTTCGGCGGCTCGGGTCGGTCATTCTCGGCGAGGCGGACCAGGCCCGGGTACCAGCGGGGGAGGCCCTGGCCGTCGACCGCGAGCGGTTCTCGGCTGGCGTGGAGGGGGCGCTCGCGTCGGCCCCGGGCCTGGAGCGGGTGGCGGGCGAGGTCGAGACCCTGCCGGCGGGCGAGGTGGTGGTGGCCACGGGCCCGCTGACCTCCGAGGCCCTGACCCGGGCGCTCTCGGGATGGACGGGGGACAAGCTCTACTTCTACGACTCGATCGCCCCCATCGTCGCCGCCGACTCGGTGGCCGAGGGCGTCGCCTTCCGGGCCAGCCGGTGGGGCCGGGGCGACGGGGCCGACTACCTCAACCTGCCGCTGGGCGAGGCCGAGTACCGCGCCTTTGTGGCCGCGCTGCTCGGGGCGGAGAAGGTGGTCCCGCACGCCTTCGAGGAGCCGCGGTACTTCGAGGGCTGTCTTCCCATCGAGGTGATGGCCGAGCGCGGGGTGGAGACGCTGGCGCACGGGCCGATGAAGCCGGTGGGGCTCGAGGACCCGCGCACCGGGCGCCGCCCGTACGCGGTGGTGCAGCTGCGGCAGGAGGACCTCGGGGGGACGGCGTACAACTTGGTGGGGTTCCAGACGCGGCTGACCTGGCCGGAGCAGCGCCGGGTGTTCCGCACCTTGCCGGGGCTGCAGGCCGCGGAGTTCCTGCGGATGGGGCAGATCCACCGGAACACCTTCATCGACGCGCCGCGGCTGCTCGCCGCCGACCTGTCGCTGCGGGCCGAGCCGCGGGTGTGGTTCGCGGGGCAGATCTCCGGGGTGGAGGGCTACGTGGAGTCGGCCGCCTCGGGCTTCCTGGTGGCGCTGGCGGTGGCGGCGCGCCGGCAGGGTCGGGCCTTCGCCCCGCCTCCGGCGGAGACGGCGCTGGGCGCGCTGTACCGGCACGTGACCGGGGAGGCCCGCCCGCCCGGGGCCGAGTACCAACCCTCGAACGTGACCTTCGGGTTGTTCCCGCCGCTGCCCGGCCGCATCCCGAAGTCCGTACGCCGGGAGGCCCAGGCCACGCGCGCCCGCGCCGCCCTCCGCGGGTGGATCCAGAACGAGTTCTCCGAGACCTCGTCGTGGACGGGGACGTCCGCGGGGGTGGCCCTCCCGGTGGTGGTGAGGTGAGGAGGGTCCGGCGGAGCGTCCTCGGGCTGGTGGCGCTGGCCTGCGCCCTGGCGGGTTGCACCAAGAGCGGCGGCCAGCCGGTGCAGGCGGAGAAGCCGCTGGTGGGCGGCCTCGGCAAGCGGCTCGCGGCGGGTCCCGTCGCCGACCTCAAGCTCACCAAGGACGGCGCCCACGCCACCTTCCTCCGGAACCCGAAGCGGCCCGCCATCCAGGGCGTTTCGCCCCTCATGGCTCTGGGTGAGCTCGGTGTCGCCTCCCTGAAGGACGGTGTGGTCCGCTTCGTCGGCCAGGGGGTCTCCAACCGACCGGGCAGCGTCCTGTTCAGTCCCGACTCCCGCTGGCTGCTCTTCGTGGACGGCTACAACGCGGCAGCCGAGTCCGGCTCGCTGCACACGGTCCAGCTCGGGTCCGCCGCCGAGCCCGAGCTCCGCGGCCGCGCCGTCTCCTTCGTCGCCGTCAGCCCCACCGGCAACGCCTTTGCCTTCGTCGACGGCGGGGTGCTTCGGGTCGCGCCGCTCGAGGCCGGGAGCACCGCCCGCGCCGTCGCCACCGAGGTCTCCACCGTGCAGTTCACCCCCGACGGGGCGCTCCTGCTCGTGCACCACCGCACCTCCGCGGGCGGGGCGCTGGAGCGCGTCGGTGTCGAGGGCAGCCGTCCGGCGGTCCGGTTCGGCGACTCGGTGGGCGACTGGACGCTCTCCCCCGACGGCAAGCGGGTGGCGTTCGCGGTGAAGAGCGCCCTGGTGCGCGATGGGCGCGATCTCTGGGTGGCGGCGCTCCCGGACGGGAAGCCGGCGCGGGTCGTCACCGGGACCGGACCGTTCGCCTTCTCCTCGGACGGGACGCAGCTGGCGCGCATCGAGCGGGAGAAGGCCTCGTCCATCGGGAACCTGGTGGTGGGGCCCGCCGGGGGCGGCCCGGGGCGGAAGGTCGCCGAGCGGGTGGGGGACTTCTCCTTGGCTCCCGACGGGAAGGCCGTCGCCGCGCTGGCCAACTACGACGAGCAGCAGAAATGGGGCCGGCTCACCTACGCTCCGCTTCCCGAGGGCGCTCCGGTCGAGCTCGGCAAGCGAGTCACCACCTGGGTCTGGAGCCCGGACGACAGGCACCTCGCGTTCAACCTTCGCGTCTTCCAGCCGCTGCCCTCGGTGGACCTCTGGTTGTACACGCGGGGCAAGTCGTCCGCCTCGGCGGTCATGGCGAACGTCTACGGCTATGACTTTGGCCCCGGCGGCGCCCTCTACCTTCGGTCCGAATGCATCCGCGAGGCCCGGGCCTGCACGCTGGAGCGGCTCGACCCGAGCATTCCCGATGGCAGACCCACCCCCATCCTCGAGGGCATCTTCGGCTTCCGCCCCAGCGAGGCCGGGAACCGGATACTCGTCACCTATGCCCGCACCGACGCGGAGACGTACGACGTCGCCGTCCTGAATCTGAAGACCAATGTGCGGGTCACGCTCGAGGAGCGCATCCTCCTCCCGGCGCTGTTCGCCGACGCCGAGGGGAGCAGGGTGGTGTACCTCGTCTCGCAGGGAGAGCGCTCCGGGCTCTATGTCTGCGACCAGGTTCCGTGACGCAGGGAGTGCCGCTGTGGCGGCTCGCGGCAGCAGCGGTTGCGCTCGGCGTGGTGACTGCCCGCCTGGTCCTCGGCAGGATGATCGGCGCCTTGCTCGCGCTCCGCGCCGTGCTCCGCGCCCGCCGAAGGGGCCTCCCGAGCGCCGGGCCCGTCACGGTCACGCTCGCACCGGCGAGGGCGCCGGTGGTCACGCGTTCCGACACCCCTCCGTCCGGAGTGTCCTGGAGCAGCTCGTCGAGGTGGGGGTGCGTTCATCGCCGCGATGGGCTCGACCTCGGAGGCGGGCTTCCGGTGCTGGAGGGCCGGCCCGGCAGGGCAGCCACCCAGGGTCCGCAGGCGGGGTGCAGGTGCGAGCGCCCGCTGGCCGGGAACTCGCGGCGGCGGCGGGGCACCCGTAGTCTCCGGCGCCGTGCAGAACAGCTGGCTCGACGAGTTCGGGGAGTCGCTCGCCCACGCCCGCGGGAGCTCGCCGCACACGGTGAAGGCCTACCTCGGTGACGTCCGCGCCTTCGTCAGATACCTGGAAGCCGCCGGCCGCGATCTGGCCACCGCGGACCACGGCACCATCCGCGGCTGGCTCGGGACGCTCGCCGTCGACCATGCGCCGCGGAGCCGCGCCCGCGCGCTTGCTTCCGTTCGCGCGCTCTACCGCCACGGGGTCGCCACCGGCCGGGTGGCGTCGAACCCTGCGCGGACCGTCCGCAGCCCCAGACTCCCGACGCGGCTGCCGCAGGTGCTCCCGGTGGACGAGGTGTTCGCGGTCCTCGCCGTTCCGGGCAAGGACGGGCCACTCGGGCTCCGCGACCGGGCGCTCTTCGAGCTCCTCTACGGCTCGGGTCTCCGCGTCAGCGAGGCCTGCGGGCTGGACGTGGACGACCTCGACCTCCGCTCCCGGACCGTCCGGGTCTTCGGAAAGGGCCGGAAAGAGCGGCTCTGTCCAATGAATCCCGGCTGCGTCACCGCGCTCCGCCTCTGGCTCGAGCGCCGGGGCGAGCTCCTCGCAAGGCCCACCCCGGGCCAGGCCCCCTCCGCGCTCTTCCTCAACTACCGCGGCGGCCGTCTCACCGCCCGCAGCGTCGCCCGGCACCTGGACCGCACCGTGCTCCAGCTCGCCCTGCAGCGGAAGGTGAGCCCGCATGCGCTCCGGCATTCCTTCGCCACCCACCTGCTCGCCGGAGGAGCGGACGTGCGCGTCATCCAGGAGCTCCTCGGGCATGCGAGCCTCTCCACCACGCAGAGGTACACCCAGGTGAGCATCGAGCAGCTCCAGGCGGTGTACGACCGGACGCATCCGCACGCCTGAGCGCCGCCTGTCGGGATGGATCGCGAGCCACCCGGCTGTTACACCCCCCACACCTCGCGATGTTCCACGGAACCACCATCCTCTGCGTTCGCCGTGACGGCCGGGTCGTGCTGGGCGGCGATGGGCAGGTGACGCTCGACAAGACGGTGATGAAGGCCAGCGCCCGGAAGGTGCGCCGCCTCGGCGACGGCCGCGTCCTCGCCGGGTTCGCCGGGAGCACCGCCGACGCCTTCACCCTCTTCGAGCGCTTCGAGGCGAAGCTTCAGGAGTACCAGCGCAACCTCGCCCGGGCCTGCGTGGAGCTGGGCAAGGACTGGCGGACCGACCGCCTCCTTCGCCGCCTCGAGGCGCTCCTGGTCGTCGCCGACGTCGAGCGGACCTTCGTCCTCAGCGGAGCAGGGGACGTCATCGAGCCCGACTTCGGGGCTGCGGCCGTGGGCTCGGGCGGGCCCTACGCGCTCGCCGCCGCCCGCGCGCTGCTCGATCACTCCACCCTGAGCGCCCGGCAGATCGCCGAGGTCTCGCTCGGGATCGCCGCCGACACCTGCATCTACACCAACAAGAATCTCACCTTCGAGGAGCTCTGAGACGATGTCCGTGGGCGGCGCAAACCTCACACCCCGGGAGATCGTCTCCGAGCTGGACCGCTACATCGTCGGCCAGTCCGCGGCGAAGCGCGCGGTGGCCATCGCGCTCCGCAACCGCTGGCGGCGCCAGCGCGTCACCGGCGACCTCAAGGACGAGATCACCCCCAAGAACATCATCCTCATCGGCCCCACCGGCGTGGGGAAGACCGAGATCGCCCGCCGCCTTGCCCGGCTCGCCCAGGCGCCCTTCGTCAAGGTCGAGGCGAGCAAGTTCACCGAGGTGGGCTACGTCGGGCGCGACGTCGAGTCGATGGTCCGCGACCTGGTCGAGGCCTCCATCTCGCTGGTCCGCGAGGAGGAGACGGCGAAGGTCCGCGCCCGCGCCCGCGAGGCCGCCGAGGACCGGCTGGTCGAGCTGCTCGCCCACGGCGCCCCGCCCCCGCCGCGGCAGGGCGCGATGGGCTTCGCCCCGCCGCCGCCCCCGCCTGGCCGCCTGGGCGACGCCGAGCGGGAGAAGCTCCGTGCCCAGCTCCGCGCCGGCACGCTCGACGACCGGATGGTCGAGGTCGAGGTCGCCGACGCCGGCCCCACGTTCCTCCGCAACTTCTCCGGCCAGGGCATGGAGGAGATCGGAGTCAATCTGTCGGACCTGTTCCGCTCGATGCCCGGAGTGTCGCGCACCCGCCGGCGGAGCGTCACCGTGCCCGAGGCCCTCGAGCTCCTCGCCCAAGAGGAGGCCGGCCGGCTGGTGGACCAGGACCGGGTGAACCGCGAGGCGCTGCTGCGCGCCGAGTCCAGCGGCATCATCTTCATTGACGAGATCGACAAGATCGCCAGCCGCGAGGGTGCGTCGCGGGGCGGCGGCCCCGACGTCTCGCGCGAGGGCGTGCAGCGGGACATCCTCCCCATCGTCGAGGGCAGCACCGTCACCACCAAGTACGGTCCGGTGAAGACCGACCACGTGCTGTTCATCGCCGCGGGCGCCTTTCACGTCAGCAAGCCCGCGGACCTCATCCCCGAGCTCCAGGGCCGCTTTCCCATCCGGGTGGAGCTCGAGCCACTGCGGCAGGAGGACCTGGTCCGCATCCTTCGCGAGCCGAAGAACTCGCTCATCCGCCAGTACACCGCCCTGCTCGAGACCGAGGGCGTGGCGCTCCACTTCACCGACGACGCGGTGGCCGAGGTGGCGCGCATCGCCGCGCTGGTGAACTCCCGGAGCCAGGACATCGGCGCACGCCGGCTGCACACCATCCTCGAGCGGCTGCTCGATCCGGTGTCGTTCGAGGCCAGCGATGCGGGCCGCTCCCGCGACGAGGTGATCGACGCGGCGGTGGTGAAGAGCCGGCTGCGCGAGGTGGTCGAGGACGAGGACCTCTCCCGCTATATTCTCTGACCGACCCACCATGCCCATCCCGCAGACCGTCGTCCCCGGTGTCGAGCGCCCGCTGCCTTCCAGGAACTGCGCGGTGATGGACCGGGCGCGCGCAGTTCTCTTGGCGAACTACAAGCAACAGCCCATCGTGCTCGAGCGCGGGCAGGGGACGAAGGTCTGGGACGCAGACGGCAACGTCTACTTGGACCTGCTCGGCGGCATCGCAACCTTGCCCTTCGGGCACTGCCACCCGGAGATCACCGCCGCGGTCAAGGCCCAGCTGGACCGGCTGTGGCACACCTCGAACGTCTTCTACACCGAGCCGCAGATCACCCTCGCCGAGCTGCTGACCTCGCTCTCGGGACTGGACCGGGCCTTCTTCTGCAACTCGGGCGCCGAGGCCAACGAGGCGCTGCTCAAGCTCGCCCGCAAGGCGCAGCATGCGCGCGGGCAGCCGGGCCGGTTCGAGTTCGTCTGCTTCCAGGGCAGCTTCCACGGCCGCACCCTGGCCACCGTGACCGCCACCGGTCAGCCCAAGTACCAGAAGGGCTTCGAGCCGCTCCTCCCGGGCGTGGTCCACGTGCCCTACGGAGATCTGGAATTGGTGCGGAAGGCGGTGGGCCCGCGCACCGCCGCCATCCTCGTCGAGCCGGTGCAGGGCGAGGGCGGCGTGCGCGCCGCGCCCGAGGGCTTCCTCCGTGCGCTGCGCACCCTGGCCGACGAGACCGGGACGCTCCTGCTGGTGGACGAGGTCCAGACCGGGATGGGCCGCACCGGAAAGATGTTCGCTTTCCAGCACGAGGGCATCCGGCCGGACGCCTTCAGCCTCGCCAAGGGCCTGGCGAACGGCCTCCCCATCGGGGGGATGGTGTGCACCGAGGAGGCCGGGAAGGCGCTCGTGCCCGGCACGCATGGGAGCACGTTCGGCGGCAACCCCGTGGCGGCGGCGGCGGCCATCGCCACCGTCCGGCTCGCCAGCGACCCTCGGGTACTCTCCGGAAACCTGGAAAGAGGCGAACACTTCGTCAGCCGCGGCCGGGCGATGCAGGCCCGCCATCCGGCCCTGGTGAAGGACGTGCGCGGCCGCGGCCTGCTCCTGGGCGTCGAGCTGTCGTACGACGCTGGCCCGGTGGTCACCCGTTGCCGCGAGCGAGGCATGCTCTGCAACCTCGCCGGTGAGCGCACGGTGCGCTTCGCCCCGCCGTACGTCGTCACCCTCGACGAGCTGGACGAGGGGCTCCGGGTCCTCGAGGAGGCCGTGGTCGGCCTCGCTCCCCGAGGGGACCCAGGTTTGACCACCTAGGCACCCCACGGTAGCGTCGAGCACCTCGCGTCCAGTGGGGATCGAAGGTTGCCCAGCGACTCGGATCGCACCCAGCACGACGCACTCGACGAAGCGGTGGATCTCTCGATGGACCGCAAACGGGAGATCCTCGCCCGCGAGGCGCTGCTCGACCGCGATCACTGGACCGTGCTGGGAATCAAGCCCGGGGCGAACGCCGAGGCGGTGAAGCTGGCGTACTTCGAGGCCAGCCGCGTCTTCCACCCGGACCGGTACTACGGGAAGAACCTGGGCAGCTACCGCGCCCGGCTGGATCGCATCTTCCACCGGCTGAGCGAGGCGCACGAGGCGCTCACCGAGGCTCTCCGGCAGGCACCCCCGTCTGGCACTGCCAGGGTCGGCCGTGGGAGCACCACCGGGACCCACCCCACCGTCGACCCGCGCGCCGAGGAGCGGCGGGCTCGCCTGTCCCGGCACCCCTACCTGGCGACGAAGGTCCGGGCCGCCACCCTGGTCGAGGAAGCACAGCACCAGCTCCGGGCCTCACCGGAGAAGGCGCTGAAGCTGCTCGAGAAGGCCAAGGCGCTCGGTGGCGTCGCGGGGAAGGAGCGTGCCCCGGTGCTGGAGATCGAGGCCAGGCAGCAGCTGGCCAGCAAGCGGGCCGAGGACGAGATGCAGGCGGGGGGCGCCGCCGCGTTCGGCGGTGATGCCAACGCCGCCGCGCACGCCTACTCCCGTGCCTCGAACCTCGACCCGGCACGGGCGGACGCCGCGTACGAGGCAGCCCGCTGGCTGATGAAGGCCGGGCGCCCCCTGGCCGAGGCCCGGGGGTTCGCCCAGCGCGCGGTGTCGCTCCGGGCGGACCACCTCCCGTCCCAGCTGGTGCTGGCGGAGATCTGCCTCCGGATGGGGATGGGCTCGGTGGCCCGCCGACATCTCGAGGCGGCGCTGAAGCTCGATCCCCGGAACGCCGAGGCCAAGGCGATGCTTCGTCAGGTACGCTAGTCCCCGAGGATGGCAGAACAAGAGCCCGTCATCGGCATCGACCTCGGCACCACCAACAGCGTGGTGGCCATCGTCCAGGGCGGGCAGCCGCACGTCATCCGCAACCGCACCGGCCAGGCGCTGACCCCGTCGGTGGTGGCCGTGACCAGCGCCGGGAAGCGCCTGGTGGGTCAGCTCGCCAAGCGGCAGGCCATCACCAATCCAGAAAACACGGTCTACGCCAGCAAGCGACTCATCGGCCGGAAGTTCAGCTCGGAACAGGTGCGCCGGGCGCGCGAGTCGCTGCCCTTCCGGATCGTCTGCGGCGAGCACGACGACGTCCGGGTGCAGATGGGCGACAAGGCGGTCTCGCTGCCGGAGATTTCCGCCGCGGTGCTGCGCGAGCTGAAGCTCGACGCCGAGGCGTTCCTCGGTCGGCCGGTGAGCAAGGCGGTGGTGACCGTCCCCGCCTACTTCAACGACGGGCAGCGCCAGGCGACCAAGGACGCGGGCCGCATCGCCGGGCTGGACGTGCTCCGGATCCTCAACGAGCCCACCGCGGCGGCCCTGGCCTACGGGTTTGGCAAGCAGGTGACGGGGAAGGTCGCCGTGTTCGACCTCGGCGGCGGGACCCTGGACGTCAGCGTGCTCGAGGTGGCCAAGGGCGTCTTCGACGTCGTGGCCACCGGAGGCGACACCTACCTGGGCGGAGAGGACTTCGACAGCCGGATCATCGAGTTGCTGGTGATGAACTTCGCCAAGGAGCACGGCGTCGACCTGCGCAAGGAGCGCATGGCGCTGCAGCGGCTCAAGGACGCCGCCGAGCGGGCGAAGATCGAGCTGTCCGAGCTGCAGGAGACCAACATCAACCTGCCGTTCCTCTACACGCCGCCCGGGGGAACCTCCGCCATCCACCTCCAGGCCAGCCTGACCCGGAGCCGCTTCGAGGAGCTGACCGAGGACCTGGTGGAGCGCACGGTGGAGATCGCCGACAAGGTGCTCGACGAGGCCCGGGTGCACCCCGACGAGTTGAAGGAGATC
The DNA here is from genome assembly GCA_035543115.1 of Myxococcaceae bacterium. Classification (GTDB taxonomy): domain Bacteria; phylum Myxococcota; class Myxococcia; order Myxococcales; family Myxococcaceae; genus RPRB01. The sequence goes on from DATKKF010000022.1 coordinate 12,589, forward strand.
GTCCTGGTGGGCGGGATGACCCGCATGCCCGCGGTCCAGAAGGCGGTGCGGCGGCATTTCCAGCGCGACCCGTCCAAGGGCGTGCACCCCGAGGAGGTGGTGGCGCTCGGCGCCGCCCTGCAGGCCGACGCGCTGATGCAGCCCTCCAGCCAGGTGCTGCTGCTCGACGTCACCCCCCAGAGCCTGGGCGTCGCCATCGCCGGCGGATACGACCGGATCCTCATCCCCAAGAACACCACCGTCCCCACCTCGACCACCGAGACCTTCCATACCAGCCGCGACGGGCAGACCACGGTGAAGATCATGGTCCTGCAGGGCGAGAGCGAGCTGGCCCACCAGAACGAGCTGCTGGGTGAGTTCATCCTCTCCGGGCTCCGGCTGGCGCCCCGGGGCGAGGTGGAGATCGAGGTCGCCTTCGAGATCAACTCCGAGGGCATCGTCTCGGTCTCGGCGCGGGACAAGGAGACCGGGCTGGAGCAGTCGATCACCGTCACCGCCTCGGGCGGCCTCACTGCCGAGGAGCTGAAGAACATCCTCGAGCAGCAGGCGGACACCATGCTCGAGGCCCGCATCTCGTCCGAGGTCGAGCAGAAGCGGAGCGCGGTCTCCAGCGCCGCGGCCGAGGTCTCGGCGCTCATCCCCCGGGTGCGGCAGCTCACCGGGAGCAGCGAGTTCGGGCGCGAGGCGCTCCGCCGGGCCGAGGAGGTCATCGCCTCGGCGCGCGCCGCCGCGGAGGGTGAGGACCTCGCCGCCCTGACCGACTGGGTGGACCAGCTGGAGCGGACGCGGGTGCTCTTCGTGGGGGTGCTCGAACGGCTGGGGGCAAGGCCGCAGTGAGCGCGCGGGTCAACCAGCTGCTCGAGGCCGGGCTGTGGCTGAAGATGAGCGGGGACCTCGACGGGGCGCGCCGGCTGTTCGAGCAGGCGCTCAAGCTGGATCCCGACAGCATCCGGGCCCGCGAGCTGCTCGGGCACTCGGTGCCCGATTCGGCTGCCGTCCCCGAGGAGCTCCGCGACGTTCCTGTCACCCGGACCGACCTCTTCTCGGTTCCGCTGCCCCGGCTGTTCCAGGACGAGCCGCCCGCGCCGGCGGCGGTGTCCGACGAGTGGTGGAACGCACCCCCCTCGGACGCGAGTGGGAACACCGCGCGCTTCTTCGTCCGCCCCGCGCAGTCCCAGGCGCCGGGCGAGGCGCGCCCCTCGACGCACACCATCCCCTGGGGGCCGTCGCCGCTCCCGCCCCGCGCCTTGCCCGCACCGCTGCCCGGGGCGGCGGCGGTCGACCCGGACTTCGGGGGCGACGACTTCGGCGAGAGCGGGGACGACTTCGGCCTCGAGCTGTCCGGGGGGACGCCGGCGCCCCTGAGCCGCTCGGGGCCGAGACCGGTGCCGGGGGCCGGTCCGCCCCCGCCCGAGCCGACGGCCGCCGAGCCCTCCCGGACCACCGGTGCCATCCCGCTCCCACCCGCGCTCGTGCCCGGGGCGCGGAGCCCGGTCCCGGGCCGGGAGCCGCCGGAGCTGGTCCAGACGGCGGGCGGCGCGCCGGGCAGCGTCCCATCTCGGACGACCGGCGCCATCCCACTGCCCCCGGCGGTGGCCCCGGTGCCGGGGACGCCCGCCCCGCTCCCGCTGGGCATGGCTCACGCGTCAAGACCCGGAGTCGGGACCGAGCCGTCGCGGAGCACCGGGCCGGTCCCGCTGCCTCCGGCGGCGGTTCCGGTGAACGCGACTCCGGCGCCGGGATGGCGCGAGCCTCCGGCGGGCGAGCCCAGACCGTCGCCGACGCTCCAGAGCCACGCCATCGTCCCCCTGCCCGCGGCGAAGGAGCCCTCGGGCCCGATGGCCCCCGAGCCCTCCCCGTCGCTCGAGCCGCTGCCCTGGGCGATGCCCCCCAGCCGGCCCCCGGCCCCCCTGACGACGCCGTCGCGAGGCCTGGGCGCCGTGCCGCTTCCCGGTGGGCCCGGAGCCGTCCTGTCCCATCCACGGAACCCCGCAGCGCAGACTCCGGCCCCGCCGCTCCCCGGCGCCCCGCACCCCGATGTTGCCCTCGAGCTCACCAGCGACGCCTGGGGCGGGGAGGGCGACGGGCCCACCTTGCTCGCGCCCGAGGGCCCGGCGGCCGCGCTCGAGCTCCTGGCGGAGCCGCGCACCGTGTCCGGGCTCACCCCGCTGCCGGCGCCGCGGGACCCGCGCTCGGAGGCGGCGCGGATGCTCGAGCGCGCTCGGGAGCTGCAGAACCTGGACGACCACAGCGGCGCCCGCGAGCTGCTCCTCCGGGCGCAGGCGCTCTACCCGGACCTCACCGGACTCTCGGATGCGCTGGCGCGGAGCGAGACCAAGCTCCAGACCATCTACGAGTCGAAGATCGGCAAGCTGAGCGCCGTCCCGCGGGTGCGGCTGAAGGAGGACGAGGTCATCTGGCTCAACCTCGACCACCGCGCCGGCTTCATGCTCGCGCAGATCGACGGGACCCTGAGCTTCGAAGATCTCTTTTCCGTGTCCGGCATGTCGCGCCTGGACACCGCGCGGATCCTCGCCCAGCTGCTGGACCAGCGGGTCATCATCAGCTGAAGGCATGCCCAGGCCGCGCCCACCCACCTCGCTCGAGCGCGACCTGACCGAGCTCGCGCGGGAGGGGCGGCTGCCTCTCGGCCATGGAATCGACGAGGAGGTGGACCTGCTCCTGGCGATGGTCGCCCGGGGAGGCCCGCACCTCCTGCTGGCGGGCGAGCCGGGCGTGGGGAAGACCGCGCGGGTCCACGCGCTCGCGCGGCGGATCGCGCTGGGCCCCGGGGCCGGTCCGCTGGCTGGCGCCCGGGTGCTGGAGCTCTCCGTCCGGGCTTTTCTCTCCTGGGCCGGCAAGGAGGAGGAGGTCGGCAGAACCTGGAGCGAGCTGGTCGAGCGGCTCGAAGGGAACGGCGGACTCACGGTGGTCTCGGCGCGGGACGGAGGAGCCCTCCTCGGGACGCCGCTGCTCGCCAGCCTCGGCGAGACGCTCCGCTCGAGCACCCTGCGCTTCGTGCTCGAGGCGGACCCCCGTCGCGCCCAGGCGCTGATGGACGAGGAGCAAGGCCTCGCCGATCGCCTGCATCTGGTGAGCGTGCCCGAGCCTCCGGTGGATCGGACCCGCGCCATCCTCGTCCAGGTCGCCGCGGACCTCGAGCGCCAGCTCGGGCTGGCGGTGGACCCGGGGGCGTGCGACCTGGCGCTCCGGTTGACGGACAAGTTCCTCATCGGGCAGCGGCAGCCGGGCAAGTCGGTGGACCTGCTCCGCGGGTCAGCCGAGCAGGCGGGGGCCGCGAAGTCGGAGCGGCTCGGGCCCGAGGCGGTGCTCCGCCGTTTCTGCACCGTCTCGCAGCTCCCGCGCTCGCTGGTCGACGATGGGGTTCCGCTCGATCTCGAGGAGACCGAGGCGTACTTCAACGAGCGGATCCTCGGTCAGCCCGAGGCGGTGAAGGCGATCCTCCAACCGATGGCCCTCCTCAAAGCGGGCCTCACCGATCCCCGGCGGCCCCTGGGACTCTTCCTCTGTACCGGGCCGACCGGGGTGGGCAAGACGCACCTGGCGCGGCTGCTGGCCGAGTACGTGTTCGGCTCGGCGGAGCGGCTGGTGCGGGTGAACATGGCCGACTTCCCGGACGACAGCGACGCCTCGCTCCTCTTCGGGATGCCCTGGGCCCCGGCGCGCGACCCTCAGCGGGGCCAGCTCACCCGGCTCCTCGACGGGAAGCTCTTCGCCGTGCTCCTCCTGGACGAGTTCGAGAAGGCCCACCGGTCGGTCCACGACCGCTTCCTCCAGCTGTTCGACGAGGGGCAGTTCATCAACGGGGCGAACGAGCTCGTCCGATGCAGCAACGTCCTGATCATCGTCACCAGCAACGCCGGGGCGGAGGTCTACCGGGAGGCCTCGCTCGGGTTCACCGGAGCCACCTCCAGCGCGGATCTGGTGAGGGAGTCCGAGCGCCGGCTGGCCGAGGTCTTCCGGCACGAGCTGCTCAACCGCTTCGACGCCATCTGTCACTTCCGGCCGCTGGGAAAGGTGGAGATCCGGCGCATTGCCCAGCGGGAGGTCGGCCGGGTCCTGGAGCGCGAGGGCATCCGCACCCGGGGCCTGGACGTCGAGGTGGGGCCAGAGGTGATCGACCTCCTGGTGGAGCGCGGGTACTCGCCTCTCTTCGGCGCCCGCTTCCTCCAGCGGGAGATCGAGCGGACCGTCACTGCGCCGGTCGCTGCGGAGATCGTCCGCCGGCCGCTCCCGCCCGGCTCGCGGATCCAGGTCCAGGTGAGCGGCGGGGTGGTGACGGTCCGGTCCGAGCCGCGGGTCGAGGAGGAGGCGCGCACCCCGGTCGCGGTGACCCGCCTCGGGGCGGTGGTGGGCAGGCGCCGGCTCGACCGGAAGGCTCTCCTCGAGGAGGCGAGCGCGCTCGTGGAACGCGCGAACCGGGTGACCGAGGCCCTCGACCGCCCGGTCCTGGAGCAGCGGCGCGCGGATCTGCTCACGCAAACCCAGGCGCCGGACCTCTGGGATGACCCTCTGCGCGCCGCCGGGCTGCTGCGGTCGTTCCAGGCGCTGGACCGGGAGGTGCAGGCGCTGGACGCGCTGGTCCGGGGCTGCGAGTCGGCGGGGCGCCTGGTGGGCGAGGCGAAGGGAGAGGTTCGCCTGGCGGCGGCCGCCCGTGCAGTCGAGCGGAGCGCCCGGGAGGTGCAGCTGGCCGAGGCGCGGGTCGCCGCGGGCGGCAGCGGCGCCGACGAGCTGGTCCTCGACTTGTCTGCCGCGCAGGCGAACGACGAGCACCGGCAGTGGCTCGGCGAGCTGGTGGCGATGTACCAGGGCTGGGCCTTGCACCGGGGCTACGAGGCGACGGCCATCGCCGAGTCGGCTCGCCCCCCTCGGGTCCTTCTGCACCTCGCCGGTCCGGGCGCGCCAGGGTTCCTCGCCGGAGAGGAGGGCATCCATCGCCGTCACCAGAACGGCCGGCGGGTGGTGGTCCGGGTGCGTCTCCACGCGTGGCCGGTCAAGGAGCCGACGCAAGCCAGGTTGAGCGCTCGCTGCCGCGCGGTCCGCCGGCGCGAGGGCCTCCACGTCGAGCGGGTGACGGCCGAGCTGCGGGGCTTCGACGAGGGGTCGGGCCGGGAGGTGGACCTGGACGGTGGGGTGTCGCTGGACGAGCTTCGATCGCTGGCCCTGCTCGTCCTGAGCAATGGCCCCCCGGACACCGAGGCCCGCCACTACTTCGTCGGCCGCGCAGCCCGGGTCGAGGATCCACGCACCGGGACCGCCACGCCCCGCCTCAAGGACGTGCTCCGCGGGGAGATCGAGCCCTTCATCGCCGGATGGCTCGGACGGACGGGAGGCTGAGCCGACCAGCGCTCGGCTGCGGACATCGCCAGCCATCCTCGCCCGGTTGCTGGAGCAGCCCACGCGGGGCGGCGCCTCGAACGCCGGGACCTCGGCTCAGCCGCGCAGGAAGGCGGTGAACCGCCCGCGCACCGCGAGGTGCCCGTGCTGGTTCATCGAGTCGGTGCGAATGACGAACAGCTCGTTGCTCCCCCGCGTCGTGTGCGACTCGAGCGTCCCGGTGGTCAGCAGCACGTCCCCTGGGCGGAGCACCTCACGGAACTCGAATTCCTGCTCGCCGTGGAGCACCCGGAAGACGTCCACCTCCATCGCCGGATCCAGCAGCGCCGCCTGGGCCGGGGCGATGGAGAACAGCACCGCGAACATCGGAAAGGCGATCATCGAACCCCAGGGCGAGCGGGCCCCGGCCGCCTCGTCGTGGAGCACCGGGTGCAAGTCCTCCGGGAGCCCGGTCGAGACGTACGAGGGCACGCCGCCCGAGATGGCCACCGCGTACTCGCGCATCTTCTCCGCGCCCATCACGTAGCGGAACGGGCCCCAGCTCCGGCCGATCGCGCTCCGGCCAGGACCGCGCGCCGTCGCCGTCGCCTCCCCGCCCGCGGAGGAGGTCGGGCCGGGCGCCGGCGGCAGGCGCGCCTTCTCCAGCGGCTCGGGTCGAGACATCTGCAGCAGCTCGACCCGGCCCGCGGACGCTCGCTCCCTTCCCGGAGTCGCCTCCGGCGCCCGGCCCGACACCTCGAGGTGCTTCAGGACCTCGTCCCCAGCCTGGTTCCTCGCCACGACCCTGGCCTTCACCACGCCGGCCGAGACCTCGGTGACCGTGCCCTCGAAGCGCACCGAGTCCTCGGGGCGCACCGGCTTGCTGAAGCGCGCCTTCACCCCCGTCACCAGACCCGGGTCACCGAGGAAGCGGGCGAAGGCATCGACGCCCCAGGCCAGGGTGCAGAGACCCTGGAGGATGATTCCGCCGAGGCCCGCGGCCTGCCCGACCTCTGCGTCGATGTGGATGGGATTGAAGTCGCCGCTCGCGCCCGCGTAGTAGAGCGGCCGGTAGCGGTCGCACTCTCGCACCAGCGAGAAGGTCTGTCCGGGCGCGACGCTCACCCGTTTGCCTTCACTCCCTCGTCGAGCGGGTCCTCGACCAGCGTCTCCGCCTCGGCGGCGTGCCGGCGCGCGTAGTCCTCGCGGACGTAGGAGATGAGGGTGTCCAGGTACGTCGACAGCGGGGGACAGCGGATGCCCGTGCCCTCGAGCAGGTCGAGCGTGTTGCTGCTCGTGAACCAGGCCAGCTGGTTGATGTAGCCGAGTGCGGCGCGGTGCGGCCGGGTGACGCGCTCGAGCAGCGGCAGCCGGAGCACCGCCTCGGCGGCGCGGGCGGGGAAGGTGAGCTTCGGGATGCGCCGGTTCGCGCGCTCGGCGATGAGCTCGTAGACCCTGGCCACGCTCATCGGGTTGGGGTCCACCAGGTGGAACGTCCGGCCCTTCCCTCGCGGGTCGCTCGCGAGGTGCACCGCGGCCCGCACCACGAAGTCGACCGGCACGACGTTCAGCGGGGCGATGCCATTGCCCGGCAGCGGCAGCGGCACCACCAGCGGGCTCGCCACCAGGAGGATGCCGAGCGCGTAGGGCCCCTCGAAGCGGTCGATCTCCCCGGTCCGCGAGTCGCCCACCACGGTGGACGGGCGCACGATGGTGATGGGAAGCGCGTCGGCCGCGCGGGCCACCGCCTTCTCGGCGTGGAACTTGGTCTCCTCCCAGGCGTTGCGGAACTCCTGCCCCTTGTCGAGCTCGTCCTCGGCGATGACCCCCTCGCGGGCCCCGGCCACGTGGCAGGTGCTGAAATGCACCAGCCGCTCCAGCCGGCGGCACTCCTGCGCCAGCTCCAGGACGTTGCGGGTGCCGTCCACGTTGGTGCGCCAGGCCAGCTCGCGGGAGACGGTGAGCTGGTTCAGCGCCGCCAGGTGGAAGATGCGGGTCACGCTCCCAGCGACGCGCTCCACCTCCTCCCCGGAGAGGCCGAGGTGGAGGTCGGTGACGTCGCCGGCCAGCACCTCCACTGGCTCCCCCCGCACCCGTGAGGCCAGGCTCCTCGCCTGGTCGAGGAAGCGGGGCTGCACCAGGGCGAAGATGCGCCCCTTGCCCTCCTGCGCGAGGTGCTCCACCAGCCGCTTTCCGATGAAGCCCGGATAGCCGGTGACCAGCGTGGCGCCGTCGCTCGAGGGCATGCGGAAAGGCACCTTAGCCGCTCCCGCGGATCTCCTCCCAGATCCGCCGGACCTGGGCCCGCGTCTTCTCCAGCGAGCCGCCGTTGTCCACCACCCAGGTGGCGTACGCCCGCTTGTCGGCCAGGGGCAGCTGCGCTGCCAGCCGCGCCGAGATGGCCGCCTCGTCGAGCCCGTCGCGGGAGGCGAGCCGGGCCCGCTGCACCGCCTCGGGCGCCACGACCAGGACGACCCCGTCCATTCCCCGGTGCAGCCCGGTCTCGATCAGCAGCGCGGCGTCGTAGAGCACCACCGGCACGCCGGCCCGGGCGAGCACCTCGGTCCTCCGTGCCACCTCCTCGCGGATGCGCGGGTGGACGATGGCCTCCAGCGCTGCCCGCTCGGCCGGGTCGGCGAAGATGCGCTTCGCCAGCGCCGCTCGATCGAGCCGTCCAGCGGCGTCCACCACGCCGGGGAAGCGCCGGGCCACCTCCTCCAGTCCCGGCGTGCCGGGCTCGACCACGTCGCGGGCGACCTGGTCGGCGTCGATGACCTGGGCGCCGAGCTTGCGGAACATCGCGCTGACGGTGCTCTTGCCCGAGGCGATGCCGCCGGTGAGCCCCACCACCCGCATCAGTGGGGAGGCGCCGCCGGAGCCGGAGCCGGACGAGGCGCGGTGTAGACGAAGGACTGCACCCGGTCGTCGGTCTCGTCGAAGAACACCGCCAGGCCGAGGCGCGGGTAAACGTAGTAGGTGCGGAAGTCGTCGGTGAGCTTCTTCTGGAAGCAGGCCGCCGGCTGTGGCGCGCCGGCCTTGGGGCAGACCGGGCCGAAGGTGGCCTCCACCGTCTCGTGGTCGATGACCGTCGCCGGGAAGACGTCGATCCGCTCGACCACCCCCGTCCCGGGGTCCACCCGGAACTGCGCCTGCGAGGTGCCCTTCATCGCCGCCGAGTCGGTGTAGGCGAGGACCTCCTTGCCGGAGACGGTGACTGTCTTGCTCGGCGGCCCGAAGCGCTTCACCACCTCGTCCCGCCGCGAGACGCCGGGCTCGATCCCGTTCCAGGCCTTGGCCTGGGCCACCGCCGCCACGAGGAGCAGCAGGACCAGGAGGAGGCGCCTCGGTGCCGGGCAACGCATCGTCGTCGGCCGTGGTCTACCCCGACACTCGCGGCCCCTCAACCTCCTGCCGCTTGCCAGAGGGCAGGCCAATCTCATATCTGCCCGGTGCTCGATGACCCTCCGACGCGCAACCCGCTGGGCGCTGGCGCTGGCCGTGCTCTGCTCCGCCGTGGCAGCGGGCGCGGACTTCCTCGGTTCCGAGAGCTGCAAGGGCTGTCACCCCGACGCCTACGCAGCGTGGAGGTCCTCCAAGCACGCCCGGTCGATGGAGTCGCTCACCGCCGACCAGCAGCAGCAGGCGCGCTGCACGACGTGCCACGCGCCCAACCTGACCGACCAGTCCATGGCCGGAATCGGCTGCGAGACCTGCCACGGCGGCGGGCAGTACTACGCCCCGGCATACGTGATGAAGGACCCGGAGCTGGCCCGGCTGGTGGGACTGGTCGACCCCTCGGAGAAGTCGTGCCGGAGCTGCCATGAGCCCAGCTCGCCCTCGCTCCGTCCCTTCCAGTTCGCCGAGAAGCTGAAGGAGATGGACCACTGGAGCGCGGAGCGGCAGAAGCGCGGCGCCTCGCCGTCCCCCCGCGCCGAGCGGTGATCCGCGTCCTCGATGCCCGCTTCCTCACCACCGCGGTGGAGGAGGCCGGCTGGCCCGCGGGCGACGCCCCGGAGATCGCCTTCGTCGGCCGGAGCAACGTGGGCAAGTCGTCGATGATCAATGCGCTCACCGGGCGCCGGAAGCTGGTCCGGGTGTCGAACACGCCGGGCCGCACGCGCACGCTCAACTTCTTCGACGTGGTGCTCGAGCGCGACGGCACGCGCCGCACCATCCGGCTGGCCGACCTCCCGGGCTATGGCTTCGCCAAGGTGTCCAAGGCCGAACGCTCCAGCTGGGAGCGGATGATCACCACCTACCTCGAGCGGCGCGCGTCGCTGCGGGGGGTGGTCGCCATCGTGGATGCGGAGGTGGGCGCGACCGAGGACGACGTCCGTACACTGGCCTACCTCGTCACCGCTGGTCGCCGCGTGCTGGTCGCGGCGACGAAGCTCGATCGCCTCGGGAAGTCGCACCGGAAACCACGTCTGTCCGAGACGGCGGAGCGCCTGTCGGTCCCGCGTGACACCGTGCTGGGTTTCTCGGCAACGGAAAAGCTGGGCGTGCCTGAAGTGTGGGAGTCGCTCTGGGTCGCGACCTCGTGAAGGGTGCTCGAGTGTTGACCGACCGGGGAGGCCGCCCGATGATTCATCGTGTGAAGGCCTTTCGTGTGCCCAGCGGGGCTCGGGGCCGGTGCCGCCTCTCGTGGAGACAGCTTCGATGACCCGCCGGGCGTTGCCCTTCCTGATGGTCGCCGCCGCGATCACCGCCGTCTCCGGCTGCACGTGCAGCGGAGACGTCTCACGCTTCCCGGTGGTGACCACTCCGCCCCCCACCGACGGCGGGAACGGCACGCCGGACGGCGGCGATGGAGGCGACGGCGGCGGTCAGAACGTGACCGATCCCTGCAAGGTCATCGTTTGCCCTCCGGTGGTGGACGGCGGCTTCAGCGGGACCATCGACTTCCCTCCGGACGGCGGCTTCGCGCTGGACGGCGGCTTGGGCACCAGCGGTGACGGCGTGACGGTGGACCCGCTCGGGCGCATCACCCTCAACAGCCAGGACATCGAGATCAACTACGCCTGGATCGCCAACTGGAAGATGGGGACGGTGTCCAAGTACGACACCAAGAACCTGCTTCCGGACGGCGGCATCCACGAGGTGGGCCGCTACATCAGCGTCTTCCCGCTCGACGGCCTGGGCCGGCGCAACCACAGCTCCTCGGCCAGCGTCTACGACCCGAGCCGCACCGCGATCGACATCAACGGCGACATGTGGGTCGCCAACTTCGCCTCCCACGCCAACCAGTACTTCAGCGTGACCAAGGTCGCGGGCAGCCTCTTCAACTGCGTCGACCGGAACGGCAACGGGAAGATCGACACCAGCTTCGACGACCCGGCGGATGTCGCGAACTACGGGGTCATCACCCCGAACGAGTACCTGAACCCGAGCGACCCGACCAATCCGCTGCTCTACGACGAGTGCGTGCTCTTCACCCAGGAGCTCGGGAACATCAACCCCAACGGCGCGTTCGGCGAGGGCTCGATCTCCATCGCCGCTGCGCCCGAGGGGGGCCCGGGCGACGTCTGGGTCGGCACCTGGATCGACCGGCGCATGTGGCGGCTGGACCCCTTCACCGGCGTCCCCAAGGCCATCCCGGCAGGCACCAACGTGGGCTCGTTGCCGGACGGCGGTGGTCAGTACATCGGCGTGCCGCAGATCGAGCCCTATGGTTCGGCGGTGGACGCCAAGAACCGGCTCTGGGTGGTGGCCCGGGTCTCGAACACCGTGGCGGTCATCGACACCAACACCCAGTCGCTGCTCGCCGGCGCCATCTCCCCGCCCTCCGGCTTCCCCCGAGGCGGCTACGGCATCGCGGTGGACAAGCAGGGGCGGGTCTGGGTGCCGAACTGGGGCTCGGGCCCGACGGCCACCCGTTACACCCCGCCCACCAGCGGAGCGATCGACGCCGGCACCTGGGACAAGTTCGACTTCTCGACGCTGAGCTCGCCCAGTGGCACCAAGGTCGGCCAGGGTCGTGGGGTCACGGTGGACGACGACGGCTTCGTCTGGTTCAGCGGCGACCGGAACAACCTCGGGTCGGCGGCGCTGGTCTGGGGCGCGGACATCAACGACGGCGGGGTCCGGATGTTCCCCAGCGCGGGCACTCCCACCGGGCTGGTCGATGCCACCTCGACCTGGAGCAAGACCAGCATCGGCATCGGCCTCGACCAGAACAAGAACCTCTGGGTCAACAACTCCACCGGCAACGTGATGCGCATCGACCGGGCGACGGGCGGGGTCATCACCTCCGCCAACCAGGCCGGCGCGCTCTACACCTACTCGGACTTCACCGGGTACCAGCTCCGGCACATCACCCTGAACCAGGGCAGCTTCAGCCAGACCGTCTCCGGATGCTCGCGCTACGCGGAATGGGACACGGTCAAATGGGACGCGGTCACCCCGCCGAACACCTCGGTGGTGCTCTTCGTCCGCGGGTCGAACAACCTCGACTTCACCGTCTCCCAGGAGTACGGGCCCTTCGCCAGCTCGCCGGCGAATCTCCAGGCGGCGCCGGGGCCGGTGCCTCAGTTCAAGTACCTGCTCCTCAAGTTCCTCCTCACCAGCAAGGACGGAACGAGCCAGCCGTACCTCCTGGACTTCAACGTCACCTCCAAGTGCCTGACGCCGCTCCAGTAGCCTGACCGCGGAGGGCGGGGTTGCGCCGCCGCCGTCCGCTGTGCGAGGCACACCGGCGGTGGCCTCGGGCGGAAACGGACGGGACATGGCAGCCGAGCGGGCCGCGGCGCTCCAGCGCATCGGGGCGCTGCCGGCCCGCGCCCGCATGGACGCGCTGCTGGCCTCGAAGGACGCAGCGGCGCTCGTCCGGGCGCTTCCCCCCGAGCAGCTCTACACCACGGTGGCCGAGGTGGGGCTCGCGGACGCGGCCGACTTGGTCCAGCTCGCCTCCCCAGAGCAGTTCCAGTCGCTGGTGGACCTGGGCGCCTGGAAGCGCGACACGCTCGATCCGCACGGGCTGCTCGAGTGGCTGGCCGCCGCCCGGGGTGACGACCCCGAGACCTTCCTCCGGAAGCTCCGCGGCATCGACCTGGAGCTGCTCGAGTCGATGCTCCGGACCTTCACCGTGGTGCACGATCTCGAAGAGACTCCGGACCCGGCGGTCGAGGGTGTGACCCTCGACTCCGCGGACGGGCGTTACCGCATCGAGCTGAAGGTCGAGGGTCCCGAGCAGGCGGCGCTCCAGGCCCTGCTCCTGGATCTCATGGCCGAGGACCCGTTCACCTTCAGCCGGCTGATGGAGGCCATCCGCTGGGAACTGCCGACCGAGCTCGAGGAGGCGGCGCTGCGGTTCCGGTGGGCACGGCTGGCCGACCTGGGCTTCCCGGACCCCGAGTCGGCCGCCGGGCTCTACGCCGCGGTGCGGCTGGCGGAACCCCCGCCCTCGAGCGCCTCCGCCCAGCTGACCAGAGGTGGCGGGCGTCGGGTCGACTTCGTCCAGGCGGCGCTGGAGGGGCTCGACCCCGTGGAGGCCGAGAACGCCCGGGAGGAGCTCCGCGGCGTCTTCAACGCGGCGCTGGTGGCGGACGGCGCGGACCCCGGCGACCTCGAGGCCTTCCGGGCCTCCGCCGAGCGGGCGCGCGACACGCTCGGCCTCGGGCTCGAGTACCTCACCGGCGGAGACCCGCGCCGGGGGGCCGCGGTGGTGCGCCAGACGCCGCTCCGGCAGGTGTTCCAGACGGGCTTCTCGCTCGGGCTCCGGCTCCGGCACCGCGCCGAGCGGCTCGCCGCCCGGCCGCTGGCGCGGGTGGATGGCGAATGGATGCTCTGGCCGGAGCAGGCCGCCGTGGTCAGTGCGCTCCGGCGTGCGCGGCCGATGCGGGCGCTCCCTGTGGAAGGCGCCGAACCGGTACCCTTCCGCTCGCTGGCGGAGGTCCAGCAGGCCGAGCAGGCGCTGGGGCGGGCCGAGCAGCAGCAGGTGCTCCTCGCGGCCTTGCTCGGCGGCACCGAGGAACGGGCCCGGGCAGCGCTGGGCGGGCTCGGCCCGGCGTGGCCCGCCGGGGGCACGCCGGCGCTGCTCGCGGCCGCGGTGGCCCACGCGCTCCTCGACGGCGACCCGCGGGTCGCTCCGGTGCCGGCCGGCCGGACGCAGGAGCTCGGCCGTGCCTTCCTGAAGCCCGGAGCGCCTCCGACCGTGTTGCCCGATGCGGTCGAGCGGTCCGCGGCGGCGCTGTCTCTCCTTGCACCCGGGGACGAGGCGGCCCGGCTCGCCCGACAGGTGCTCGAGCGGTTGGCCGACCAGCTCGGTGAGGCCTTGCTCGCCGGTCCGCTTCCGGTCGAGGTGCAGACCACGCTGCCCTGGTCGAGCGCGCTGTAGAAACGACCGCAGCGGTTGGCTGCTCGGGCGTGACTGCAAGCAATTTCGAGGTGCTGGGACTGGCACGTCGTCTGCTCTTGCGGCCCGAGCCATGCGGACCCGAGCGCCGGAGGGGGAGGGGGTTCCCTGGCGGGGGCGACCGAGCGCGTGGCGGCGCGGGAGGACGTGCTCGAGCCCGGGCCGGTGATGGCGACCTCGTGGGGTGCGTGATGGCGATGGATCGGCGGTGGAAGGAATGGGGAGAGACGCTCGCGCCGGCGGCGCTGGCCGTGCTGGCGCTGGGGCTGGACCTCGCCGAGGACGGCGAGTCCTTCGTTCACGCGGTGGCGCTGGGGCTGGTCGCGCTGGCCGCGGCGCTGAGCGGGGCGGCGGCGGTGGTGAGCTTCGGGCGCCTCGGTCCGTCGCGTCTCGGCCGGCGGTTCTCGCTCTTTCGGGCCTGCGGTCTGTGGGCGGCGGCGGGCTGCCTCGGTCTCGAGCTGGTGGAGCGCTTCGGGGCACCGCGCCTCGCGCCCGATGCGACGCTTCAGCTGACCGTGCTCGGGGGCGCCTGGGCGCTGCTCACCGGCTGGGCGTGGGGACGGAGGAGCTGGGAGCGGATCTCGGCTGGGCTCGCCGCGGAGGCAGAGGAGCGGCGGGTACGGGAGGCGTCCCGGACCGTGCGCTGGGCCGGCCAGGAGATCGGCGAGGGCTGAGCGATGCTCGTCTTTCCGGGGAAAGACTCGACGACCTGGCACCCGACGGGGTGCGCCCATCGCCGGGGGGCCGGTGCCCCCAGCCATCGCCAACGCTCGTGAGGCGAGGCCTCAAGCGGCCTTCGCCCGCCGCACGGCCGAGAGAGCGTCCGTCCGGCGGGCCCGCAGCCGGGCCCGGAGGTCCGAGAGCAGCCGAGGGACGAAGGACGGTCCCTCGTAGACGAACGCGGTGTAGACCTGGACCAGATCCGCACCGGCTTCCACGCGCTCGAGCACATCGTCGGCGGTGAACACGCCCCCGGACGCCCAGAGCCCGAGCCGGCCCCGGGCCCGGGCCGCCGCCCGGCGGAGCGTGTCCAGGGCCAGGGGCGCGAGCGGGGCGCCGGAGAGCCCTCCTGCCTCGGCGGCGACCGGGCCGCTCACGCCCGGACGGGTGACGGTGGTGTTGGTGCAGATGAGCCCGGCGATGCCGACCTCGATCGCCACGTCGACGACGGCGTCGACCTCCTCGGGCGCGAGGTCCGGGGCGATCTTGAGGAACAGTGGCTTGCCCGGTGCGACCGCCTCGAGGCGCGCCTGCACGGTTACCAGCAGCGTGCGGAGCGGCTCCGATTGCTGAAGCTGGCGGAGGCCCGGCGTGTTGGGCGAGCTCGCGTTGATGACCACGTAGTCGGCGAGGGCTCCGAGCGCCTCCACGCCCGCGACGTAGTCGTCCACCGCGCGCTCGAGCGGAGTGTCCTTGTTCTTCCCCAGGTTCACCCCCACCGGGCCAGGGCGACGAGTCAGTGCCCCGAGACGGGCGGCCATGGCCTCCACGCCCTGGTTGTTGAAGCCCATCCGGTTGATGAGCGCCCGGGCCTCGGGAATCCGGAACAGCCGCGGAGCCGGATTCCCCGGCTGCGCCCGGGGCGTCACCGTTCCCACCTCGACCCCGGCAAAGCCGACGGCGAAGAGGCCGGCCACGGCCTCGGCGTCCTTGTCGAAGCCGGCGGCGAGCACCACCGGGTGGGCGAAGCGCAGCCCCGCGCTGGTCACCGAGAGGTCTGGACCGCCGCTCGGAAGGGAGGGCGCGGAGCGGACCATCCCCAGCGCCCGGAGCGCGGACATTCCGAGCGCGTGGGCCAGCTCGGGGGGGAGGACGAACAGACCGCGCTTGACCAGTCCGTACACGTCACCGGCGACTACCACGCTTCAGGGGATGAAGGAGTACTCGCGCGCCCAGGCCAGGGCCCGGTCGACCTGCGCGGGGGTCATGATCCCATGCTTCTCCACCAGCGCCACCTCCGACTGCATGTCGGTCTCGAGGAGGTAGGGGCCGTCGGTGTTGAGGGTCACCTTCACCCCGCGGTCGAGGAACGTCTGGACGATGTGCTTCAGCTCGTCCACCCCGCTCACCGCATGGGTATGGAGGTTCGAGGTGGGGCAGAGCTCGAGCACCACGTCCTGTTCGCGGAGGAGCCGCATCGCGCTCTCGTCGTACGCCGCCCGGATGCCGTGGCCGATGCGGTGCGGCCGCAGCCGGTCCACCACCGCGATCACGCCCTCGGCCCCGGTCCCGCGGGTCTCGCCGGTGTGCACCGTGGTCTTGAGCCCCGCATCGCGCGCCCGCTGGAAGAGGTCCTGATACGCACCCACCTGGTCCTGGTCGAGCTCCAGGGCACGGGTCTCGGTGCCGGCGAGGTCGATGCCCACGACCCCGCGGTGCCGGTAGCGGATCGCCTTCTCCAGAATGATGGAGTTGAGCCGGTGATCGAACTCGCGGGCCAGACAGAAGATGAGCCCTGCCCGGACGCCGTACTCCAGCGTCGCCCGGTCCATGCCCCGGAGCGCGGCGTGGATGATGTGGTCCAGGTCGAGGGTGGAGTCGAGGTTGCGCTTCATCGGGTTGAACCGCAGCTCGATCTGCGTCACCCGGCTGCCCCGGTACTCCTTCCCGATGACCTCGTAGACGCTCCGCTCGATGGCCATGGGTGAGCTCTGAATCTTCTCGGTCCAGGTGTGCATGATGCGGAGGTAGTCGTCGAGGTTGGAGACGTTCTCTGCCCGGGCAGTGATCATCTCCACGAACTCGAAGTAGTTCTTGGTCGGCAGCTTGAAGCCCTGGCTGTGAGCCAGCGACCAGAGCACGTGCGGGGCCACCGCTCCGCCCACGTGGATGTGCAGGTCGATGAGCTCGCGGGACATGTCTCTCCCGAGGCTACCAGAGGGAGGACCGCCGGCGTCGAGCCGCCCTTCCCGGACCGACCGGCTCGTGTAGTGTGCCGCGCCATGGCAGCGACTCTCATTGACGGCAAGGCCATCGCCCAGAAGGTGCGGCAGGAGGTGGCACAGGGGTCCCGCGAGCTCAAGGCGCGTACCGGCCAGGTTCCGGGACTGGCGGTGATCCGCGTCGGCGAGGATCCGGCGAGCAAGATCTACGTGACGGGGAAGCAGAGGGCAGCGGCCGAGGTCGGGTTCAACGCCAGCGAGCACTACTTCCCGGAGACCGCGACCCACGCTGAGGTGCAGGCCCGGCTCGAGGCGCTCAACGCGGACCCCGCCGTCCACGGAATCCTGGTTCAGCTGCCGGTCCCGAAGCAGGTGGACTCGAATGTGCTCCTCCGGCTGCTCCGCCCGGAGAAGGACGCCGACGGCCTCCACCCGCTGAATGCCGGGCTCCTGGCCCAGGGACGGGAGGCCACCGTGGCCTGCACTCCGTGGGGCGTGATGCGGATGCTCCGGGAGATCGACTGCCGGCCCGGCGGCAAGCGCGCGGTGGTGGTGGGCCGGAGCATCCTGGTCGGCCGGCCCATGGCGCTCCTGCTCCTCAATGCCGACGCCACCGTGACGGTCTGTCACCGCAAGAGCAACCTCCCCGAGGAGGTCGCCCGGGCCGACATTCTGGTCGCTGCCGTCGGCGTGCCGGAGCTGATCAAGGGCGCCTGGGTGAAGCCCGGGGCGGTGGTCATCGACGTGGGCATCAACCGGCTGCCCACCGGCAAGCTGGTGGGAGACATGGAATTCGCCGCCGCCGCCGAGCGGGCCTCGTTCATCACCCCGGTACCGGGCGGGGTGGGACCGATGACCATCGCCATGCTGCTCTCCAACACGCTCCGCAACGCCCGGGCGCTGCTGGGGGCCTGACGCTGGGCCACGGCTGTTCCGGGACTGCATGACCCCCCAGCGCTGTTATGTGGGGACATGCTTGCGCTCGTGCTCCCGTACGTGGAGCTGCCCGACCTCCACCTCCTCGGCCTGACCATCCACCCCTTCGGGGTCTTCGCCGCCGTGGGCGTCTACATCGGCGCGGTGCTCACCGTGCGCGCGGGCCGGGTCTACGGTCCGGGGGACACCAAGTCGCTCTCGGAGGTCTTCACCTGGGCGCTCCTCGGAGGCCTTCTCGGAGCGCACCTGCTCCACGTCCTCGGCTACCACCCCGAGCTGCTGCGGACGCAGGGCCCTCTGGTGCTGCTGAAGGTGTGGGACGGCGTCTCCTCGATGGGGGGTGTCCTGGGGGGGATGGCGGGTATCGCCGGGTACTTCTGGCGGAAGGGACTGCGGATCCGGCCCTACTGGGACGCGCTGGCGCTGGGCACCGCTCCGGGGTGGACGATCGCCCGGCTCGGCTGCGCGGTGGTGCACGACCACCCGGGCGTCCGGAGCAATGCCTGGTTCGCGGT
Organism: Myxococcaceae bacterium; assembly: GCA_035543115.1. Taxonomy (GTDB): domain Bacteria; phylum Myxococcota; class Myxococcia; order Myxococcales; family Myxococcaceae; genus RPRB01. Next base: position 30,612 of record DATKKF010000022.1, read on the forward strand.
GGCGTTCCCGGAGGGGCCCCGGCTGGACATGGGGCTCGTCGACTGCGTCCTGCTCGCGGTGATCACCCTCGTGCTCTACCTGCTCGCGCGGAGGAAGCGGCCCGAGGGCGTCCTCATGGGCGTGCTCGCCGTCTCCTACTCGGTCCCACGCTTCTTCCTCGACTTTCTCCGTGCCCAGGACATGGCGTTCGTGGACGGCCGGATCCTGGGGCTCACTCCGGCGCAGTGGATCACCCCGGTGCTCGCCGCCGCCGGCGTGTACTTGCTGATGGTCGCCGGCCGGGCGCGGCCGGAGCCCGTGCCTTCCGGGCAAACCGCCGCGGCCCCTCCGGTCGGCGAGACGCGCACGGGCGAACGCTCAGGAGCGTGCCGCTCCGGTGCCGCGTCCGCGGAGCGCGCTCACGATGAGCCGCGTCGCCGGGCTCTTATTCAAGGTGTAGAAGTGGATGCCGGGGACGCCGCGGGCGAGTAGCTCCATGCACTGCACCGTCGCGTGCGCGACGCCGAGCTGGACCACGGCATCGGGGTCCTCCCGGTATCGCTCCAGCTGGAGGACAAGCCGCATCGGCACCGTCGCGCCGCACAACCGGACGAAGCGCTCCATCTGCTCGATGTTGGTGATGGGCATGATCCCCGGGACGATGGGCACGTTGATGCCCACCCGGCGGGCCCGCTCCACGAAGTCGAAGTAGAAGGCGTTGTCGAAGAAGAGCTGGGTGATGACGAAGTCCAGCCCGGCGTCCACCTTCGCCTTGAGATGCCGGAGGTCGTCGTCCCGGAGCGGCGTCTCGACGTGTCCCTCCGGGTAGCCCGCCCCGCCGATGCAGAGGCGGTGGTCGCGCTCGCGGATGAAGTGCACCAGCTCGGACGCATACCGGAAACCCCCCGGGGGGGCGTGGAACTCGCGCTCCCCGACCGGGGGATCGCCCCGGAGGGCGAGCAGGTTCTCCACCCCCATCGCCAGGAACTGCTCCACCAGCGCGCCCAGCTCCTCGCGGGTGTGGCCCACGCAGGTGAGGTGGGCCATGGTCTCCAGCCCGGTGGCCCGGATCTCCCGGACCAGGTCCACGGTGCGGTCACGGGTGCTGCCCCCTGCGCCATAGGTGACCGAGACGAAGCCGGGCTCCAGCGGCCGCAGGTCCTCCAGCGTGCGGAGCAGCGCGCGCCGGCCCTCCTCGGTCTTCGGGGGGAAGAACTCGAAGGAGAAGCACGGGTCCGAGGGGTTGAGCCGGTTGCGGATCTTCATCGCGCCTTGCCGAGGGCCACTCTAGTGGGGTAGTCGGGCGCCATTCCATGCCCCGCCAGACACCGCTCAACCGGGTTCACCGCGCGCTCGGTGCGCGGATGGTCGACTTCGCCGGCTGGGACATGCCGGTCCAGTACGCCGGGGTGGTCTCGGAGCACGAGGCGGTGCGGACGGCGGCCGGGCTGTTCGACGTCTCGCACATGGGGGAGATCGAGTTCCGCGGCGAGGGAGCGCTGGAGAGCGCCAACGCGCTCATCACCAACGACCTCGGGAAGGCCGTCAACGGGCAAGCGGTGTACGCCGGGCTCCTGAACCACCAGGGCGGCTTCGTGGACGACGTGGTGGCCTACCGCTTCTCGCCCGAGCATATCCTCATCTGCGTCAATGCCAGCAACCGGGAGAAGGACTTCGCCTGGATGACCGAGAACACCCCCCGGGTGCAGCCGGTCAACCGGAGCGACGACTTCGCCCAGCTCGCCATCCAGGGACCGAAGGCGGCGAGCATCGTGCAGCGGCTCACCGACCTGCCACTCGAGTCCATTGGGACCTATCGCTTCCGCGAGGGGACGGTCGCCGGGGTGCCCTGCATCGTCTCGCGCACCGGCTATACCGGCGAGGACGGCTTCGAGCTCTATTGCCCGCCGGACCGCGCCGAGCACCTCTGGAACGCGCTGCTCGAGGCCGGGCGGCCGGTGGGGCTGGTCCCGGCCGGGCTCGGTGCCCGCGACACCCTGCGCACCGAGATGAAGTACGCGCTCTACGGCAACGACATCGACGACGCCCACACCCCTCTCGAGGCGGGGCTGGGGTGGATCGTCAAGTGGGACAAGGGCGAGTTCGTGGGGCGCGCGGCCATCGCCGAGCAGAAGGCATCCGGCATCCCGCGCAAACTCGTCGGCTTCGAGATGCGCGAGCCGGGCATTCCCCGCCACGGTTACCCCATCCTGAAGGACGGGACGCGGGTGGGGGAGGTGACGTCGGGGACCCAGGGGCCGACGGTGAAGAAGGCCATCGGCATGGGGTACGTGCCGCCGGCGCTGGCCGCCGAGGGAACGCCGCTGGAGATCGAGATCCGTGGCCGCCCGGTCCGCGCCGAGGTGGTGAAGACCCCGTTCAAGCGCTAGGGAATCCGCAATGGCCGACAATCCGAAGAACCTCCGCTACACCAAGGAGCACGAGTGGGCCCGCCGCGACGGCGGCGGCGTGGTGGTGGGGGTGACCGCGCATGCCCAGGAGGCGCTGGGGGACGTGGTGTACGTCGAGCTGCCGAAGGTGGGGGACACGGTGACCGCCGGAAGCCCGTTCGGCGTGGTCGAGTCCACCAAGGCAGTGAGCGAGCTGTTCGCGCCGATCTCCGGCAAGGTGACCAGGGTGAACACCGCCCTCTCGGACGAGCCGTCCACCATCAACTCGGACCCCTACGGCGCGGGGTGGATCGTCGAGGTCGAGCCCTCGGACCCCTCCCAGCTCGATGGGCTGATGGACGCCGACGCCTACGGCGAGCTGGTGGCGAAGACTGCCACCTGAGGCGCCACTCCAGCCCCGACCCGGTCCGTCCGCCACTCGGGCTGCGGCCGCCCTGGCTTGGACGGCTGCGGGCCCGAGAGCAGTCCGCCCCGGACCTTGGACGCGGCCGCCCTGACCGATGGGAGCGAGAAGCGCGCCTTCATGAGTCCACGCGAGCCAGCGTGGCCCGGTCCTGTTAAACGGGCGTCTTCACATGCCCGTCGGAGGCGCCGGCTCGCCCGCCCTCCCGCCAGGAACCCTCGCTTCGATGCCTGACTCCCGGACCCCCTCGGAGACCGACTCCTTTCCCCGCCGCCACATCGGACCCGACGCGACGGACGTGACCGAGATGCTCCGCGTCGTCGGCGCACCGTCGCTCCAGGCGCTGGTCGACCAGACGCTGCCCGCCAGCATCCGGCTCCGGCGCGCGCTGGACCTGCCGCCGGCGGTGGACGAGGCGCGGCTGCTGGAGGAGCTCGAGGCGCTGGCGGCGAAGAACCGGGTGGCCCGGTCCTTCATCGGCGAGGGCTACCACGACACCTTCGTCCCGCCGGTCATCCTCCGGAACGTCTTCCAGAACCCCGGCTGGTACACCCAGTACACGCCGTACCAGCCGGAGATCTCCCAGGGCAGGCTGGAGGCGCTGCTCAACTTCCAGACGATGGTCATCGACCTCACCGGGCTGCCGGTGGCCAACGCCTCGCTGCTCGACGAGGCGACCGCGGCGGCCGAGGCGATGCACATGCTCCATGCCCAGGCAAAGCCCGGGCACGAGGCGTTCTTCGTCTCGGACGGGGTGCATCCCCAGACCCTGGAGGTGGTGCGAACCCGGGCCGGCGCGCTCGGGATCCCGGTCCTGGTGGGCGACACCCGGACGTTCGACTTCTCCACCAACATCTTCGGCGCCCTGGTGCAGTACCCGGCGACCGACGGGCTGGTGGAGGACCACGCCTCGTTCTTCGACCGGGTGCACGCCGAGGGCGCGTACGCGGTGGTGGCGACCGACCTGCTGGCGCTCACCGTGCTCACTCCGCCCGGCGAGCTCGGTGCGGACGTGGCGGTGGGCAGCGCGCAGCGGTTCGGCGTGCCGATGGGCTTCGGCGGCCCTCACGCCGCGTTCTTCGCGGTGAAGCAGGAGTTCACGAGGGCTCTCCCCGGCCGCATCATCGGCGTGTCGGAGGACGCGAATGGCCACCGCGCGCTGCGGATGGCGCTGCAGACCCGCGAGCAGCACATCCGCCGCGAGAAGGCGACCAGCAACATCTGCACCGCCCAGGCGCTCCTCGCGGTGATGGCCGGGTTCTACGCCGCCTGGCACGGCCCCGAGGGGCTGAAGGCCATCGCCACCCGGGTGCATGCGCTCACCGTCCGCCTGGCGCGGGGGCTGGGCAGGCTCGGGGTGAAGGTGAAGCACGCCAGCGTCTTCGACACCCTCCGGCTGGAGCTGGAGCCTGCCCAGGCCGACCGGGCGATGGCCCGCGCCCGCGACCGGAAGATGAACCTCCGGCGCATCGACCCGCGCAGCATCGGCATCTCGCTCGACGAGACCACCCGCTCCGAGGACGTCGAGGCGCTGTGGAGCGTCTTTGCCGGGAGCAAGAGCGTGGACTTCGCCGCCGCGGTGCTGGCCTCGGAGGTCACTCCGGCCTGGGCCCCGGCCCTGACCCGGACGAGCGGGTACCTGACGCATCCCGTCTTCCACCGGTACCGGTCGGAGACCGAGATGCTCCGCTACATCAAGCGGCTCGAGGCCAAGGATTTGAGCCTCACCTACGCGATGATCCCGCTGGGCAGCTGCACCATGAAGCTGAACGCCACCGCGGAGATGATCCCGGTGACCTTCCCCGGCTTCTCGCGGCTGCACCCCTTCGCCCCGGTGGAGCAGACGGAGGGCTACCAGCAGCTCTTCCGGGAGCTGGAGAGGATGCTCGCGGAGATCACCGGGTTCGCTGCGGTGTCGCTCCAGCCCAACGCCGGCAGCCAGGGCGAGTATGCGGGCCTGCTGGTCATCCGGAAGTGGCACGAGAGCCGTGGCGACCAGGGCCGCAAGGTGTGCCTCATCCCCGCCTCGGCGCACGGGACCAACCCGGCGAGCGCGGTGATGGCCGGGTTCGAGGTGGTGGTGGTGAAGAGCGACGAGGACGGCAGCATCGACCTCGCCGATCTCGAGGCCAAGTCCACTCAGCACGCCTCGCGCCTGGGAGCGCTGATGGTGACCTACCCCTCCACCCACGGGGTGTTCGAGGAGGAGATCCGCCGGATCTGCGACATCGTCCATGGCCACGGTGGCCAGGTCTACATGGACGGGGCGAACATGAACGCCCAGGTGGGCCTCTGCCGGCCCGGCGACTTCGGCCCGGACCTCTGCCACCTCAACCTCCACAAGACCTTCTGCATCCCGCACGGCGGCGGCGGCCCGGGCATGGGGCCGATCTGCGTGGCCGCGCACCTGGCGCCCTTCCTCCCCGGGCATCCGCTGGTGAACACGGGTGGAGCGCAGGCCACGGGTCCGGTGTCGGCCGCGCCCTGGGGCAGCGCGAGCATCCTGGTCATCTCCTACGCCTACATCCGGATGATGGGCGCCGAGGCGCTCACCCGCGCGACCGAGGTGGCCATCCTCAACGCCAACTACATCGCCGACCGGCTGGCCGCGCACTTCCCGGTGCTCTACCGCGGCGCCCGCGGCCGGGTGGCGCACGAGTGCATCCTCGACCTGCGCGGGCTGAAGAAGTCGGCGGGCATCGAGGTGGACGACGTGGCCAAGCGCCTCATCGACTACGGGTTCCACGCGCCGACGGTGTCGTTCCCGGTGGCCGGGACCCTGATGGTGGAGCCGACGGAGAGCGAGAGCAAGGCGGAGCTCGACCGCTTCTGCGAGGCGCTGGTCGCCATCCGCAAGGAGATCGCCGAGGTCGAGGCGGGTCGCCAGCCACGCGAGGGCAACGTGCTCAAGCACGCCCCGCACACGGCCGAGGTCGTCACCCAGGAGAAGTGGGACCGGCCGTACTCACGGCAGCTGGGGGCGTTCCCCTCGGCGTTCGTCCGGGCGAGCAAGTTCTGGCCGGCGGTGGCGCGGCTGAACAACGTGCTCGGCGACCGGAAGCTCATCTGCAGCTGCCCGCCGGTCGACGACTACGTCTGAAGCGGGACAGGCTCGGGGGGACTCAGCGGCCGCCGGCGGCGAGCCCGAGAGTCCCGGCAGTCCCTGGGCTGAGCACCGGCTCACAGAAAACTTGCGCACCGCCGAGCCCGGTCGGAGAGACTTCGAGGCCCGACACGTCAGGGGGCCGACCGTGACCGCTCGAGGATACCGCTGGGTACTGGCCGTCCTGACTCTCGGGCTCGTCGAGCCGGGGCGTGCTCAGACGCTCGGGCCGGAGGTGCGGCCGTTCGTGGCTCTCGATGTTCCGGCGTTCATGCTCCGGCACGTGCGGGTCATCGATGGAACGGGAGCGGCGGCCCGAGAGGACCAGTCGGTGGTCGTGGTCGGCGGGCGAGTGCAGGCCGTCGGACCGGCGCAGTCGGTGAAGAGCCCGGACGGGGCGAAGGTCCTGGACTACCCAGGGCATACGCTGCTGCCCGGACTGGTCGGCATGCACGACCATCTCTACTACTCGGCCTCGAATACCCAGCAGCTGTCGGCGGAGAGCTACCCCGAGCCGGGTCGGTTTCTCGAGGAGATTGCCGTGACGGCGCCGCGGCTCTACCTCGCCGGGGGAGTGACGACGGTGCGGACCACGGGCTGCGTCGAGCCGTCGACGGACCTGAAGGTGAAGCGCCGCATCGACGCGGGCCTGATGCCCGGGCCGAGGATCCACCTGACCGCGCCTTACCTCGAAGGGAAGGGGACGCCGTTCGCGCAGATGCACGAGATCGCGACCCCCGACGAGGCACGCCGGATGGTCGAGTTCTGGACCGAGGCGGGAATGGATTCGTTCAAGGCGTACATGCACCTCACCCGAGCCGAGCTTACGGCCAGCATCGCCGAAGCGCATCGGAACAAGCTCAAGCTCACCGGACACCTGTGCTCCATCACCTGGCCGGAGGCGATCGCCGCGGGGATCGACGACCTCGAGCACGGCCCGGTCTTCACCGACAGCGAGCTGGTCGCCGACAAGCAGCCGGACGTCTGCCCGGCGCGGGACGCCCAGCTGGCCTCCTGGATGAAGACGGACATCAGGAGCGCCCCGGTGCAGGCGCTGATCAAATCCCTCGTCGAGCACGGGGTTGCCGTCACCTCGACCCTCCCGGTCTTCGAGGCCTACGTGCGAGATCGCCCCCCGCTCCAGCCGCGCGTCCTGGCGGCGATGTCTCCCGTGGCACGGGAGAGCTACCTCACGATCCGAGCGCGGGTGAGCAGCATCAGCAGCTCCGCCGCGCTGCCCGAGGCGGCGCTGCGGAAGGAGATGGACTTCGAGCTCGCCTTCGTCCGCGCGGGTGGCTTGCTTCTGGCAGGGCCGGACCCCACGGGCAACGGCGGGGTGCTGCCCGGCTTCGGCAACCAGCGCGAAATCGAGCTGCTGGTGGAAGTTGGCTTCAGCCCGGTGGAGGCGATCGCCATCGCCACCCGGAACGGTGCGCGCTACCTCGGCGAGGAGGCGGAGATCGGTACCATCGCGGCAGGGCGGCGCGCCGACCTGGTCCTGGTCAAGGGCGATCCGTCGAGGACCATCGCCGACATCGAGAACGTCGAGTGGGTGTTCAAGGGCGGCGTGGCGTTCGACTCGAAGAAGTTGATCGACTCGGTGCGCGGCCGGGTGGGGATTCACTGAGCGCTCGACGAGCCACGGCACTCGCCATCGCGCGGGGACGTCAGTTGTTGCGGAAGATCCGCATCAGCGGTCGGCCGCCGGTCTCCAGGTAGAACCCGAAGGGGAAGGTGACCGTCCCGTCCTTGCCCATCAGGCCCGGTGGCGGGTTGGGGAAGGGCTGGGCGCGGCGGAAGCTGACGATCGCCGCCTCGTCGAGGAAATCGACCCCGCTCGAGCGTTGGACCTTGATGTCCTTCACCAGCCCGTCGCCGCCGAGGGTGATGTCGAGGATGGTGTAGCGATCGCGGCCGCCGTAGATCTCCCCGGTCGGATCGCGCTGGCGGAGCGGCTCGTTGGGGTCCCAGTTGCGGCCCACCGCCTGCTTCACCCGGTTGAAGAAGGTCGCGTACTTCCACTCGCGGGTGTTGAGGAAGGTGCCCTCGCCTTGCTCGACGTCGTGGAGGTGGTCGTTGGGGGCAGCGCCGATGATCTTGTCCAGGGCGGCGCTGCTGGGCATGAGCTGCGAGAGGGTGGGGAGCCCCGCCTTCCCGGCGCTGCCCTGGTCCCCCTCCTCGCCGGGCTTTCCGGGGTCCACCCTCAGCCGGTCGGCGTTGCCCTGAAGCGGGGCGCTCTCGCCCTGGTTGCGGAGGCTCGCGCCGGGCCCCTTGTTGGCCTCCTCCTTGAGGGCGATCTTGTCCCGCTGCTTGATGCTGGGCACGTCGAACACCGGCTTCTGCCCTCCGCCCTTCTGGGCCGGCCGTGCGTCCTGGCCCGTGCCGCCGTTCCCCTGGACCACGAGCTGCGCCGCCTCGTCCTTGCCGGTCGTCCGCCGCTCCTCGGTCGCCGTCTGCCGGGGCATGGCGTTCCGGTAGAAGGGCGTCTGGTCTCGGGCCTTGGATTCCTTGTCCACCCGGTTGTTCTTCTCCGCGAGGTACTTCGCGTCCGGAGACTCCTGCTCGTTGCCCGGCGCGACGTCGACCACCTGGCCCCGGGGATTCTTCTCCTCCTTGGGCTCGGGCTTCTTCGCCTCGGCGCGGCGCTGTGCTTCGGGGCGCTCCTGCTCCCGGACCTGGCCCCGGTTCTTGCTCCAGGCGCGGGGGTCGATGTTGCGGAGGGTCACCGCCTGCGGCTTAGGGCGCGGTCGGTCGCCGCCCGGCCACTTCACCGAGACGAAGTTCATGATCAGCAGCAGCGCAAGCACCCCGGCATGGAAGGCAAGCGCCAGCAGCATCGCGATCAGCGCGGTCGTCGCCGGACGACGGCGACGGCGGCGGGGGCTGGCACCGGAGGGACTCACGTGACGGTCTTACATAACCCCGGACAGGGAGGGCTGTTCCAGCCGGGTGGGTCGGCATGCGCCCTTGGCCTTACGGGCAGGTCCGGGGCTACTCGTAGATGCGCGCCACCTCGGCGCCATTGAAGTAGTGCCGGAGGATGGCCCGGTAGTCCTGTCCGGCCTCCGCCCGGCCAATGGCGCCAGTTTGACACAGGCCGACCCCGTGGCCCCAGCCCCCGCCGCGGAAGACGAATGCCACAGGGTTGTTCCGTGTGTCTCGCTCCTCGGTCACGGTGAAGAGCGCGCTGTTGAGCATCCCGAACTGCTTGCGGATGGCCAGCTCACCGCGGAGCTCGGTCGCGCCCCGGGTCCCGGAGATCAGCAGGCGCCGCAGCCGTCCGGACGCACCCCGCTCCAGCGGCTCGAGGTGCCGGACCGACCCCACGCCCAGCGGCTCGACCAGCGCGTCCAGCTGCAGCGCGCTGAAGCGCTTCTCCCAGCGGTACTTCGCGGGCTGCGCGAACCGTCCCCGCCTGCAGGCCGCGGGCAGGTCGAAGGCGAGGAACCTCTCGGGGGAGCGGCGTGGGTCCGGCATCCCGGCCACGGGCTCGAGCACGTCCGGCCGGCCCCGCAGGCTGGGGTCCGGCACGCCACCCCAGACCGCGTCGTTGTCCTCGGTGTGGCCGCCGCAGACCGCGCTGTACACCGAGTCCACCAGCCGGCCCTCGGTGGAGAAGAGCGCGAGGCCCCGGGTGGCCTCCACCGCCGCATTGGTAGTCGGTGTCTCGCCCGTGCGACCCCGGTAGACGGCGCAGTGCTGCTCGGAGCAGAGGAGGTAGGGGTCCGCGAGGTGGCGGGTGCCCACCTTGGCCAGCACCTCGCCCCGGGCGGTGACCGCCTGCGCCTTCAGGGCCTCGGCCGGCGCGGCGGCGAAGATCTCCGACGGCACGAGCCCGCGGAGGAGGTCCTCGAGGGAGACCAGGTTGACGACGGCGATGGTGCCCGCGGCGTCGGCGGCGAACGAGAGCCCGCCCCGGAAGCTGCGCGTCTCGAAGCCGTGGGCCGGGTAGCCCACCGCGAACTCGACCGAGCGCACCTCGAATCCCTCGCCGCCGGGCGTCTCGGCGCGAATCGGCCCCTCGCTGACTCCGAGCGGGGTCCCATCGGTCATGTCCAGCCGGAGCCGCACCCGCGCGGCGGTCCGCACCTCCTCGGCGAGCGTGGTGCGCGTGCCCCACGCCCGGAGCAGCTCCGCCTGCCGTGCCGCAGCCTCGGAGGGCTGGAGTGCCGGCTCGAGGAGCACCAGCACCCTGCGGTTGTCGAGGATCTTCCCCACGATGCCGTACACCTGGCCCAGCTGCTCGAGCCGCACCTGGAAGCCGCGGCCCTCCCAGGTGGCGCGCTCGGCGGCAATCCCCTCCTTGTCCGCCCAGGCGAGCTCCGCCACCTGGACCCGGAAGCGCCGATCCGCCGGGGTGCCCTCCAGCCAGCGCACGACCAGCGGCGTGCCGCCCGGCGCCTCGACGACCTTCTCCGGCTCGCCCGGAAGCACCAGCCGCACGCGGCCGCCGGGCACGAACGTCACCTCCCGCCGGTTCTCCATCAGCCGGACTGGCACGGTGGGCTCGCCTGCCCGGACGTCGAGCCGGCGAGCCGAGGGCGGCGGCGGGACGTCGAGCGGCGGGCCGGCGTCGGGAGGCTCGAGGACCGGCGCGACCGTCACCACCGGAGCGGGCGGCGGCGGTGGAGCGGGACGCGGTGCCGCACAGCCGGCGCAGGTGAGGGCGACCAGCCACGCCCTTGCCACACCTGTCCCGCTCGGCCGAGTCACGTCAGGGAAGAGGCGCCACCCGGATTCGAACCGGGGAATGAGGGTTTTGCAGACCCTTGCCTTACCACTTGGCGATGGCGCCAGAAGCGACCGCGGGTTTGTAGGGCACGGCCGCTGTACCGGTCAAGGAATGGCAGGATAACCCCATGGTCAAGCTCCGCGCCCTGCTCGTGGGTGCCACCGGCATCGCCGGTCAGCAGTTCATCTCCGCGCTCCGCGACCACCCCTGGTTCGAGATCGGCGCGATCGCCGCCTCACCGCGGAACGCGGGCAAGCGCTACGACGAGGCCGTCGCCGGCGCCTGGTTCCTCTCCGAGCCCATCCCGGCGGAGATCGCCGCGCTCCGCCTGCTGGATCCCGGCGCGCCACCGCGCGGCGTGGACCTGGTCTTCTCCGCGGTGGAGTCCGACGTGGCCAGGGAGCTCGAGCCACGCCTCGCCACCGAGCTCCCGGTCGTCAGCGCGGCGAGCACGTTCCGGATGGAGCCGGACGTGCCGCTGCTCATTCCTCCGGTGAACGCGGCCCACCTGGGCCTGCTCGCGGCCCAGCGCGCCCGCGGCTGGCGCGGCGCGGTCGCGCCCATCCCCAACTGCACCACCACCGGCCTCGCGGTGGTGCTGGCCCCGCTTGCCGAGCGCTTCGGCATCCGCTCGGTGGTGATGACCTCGCTCCAGGCCGTGTCGGGGGCGGGGCGTTCGCCGGGCGTGGCCGCGCTCGACATCCTGGACAACGTCGTTCCTTACATCGCCAAGGAAGAGGGCAAGGTCGAGGCGGAGACCCGGAAGATCCTCGGCTGCTGGGGTCCCGGCGCCTCGAGCGTCGAGCCGCTCCCCTTGAAGGTCTCCGCCACCTGCACCCGGGTCGCGGTCCAGGACGGGCACACCGAGGTGGTCTCGGTGGGGCTCGGCCGGCCGGCGAGCCTCGACGAGGTCAGGGATGCACTCCGGAGCTGGGAGGGCAGCCCGGAGGCCCGGGACCTGCCCTCGTCGGCGCCGCGGTGGATCGAGGTGCTCGAGGCGCAGGACCGGCCCCAGCCCCGGCTGGACCGGGAGACGCACGGGGGGATGGCGACCAGCGTGGGCCGGCTCCGGGAGGACTCGGTCCTCGAGAACGGGGTCAAGCTGGTCCTCGTCTCGCACAACACCAAGATGGGCGCGGCGAAGGGTGCGGTGCTGGTGGCCGAGCTGATGCGCGCCAGAGGTTTCCTCGCCAGGTAGTTCCTTTTCCCTGCTTGCCCCGGAGGAGCGGATGCGCTCAGTTGGCGCCCGCGCGCTCCCTCCCGATCGAGCGCCTCACAAGCGGAGATTCGCCGCCATGGCTTACGTCGTCGCCGACCCTTGCGTGAAGTGCAAGTACACCGATTGCGTGGAGGTCTGCCCGGTCAATTGCTTCTACGAGGGGGAGAACATCCTCGTCATCCACCCGGACGAGTGCATCGACTGTGGCGCCTGCGAGCCGGTGTGCCCGACCAAGGCGATCTTCCCCGAGTCGGACCTCCCGGAGAAGTGGGCCGAGTACAAGGAGATCAATGCCACCTACTCGAAGTCGTGGCCCAACATCTCGGAGAAGAAGGACCCGCTGCCCGAAGCGGAGGAGTTCAAGGACAAGGAGAACAAGCGCCCGCTCCTGAAGCTCTGAGACCTCGTGTCTCGAGGCTCTGGACCGAGAGTCCGCGGGCCTCCAGGGCCTGACGGAGCTCACCCAGCTCGCGCGCGGAGGGGGGCCGCGGGGAGGCCAGCCGGATGGCGATCGCCCCGGGCGCGACGCGCTGGAGCTCGAGCTCCCCCGGGAGCCCGCCCCGGAGCGTGAGCGCGAGCGAGGGCCGGCCGCTCCGGACGAAGCGCTCGATGCGCTCCACGAGCGCGAGCGCCCGCTCCACCCGCTCCTCCGAGGTCGAGCGGGGCGCGCCGGCCCCGCTCCCCGCGATTCCGGCCGGGGCGACGCCCGGCCCGGTGGGCAGCACCGGGGCGAGGCCTCCGGGGGCCGGCCGCGAGGAGTCGGCCGCCACGGTGGGAGCCTCTGCCCAGGAGGCGGCCTCGGTGCGCAGCGCGGCGTGGAGCAGCTCCGCGGCGCGCGCCTCGAGCCGTCCCGTCGCCTGGGCCGTGGCCACGGTGCCGTCGGACATGCGCTGGCGCGCGGAGGCGTCCATCTCCTTCCGGGCTTGCCCGCGCAGCGTTCCTGCGGCGAGCGCGACGCGCCGCTCGATTCCGGGCGGGCGCGCGGGCGCCGCCGCCCGCTGCCGGCGCGGCGGTGCGGGCGGCTTCCGGGCCGGGCGATCGGTGTGCGCCCGGAGCAGCTCCTCGAATCGCTTCCGGGGTGGCACGGGGGGACGCTCCGTCCGTGGTGGGTCGACGCGTTCGGGTTGCATGCGGGGTTCGGTGAAACAAGGTTCGTGCCGCCGGTCCCTCACTCGCTGCTGTTGCGCTGCCCGTCCCCCGAGCGGGACCGACCGTCCGGACGGTGAGCCCCGTCGGGCGCCTGTCGTTCCACCCGCGGTGTGCGCGTCGCGCGCGCCGGTGCGCAGGTCATTTCGCACCGGGCTGCCGTGCGTACCGCGGCCTGCAGAGGGGTTGGCAGGACAGTCCCATGCGGTAGGTTGCGACACCGGAATGACGGCCCCTGCGGACACCACGCTCGTCGTCGCCCAGGTGAAGAACGAGGCCGAGCTCTTCCAGGCGCTGGCCATCCGCGAGGTCGTCTTCATCGAGGAGCAGCACGTCCCGGAGACGATCGAGCGCGACGCCGAGGACGCGCGCGCCTACCACCTGCTCGCCTTCGCCGAGGGGCATGCCATCGGCACCGGACGCCTGGTGGTGCTCCCTGCGGCGCCCGACTGCGAGACGGGCACCTGGGGGCAGATCGGCCGGATGGCCGTGCTCCAGTCCAAGCGCAAGCACGGGGTGGGCAACCTGCTCCTCGCGGAGCTGGAGGCCGAGGCCCGCCGCAGGGGCCTCACCGGCATCCTCGTCCACGCGCAGCTGTACGCGCTCGGCTTCTACGAGCGGCACGCCTACCGCCCGGTGGGCGCGGTGTTCGAGGAGGCGGGCATCGACCACGTGGAGGCCCGCAAGCGGCTCTGACAGAGGAGCTGGGCCCGCGCCGCTAGCCGACCGCGCGCGCTCCGGCGCGGGGCACGCGCGGGCTCTCCACCATCCGTTCGAGAAACCGCGGCAGCTGCAGCGCCCGCTCCACGCTCCGGGTCCGGAGCAGCCGGGCGCGCTCGCGAAATCCGTCGCGGGCGAGCGCCAGCTGCTCCGCCGCGGGCTCCAGGCCGAGCACCTCCCGGATGCGCCGGAGCATCTCGTCCGTGCGAGGCGCGTAGACGCCGAGCCGCTGCGCTTCGATGTAGCCCACGTGGGCCCGCTCGCTCCCGGGGATGAAGTGGAAGAGGAGCAGCGGCCCGAGGCCCACCTCGAGCAACTCCTGGAGCGTGGCCGGAGCGAGGCTGCCGAGTACCGGGACGTCGGCCAGCCCCATCAGCGCGGCGAGCACGTCGGGCGCCACGAAGCCGAAGACGTGGAGGCCGTCGCGCGCGATCCGACTCAGCTGGGCCTCGAAGGCGGGGTCCCGCCCGGAGACCACCACCACGTTCGCCGCCTCGCGCAGCGCCGGGTCGGCGAGCACCGCGTCGAGCACGGGCTCGGTCTTGGCGGTCCACGCCGAGCCTCCGAGGAAGAGCAGCGTGGGGCGCGAGAGGTCGAAGCTCGCGAAGCCTGGATGCGCGGCCACCACCTCGGCCTTCAGCGCTGCGCGTGCGGTGCCCCGGTCCTCGGCGCGGAGCCGGGCGCCGACGCGCACGAAGGGCTCGCGGGTGAGGAACCCGGAGAGGTGCAGCCGCTCGTCCGGTACGCCGAGCGACCGGTAGTGCTCGAGGGTGTTCTCCTCCATGACGATGAGGGCGTCGGCGCGGAGCGCCGGCAACGGAGGGTAGTAGCCCGTGGGTGGCTCGCCGTAGTCCGGGACGGCGGTGACCAGCGGCGTCGTCAGCCCGAGCTCCCGGCGCACCCGGGCGAAGGTCAGCGACTGCACCGGGTGCGTCGTCACCAGCAGGTCGAACGGCTGGTGGCGGAGCAGCGCCGTCGCCTCGGCGTGCAGCTGTGGACTGAGCGTCATCGCGGTCTTCACCGCCCAGGGCTGGCCACTCAGCTCGACGATCTTCCCCTGGAAGCGGGGAAGGAAGCGCACGCACATCGAGTAGAACCAGTCGATGAACCGGTCGGCCGAGCTCCACACCACCGGAGCGAGCCGTTGCTGGTCGGGATCGATGCGGCCCAGCGCCGCGGCGAACGAGTCGCGCAGCGCGTGGTGACCGCCCCCGGCGTTGAGCGAGGCGAGAAGGACGCGACGAGTCATCGGGGGTCCAGATGCAAGCTGCGACGCAGTAACATTCCACGCCGACGGTCGCCAGTTCCACGAGCGTTCACGAGAGCAAACCTGTCCTCAGCCCCGCCGGGGCGCCGGAGGCGAGGCGTGGAGCGGGTCTTCCGGCCAGGCGTGCCGGGGGTAACGACGTCCGAGCTCGCGCCGGAGCGAAGGGTAGTGCCGGCTCCAGAACCCGGCGAGGTCCTGGGTGACCTGGACGGCCCGCTGGTTGGGCGCGAGCAGATGGAGCACCAGGGGCACGCGTCCCCGCGCGAGCGCCGGCCCCTCGCGCAGCCCGAAGAAGTCCTGGAGCCGGGAGGCGATCCACGGTGGCTGGCCACGGAGGTAGTGGACCTGGACGGAGCGGCCTCCGGGAAGCGCGATTCGCTCCGGGAGCTCGCGGGCCAGAACGCGCGCCGCCTCCGGCGGGAGCGCACCGAGCAGCTCCGCGGCCGGGTCGGCCTCCCGGACCTCGGCGAGGCTCCTGCGGCCGTGGGCCAGCACCGCGGCGAGCCCGGCCTCGTCCAGCTCTGGCCAGTGCTGCTCGGGAAAGAGCGTGCGAGCCAGCTCGAGCCGGCCCCGGAGCGCCTCGGCGCGCTCGGTGTCGACGACGTGGCCGAGCCCCCGCGCCCGGAGCGCCTCGGCGAGGACCGCCTCGGTGGCTTCCGACGGTTCGGCGGGCGTTCGCCGCTCCTCGAGCGTGACCGCGCCGTACGCGAGGCGGGTGAGCCGCTCCACCCGGCCCGCCTCGTCGGAGAAGACGAGCCGGTCCTCGTCGCCGAGCCGCTCGGGGAAGAGATCGAGCAGCCACTCGGGCTCGATCGCGCTCGCCACCCGGACGCGCACCTCGGGGCCTCGCGCGCCGAGGCGCTGCTCGGCGTCGAGCGCAAGGAGGAGCATCGGCTCCTGCACCACGCTCACCGGATCGAGCACCGCGCTCCCGCCTCCGGACAGGACCAGCTCCGGTGCATGGGGCCTCCGGCGGCGCGCGACACGGTCCGGAAACCCGGCGAGAAGGGCGATCAGCAGCGCATCCTCGCGCTCGGACGGAGGGGCGCGGTGGCGGCCATGCACTGCGCGCACCAGCTGCCGCGCGGTGCGCTCGACGGCCTGTGCGGCGCCGCTGCGCGCCCGCTCGCCCGAGCCGAGCGCTTCCAGCTGCTCCAGGACGTCGGACCGGCCGCTGAGGGTCGGGCCAGTGCGCCGCGCCTCGCCCAGTCCGGGCCCTCCGGGCCCCTGGCGGGGCGGGCGCTCGGAGAGCACCGCCGCCGCCCGGGCCGCTTCGGGACCGACGCCCCGTCGCTCGCCCTCGACCAGGATGCGCCCCAGGCGGGGATGCACGGGGAAGGTGAGGAGCCTTCGCCCGAGCTCGGTCGGCGTTCCGTCGGGTCCGCGGGCCCCGAGCTGGGACAGCAGCTCCTCGGCGGCCTGGAGCGCCGAGGGTGGGGGCGCCTCGAACCACCCGAAGGTGCGTGGGTCGGGAGCGCCGGCCGCGGAGAGCGCGAGCACCGTCTCGGCGAGGTCGGCGCGGGCAATCTCCGGCGCATCCCGCTCGGGGCGGCGCTCGAGGTCCCCTTGCGTGTAGAGCCGGAGGCAGACGCCGGCGCGGGTGCGGCCCGCGCGACCGGCCCGCTGCGCCGCGCTCGCCCGGCTGATGGGCTGGACCCGCAGCGAGGGCAATCCGCTCCAGGGCGAGTGCGTCGCGACGCGGGCCAGCCCGGAGTCGATGACCGCGGCCACGCCATCGACGGTGACCGAGGTCTCGGCGACGTTGGTGGAGAGGATGAGCTTCCGCTCCTTCGACGGCCGGACCGCCCGGTCCTGCGCGTCGGCCGGGAGATCGCCGTGGAGCGGCAGGACGCGGAGCCCGTGCCGCTCGGCATAGTCGGCGCAGGCCTCCTGGGCGCGGCGGATCTCCGCGGCACCGGGCAGGAAGACGAGCACGTGCCCGTCGGTGAGCCGTGGACCGAGGCGCTTCAGCCCGGCGAGCACCTGGGCCTCGAGCGGGCGGCTGTCGGCGGCCGGGAGGTGCTCGATCTCCACCGGGAAGACGCGGCCCTCGGAGGTGAGCACCGGGGCATCGCCCAGGAAGCGGGACACCGGCACCGGATCGAAGGTCGCCGACATGACGACCAGGCGGAGGGCGGGGCGTCGCTCGCGGAGACGGCGGAGCAGCGCGAGCCCGAGGTCCGTCGGGAGGTGGCGCTCGTGGAACTCGTCGAGCACCACCGCCCCCACGCCCCGCAGCTCGGGGTCGGAGAGGAGCCGGCGGGTGAGGATTCCCTCGGTGACGAAGCGCACGCGGGTGGCGGCCGAGGAGACCTCGTCGAAGCGGATCTGGTAGCCGATGCGGCGGCCCACGGGCTCGCCGAGCTCCTCCGCAACCCGCGCCGCGGCGAGGCGGGTCGCCAGCCGGCGTGGCTCGAGGACCCACAGCTCGCCGTCGAAGGCGGCGGCGTCGAGGAGGGCGCGGGGCACGCGGGTGGTCTTTCCCGCGCCGGGTGCGGCCTGGAGCACCAGGGTGCCCCGGGTCCTGATGGCCTCGACCACCGAGGGGAGGAGGGGATCGATGGGGAGCGGCGAGAGCGCCATGCTCAGCTCCGTCGGACCGGCCGCGCCTTCCCCGCTCGGGCGTGACGATTCCCGGTGCCTGGGCGCGCGTCTCCCTTCGACGCGGGCCCGTCGCCATTGCCGGCCCGGGACTCGCCGGCCCGCGTGCGCCGGGGACCGGCAGGTGAGGCGGCTGCGGCCCCTGCGATCGTGTCATCCGCGAGCGCGGCCGCCGGGGCCTCGCCGTCGTCGCTTCCGGGTGCCTGCTCGTCGTGGCCGCTCGAAGCGTTCGCTGCGGGGGGCTGCGACGGACGCGTGCGTCGTGGAAACACCACCTCGGCGAGGTCCGACCGGTCGGCCAGCGCTGCACGGGCGACCCAGCGGATCCGATCCGCCAGGCGCGCGGTCTCGCCGGCGACGGTGAGCAGGCGGGCCCGGGCCTCGTCCGCCTCCGCGCCGGCGAGGGCCGGCCGGTCGCGTTCCGCCGCCCACGCCTGGCGGGCGGCGTCGAGCGCCTCGAGCGCGGGGCGGAGCGCCGTCTCCGTCGGGGCTTCGGCCAGCCGCCGGGCGACGTAGCCCGAGGCGAGCCGTCGCTCCAGCTCGACCTCGGCGGCCAGCGCCTGATCGGCGTGCCTGCGCAGCGACGATCCACGCCAGTCGGGGAACAGCGCCTCGGCCAGCGGCCCACGCTCCGACTCGTTCCCGTGGATGGCCGCGCGGAGGGCCTCGGCGGCTCCGACCCACGCAGACAGCAGGAAGGCCTTGCGCGCCCGGGCCTCGGGGACCAGCTCCTCGAGCCACACCGCAGCCGCACGGGTCGAGGTCCGCTGCGCCTCGCCCCGGTCGAGCAGCTCCGCCGCGCCGCGGAGCCAGCCGGCCTCGACGTCCATCGTCTGGCCGAGCGCCCCGGCGGCCGCGCGGAGGCGAGCGGCGAGGCTCTCCACCCGTCCGAGCAGACTCCAGGCGGCGCGCGCCGAGGAGGGGATGGAGCTCAGCGCAGCGCTCCGAGCACCGCCTCCATCGCCCCGGGGGAGGCGAGGTTGGCGAAGGCACGGGTTGCTCCGGAGCCGAGCAGCTGCTCGGCAGAGAAGCTGCCGGTGCCGACGCCGATGGACTCGGCGCCGATGGCCCGCGCGGCCGCCACGTCCTTGGGCGTGTCGCCGATGACCACCACCCGGCACTCCTCGAGCGGCGCGCCGAGCAGCGAGGCCCCGCGCTCGGCGCCTCGGCGGATGAGCGCGGTGCGGTCCTCGGCGTCGCAGCCGAAGCCGCCGAAGGTGAAGCGCTCGTAGATGCCGACCCGCTCGAGCTTGATCCGCGCCCCCTCGCGGATGTTCCCCGTCCCGAGCCCCACCGCGACGTGCCTGTGCGCGGCGGCGGCGTCGACGGTCTCGGCCATCCCGGGATGCAGCCGGTAGGTCGCTTCAGGCGCGGCGGCCACCTCCTCGGCGAGGACCACGAGGTAGTCCACCAGCACCTGGTCGATGAGGGCCTCGGTGGGCTCGACGTCGATGGCCCTCATCCCGGTACGTACGATGGCCCGGTCGGTCATCCCGTCGAGGCGAAAGCTGCGGCAGGCGTCGCGCCGGCCGCAGGAGCGCTCGAAGGCGATCTCCAGCGCTCGTCGGCCGACGCCGCCGGTGGTGACCAGGGTGCCATCGACATCGAAGAGGAGGACGGTGGGTCGCATGTTCAGGGTTGGGCCTGGGCCAGGGACGCCTGGAACCGCTCCCGCACCCCGGGGTCCTCCTCGCGCTCTAACCGGTCCTCGAGCGACTTGCGAGCCGCAGCGCCTCCGGCCCGCCCGAGACCGCGCGCGGCGGCGGAGCGAACGGAAGGGTCGGCCGCGCCGAGGAGCGGCCCGAGCCGGGCCACCGCTTCGTCCCGGTCGTGCGAGCCGAGCTCCTCGGCGACGGCGTCGCGCAGTCCCGGCGAAAGCCGCGGCGAGGCGACGGCGTCACCGAGCACGCCGAGCCCGGCACGCTCCGGGAGCCCGGCCAGGGCGTGGGCAGCGGTCAGCCGGCGGGTGTCGCTCGCCTGGGGGTCGAGGAGGGTGAGCTGGAGCGCCGGCACGGCCTCGGCACCGACGCTGGCGAAGTCGGCCGGGCCAGCGTCTGGCGCGTCGAGCAGGGCGGCCACGCGGGCCCGCGCCTCCTCGCTGCTGCGGGCAGACCCTACCGTTCGCGCGCAGGCCGCGGAGCAGAGGACGACGAGCACCAGGGCGAGACCCAGCCGGGACATGAGACGGCGGTGGAGTGTACCCTCTGGGCGAGACATGGCTGGACGGGTCCTGTTCATCGTGCAGCGCGGCGGCTACGAGCCGGCGTACCAGGCGGGGTCGATGGGCATCACCGCGGCGGCCCTGGGAGACGAGGTGGTCTTCGTCTTCGCCTTCGAGGCCCTCCGCCAGCTCTGCCGCGGCGATTTCGGCCGCGCCCAGTCCGACCGCGAGCTCGCCGAGGGGGCCCGGGCCGAGGGCGTGGGCGTGCCGCCGCCGGCGCAGCTGCTGACCGAGGCGCGCGGGCTGGGGGCCCGCTGCATCGCCTGCGACACGATGCTCAAGCTCGCCGGCGTCTCCCTGGTCGAGGCCGAGCGGGTACTGGACGAGGTGCTCGGACTGGCAGCGCTGTGGCGCCTCACCGAGGGCGCACGCGTGCTCACCTTCTGACACCACTCGGGTGCCTGGTAGTCTCGTCGGTCCCGGATGCGTTCCCGCCCGCTCGTCCTCGTTGCCCTGCTCCTCGTCGCCGGGCTCGCCTGCCAGACTTACGACTTCATCCCGGTGGAGCCGCTCTCGGTCTCGCAGGAGGAGAGCAGCACCCCCATCGTGATCAAGAAGTTCAAGCCCAACGTCATGGTGCTGGTCGACAAGTCCGGGTCGATGGATCAACCCACCGACTCGAGCCTCCCGGGGTGCACGCAGGCAGGGACGATCTGCGGAACGGGCGCCAACGCCAAGAGCAACCCCTGCAACGTCAATGTCTGCCCCACGCGGTGGAGCGAGCTGAACCTGGCGCTGGACTCGTTCCTCCAGGCGCAGGCCCAGACGGTGCGCTTCGGCCTCTCCTTCTTCCCCGAGCCGGTGGCGCAGGCCGAGCAGCCGAACTGCGTGCCGACCTCCGCGGCCCGGGTGGGTCTCCCGTCCGACACAGAGGATGACTCGCCGGCGACGCTCTCGGCTCTCTCCTTGGCGGCCCGCACCGCGCTGGCGTCGGTGAGGAGCCAGAACCCGCCCGGCCCGACGGGCACCGGCGGGGCGACTCCCACCGGGCCGAGCCTCGAGTTCTTCTCCGGCTACACCCCGCTGCTCGACCCGCTGCGGCTCGATCTGGTGCTGCTCCTCACCGACGGGTTGCCCAACTGCAACGGTGGCATCTCCGCCGACGGCTGCATCTGCACCGCCACCGCAGACCACTGCCCGCCGCAGTCCTCGGTGAGCTACGACTGCCTGGACAAGGACCGCACGGTTCAGGCGGTGCAGGACCTCTCCGCGCGCGGCGTGCACGTGGTGGTCATCGGCTTCGGCGACGAGACGCGGGCCAGCACCGACGGAGGCGTGCAGGCGCCCATCGTCCTTCAGGAGATGGCGCTGGCCGGGACCTACCCCCGCCTCTGCCCCGGGCCGCAGCACGACCAGCCGTGCGGCCCGGCGAACCCATGCCAGGGCGGGGTGTGCCTCCGGCAGTACTACCAGGCTCAGGACAGCCGCGAGCTCGGCGCGGCGCTGGCGGAGATCACCGCCAGCCTGGACCGCGAGCCCTGCCTGCGGGCCATCACCCCGGCACCCACGTCAGAGGACCTCATCCTCCTGACGCTGAACGGCACGAAGTACGGGCCCGGCCCGGACACCTGGCAGTACGTCCCGCCGGCCGACGGGGGCCCGGGGATCCGCTTCCTCGGATCGCTGTGCGCGGCGATCGAGGCCTCCACTGCGCAGAAGCCGGTGCAGCTCGATCTCCGGATCCTCCGCGTGCTCTGAGACGGAGTCGCGGCGCGCGTGTGCCCCGCGCCGGCCGTCGAGGCGGGGACTGCGGGCTGCCCGAGTCAGCTGGAGGGTCCGGTCGGCGGATGTGGGATGGCCTTCCGAAATGGGGCTGCCGGCCCCCCGAGCAGATATGCTCGGACACCGCGCATGCCCACCTCGCACGTCCCTCGTGGTGCCGCCCTCCTCGCGCTCGCCCTCTCCGCCAGCGCCTGTCAGACCTACGACTTCGAGCCGGTCAAGCCGCTCTCGATCGGGCAGACGCAGACCAGCACCGACATTGCGGCCGTGGCGAACAAGCCGAACTTCATGCTCCTGGTCGACAAGTCGGGGTCGATGGACCAGCCCGTCGACGCGACGATCCCGGCCTGTCACGTCGGAGGCATCAACGGCCCTCTCTGCGGCGATCCCCAGAAGTCGAACCCCTGCAACACCGCGGTGTGCCCGACGCGCTGGAGCGAGCTGACCAAGGCTCTCGACAACTACATCGCCCAGTATCCGCTCATCGGCCGCTACGGCCTGTCGCTCTTCCCCGAGCCGGAGAGCAACGGCGGCTGTGGCCCTACGAGCAAGCAGACCAGCTCACTGCCCACCTCCCCGGCGGACGACGATGCGACGCTGCAGGGGGCCGCGGACGCGACGCGCGCGGCGCTCGACGCGGTCAAGAGCAGCAACCCGCCGGGCCCCACCGGGACGGGCGGCGGGACGCCGACTGCGGCGAGCCTCGCCTTCCTCGTCAGCGTGCCGCAGCTGGTGTCGGACAACACCCGCGAGCAGATCGTGATCCTCTTCACCGACGGACTTCCCAACTGCACCGGTGACCCCGCGGTGCAGGACCTCGCCGGAACGGTGGCCTGCCAGTGCACGTTCGGGCCTGCGCTCGACGACTGCGCTCCCAGCATCCCCCCGTACAAGGGAGCCGGCTGTCTCGACGTGGATCAGGCGGTGAAGGCAGTGCAGGTCCTCGCCGAGAGGAAGGTGCAGACGTACGTGGTGGGCTTCGGCGCCGAGGCGGGAACCGCCACGGCGCGCGACACCCTTCAGCGGATCGCGGTCTCCGGGGACGTCCGGTTCCCGCGCATCTGCCCCGGGACACCGCCGAACCAGCCGTGCGGCTCCGACAACCCATGCGATCTGGCCACCGGCCGCTGCACCAAGCAGTACTACCAGGCCAATGACGCCTCGAGCCTGGGAGAGGTCCTGAAGCAGATCACCGCGCCGGTGGCGGGGGTCTGCGAGCGGCCGCTCACCGAGGTTCCGACCGACGTGTCTCTGCTGAGCGTGCTGGTGAACGGCACCGCCATCCAGCCCGGTCCAGAGACCTGGGTCTACGTCCCGCCGGGGAGCACCACGTCGGTCAACGCCCTGCCCGGCCCGGCAGTGGAGTTCGTGGCGGGGAAGCCGACCTGCGAGCAGCTCAAGGCGTCCACCGGAGCGAACCCGGTGAGCGTGCAGATCCGCATCCTCAAGGTGCTCTAGCCTCCCTCCACTTGCCCGCGCCGGGGCGTGGGTCATACGGTCGGCTGGAGGCCCGTGCGACTCACCATCCTCTCGCGCTCCGTGTCCGTCCCCTCCACCGCCCGGCTGGTGGCGGCGGCGCGTGCGCGCGGGCACTCGGTGCGGGTGCTCGATCCAGTGCAGGTGGAGATGCACCTGGACGGGACCCGCGGACACCTCCTCTACCGCCGCCGGAAGCTGGTGCTGCCGGACGTGGTGCTGCCGCGCATCGCCCAGTCCATCACTCCCTACGGGCTGGCGGTGGTGAACCAGTTCGGGATGCTCGGCGTGCCGGTGATGAACACCGCCGCGGCCATCGCCCAGGCCCGGAACAAGATGCGCTGCCTGCAGCTGCTCTCGGCGCACGGCATCTCCGTCCCGGCCACGGTGATGGCGCGAAACGCCGGGGACCTCAAGGCGATGGTGCAGCTGGTTGGCGGGGTGCCGGTGCTGGTGAAGCTGCTCGGCGGCGTGGACGAGCGCGGGGTGATGGTCTGCGAGACGCTCAACTCGCTCGAGGCGGCGCTGGAGGCCATCCTCGGGCTGGGCCACAACCTCCTGGTCCAGGAGTACGTGCGGAAGGCCGGCCGGGACGTGCGGGTGCTGGTGGTGGGAGGCAAGGCGCTGGCCGCGGTTCGACGGCGGCCGCGGATGAACCGTCTGGCCCACACCCTGAACCGGGGCGCTCGCTTCGAGCGCATCGCACTCACCGAGGCCCAGCGGCGGGCCGCGGCCGAGGCCGCGCGGCTGATCGGGCTCGAGGTGGCGGCGGTGGACATGCTCGACGTGCAGGGACATCCCAAGGTGTTCGAGGTTCACTCGAGCCCCGGCCTCGCCGAGATGGAGAAGGCGGTGGGCGCCGACCTGGCGACGCCCATCGTGCTGAGGGCCGAGCAGATCGCCCGCGAGCGGCCGCCGGCGCTCGATCCATCGCCGCTGCCGGAAATGTCCAGGCGTGCGCGCCCCGCCCCCCGGGCGGTGAAGCGGGCCAGGGCTTCTTGTTAGGGTGATTCGCCCATGCGGCTCTCGAGACTGATCCCCGTGGCAGGGATGCTCGCCGCCTCGCCCGCCCTGGCGGCCGAGGTGGATCCGACCACGCTGTACACGCTCAGCACCCAGGGGACGACCGCGAAGGTCTCGCCGGGGAAGAAGGGCACGCTGGTGCTCGAGATCCAGAGCCTCAAGGGCGCGCATGTCTCGGACGAGGCCCCCTTGCGGATCCACCTGTCGAGCACCGGGGCGGTGACGCCCGAGAAGACGCAGCTGGTCTACGCCGACTCGGTGCGCAAGCCCTCGCCTGGGGTCAAGTACCCGGACCCCCGCTTCGAGGTCCCGCTCGCGGCGCTGGGCAAGGGCGCGGGCACGGTGGAGGCGAAGATGACCTTCTTCGTCTGCACCGAGCAGCTCTGCCTCCGGCAGCAAAAGACGCTCCTCGTCCCGGTGGCGGTGGAGTAGCGCCGCCGATGCCGGGCGAGAGCCGGACGGTGCACGGCATCCATCCGGTGCTCGAGGCGCTCCGGGCGCACCCGGGCGACGTCGAGCGGGTGTACGTGCTCGAGGGCAGCGTCGCCCCGCGCGCCGCGGCGGAGATCCTCGCCCGGGCGCGAGCGGCGCGGGTGACGGTGGAGCGCGTGCCACGCGAGCGGCTCGTGGCCATGGTGGAGGGCGGAGTGCACCAGGGCGTGGCGGCCCGGCTGCGCGAGTTCGCCTACGCCTCGCTCGACGATGTCCTCGCGGCGGCCACCGCATCGGGGCACCCGGCCCTGGTGGTGGTGCTCGACGGCCTGCAGGATCCGCACAACCTCGGGGCGGTCATTCGCTCGGCCGATGCGCTCGGCGCGCACGGGGTGGTGCTCCCCAAGGATCGCTCGGTGGGAGTGACCGCCGCGGTGGCGCGGGCCTCGGCGGGCGCGATCGAGCACGTGCCCGTGGCCCGGGTGACGAACCTCTCCCGGGCGCTCGAGGAGCTGAAGGTGGCGGGGCTCTGGGTGGCCGCAGCGGACCCCGAGGCGGACCAGCCGCTGTGGAGCGCCCGGCTGGATGGCCCCCTGGCAGTGGTGGTCGGGGCGGAGGGGGCGGGGGTACGTCCCGGGGTGCTGAAGCACTGCGACCTGCGCCTGCGCATCCCCATGGCCGGACGGGTGGGTTCCCTCAACGCCTCCGTCTCGGCGGCGCTGGTGCTGTACGAGGTGGCCAGGCAGCGGGCGGCGCCGGGGGCGGTCGCCTTGACTCCGGCCAAGTCCGTCCCATAAAAGGCCCAGCCCTTCCGGGGCCCTGGCGAAGTGTACCCTGGGGCCCCCGGCGAGCTGCTTGCCGGTGTAGCTCAGCAGGTAGAGCAACTGATTTGTAATCAGTAGGTCGCGGGTTCGACCCCCGCCGCCGGCCAGGAGGCGATCAGGACGGCGTAGGAGAGGAGAGCGGCAGCTGCCGGACGAGACGAGTCATGGAGGGGTACCCAAGCGGCCAAAGGGAGCAGACTGTAAATCTGCCGGCTCTACGCCTTCGTTGGTTCGAATCCAACCCCCTCCAACCAGGCATGAGGAGCAGCAGGCGGGAATAGCTCAGTTGGTAGAGCGTCAGCCTTCCAAGCTGAATGTCGCGGGTTCGAATCCCGTTTCCCGCTCCAACACGTAGGCGGAGCGACGACCAGCAGCAAGCCCTGATAGCTCAGTTGGTAGAGCGCATCCTTGGTAAGGATGAGGTCTCCAGTTCAATCCTGGATCAGGGCTCCATTCGAGGTTCGAGAGACAGAGGAGCAAGATGAGCAAGGAAAAGTTCGAGCGCACCAAGCCCCACGTGAACGTGGGGACCATCGGGCACGTTGACCACGGGAAGACCACCCTCACCGCCGCCATCACCAAGGTGCTGGCGAAGCAGGGCGGAGCCCAGGCGCTGGCCTACGATCAGATCGACAAGGCCCCCGAGGAGCGGGAGCGCGGCATCACCATCTCCACCGCGCACGTGGAGTACCAGACCAAGAACCGGCACTACGCCCACGTGGACTGCCCGGGCCACGCCGACTACGTGAAGAACATGATCACCGGCGCCGCCCAGATGGACGGGGCGATCCTGGTGGTGAGCGCGGCCGACGGCCCGATGCCCCAGACCCGCGAGCACATCCTGCTCGCCCGTCAGGTCGGCGTTCCGTACATCGTGGTCTACCTGAACAAGGTGGACATGCTGGACGACCCCGAGCTCCGCGAGCTGGTGGAGATGGAGGTCCGGGATCTGCTCAAGAAGTACGAGTTCCCGGGCGACAAGACCCCGATCATCCCGGGTAGCGCGCTGAAGGCGCTGGAGGGTGACACCAGCGAGATCGGCGAGGGCTCCATCATGAAGCTGATGGACGCGCTCGACACCTACATCCCGACCCCGGAGCGGCAGACCGACAAGCCCTTCCTGATGCCGGTGGAGGACGTCTTCTCCATCGCCGGCCGCGGCACGGTGGCCACCGGCCGCGTGGAGCGCGGGAAGATCAAGGTGGGCGAGGAGGTGGAGATCGTCGGTCTCCGCCCCACCACGAAGACCGTGGTGACCGGCGTGGAGATGTTCCGGAAGCTGCTCGACGAGGGCATCGCCGGGGACAACATCGGAGCGCTGCTCCGTGGTCTGAAGCGCGAGGACGTGGAGCGCGGACAGGTGCTGGCCAAGCCGGGCAGCATCACCCCGCACACCAAGTTCAAGGCGCAGATCTACGTGCTGACCAAGGAGGAGGGCGGGCGCCACACCCCGTTCTTCAAGGGCTACCGGCCCCAGTTCTACTTCCGGACCACCGACGTGACCGGGACGGTGAAGCTCCCGGACAACGTGGAGATGGTGATGCCGGGGGACAACATCGCGATCGAGGTGGAGCTGATCACCCCCATCGCCATGGAGAAGGAGCTCCGGTTCGCCATCCGGGAGGGCGGC
>DATKKF010000023.1:0-42189 GCA_035543115.1 Myxococcaceae bacterium
CAGGATGCATGCAATTGATTCTTGCAGCGGCCCGGCCCGGCCCGGAGGAGGCCAGGGCGGGCTGGGCAGGGCCCCGGCCGTGGACCGCGGGTCCCCTCTAGGAGCCCGGAGGAGCGGCGGCTGACACCGGCGCCGCAGGTGCGGCGGGGGCCAGCTCGGACAGGGGCGTGGCGAAGATGGCTGACGCGTTCCGGAGACGCTGCAGGACCGCCTGAGCGTCCGCGCCAGCGAGCGGGTAAGGCTGGATCGGCCGCTCGGGGTAGCGGTCCGTCTTCAGGGGGAACAGCTCGGAGCCCAGGTAGCCGCTCCGGTCGAAGCGGGCCTTCACCAGCACCGAGTCCTTGTCCCGCGGGTTCCAGTTGCCGCCGAAGACGAAGTTCCCGAGCGAGTAGAACACCGGCACCTGGCCCATCCGCTCCATCCCGTGCAGCACGTGCGGGTGGGCGCCGAGCACCGCCGCTGCGCCGGACTCGACCGCCGCCTTCGCCAGCGCGACCTGGTACGCATCCGGTCCCTTGCTGCCCTCGCGGCCCCAGTGGAAGAAGGGGATCACCAGATCCGCTTCCTTCCGCGCCGCGGTCACGTCCTCGCGCACCATCTTCTCCACCACCGTCCAGTCGCTCGGGTGCCCGGCGACGCCGGCGCTGGTCTCCGTCGCCCAGACCACCGCGGGCTCGGGGTGTGCCGCGCCGAGGATGAGGTAGCCGAGGAAGGCGATCTTCAGTCCGCCCACCTCGACGATGGCCGGCTTGCGTGCCTCGGCCAGCGTGCGGCCCGCTCCGAAGTGGGCGATACCCGCCGCGTCGAGGGTGGCGAGGGTGTCCGCCACGCCGTCCGGGCCGTAGTCCATCAGGTGGTTGTTCGCCAGGGTCACCGCGCGCACCCCGGCGTCGACCAGCACCTGGACGGTGGAGGGACGGGCGCGGAAGTTGAAGTTCTTGGGAATCGGTGCGCCCCGCGTGGTGAACGGGCACTCGAGGTTGACCACCACCAGGTCCGCGCCGGCGAAGAGCGGCTTCACCTCGGAGAAGCCCCAGCCGTCCACCCCCGGACCGCTCTGGCTCTTGCTGCGAAGGCCATCGACCCACTCCTCGTAGTGCGCCCCGAGCGTCACGTCTCCGCCGGCCAGGAGGGTGATGGGCCGCGGTGGCGGCGGCGGCTCGAGCGGAGGAGTGACGGCCAGCGGGAGTTCCTGGCGGGTCTCCACCTCCGGCCGGACCGTCGCCCGCGGGGCGCACGCGGCGACCAGGCCGAGCGTGCAGACGAGGGCGAGCGTGCGGAAAGCGTGACGCCGTGCGGGGTTCACGTCGGCTCGAGAGTGTAGCTTGCGGAGCCGGTTTTTCGCTGAATACAGTGGCCCGGTCCCCCCCCATGGCCCGCGAGAAGGACAACATCGCGCTCTCCGACGAGCACAACTCCCGTGGCATCGAGCTCGCCGACCGTGGCTGGCTGGACGAGGCCATCCGCGAGTTCCGCAAGGCGATCGACCTCGATCCGGACTCGGCCCACGCCCACGACAACCTGGCGACCGTCTACGCCGAGAAGAAGCTCTACCGCGAGGCGCTGGCCGAGTACCTCACCGCGCTGAAGCTCGAGCCGGACAGCGCCACTGCGCACTACAACCTCGCCTGCTTCCTCTCCACGCATGGCCCGGAGTTCGCCGTGGCCGCCTACAAGCAGGCGATCGAGCTCGATCCGGAGTACCCCGACGCCCACCTGAACCTCGGCCTCACCTACGCCGACCACGGCCGGGTCGAGGAGGCCATCGCCGAGCTGCAGACCGCGATCGAGCTCGACCCGGCGGACGCCTTCCCCCGCCACGAGCTCGCCGCGCTCCTCATGGACGAGGGCGACTACCGCGGGGCCATCGCGCAGCTGAAGGAGGTGGTCCGGCTCGAGCCCGAGGACTTCGAGGCGCACCTGGACCTCGGCATCTGCTACGCGCAGAAGGGCTTCTACGCCGAGGCCGAGCGCGCCTACCAGAGGGCGCGGGGGCTCAACGCCGACGACCTGCTCCTCCACTACAACCTGGCCGCGCTGTACGCGCTCTGGGGCAAGAAGCCCGAGGCGCTCGAGTGGCTGAAGAAGGCGCTCGACGCCGACCGGCAAAAGGTCTCCGGCTGGCTGGCCACCGACCCGATGTTCGACGGGCTGAAGGGCGACCCGGAGTACGAGAGCCTGCTGTGAGGCGTCCCCCTTGAGCAGCGAGGCCTGGCACATCGCGGTGGCGGTGGGGCTGGTCCTGATCAACGCGTTCTTCGTCGCATCGGAGATGGCGCTGGTCCGTGCCCGGCCCACGCGGTTCCGCGCGCTCGCCGACGGCGGGAACCGCGCCGCGGAGCGCACGCTCGGGATCCTCAGGAACCTCGGCCCCTACCTCGGC
Organism: Myxococcaceae bacterium; assembly: GCA_035543115.1. Classification (GTDB taxonomy): domain Bacteria; phylum Myxococcota; class Myxococcia; order Myxococcales; family Myxococcaceae; genus RPRB01. The sequence continues at coordinate 2,384 of DATKKF010000023.1, forward strand.
ACCGTCCAGTTCGGGGTGACCCTGACCTCGCTCGGCATCGGCTGGGTGGGCGAGCCGGCGTTCGCCTCCCTCGTCGAGCGAGCGCTCCATGCCGCCTTCCCGGACCGGCGCGGCTTCGTCGCTCTGGCCCACACGCTCGCCTTCCTGGTGGGCTTCGCCATCATCACCATCCTCCACCTGGTCATCGGCGAGCTGGTCCCGAAGAACCTGGGCCTCCAGCGGACCGAGTCGGTGGCCCTGGCGGTGTCCGGCCCGATGCGGGCCATCTACCTGGTCTCGTACCCCGCGGTGACGGTCATCAACCGGATGGCCTCCGCCGTCTCGCGGCTGCTCGGTCTCAAGCCCGCGGCCCTCGAGGAGCTGGCGATGAACCCCGAGGAGCTGGCGATGCTCGTCGACAGCTCGGCCCGCGCCGGCCGGATCACCGCGGAACGCGCCGAGCTCCTCGCCCGCGCCCTGTCGATGTCGGAGAAGACCGCGCGGCAGGTGCTCGTCCCCCGCCAGCAGGTCCGCTACCTCGATCTGGAGGAGCCGCTGGAGTGGAACATCGCCGAGGCCCGGGCCGCCGGGCACACCTGGGTGCCGGTGGCCCGCGGGACCCTGGATCAGGTCGAGGGCGTGGTGAACGTGAAGGACCTGTTCTTCCTCCTCGCCAACGACCAGCTCAGGAGCATTGGCCAGGTGCAGCGGCCAGTGCTCTTCGTTCCGGAGAACGTGACGCTCGAGCAGCTCCTGATCGAGTTCCGCAAGCGGCGGAGGCAGCTCGCGGTCGTGGTCGACGAGCACGGCGGCACGAGCGGCATCGTCACCCTGGCCGATCTGGTCGCCGAGGTGGTGGGGGACGTGGCCGAGCTCGGGCGCCGGGTCTCCGAGGTGAAGACCCTCCCCGGAGGGCGGCTCGAGCTGCCCGGCACCACCCAGCTGTCGGACCTCGAGGACAGGCTCGACGTCCACTTCGACGTCGACCCGGCCGAGGTGAGCACCATCGCCGGCTTCCTGATGGCCCGGCTCGGACGGGTGCCCGAGCCAGGCGACCACACCGAGGTGGACGAGTTCGAGATCCGGGTGGCCGAGACCGACGGCCCCCGGGTGGTGAAGGTCCGCATCGAGCCGAAGCCGCCAGCCCAGCCGCTCCCACCCCCTGCTGCATCGGCATGACCGTTCACGTAAGGTCACGCAGCGTCATGCACTGCTTGCGGGGATGTTCACCGAAGCGGTAAAACCTCCTCCTCTCTCCAGGAGTCCCTTCGCCCCATGCGCATCCGGCGCCTCGACATCACCGGCTTCAAGTCGTTCATGGACCGGGCGGTGTTCACCTTCGATGAGGGCATCACCGGAGTGGTCGGACCGAACGGTTGCGGCAAGTCGAACGTGGTCGACGCCATCCGCTGGGTGATGGGCGAGCAGAGCGCCAAGAACCTGCGCGGCCGTGGCATGGAGGACGTCATCTTCAACGGGAGCGAGAGCAAGCCCCCGCTGTCGCTGGCCGAGGTCTCGCTCACCTTCGAGGTGCAACCTCAGGATTCGCTGGCGCCGCAGTACGCCGGCTTCGGCGAGGTGACCGTCACCCGGCGGCTGTTCCGCTCGGGCGAGTCCGAGTACCTCATCAACCGCACGCACTGCCGGCTCCTTGACGTGGTGGAGCTCTTCCTCGGCACCGGCGTCGGCACGCGGGCCTACAGCATCATCGAGCAGGGGCGGGTGGGCCTCATCGTCTCCGCCAAGCCCGAGGACCGCCGGAGCATCATCGAGGAGGCGGCTGGGGTGACCAAGTACAAGTCGCGCCGGAAGGCCGCCGAGCGGAAGCTCGAGGCGACCGAGGGCAACCTCCTCCGCGTCGCAGATCTGGTGGGCGAGCTCGAGAAGCGGCTCGATTCGCTCGGACGCCAGGCGAAGAAGGCCGAGAAGTACCGCTCGCTCAAGGCGCGCATCCGGGAGATCGAGCTGCACCAGGCCAGCCACCGGCTGCTCGGGCTGCTGGCGGAGCAGAAGCACCTCCAGGACGCCATCGCCGCGCTGGGCGAGACGGAGCAGGCGGCGTTGCACCGGGTGCGCGCGCTCGAGGACGAGGTCGAGGCGCGGCGCGCCCGGCTGGAGACCGACGGGCAGCGGCTCCAGGCGCTCGCCGACGAGGTGCATGCGCTCGACAGCCAGACCCGCGAGACCGAGCAGGCGCTGGCCTTCTGGCGGTCGGACCTCGGTGCAGCCGGGGCTGCCGAGTCGGCCGCCTCGGCCGAGGGCGAGGCACTGGCCGGCCGGCTCTCGGCGCTGGAGACGCGGAAGGCGGCGCTCGAGGCCGAGGTGGCCGCCCTGACCGGGGCCTCCGCCGCGGACGAGGCGGCGATGCGCCGCGCCCAGGAAGGGCTCGACGCCGCGCAGGGGCTCCAGCGCGAATGTCAGGAGCGGCTGGAGCAGGAGCGGCTCGCGCTGCTCGGGCTGGCCGGCCGCATCGCCAACCAGGAGACCCAGCTCGCCGCGCTCGCCGCCCGGAGGGAGGAGCTGCGCGAGCGGCACCGTCATGCCACGGCCGAGCTACAGGCGGTGCGGGGGCAGGAGTCGGCGCTGGACCGCGAGCGCAACGAGGTGACCCGCCGGGTGCAGCAGAGCCGGCAGCTCACGCTCGAGCTGGCCGAGCGCCGGGGAGCCGAGGAGGACGCGCTGCAGCGGACCCGGGCCTCCTTCGCCGAGAGCGAGGTGGGCGTCATCTCGCTGCGGGAGGAGCTGGCCGACCGGCGCAGCCGCCTCCACTCCCTGGAGGAGATCCAGCGCCACTACGAGGGCTTCGACCGCGGGGTGCGCGCGGTGATGCTGCGCGCGGGCCCCGAGGCCCGAGGCCAGGGCATCTTCGGCCTGGTCGCCGACGTGCTCGCCACCTCGCCCCGGTTCGAGCGGGCCATCGAGGCGGCCCTGGGGGCGCGCCTGCAGAACGTGCTGGTGCAGAGCCGGTCGGTGGGGCTCGAGCTCTCGCGCTACCTGGCCTCGGTGGCCGAGGGACGGAGCTCGTTCCTCCCCCTGCCCGAGCTGGCGGTGGCCCCGGCGCCCCCGATGCCCGAGGGCCTCGCGGGCGTCCTGGGGCGGGCGACCGACGAGGTCCGCGCCGAGCCCGAGTTCCGCCCGGTGGTGGATCTCCTGCTCGGCAACGTGCTCCTGGTGGAGGACCTCGAGGCCGCAGCGAGGGTGCGGGACATGGCCCCGGGCTTCACCGCGGTGACGCTCGCCGGCGAGGTCCTGGCCGCGGACGGGACGCTGACCGGCGGCGTGCTGGAGGGCCCCGGCTCGGGCGCGCTGCAGAAGAAGCGGGAGATCGCCGAGCTGGCCGAGACGGTGGCCGCCACCGAGGCCCGCTACAACGAGCTGCTCACCCGGCACTACGCGCTCCAGAAGCAGATCCTCCACACCGAGGAGCTGCTGAAGGGGCTGCAGAAGCACCACCACGAGGAGGAGCTGGTCCGCTCGGCGCTGGAGAAGGACCTGCACCAGGCCTCCGAGCAGCTGGCGCGGTTCCGCGAGCGCATCGGTCAGCTGGTGCGTGACTCCGAGGGCCTGGAGGCATCGCTCGCCCGGGTCGACCGGGACGAGGAGGCGGCGCGGGGCGAGTCGGCGCACGCCCAGGCCGAGCGCGCCTCGCGCGAGGAGCGGGCGCGCGAGGTCCAGCAGAGGCTGGAGGGCCTCCAGCGCTCGGCCGAGGCGCACGGCCAAGAGCTGATGGCGCTGCGGGTCAAGGTCGCCTCGCACGCCGAGCGGGCGGAGGCGGCGCGGGCCGCGCTGGCCGAGGTGACCGCCGGGCTCGCCGAGCTGGCCGAGCGGAAGTCACGTGCGGAGGAGGCACAGGCCCAGGCAGTGGTCCGGCGCGAGGAGCTGCAGGGCCGCATCGCCGCCGCCGAGGAGGGGCATGCGGGGCGGCTCCACCGTCTGGCCGGGGGGACCGCCATGCTCGAGGAGGGGCGGCGCATCCACGGGGAAGAGGCGGCGCGGGTCCGCACGGACGAGGCCAGCCTCCGGGACGAGCGGAGCCGGCTGGATGGGGTGACCGAGGGGCTCGGGCAGATCACCCTGCGCGAGCGCTCGCTGGTGCTGGAGGTGGAGCACCTGGTCCGCTCGGTCGAGGAGCGCCACCAGACGGGCCTGGGCGAGGAGCTGCACCGCTTCCATACCCACCGGCTGCTGGAGGCCACCGAGGAGCAGCAGCTCAGGGAGCTGCGTGGACAGCTGGAGCGGCTGGGGGAGATCAACCTCACCGCCATCGAGGAGCACGCCGAGGTGGCACAGCGCCACTCCTTCCTCGCCGGGCAGAAGCGGGACCTCGAAGCGAGCATCAAGGCGCTCCGCGAAGCGATCGCCAAGATCGACCGGACGAGCCGCGAGCGCTTCGCCCGCACCTTCGAGGTGGTGAACGACCGGTTCCAGCGAGTCTTTCCTCGCCTGTTCGGCGGCGGGCGGGCCGGGCTGCTCCTCACCGAGGAGGGGCCCACCGGCGAGCCGGGCGTGGAGATCGTCGCTCAGCCTCCGGGCAAGAAGCTGCAGAGCGTGACCCTGCTCTCGGGCGGCGAGAAGGCGCTGACCGCCGTCGCGCTCATCTTCGCCATCTTCCTCATCAAGCCCACCCCGTTCTGCCTGCTGGACGAGGTGGACGCGCCGCTCGACGAGGGGAACGTCGGCCGCTACAACGACCTGCTGCGGGAGATGTCCAGGCAGTCGCAGTTCATCCTCATCACCCACAACAAGCGGACCATGGAGGTCGTGGACACGCTCTACGGGGTGACGATGGAGGAGCCGGGCGTCAGCAAGCTGGTCTCGGTCCGGCTCCGCGAGGCCACCGCGGCCAACGACGACCAGGCCGTGGCCTGAGGACGGCTCCCCGGGGGGCCCCTAGAACTTCTCCTTGGGGCAGGCCTTCTCGTTGGCCGCCCGGAGCTGCCTGGACGCGTCGATCTGCTTCTGGGTGTCGGCGAGTGCAGCGGCGGAGGCCTTCTCGGCGTCCCCCCACGACGGGTCGCTGGCCTTGAGCGACTGGGCCAGGCTCACCGCCTGCTGCTCCACCGCCGCCTCGCCCTCGAGCGCCTTGGTGTACTCGTCGTCCGCCTTGACCAGCGCGGCGCACCCTCCCTTGAGGTCCTTCACCATCGCGCTCGCCGTCTTGCGCTTCTTGGCGTCCTTGGAGTTCACCGCCGCCTGGTAGGCCTGCACCTGCCCGTCGTAGGCGTTGGCCACGTTCTGCCGGCGGGCGAGCGCGGCGAAGGCCTCGGCCTGGCGCAGCTCGCGGACCGCGTCGAGCTGCGCGAACTGGAGCGGGGGCGGCACGCCGGCCGGCATCGCGGCGGACCCGTTGGAGTTGACGAGCAGGATCTGCGCCGGGACCGTGAGCTGCTCCGCGCTGCTCTTCAAGGGCAGCGACTCGATGCGCTGGTTCAGACAGCCCGCCAGCGGCGCTCCGGAGGGATCCGACGACTGCAGAGCCGCGACCACCGCCTTGCTGGTGACCGTGCCGCCGTCCGGAGCCTTGATCCGGTCGGCGTACTTGGTCACGTCCTCGCGGGTCAGCGTCACCGGGCCGCCGAACTCGGGGGGAGCCTGGGTCCTGGTCGGCTCGAAGCAGCTGCACCACTGGGGCACGGCGAGCCGGATGGTGCCCTGGACGTCGGAGGCCTCGTTGAGCCCCATGCGCACCATGTTGCTCGGCTCGCGCTCGAAGGGGCCGTCGAGCGTGACGGGCTTGGCTCCGGCGGGCAGGGTGACTCCCTCGAGCTGCGTGCGGATGGCCTTCTCGAGGCAGCTGCTCGCCGCGGGCTGAAGGCCCTCGCCGGTCACGGTGACGGTGGTCGCCGAGCCGTCGATGGAGAGGGTGGCCTTGCCCTTGGTGGTCACGCTCGGGTTCTGCACCTTGGCGTCCACCAGGCACTCCTGGATGGCCGGGCGCGCGCCACGGAACGCTGCCTGCAGCGTGTACTCGTTCGCGGTCTTCCCCAGATCGAGCCTGGTCGGGAAGCAGTTGGCGATGTCGAACGGCGCCAGGTTCTGCACCCGCTGGCGCTCGGCCGGGGCCGCGGTCCCGGCGGCCTGGCCACCCGCGCAGGCCAGGAACACGATCCCGATCAACGAGGAAAACTGGCGTCTCATCGGCGCTCCTCCTCCTTGGACAGCTCGTCAGGCAGCGGCGGGGGGGGTTACCAGAGATCGACCGGAAGGTGCACTGCTGATTGCGCGCGGACGTCAACCGGTGCTGGAGAGTGTGTGCATGGCGGAGGCGCTCGGAGGGTGGGCAGGTGACGGTGGCGCCTGGAGGGCGCTGACCTTCCTGGCCTCGGTGGGCGTCGCCGGGCTGCTGGAGCGGGTGCAGTATCGGCTCCGTGCCGACGAGGGGCGCGCCTGGTGGGCCTCGAACGGGCGCGACGTGGTGAACGCGGTTGCGCTCGGCGCGGTGAGCTCGGGGCTGTGGGTCTATGGGTTTCGCGGGCCCCTGGTGGTGTGCGTGGCCGGCACCATCGTGCTGCTCCTCTCCATGTCGCAGATGCGGCTCGAGTCCAGGCCGAGGTCCACGCTCTGGTCGGTGATGGTAGCCCTCGCGCTGGGGATGCCGGTGCTGGTCGCGCCGGGGACCGTGGCCCGGGTCTTCGAGCGGGTGGTGGTGGCGCTCGGACCCTGACGAGCCCTCGGGGGTGCTGTGCCCGGACGCGGGGCGGCTCAGGGCCAGCGCACGCGCCGCGCGGCGCCGGCGGCCGGCTCCACCTCGAGCCGCACGTCCCGCGTGCCCTGGCGGGCGCGGTCCAGCGATTCGGGGGTGGCGGGCACGCCGTCGATGGCGGTCACCACGTCCCCGGCGTGGAGCCGGGTGGTGACCTCCGCGGCGCGGACGAAGACTCCGGGCGGACGGCGCATCAGTCGCGCGGCCTCGTCCTCGCCCAGACCGGGATTGGCCAGCCGCAGCTGCGCGAGGCGGCGCACCTCTCCCTCGAGGCCCATGGCCCCGGGGCTCGGCCCGAGCAGCCTCCAGGCGTCGACGGCGGGGCGGGGCGGACGCGCCCATCTTCCCTCAATCCCGGCGAGCGCGTCGTCGAGGACCCGGTCGAGCAGCGGACCCGGACCCTCGCCCTCGGTCCGGAACGGGTCCACCCGCAACTCGGCCGTGCTCTCCACCACGATGTGGCCGGTGCTCGGGTGGATGAGCTCGATGCGCGCGCGGTCGATCCACTCCGCGTTCGCGCCGACGCCTGCCCCTCCGCCCCGTCCGGCCACCTCCTGCCGCCCCTCGGCCGAGGTCCGGTCGAGGCGGGCGCGGACCAGCAGCACCTCGGTCGGAGCGACCCCCGCGGCCTTGATCGCGGTGAGGGCGTCGGTGGCGGTCCAGTCGCTTCGCTCCGGGTGCAGCGGACGGATCTCGCCCGGTCCCCAGACCAGCGCCCGCCCGGAGGCGGCGGTGACGCCGTGGACTCCGAGCCGGGCGGAGAGTGCGAGCACCTCGTCGTCGGTCACGCCTCCGGAGGCGCGGAGCTGCTCGACGACCAGCGCCGAGACGCGCAGCGAGGGGACCGACTCGGTCCGGCGGGTCGGCGCCGTCGAGCATGCGCCGGCCGCGAGCGCGAGGAGCGAGAAGGCCAGGAGTGTCGATGAGGCGGAGCGGATGTCACCGAGCCTAGCCCAGCGGAGGCGGCTCGAAGTCCGGCATCGTCCAGGTGCGAAAGGGCGCGACAGTGGCGTACCGAGCGCTCAGGCCCCCGCGAGCAGGGGCTGGAACCCCCCTTCTCGGTCCAGGCGGACCAGATCGGTGTACCCGCCGACGTGCACGTCGCCGACGAAGATCTGCGGCACGGTCCGCTGGCCGTTCGCCTGCTCCACCAGCCTGGCCCGCGCGGCGTCGTCCCCGGTCACGTCCACCTCCTCGTACGGCACGCCCTTGGACCGCAGGTACTCCTTGGCCCGTAAACAATAGACGCAGGAGCTGGTGGTGTAGATGGTGACGGCGGCCATGGCTTCCCTGTTGGTTGGACGTGCTGGTCCCGGCATGGTCAACTGACAGCCGGGGTCTCCCCAGTCATGTGGCCGGGGAACGCAGGATGCCAGTGGAAGTGGCGTCCGTGGGGGTCAAGCGGCGGTGCAGAACACGCGGGTCCTCGGCCGACAGCGTCGCCGGTTCAAGGTGCAAATGGGGGCCGCGTCGGGCTTCACCGTGGACGTGTCGGCGGGCGGATTCTGCGCCGAGCTGATGCGGGTGTTCCCCAAGGGCACCGCGGTCAAGGGCACCCTTTTGGTGGACGGCCAGGAACACGAGTTCTCCGGCCGGGTCGCCTGGGCCAAGCAGGGTGACTTCCGGCTCAACATGCGCGGCCGGATGGGCGTGACGTTCACCGACGCGCCCGAGGAGCTGCGACGCCTCTTCGGCATCGGCCCCTCCGGCACGCCGCTCCCGGCGCCGGGCCCTTTCCCCCACAACCGGGGCTGAGCTGCGCTGAGCTGGAAACGCCGCGGCCCCCGCCCCGATCCCCGAAGGGACTGGAACGAGGGCCGCGAGAACCACTCCGGAGAGACCGGAGCAGCAGCCGGCTTACATGCCCATGCCGCCCATGCCGCCCATGCCACCGCCGCCGGTCGGCCTGGCCTCCTCCTCCTTCGGATGCTCGGCCACCATCGCCTCGGTGGTGAGCATCAGGGAGGCCACGGAGGCCGCGTTCTGGAGAGCGGTCCGCGAGACCTTCGCCGGGTCGGCCACGCCGGCCGCAAGCAGGTCCTCGTAGATCCCGGTCGCCGCGTTGAAGCCGAAGGCGCCGGTGCCCTCCTTGACCTTGTTGACGATGACCGAGCCCTCCTGGCCGCCGTTGCCGACGATCTGGCGGAGCGGCTCCTCGAGCGAACGGCGGACGATCTCCACCCCGAACCGCTCACCCTCGGAGAAGTTCACGCCCTCGAGCGCCTTGAGGCAGCGGATGTACGCCACGCCACCGCCGGGGACGATGCCCTCCTCGACCGCGGCGCGGGTGGCGTTGAGCGCGTCCTCCACCCGGGCCTTCTTCTCCTTCATCTCGGTCTCGGTCGCGGCGCCAACGTTGACCACCGCCACGCCGCCCACCAGCTTGGCCAGGCGCTCCTGCAGCTTCTCCTTGTCGTAGTCGCTGGTGGTGTCCTCGATCTGGGCGCGGATCTGCTGCACCCGGGCCTGGATGTCCTTCTGGCTGCCCGCGCCGTCGATGATGGTGGTGTTGTCCTTGTCGACGGTGATCCGCTTGGCGCGGCCCAGGTCGGCCAGGGTGATGTTCTCCAGCTTGATGCCCAGGTCCTCGGCGATCATCTTGCCGCCGGTGAGGGTGGCGATGTCCTCGAGCATGGCCTTCCTGCGGTCACCGAAGCCCGGGGCCTTCACCGCGCAGGTGTTGAGCACGCCGCGGATCTTGTTCACCACCAGGGTGGCCAGGGCCTCGCCCTCCACCTCCTCGGCGACGATGAGCAGCGGCTTCCCCGAGCGAGCCACCTGCTCGAGCACCGGGAGCAGGTCCTTCATCGAGGAGATCTTCTTCTCGTGGATCAGGATGTACGGCTCCTGGAGGACGACCTCCATCCGCTCCGGATCGGTCACGAAGTAGGGAGAGAGGTAGCCGCGGTCGAACTGCATGCCCTCGACCACGTCGAGCGTCGTCTCCAGACCCTTGGCCTCCTCGACGGTGATCACGCCCTCCTTGCCCACCTTCTCCATGGCATCGGCGATGATCTTCCCCACCGTCTCGTCGCCGTTGGCGGAGATGGTGCCGACCTGGGCGATCTCCTTCTTGTCCTTGGTAGGCTTGGCCATCTTCTTCAGCTCGGCCACCACGATGGTGACCGCCTTGTCGATGCCCCGCTTGATCTCCATGGGGTTGTGACCGGCGGCGACCAGCTTGGCGCCCTCGCGGAAGATCGCCTGGGCGAGCACGGTGGCGGTGGTGGTGCCATCACCGGCCACGTCGGAGGTCTTGCTGGCGACCTCCTTCACCATCTGCGCGCCCATGTTCTCGAACTTGTTCTCCAGCTCGATCTCCTTGGCCACCGTCACCCCGTCCTTGGTGATGGTGGGGGAGCCGAACGACTTCTCGATCACCACGTTGCGGCCCTTGGGCCCGAGGGTGACCTTCACTGCGTCGGCGAGCGTGTTGACCCCACGGAGGATCGCGTCACGCGCACGGACGTCGAAAATGATGTCCTTGCTCATCTTGGTCTCTTCTCTCTCTCTGGTCTGAAGTCGGGGGACTACTTCTCGATGACGCCGAGCACGTCCTCTTCGCGAAGGATGAGGTGGTCCTCGCCCTCGATCTTCACTTCGGTGCCGGCATACTTGCTGAAGAGGATGGTGTCCCCGGCCTTGATGTCGAGCGGGCGGACCTTCCCGTCCTCGAGGATCTTGCCGTTGCCGACGGCGACGACCTTGCCCTCGAGCGGCTTCTCCTTGGCGGTGTCGGGGATGATGATGCCCCCCTTGGTCTTGTTCTCCTCGGCGACGCGCTTGACGATCAGCCGGTCCTGCAGCGGGCGAATCTTCATGTTCGTTCCCTCGTGCATCGATGGGGTTTGGGTTGCGTGGGCTAGCACTCGAACTGCACGACTGCCAAGGCCCTCGGCCACGTCACCATAACCAGCAAGCTCCCCCTGTCAAGGCGCCTGGGCGGTCTCCCAACATGCTGGACTGACGGGTGATTTCGCCTCCGCGAGGGCAGCTCTCAAGCACTGTCTACGGTCGAGTGCCAACCCAGCTTCTGGCAATTCGCCTGCGCGAGTGCCAGCGCAACCTCTCGGAATGACAGGGGCCCCCCGGTTCACGCCGGGTCCCGGCGTTGCTAGCCTGGGGGGTCAGGGTCATCGATGGATCTCGTCGCTGTCACGTCGTTGAAGCAGTTCTTCAAGTCCCTCCTGGACGAGGCGCTCGGGCAGACGGGACTGGACGTCGCCGAGGTCACCGAGTTCTACCTGGTGAACCTCCTGGCCGAGTTCGCCGCCGCCGACCGGCTGTTCGCCAAGGACGAGCTCGGAGGCGCCGAGGAGCCGCTGGCGCTGCTCTACCACCGGGCGCAGTCCGCCGAGCGCGAGGACCGCATCCGCATCCTCCGTCGGCTCGGCGACGTCTCGCTCTACAAGGCCGGCTTCTTTGCCGGCGCACTCCGCGACAGCGTGGTGGGCCAGGGCTACACCATCGAGATGGGCCGCACGGCCTACGCGCAGGTCGCGGCGCTCGCCCGGGGGGGCTTCGCCTACGTCTACGACGAGCTGGGCCGCAAGTTTCGTCCCCTGGTCGAGGTGCTCGAGGGCATCGCCGCCCGGTCCTCCGCGCGGAGCTCCCCCGCCGGCGCGCTCAAGGTCTACGAGTCCTGGCGCCGCACCGGGAGCGACACCCTGCAGAGCGTGCTGGTCGAGGCGGGCCTCCTTCCGCCGGGCGGAGGGCTCCCCAACTGAGGCTCGTGGACGAGGTCCAGGACCAGCTCCAGGCCATCTACGACATCGAGTGCCCCAGGGCCTCGGCCTTCCTCCTCCGCCCCGAGCAGGCCGAGCTGCTCGGCTCGCCCCGCTCGGACGAGGAGCTCTGGGTCCACGAGGGCGAGGAGGGGCTCGAGGTGGGCCTGTACTACTCGGAGGCGCTGCGGACCCACCTCGAGGCGCGCTCGCTCCGCGACGCGGCCTGGCTCGCCCCCGGGCTCGACGCGTACTGCCGGCTGGCGGAGGGCGTGAGCCATTTCCTCTACCTCGCGCGTGCGGCCGAGCTCGGCCGGCACCTGTCGATGCTCGAGCTCGAGGTCCAGGCCGAGGTGGACAAGTTCGCGAGCCTGGCGCTCCACCACTGGCCCGCGCTGCAGGCCGCCTCGGCCCGCGAACTCCACGCCCGGCTGTTCCGGGACGTCTCCTACCGGCCCGGGCTGGCCGCCGAGGAGCATGCCCGGTACGTCGAGGCCAACCGGCTGGCGGCGCTCTTCACCGCCCGGCTCCTGGCCCTGGTGGTGGCCCGGCGGTTGGATCGGCTCCTCGAGGCGCTCAGGTACGCCTACCGGCTCGGGGCGGAGGCCAAGCTGCGGCACCTGGCGCGCACCGCCTGAGGGTCCTGGTACAGTCTTCCGTCGTTGACCGTGACGAAGCTCTCCCTCCTCGCGGTGGACCCCGACCTGGCGTCGGCCCGCGCGCTTTCCGAGGCCTTCACCCGCGCCGACTTCGGCTTCCGGGCGGTGCCGGACCTGCGGCGCGCCCTGGCAGTGCTCCGCTCGACGCCGGTGGACGTGGTGCTGGTGGTGGGGAATGTGGACACTCCCCCCGTCTCCCAGCTGCTCGGGACGCTCGCCCACGACGCCACCCTCTCCAGGCTCCCCCTGGTCGTGCTCGGGGACGAGGCTCTGGAGGCTCCGTTCGTCTCGCAGATGCGGACCGGGGTGGTGGAGATGCTCCTGCGTCCGTTCCAGCCCTTCGAGCACCCGGACCGGGTCCGCCAGGCGCTCGCCGAGCTGCCGGAGCGCACCGGCCGGGTCGTCGGCTTCGAGGCCCTCCGGATGGTGGAGCACGTCCAGCGGACGTTCCGGTCCGGCGCGCTCAAGCTGAACCCCGGCACGCCAGGCGAGAGCCAGGCACTCTTCACCCACGGCGTGCTCCGAGGCGCCAGGCACCGCGACGCCCGGGGAGAGGTCGCGCTCGCGGCGATGCTGGCGCTGCCCCGGGCGCCCTGGGCGTTCCTGCAGCTGAGCGGTCAGGAGGGAGAGGGGACCGGCGTCGCCATCCACCTGGACCGGAAGCCGGCGATGCCCCCACCGTCCATGGAGCAGAGCGGGTACGACATCCTCCCCGAGGACGCTCCGGAGGTCCTGCTCGCCGAGGGCAGCAGGCCGATCGAGACCGACTCCGAGGGCGAGCAGCTGGTGGTCATCGAGGGGACCACCCCGACCCCGGCGCCCCCGCATGTCCCCATCCTCCTGGTGGACGACGACGAGGAGCTGTGCCGGATGTTCGGCGCGCTGTTCCGCCGCAAGGGCTTCGATGTCACCGCAGCCGAGGACGGGGTCGCCGGCTACCAGGCGGCGGTCTCCGGCGGCTTCGAGCTGCTCATCGCCGACCTCAACATGCCGAGGATGGACGGCTGGGGTCTGCTCCGCCTCATCCGCGACGACTACCGGACGCGCGAGCTGCCGTTCGCGATGCTGAGCTGTCAGGACCACTATCGCGAGTCACTGAAGGCGCTCGACGCGGGGGCCCAGGCCTACTTCCCGAAGACCCTCCGGCTCGAGGCGCTGGTGAGCCAGGTCCAGTCGCTGCTCCAGCCTCGGCGGCAGGCCAGGGCGGAGATTGCCGGCGGCTCGCTCCGGACCATCCCGGTGGGGCAGGTGGGGGTCCAGTGGACGCTCCGCGAGCTCGCGGCCGCCGGCATCACCGGCACCCTGCGCGCGCGCGACAGCTGGGCGACCTACGAGGTCGCCTTCCGGCAGGGACGCGCCATCCACGCCTCCGCCCAGACCGGGTCCCACCAGGCGGTGGGCGAGCGCGCGCTCAACGCCTTCGTCGCCAGCCGCTGCACCGAGGCCTCCTGGAGCTCCGCCGAGCCCGGGCCGCGGCAGACCCTGATGCTCCCGGTGCCCGAGCTGCTGGTGCGCGCCACCCAGCTCCTCAACGACAATGCCCGGCGGCTGCGCGACGGGTTGATGGTCAATCCCATCGAGATCCACGTAAACCCCGAGCTGTACGAGGTCTACGTCCGGAACGGCCCCCAGCACTGGCTCCCCGCGGCGCGGCTCCTCTGTGAGCAGGGGCTCCCTCCGCGCGAGGTGCTCGCGCGCCTGGACGAGTCTCCCATCGAGCTGGAGGAGGTGCTGCGCGACCTCATCCGCCGGGGCGTGGTGTCGCTGAGCGCGCCGCCGTCCTGAGCTGCTTACAGCGCTTGCTTGTCCGAGGCGGCGTCGTATTTCCCGGACAGGGTCTCGCGCACGTCGCGATCGAACTTCACCCGGCCGGTGGCCACCTCGCGCAGGGAGAGCACGGGCGGCTTGTTCTTCGAGGTCTCGATGAGCGGGCGGGCCCCTGCCATCAGCTGACGGGCCCGCTTTGCCGCCAGCAGCACCAGGGCGAACCGGTTGTCGACGAGGGGGAGGCAGTCTTCGACGGTGACGCGGGCCATCTTCGCAATTCCTCTGGAAGCCGCCCCCAGAGGGGGGGCTGGAAGCTGCTGGACGTAACGGCAGCCCAGGGGGGGTGTCAAGATGCCGGCGCCTCCCTGCCTTCGCCCGGGCGGGGGAGAGGCGCGACGTTGTCCCGGATGGCCGCCCGGGAGGATGATCTCCAGGAGCGATGGACTTCTTCCAGGACCCGCCGCGTCTCGGGAACCAGTACGACGGCGACCTCCTGCTCCGGAGCTGGCTGGAGCGCACCTTGCCGGAGCCGGTGCTCAGGGCGATCGAGCCCGAGCTGCGCGAGATGGGCGAGCTCGCGGCGACGACGCTCCTCGAGCTGTCGACCCGGGGACGCCGCGACGAGCCGCAGCTCGTTCCGTATGATCCCTGGGGTCGCCGGGTCGACGAGATCCGGGTGCCGGAGGCCTGGCGCGCCTTCGCCCGGGTCGCGGCGGAGTGGGGCCTGGTGGCGATTCCCCACGAGCGTGCCCACGGCGCGTTCTCCCGCCTCCACCAGGGAGCGCTCATCCACCTCTTCGGTCCGTCCACCTCCATCTACACCTGCCCGCTGGCGATGACCGACGGCGCGGCGACGACGCTGCTCGCCCATGGCAACGCGGCCCTGGTCGAGCGGGCGGTGCCGCGGCTCACCAGCCGCGACCCGGCTCGGGCGTGGACCAGCGGTCAGTGGATGACCGAGCGGACCGGCGGATCGGACGTCGGTCAGAGCCTCACCCGCGCGGTGAAGGACGGGGAGGGCTGGCGGCTCCACGGGACGAAGTGGTTCACCTCGGCGACCACCAGCGAGATGACGCTCACCCTTGCCCGCCCCGAGGGAAACCCGGGCGGCGGGAAGGGGCTCGCCCTCTTCTACCTCGAGCTCCGCCGGCCGGACGGGACGCCCAACGGCGTCCGGGTGCTGCGTCTCAAGGAGAAGCTCGGGACCCGGATGCTGCCCACGGCGGAGGTGGAGCTGGACGGCGCGGTGGCCACCCCGGTGGTCGGGCTCTCCGATGGGGTCCGGGCCATCGCTCCGATGCTCCAGATCACCCGGACCTGGAACGCGCTCTGCGCGGTGTGCTCGATGCGCAGAGGCATCGCGCTGGCCCGGGACTACGCGACCCGGCGATCGGCCTTCGGTGCGCGGCTCGCCGACAAGTCGCTGCACGTGCAGACGCTGGCCGAGCTCGAGGCCGAGTACCAGGCGGCGTTCCTCCTCACCTTCCGGGTGCTGGCGCTGCTGGGCAAGGCCGAGGCCGGTGAGGCAGGGGACTGGGAGCGCCGGCTGGTCCGCGTGCTCCAGCCGGTGGCCAAGCTGCTCACCGGGAAGCAGGCGGTGGCGCACGCGAGCGAGGTGCTGGAGGCGTTCGGTGGGGCAGGGTACGTCGAGGACACCGGGCTCCCCGCGCTGCTCCGCGACGCCCAGGTGCTCCCCATCTGGGAGGGGACGACGAACGTCCTCTCGCTGGATCTGCTGCGCGCACTCACCGGTGAGGCGGGCCTGCGCGACGTGGACGCGGAGATCTCCCGCGCGCTGGCGGTGGCGGCGGACGAGTCGCTGGTGCCGGTACGGAACCGGGCCCGCGCGCTCATGGACGCGGCCGGCGGCTGGTTCGGTGTGGCGAACCAGGGCGGCCCGGTGGAGCTGGAGGGCGGGGCGCGCCGGTTCGCGATGGCGGTGGGGCGGGCGCTCCAGCTCGCGCTGGCGGCCGAGCACGCTCAGTGGCAGCTCGGGCATGGCGACCGGAGCGGCGTCGCCGTCGCCCGGCAGCTGGTCGCGCTCAGCCCGGTGCCGGACCTGGTCGCGGCGCTGGCGAGCGACGAGGCCCGGACCGCGGCGCAGCTCGACGGCTGAACGCCCGTCAGCGCCGTTGCCGGGTTCAGCCATCCGAGCGCTTGTCGAGGCCCGTTGTTCAGAGGCGCGCGGCTTCCGGCCGGAGCCTCATCGAGGTGCCGACCTTAGAATCGGTACCCGACGCCGAGCGCGAGCCGAATCGCGAACGAGGGCCCGAAGCTTGTGGTCTCGGTCGCCGTGGACTCGTTCTTGAAGAGGTACGTCGCCCCAGCCACCGAGAGGTAGAGGTACGTCCGCGCGCCCAGGTCGCGGCTGACCGCCACCGCGGGGGTGAGCTGCAGTGCAGCCGTGGTCCGCGGCGGAGCCGTCCCCGCGGTCTGGAACTTCTGGTTGAGCAACGCCGCGCCCACCGTCAGCCCGACCTCGATCGACACCGGGGCGAGGTCCCAGACGTGGGAGGCCTGGAGCTCGACGTCGAACTGGTCCGTCGTGGCCGCGAGCCCCTCGTTGGTGTAGCCGGTGCGGCACCAGGCGACGCGCGGGACGAGGGTGATGGGCCGCAGCGCGATGGCCAGGCCCACCGCCACGCCGGGGCAGAGCCCGGCGTCGGTCACCAGCGAGGTGCGCATCCGCGCCTCGGCCTCGAGCGAGACCACCGAGTCCCGCGTCCCCTCGCCCTTGCGGACCAGGCGCGCGTAGGCCGTGCGCTGGAGCTTAGACTCGTCCACCGACGCGGTCGATCCGGGGGCGACGGCCACCGTGCCCTCCAGCAGCACGTCCGGACCGCGCCCGCGCAGGTAGTAGCGGCCGGCCCGCAGCGAGAGGCGACGCACCCGGTCCGCGCTGGCCACCTCGCCCACCACCGCCCCGTCGGCGTTCTCCTGGAAGAGGAGCCAGCTCTTCCCCGCCGGCAGCTCGAGCCAGGCCCGGGTCGGGGAGCGGGCGTCGAGCGTGGCCAGGACCAGATCTCCCGAGCCGCGCACGTCGTACTGGAAGGTGGGATGCTGCGTGCCGGCCAGGGTGCGGCTCGAGGCCCGCAGCGTAGTCTCGTATGCATAGCGGTACGCCTCGTCGAGCGTCACCCGCCCGTCGCCGTTCTCGTCCGCGGCACCGAGCAGGCCGGAGAGGAGCGCGTGGGTGAAGAAGCTCCCCTTCAGCTCGTCCGACTCCTGGCTGTCCTCGGAGGCCGAGCTCGAGGTGAGGAAGACCGCGCCCTCGCCGGCCACCCGCTCGCCGAAGCGGATCTCGAACGGAGCGATGGGTGTCCCCCCCTTCACCCGGGTGAGCGCTCCGGAGCGGCAGGCGTCGAGCACCAGGAGGCGGAAGCCGGCCGCCGAGCCGCGGACCAGCTGCTCCAGCTCACCGAGCTCGAGCCGGGTGCCCCCGAGGTGGAGCGCGCTCGCGTCGGCGTGCCCGGAGTAATAGACCAGGAGCACCGTGGGCCGGCCGGCGGTGCGCACGCGCTCGTTCACCGCGATGAGCGCCCGCCGCACCGTGTCCGCGTCCTTGCCCTGGAGCAGGACGGTGTTCTCCGGGCGGACGCCGCCCACCTCCTGGAGCACCGACACCACGCGCGCGGCGTCCATCTCCGCGTAGCGCAGCGGGAGATCCGGCGGCTGGCCGATGTCGTTGCCCACCACCACGGCGTACCGCTCCACCTCCGCCATGGCGGCGGCGGGGAGCAGCGCCACGAGCAGCGCGGTCAGCGCTTGACGAAGCTCCACCGGAGCCCCTGGCAGTCGGCGGGCAGCGGCGCGCCGTCCTGGCCGCGCGCGAGCGCCTGGCGGATCGGCTCGAGCTCCACCGCCGAGGGGCAGAAGAGCACGAGGAGGCGCTCCTGGCCGGTCGTCGCGTCGAGCCGCGTGCCCAGTGGCAGCGGGACCTCGCTTCCGGCCGGAACCGGGGCGGCTCGCGTCGCCTGCGGAAAATACACCGAGGCCTTGCCCGCGGGGTCGAGGCTGAGGACCGCCACGTACGCCGGGACGGGTGTGCTCACCGCGAAGCGGACCGCGTCACCCGGCGAGACGGTCTCGCCCGGCGCCGCCCGGCGCACCTCGTCCCCGTGCTGGACGTACATGGCGAGGCCCACGCCGCTGCCCTTGGAGCGCTGGACCGGGTGCGGGACGCGGAGGACGAGGACCAGCGAGGCGGCGAGCGCGAGGCCAACCCCGGCGACGGCCGCTCCCGGGACCCGACGGCGCGGAGACGGACGGCCGAGCGCGGCGGGGAGCGGAAGGGCACGGACCTCCTCGCGGACCCCACGGATTCCGGCGAGGGCCGCGCTGCAGGCGGCGCAGGAAGAGACGTGGGTGCCGACGGTCTCGGTGTCGGCGGCGCCGAGCTCGCCCATCATCCACCGGTCGAGGCGGAGGGCGGAGAGGCAGGCGTTCCAGCTGAGTGGCGTGGCGGCGAGGTTCATGCGGTCTGCTCCGCGCGGTCCCAGAGTCCCTGGGCGCGCTCGAGGAGGTAGCCCACCTGCCGGCGCGAGCAGCCGAGCAGATCGGCGACCTCGGCGTGGGTCATTCCATCCAGGTGGCGGTAGACGACGGCCGCCGCCACGTCCTCGGGCAGCAGCGCCAGCAGGCGGCGCACCTCGGCTGCGGCCTCTCCCCGGGGTCCTCCGCTCTCGGCCATCCCCGGGCGGACGTGCAGCTCGAGCACCCGGGCGCCGGTCCGCGCCTTGCGCAGCTGGTTGAGGCAGTGGTGCGTGGTGGCCTGGTAGAGCCAGCCGACGACCGAGCCGGCCGAGCGCACCGCGTCGGGGTTGCGCACCAGCGCGGTGAAGATCTCCTGGAGGACCTCCCGCGCATCCGCCTCGCTCCCGAGCAGCGTGCGGGCGCGCCGGAGCACCACGTGGCCGTGCGACCGGTACAGGCTGGCGATGGCCGGGGTGTCGAGGATCATGGGCAGGCCGGACCCACCCCGGCGTCCTGCGACCCGAGCCGGAGCACGATGGTGTCGTCGAGGGTCGTGGGCTGCAGCCGGTACGGCGCCTCGCAGTACGCCCGGGCGGTGCCCGGCGCGTCGGTCCCATCGTCGGGGACCCCGCGGCGGACCAGCTCGGCCACGCACGCCTCCAGCTGCGGGGCGGGGACGCAGCCGGACACCGGGAGCACCCGGACCAGGTGGTAGCCCGCGCCGAGCGCCTCGCCGAGCCACCATTCGGTCAGCGAGCTCGGAGGGACGTCCGAGTCGAGGTACATCACCCAGTGCTCGGTGTCGTAGGTGTAGCTGGGGTTGTACGCGGTGGGCAGGCTCGGCACCTGATCGGGGGCGAGTCCGTACGGCACGGCGGCGGCGTTGGCCCGTGCCCAGCGCGGCGCGCCCGGGGCGAGCGTCCGGAACGCAGCGTCGGGCGGCGGAGCATAGAGCCGGAGGGTGAAGCTCGCCGGGAAGCCGGAGGTGACCGGTGCGCGCGTCGCCAGCTCCTGGTCCTGGGTCCCCGGGGGTGGCCCGCGCTGCCAGAGCATGGCCGCCTCGAGCGGCGGCAGATCGCCGCTGCTCTCGACGCGCCCCCGGAGCGTCACCAGGGGCTCGCCCTGGTACCCCGGGTCGGTCTGGGCATCGCAGGCCACCAGGGCGGCGAGCACCGCGCCGATCGGCGCCATCACCGGTCTCACGGGTAGACGAGCGGCGGGAACGTCACGGTCTTCAGCCACGCCGGCAAGCTTGCCACCTTGGCCGAGCGCACGCCCGCGTCGCTGATCGCGTACACGACCTGTCCGTCCTGCGCGTCGGCGAGGATCCCGCGGCGGACGAACGGCGACCAGCTGTAGCTCCAGTTGTCGTAGGACCAGGTCTGGTAGACGTCCGCCATCGACAGGCTCCCCAGCGCCTGGATGCCGCTCGCCGGGTCGACCTTGAACAGCCGCAGGTCGGAGACGAAGGTCGGCCCCGCGTAGTCGGCGAAGGGAATGGCCAGCATCTTCTGGGCCGGGAGCCAGGTGAAGGCCTTCGGATCCCACAGCGCGTCCGAGGAGGCCCACCCCTGGCCCACGAGCTGCGTCGCCTGGAGCTTCGGCGCGCCGAGGTCGGTCACGTCGAGCAGGGCGATCTTGACTTGAAGTCCGGTCTCCACCGGGCCGTTGAACGTGACCTCGCGGCCGATGCCCAGCAGGTGGGTGTCGTCGATCGGGTGCAGGTAGGAGATGAACCCGGGCATCGCGAGCTCGCCCACCTTGGTCGGGTGCGCGGGGTCGCTCAGGTCGAAGGTGAAGAGCGGATCCACCTGCTGCGCGGTGATGACGAACCCGCGCCTGCCCAAAAAGCGCGTCCCGAAGGTCTGCTCGTCGGCGCCGTAGTCGGCGGTCTTTCCGACGAGCTGGAGCCAGCCGCCGGCCAGCTTCAGGACCGAGATGCGGTTCGAGAGCTTCAGGGTGCCCCAGGTCGTGCCGTCCGCCACGCGGGTGCTCAGGTGCGTGGCGACGCGGAGCGCGCCGCTGAACTCGTCCATCCCGTACTGGTCGCGCACCCACCCGTCGACGGTGCCCGAGCCGAGGTAGGGAGCCTTGTCCGGGTCCCGCAGGTCGAAGGCGTGGACGTAGGTCGCATCGGACTGGCCGATCTCCGGCCACCACCACCAGTGGGCGGTGGCGACGTAGAGGGTGTCCGTCGAGGCGTAGATCGTCCCCGGCTCGGCGAGCACCGCGGTGCGGCTCTTGAGCGAGTCGGTGCTGAGGTCCACCGTGGCGACCGTGAGCAGCCCCGGCCGGGTCGGCGCGGAGCTGAGTGAGAAGTCGCTGCAGTTGTAGGCGATGGGGGTCGTCGCCCCGCCGGGGATGCGGACCTCGCCCTTCCTCAGCCAGTCGTCCAGCGAGCGGCTGCGGATCAGCGCCTCGTTGGCGGCCTCCAGCGCATCGAACGCCTTGTTGCGAACCTCGGCGCTGGCCCCGGGCGCCAGATCCGGCCAGTACCGCACCCCGTCGGGGTAGGGGAAGTTGTCGGACATCACCAGCCGCACCCGCTGGTCGATCCGCCGCGCGGACAGGTACGAGCCGGGGAGGAGGATCTCCGCGGTCACCTTGGGGTGCGACAGATCGCTCACGTCGATGGTGGTGACCTCGGTGACGTCGCTCGCCCAGTAGCCGCAGAAGCTGTCGACGGCGGGGCCCACGGGACCCACGGGACCAGGAGCGCAGATGGGGTGCAAGCCCTCGATCGCTCGCGGGACGTACACGCTGCTGAAGACCACCACCTGGTTTCCGTCGAGGAACATCTCCCGCGCCCAGCCGTCGATCCTCAGGCTGGCGGTCTCGGCCATCGCCTGCGGAGGCCAGGAGGAGAGCAGGTGCAGCATCCCTCCGGCCAGCACCGCGATGCGCGTGCCGTCGTTCTGGACGAAGTCCGCCTCGTCCACGCCGGCCACCTGGGAGTTGGTGGTGCTGACGCTGGTCGGCCCCGTGCTCCCTCCGCCGGGCGTCGCTGCCACCGGGCCGGCCGACACGCCGCCGTCCAGAAGCACCGGGGTGCCCACCGGGCCGCCGCCCACTCCGATGTAGTAGTCGCTCTTCCGGATCTGCTCGAGGCTGCTCTTCATCTCCAGCACCAGCGCGTCCTCGATGGCGGTCTCGAGCTGGCCGCACCCCGTCACCTGCCTGAGGAGGGGGCTGCGGTCGATGCCGACGGGCGTGGGCACGGGGTTGCTCGAGGAGCTGCTCGAGCAGCCGGCGAGGACGCAGAGGAACAGGGCAGCGAGGGCTGAACGGGTCATTCGGATCTCCGGGGAGGCTCTTCGCACAGCCCCCAGGACCGCGAGACACCCGTTTCGGGCAAACGCCGCGCCCGTCGCACCCACACCCACCCCAAACCACTCTTGTCCCGCACATTTCGACCGCACGCCCCGGCCGGGCAGCGGGGAGGAGCAAAAGGACGGGGTGCGCCATCGCCCGGGGTGCGGACGAGGCGAAGGCACTGCGTCGTGACGGCACCGGAACTGGCACCGGTGGGCCCACGTCCAGCCCGGTCACCAGGCCGACTTCTACGCCGGACGGCCGCTCGGGCACTCGAAGGACGAGTTCGTGTTCCTCACCCTGTGGGACGGCGTCGAGTCCATCCGGACCTTCGTCGGTCCGGACTGGGAGCAGGCGGTGGTGCCGGAGGAGGACCGCCCGGTCGAGGCGTCCGCCACGAGCGAGGACTGACGGGCGTCAGATGCCGGCGTCAGCGTCGACGACCGGGGGCGCCGCCGGGAGCAGGTCCTCGGCTCGCCTCGGGAGGGCCTTGATCCGGTCCTGGGGGACGATCACCACCTGCCCGCGGTCGTCGCGAACGAAGGTCCCCGCGGGCTTGCTCGAGGTGCCACCGACGACGAGCTTCGCCAGGGCGTTCCCGGTGCTCCCTTCGAGGGTGACGGTGCGTGCACCGGGCCCCAGGCCGGTCTTCCCCGGGTCGGTCGGGAGCTTCTCGTCGGTGGCCTCCGCCCGCAGCGAGGTGAGGGCGTAGAGCAGCGAGCTCACCTTGAAGCCGTCGGCCAGTGCCTCACGCGGTGAGCGCAGGTGCCAGCTCTCGGGGCCGCCGTCGACGGGCCGCTCGCGTTCGAGCACCAGCGCCCCGTCCCCGGAGGAGAGGCGGATTCGTGCCACGTCTTCGGGCTTGACCCGGACCACGTTGCGCTCGCGGAGCTCGGCCGGGCTCTTGTCCAGCGTGGCGATCGCCCCACGAGGCACCTCGGCCAGCGTCACCCCGAACTGGTCCTCGCGCAGCACATAGGCCGGGCCGGAGTCCGTCTTTCCCCCGGCGACGCGGACGTGCACGGTCTCCGTGGTCCC
Source organism: Myxococcaceae bacterium (assembly GCA_035543115.1). Taxonomy (GTDB): domain Bacteria; phylum Myxococcota; class Myxococcia; order Myxococcales; family Myxococcaceae; genus RPRB01. The sequence goes on from DATKKF010000023.1 coordinate 25,039, forward strand.
GCGCTCGAACACTGCCTCCACCTCGGGCTTCTCCACCCCGGTGCGCTTCCGCTCGGCCGGGGAGTCGTCGATGAAGTGGGTGGCCTTGAAGCCGTGCAGCTCGCTGAGCCACGCCGAGATGGCGGCGGTGTCCGCCGGCTCGGCCGCGGGGCGGCTGAACCCGTACGGCTGTCCCGGCGCGCGTGCCACCGTCCAGGAGTGCTTGCGCCCATGGACGTCGATGCGGGTGACACCGAGGTCCCGGACGCCCACCACCTCCTTGTCCCTGAGGTCGAACGTCCCTTGCTCGAGGCTCGTCCGGGCCACCCTGTCCATGGCGTAGACCTTCGGGTCGCCCTCGCGCTGGACGTAGACCGTGTCGTTGAACGGGTTCGCGGCGCCGATGCGCAGGGTGAGCGGGGGTACGCCGTCGGCCGACGCGGTGACCTCGACCGCCGGCGGGGCGAGGCCGAATCTCTTGAGGTCCTCGGGGGACGGATGCTCCTCCACCGTGCCCTTGACCCTGGAGTACTGGAGCGTGCCGATGATGTCCTCGGCGGTGCGCACGGTGGCCGCAGCCTTCAGCGGGCGGTTGATGACCCAGGACTGGTCCGGGAGCCGGCCGAGCTCGGTGGTGTCGCCATTCGCCTTGACCAACAGCCGATCGTAGCGGACGAGCTCGGTTCCACCGTCGGGCCGCGAGACCGGCTGCACCAGTCGCTCGGCGGCGAGCTTCTTCTCCTGCTCACGCTCGTCCTGCCTCATCACCCCGAAGTACGCGTAGAGCCCGAGCGCGGCGGCGACCACCGCGGCGCCGAGGAGGGTCCAGAGGTTCTTGCTCCGGGCGCTCATGTCACTTGTTGCGGCGATTGAGCCAGATGGCCAGCCCGACCCCGAGGAGCCCGAAGGGCACCAGGTCCGTGGCGAGGAAGCGGATGCGGGCCAGGCGCGGCGCGTCCAGGTCGATGGTGGAGATGTCCCGGTCCGGCGGGCGGATGGTGATCTTCTGGACCTGGTTGGTCGCCCAGGCGAAGGCGTTCATCACCATGTTCCGGTTGGGTTCGTCACCCCAGTTCGGGTCGACCAGGATCTCCGAGTCGCCGAACGCCACCAGGCGCATCTCGTCGTTTCGCTTGCTCTCGGCGTTCCCGATGCTCCGGGTGGACTGGAGGATGAGCGGGATGCTGCCGGCCTTGTCCCCGCTCTGCCGCCGCGGGTTCTCGGTGGGCGTCTTCACCTCGAAACCGTTGGGCGAGGTGGTGAGCACCGGCGCGACCTGGGTGCCTTCCGCCAGACCCTCGTGGAGCACCGTCAGCCCGCGGGCGGTGGGGAACTGGACGTTGTACTGGGCCCGCTTGAGGTCCCGGGCCAGCTCGGTGTCGCCGAAGAAGTGCGAGACGACCAGGTACGGGCTGTCGATGGCGTAGACGTCGTCGGCCACCAGCCCCGGGTCGACCTGGATGCCATACCTCGCCAGCAGGGCATCCAATCCGGGCTCGGCGGCGTTCTCGGCGAAGTACAGCATCCGTCCGCCCTGCTCGAGGTACTTCCCGAGCTGCGCGGCCTCGGCCTTCCCGAACTTGCTCCGTGCGCCGGCCACCACCACCAGCGCCGCGTCCTTCGGGATCTCCCTGGCGTCGGCGAGGTTGATGGTCCCGGGGACGTAGCCTTCTTGAAGCAGCGTCTTCCCGAGCTCGCTCAGGGAGGCGGGGTCGCGCGGCTGGGTCGGCTCGAGGGGCCACTCGCCGTGGCCGGTGGTGAAGTAGATTCTCTGCTCGCCCACTGCGTTCAGCTTGATCAGCGCGTTGGTGAGGTCCTGCTCGGTCACCCCGTTGGAGACCGACACCGTGGTGTGGTTCTCCTTGTCGCCCGTGCCGCGGGTGAGGACCAGCGTCGTCTGGCCCTCGCGCAGCTGGTACATCTGGGCGAGGTCCGGCGCCTTGCGCGGGTCCTTGAACACCACCTCGAACTTCTCCGGCGCCTGTTCCCGGTAGCGCTGGAGCAGCCGGTCCACCTGCTCGTAGTCCGGGTCGCCCGGGGCGAGGAAGGCGTAGGCCCGCACCTTCTCCTTGAGCGAGCCGAGCGTGCTCCTGGTCTGCGGAGCCAGGGTGAAGATCTTCTTGGTGGTCAGGTCCCAGCTCTTGCCCTTCTTGGCCACCACGTAGTTCACCGCCACCAGGCCCCCCAGGACCACCAGCACCGTGGCGATGGTCGACACCAGGTAGAAGGTGCTCCGGCGCGAGGCGAATTGCCCGAACTCACCGAGGTTGGTCGCGAAGTACGCGCCGAGCAGGAGGACGCCGAGGATCGCCTTCACCGCGGCCATCCACGGCGACCCGGTGGTCACGAAGTAGGTGTACGGAGCGGAGAGCAGCGCCACCAGGCCCAGCGCTCCGAGGATCTTTCCCAGGGTGCGGAGGTTCATCGGTCAGGCCCAGCGCTGCGCTTCCACCGTGCGGTGGGTGAGCAGCAGGGAGAAGAGGATCACCGAGGCGAAGAAGACCAGCGCCTTGAGGTCCAGCACCCCGCGCGAGAGCGTGGACAGCTGCGAGCTGAACGAGAGGTGGTTGGCGATGCTCCGCCAGGGCTCCTCGGCGCTCTGGGCCAGGCCGCGGAGCAGCATCCATGGGAGCAGGATGGCGAAGGTGAGGAACGCCGCCAGCATCTGGCTCTCGGTGAGCGCCGAGACGAACATCCCCACCCCGAGGCAGGTCGCGCCCCAGAGTAGCAGCCCGCCGAAGCCGAGCGCCACGGTGCTCCACTCCAGCGCAGTTCCGGACTCGCTCGAGCCGAAGAGCGAGAGGGTGATGGGGAAGATGATGGTGAGACCGAGGGTGGCCCAGATGACCCCCACCCCCCCGAGGTACTTGCCGACCACGATCTCCCAGGGCCGCACCGGGGCGGTCATCAGCAGCTCGAAGGTCTTGTTGCGCTTCTCCTCGGCGAACAGCCGCATGGAGAGGAACGGGGCGACGAAGAGGGTGATCACCCCGATGACGTCCCAGAGCTGGACCACGATGCCGTCGGTCAGGTTCTTGAACAGCCCGTACTCCGGCGGAAGGCGCGCCCAGCCGTAGACCCGGGCGAGCCCCTGCACCTCCTTGAAGGTGGCCAGCAGGTTGACGAAGAAGAACGAGGAGATTCCGAGCATCGCGGTGAAGACCACGTAGGCCCACGGCGTGCTGAAGTAGATGCCCAGCTCCTTGCGGGCGATGGCCAGCGCGTTGCGCATGCGTGTCGTGCTCCGTCAGGCGGCGGCAGTGAGCTTGAGGAAGATGTCCTCGAGCGAGGTCTGGTCGCCCTGGCCCAGGGTGTGGGCGAGGTTCCGGATCTCGTCGAAGGCCACCATCCGTCCCTGGTTGAGGATCAGCACCCGCTCGCAGGTCATGGTGACCTCCGGGAGCAGATGGGTGCTGAGGATGACCGTGTGCTGTCCGGCGAGGCCCTTGATCAGCTGGCGCACCTCGGCGCGCTGGCTCGGGTCGAGGCCCTCGGTGGGCTCGTCGAGGATGAGCACCGGGGGATTCCCCAGCAGGGCCTGAGCGATGCCCACCCGCTGCCGGTACCCCTTGGACAGGTTCTGGATGAGCCGCTCCATCACCGCGGAGATGCCGGTGGCGTGGGCGACGCGCTCCAGCTCCGTGGCCATCTGGCCGCGCCGGACGCCCTTGATGGAGGCGACGAACTTCAAGTACCCGCGGGCCGTCATCTCCGGGTACAGCGGGGGCGTCTCCGGCAGGTAGCCGATGCGCCGCTTCACCTCGTAGGGATCCTCGAAGACGTCGAAGCCCGCGACCTTCGCCGTCCCGCTCGAGGCGGGGAGAAAGCCGGTGAGGATCTTCATGGTGGTGGACTTGCCGGCCCCGTTGGGTCCAAGGAACCCGAGGATCTCCCCCTCGGGGACACTGAACGTCAGGTCCTCCACCGCGATCCGGTCGCGGTACCGCTTGCTGAGCCCGGTGACCTCGATCATCCCTGTCATCTGAGTGTCATTCCTTGCGAGCGGGCGCGCGATACTATGGATGGGCACTGGTCTGTCAACACACACGGGCGCCGGATTCTTTCCGTGGCCCGGCCGGTGCAACTGCACCGACCTCACATGAGTGTCATCGTCCAGAAGTTCGGGGGCTCCTCCGTCGCAGACGTGGAGCGAATCCGCAAGGTGGCGACGCGGGTGGCAGCCAGGCGAGCCGAGGGACACCAGCTGGTGGTGGTGGTCTCGGCCATGGGCGACACCACCGACGAGTTGCTCTCGCTGGCCAGGAAGATGTCGGCCGACCCCCCGCGGCGGGAGCTGGACATGCTGTTGACCTGCGGCGAGCGCATCAGCATGGCCCTCCTCTCCATGGCGCTCCACGAGCAGGGCGTCCCGGCCATCAGCTTCACTGGGAGTCAGAGCGGACTCATCACCGACGACGCCCATGCCCAGGCCCGCATCGTCGAGGTGCGCCCGGTGCGCATCCGTGAGGAGCTGGGGAAGGGGAAGGTGGTCATCGTCGCCGGGTACCAGGGCGTCTCGCGGAACCGCGAGGTGACCACCCTGGGCCGCGGGGGGAGCGACACCACCGCGGTGGCGCTGGCGGCGGCGCTGGGGGCCGAGGCGTGCGAGATCTACTCCGACGTGGACGGGGTCTTCTCCGCGGACCCGCGGGTGGTGCCCGAGGCTCGGAAGCTGGAGACCCTGGACTACGGGACGATGCAGGAGCTCGCGGCGGCGGGTGCGCGGGTGCTCAACGCCCAGGCGGTGGAGTTTGCCCGCAACGCCGGCATCGTCATCGACGCCCGGAGCTCCCACGGCGGCGGCACCGGGTCGCGCATCGGGCCCGACCCGGCGCCGGTGCGGGTGGTGGCCAGCGACACCGAGGTCCGGGTGCTGGAGGTCGCCGACGCCCAGCTCGAGCCCGTGCTCCTGAGCCTCGCCGAGCGGGAGATCCGCCTCCGGCTCGTCGCCGGCACGCGGGGCGGAGGAGAACGGCTGCTCCTCGTGGTCCCGCTCCAGGACGTGCACGGGGTGGAGGCGTTCGACGCCCGCGCCCGGGCGCTCGGGGCCGAGCCGCGACCTGGACTCGGGACCGTCACCCTCGCGGGTCCGGGAGTGGGGACGGACAGCGCGCTGCTCGTCCGGTCCCTCGAGGCCGCGGGCGGCCTCGGGGTGGAGGTGCGCGCGCTCCACGGCTCTCCGCTCCAGCTGACGTTCGTCGTCGAGGCGGCGCAGGTACCGAGCCTCGCCCGCGAGCTCCACCGGGTCACGCGCTAGCGAGCCCGAGCTCGAACCCGAAGACCTACGAGCCACGCCGTCTCCATGATCCCCCGCGTCGCCACGGGCACCTCAAGATCCAAGCCCGCGGCCGGCGTCAGGGGAATGGGTCCTCAGAGCCCGTAGGCCCGTCGGAGCAGCTCCGATGCGGCGAGTCCCGACCTGCGTGCGGCCTCGATGTCGAGCCCGAGCCCGTGACCTCGCCCGCGTCCGCGAATCCTGACCGTCCCTCCCTCGAAGAGGCCCTCGGTGGGACAGCTCGGGAGCCTCAGCGCGGCGCGCAGCGGCTCGCACGGGATGCGCTCGACCCCGCCTGGAGTCGTCACCTCGAGGACCCGCCCGTCCCCGCCGAAGCGCCGGACCTCGCCGAGCGCGGCGTGCACCTCGGCCGCCGAGCGCCGCAACTCCCAAGTCTCATCTCCACCCCGGAAGTAGGGGAGCCACCGGGTCGTCGGCAGCTCGGGCAACGCGAGCGCCCGGGTCACCTCCGGGCTGACCGGCGCGGTGCCGAGGAACGCCTGACAGTGGGTGGTGTCACAGAGCGGGCGGCCGGGATGTCGCCCCACGTGCGCGTCGTGGGCGATGACCCGTGCCAGCGCGAGCCCCGCCTCGCCACCGAGTCCGGCACGCTCGGCCGCCAGGACGCCCGAGACGTACGCCGAGAGCGTGGTCCGGAAGATGACCTCGGAGCCGCGGCGGGCCCGGGCCTCGCGAGGGGTGCTGCCAGGCTCGGGTGGACGGTCTGGCAGGGGGCGGAACGAGAAGATGCCGGCGTAGGGGCGCGCCTGACTCCCCGCCACCCGGACCTGCCAGGGCCCGCCGGCGCAGAGGAGGGAGCCATGACCGAGAAGGTCCCCGAGCGTGCTCGCCCCCGGCGCCAAAGGGGTGGCTCGACCATCGCCCACCCGGAAGCCCTGTCCGTCGCAGAGGACGCGCACCCGAGAGGAGCCGACCAGCCCGAAGACCTGGACCTCGACGGCGCCGTCGCCACGCCGCGCCACCGGCACCGACACAGAGGGCGCGCGGACCACCACCCGGTCAGCGTCGACCTCGAGCACGAGGCCGCCTGCCGCGCGCCGCTCCAGGAGCCGGGTGTCGGACTGCAGCCGGGCCGCCTCGGCCAGCGCGCGGGCCGTGCCCCCCCCGAGCCCCGCCGCGAGTGCCGTCGCCCCCGGTGAGTCGGCCAGGCGGAAGTCCTCTCCGGCGAGCACCTGGCCCGAGTGCCGCGACAGGACGAGCAGGGCCGACCCTCCGTTCGCCCGCGCCGGGGCGACGGCCAGCAGGGCCGCAGAGACGGCGAGCAGCGCTGAGCGGCACGAACCGGCCATGTGGACGGTGCCGAGGCTTGCAGGTTCCTCGCCAGCGGCGGAAGCCCGCCCGGTCGAGAGGCGCGTCAGCGAGCCCGGCAGAGGTCCGCTCGCGACGCTGGTCGCACCAGGCCGTCGGCGCACTGCGCGCTGTCAGGTCAGCGGCCGCACCAGCCGCCGCGTCGGGCGGCCGTCCTGCTTGGTGCGCCGGAAGTCGTCGGTGCGGGCAGGCAGCGAGACGAAGTCGCACATCTCGCAGAGCCGGCTGTAGATGCGCTCGCCGATGCGCTCGACCAGGAGCTCCTCCCGGTCCAGCGCCTGCTCGGGAGCCTGGAAGCCCCGGGGCCCGGCCGACGGGGCTCGCTCGCGCTCAAGCGAGAAGTTGGTCGCGACGATGGTGGTGAGCCCCGAGTTGTAGCGGCGGGCGATCAGCTCGTCGAGCGTCTCCATCTCGAAGGGGCTGCCCCGACCGCGGCCGAGCTCGTCGATGGCCAGCACGTCGGCGTCGACCAGCCGGGCGATGATCTCCCCGCCGCTCTTCCCGGCGTTGAACCCGCGGCGGATGTCGGCGAAGAGAAGCGAGATCTCCCGGTACTGCGCCGACGCGCCGCGCTCGAGGACCAGGTGGCGCAGGGTCGCCGAGAGCAGATGCGTCTTCCCCGATCCGACCCGGCCGGAGAGGACGAAGCCGCGCGCCGGCCGGTCGCGGCGCCACTCCTGAGCCATCGCGCGAGCCACGCCGAGCGCCTGCTCCAGCGCGGACGTCTTCTCCTGGTCGTCTCCCTTGGCGCGGAAGGTGGCGAAGCTGCTGGTCGCGTGGTGGGCCGGGATGCCCACCTGAGCGAAGGTGGCCACCCGCTGGGCGAGGAGCCGGCACACGCACGGGGCCAGCGCCTCGTAGCTCCTCACGCCCACCTTCCTGCTGAATTCGACCTGCCGCGAGGTGTAGACGAAGCCCCGTCCCCCGCAGTGCGGGCACGGCTCTCGGCAGCTGCACACCCGCGCCACGGCCCGGGCGCGTCGCCCCTCGCCGTCTCCGGGCCCGAGCTGGACCTCGGCCTCGACCCGGTACCCATCACCACGGCATTCGGGGCAGCTGGACGTGGCGAGGGCTTCCATGTCGTCGTGTTGCCTCAACCGCGACGTCCCGAGGTGCGAGGCGACGTGCCGCGCAGCGCTCGGGATCGAGGAACCGCGTCGTGTACCATCTGCGGGTGGCGGGTGCGCAAGGTGGACATGCGTTCCGGGAGCGCGCGATCGATCGCCCGCGCCATCGACGCTGCGAGCGGAATCCTCCGCAGCGGGGCGCTGCGCGCGCGATCGTGCGCGCCTCCACGGGCGCCATCGGCGATCGCGAACACGCAGTCCACAGGAAGCCCACCGGTTTCAGACACCGTCGCCCTTTCCGTGCCCGCCGGCGCCCACGCTGCGGAGCCTCCAGGCTTCGATCTCCGCGTCGACTTCTGGACGACAGGCGCGCAGCGAGCGCGGCGTGGCGCCCTCGGCGCCGTTCCACCGCGCCCGCTCCGCGGCCCGGAGCAGCCCACGTGCGACCACCTCCAGCGGGACCCCGGACTCGGACCACCGCCCGAGCAGCTCGCGGTCCAGGGCGCCGAGCGCCAGGCCGCGCCCCCGGACGACGGCGAAGAGCACCTCCACCTGCTCGGCGAAGCTGGAGGTGGGCGGAAGAAGACTCATTCCATACCTCCACGTGAGCAGGCAGGCGGCCGAGGGGTGGGCCCGGTTGACCTCCCGTCGGGAGGTTGAGGATGATGCCGCTGCAACTCCGAAGAAATTCCCAACACGATCAATGGCTTGCCCGCTCGGCCGCAGACCGCGCAAAGCGCCCAGGCACTCGGGTCCGGAGTCACCATCCACATGCGACGCTCCCTCGTCCTTCTCCTGACGGTTCCCATGTTCGCGCATGCGGCCGACACCGCCCGTGCGCCCCGGGAGCAAACGCTCGGTAAGAAGGAGCAGACGACGCTCGACACGTCGCTCGCCGGCGACATCACCCGCAAGAAGGAGGACACCGGCGGCGCCCCGCTCGAGTACGACCAGTTCCAGCTCGGCGTCGAGCGGCAGATCTCGGATAAGCGCCGCAGCCAGATCGATTCGCTGCAGCGGATCATCGAGCTCTCCGGCGACTCGAAGGAGACGCCCGACCTTCTCTTCCGCCTCGGCGAGCTCTACTTCGAGGAGTCGCGCGACTACTTCTTCCAGGCCAACAGGAAGGACGACGATCTCATCCGCGGCATGGCGACCAAGGACGTCGCGCTGCAAGAAAAGGCGAAGAAGGAGAAGACCGCGCTGATGGTCCAGCGCGACGCCAACGCCAAGCTCGCGGTCAACCAGTACACGCAGATCGTCCAGAAGTACCGCGACTATCCGCGCACCGACGAGGTGCTCTTCTTCCTGGCCCACAACCTGATGGACCTGAACGAGGAGAAGAAGGCCCTCATCGCCTACGGCAAGCTGGTCAAGGACTACCCGAAGTCCCGCTTCGTGCCCGACGCCTACCTGGCCTTCGGCGAGTACTACTTCAACAACAGCAAGGGCCGGCGCGACTGGCTGCTCAAGGCGCTCGAGGCGTACAAGTCCGCGGCCAACTACCCCGAGAGCTCGATCTACGGCTTCGCGCTCTACAAGCAGGGGTGGTGCCACTTCAACCTCACCGACTACGCGCGGGCGATGGACCTCTTCAAGGCCACCGTCCTCTACGGCGAGTTCACCGGCGCCGCGGCGCTGGAGAAGCAGGGCGGGGCGAAGGGCAAGGCCACGCTGATCCGCGAGGCGCGCAACGACTACGTCCGAGCCTACGAGCGCGCGAGCCTCCAGCCGCTGGATGCGAAGGCGAACTTCAGCACCGTCGCCAGCAACCCCGATGACGTCTTCGGGATGATGGAGCTGCTGGCCAACCTCTACTACGACGCCGGCAAGGACACCGAGGCCGCGCTGGCCTACGCACTGCTGATCCGGGAGAAGCCCCTCATCGCCAAGACGCCCGGGTGGCAGAGCCGGATCGTCGACTGCGTGCTCCGCCGTGGCGACAAGAAGCAAACCGTCGCCCAGATCCGCAAGCTGGTGAAGGTCATCGGGGACGTCGAGGCCTCGGGGAACGTGAAGACCGACGCCGACCGGAAGGCCATGACCTCGGCCAAGGACCTCTCCGAGCGGACCCTCTCCAACATCGCGGTCAACTGGCACAACGAGGGCCGGAAGACCCGCGACGACGACACCTTCGAGTATGCCAACGAGGTCTACGCCGATTACCTGACGCTCTTCCCGGACAACCGGAAGTCCTACGACCTGCACTTCTACTGGGGCGAGCTCCTCAACGACTACCTCCGCAAGTACCCCGAGGCCGAGAGGCAGTACACCTGGGTGGTCGTCCAGGATGGCAAGGCCATCGACGCCAAGCAGAAGGCCGGCAAGTGGCTGCCCAACGCGGCCTTCAACGCGGTCTACGCCGCCGACGAGGTGGTTCGCCGGGCGGAGCAGAAGGGCGAGCTGAAGCCCGCCAGCGGTGCCGACCTCAAGACCGTGGTGCCCTTCGCCCCGCAGCGCAAGGTCCTGATCGACGCCTGCGAGCGCTACCTCAGGTACCTGCCCCGGGGCGAGAAGCGGGTGGAGATCGCCTACAAGGCGGCGAAGCTCTACTACGACCATCACCGCTACGACGAGGCGGTGTTCCGGTTCAGCGAGATCGCCCTCACCGCGCCGGACCACAAGTTCGACAACGGGGACCGCGCCGGAGAGATCGCGGCCAACCTGGTCCTCGATTCGTACAACGCGCTCGGCGACTACAAGAAGGTCAACGAGTGGGCGCGGCGCTTCTACGCCAACGACAAGCTCGCCACCGGCAAGTTCAAGGACGACCTGGCGAAGGTCATCGAGCAGTCGAGCTTCAAGCTGGTGAACCAGCTCGAGGAGAAGAAGGAGTACGCCGCGGCGGGGCAGGCCTACCTGGATTTCGTGAAGGACTTCCCCAAGACCCAGATCGCCGACAAGGCGCTCTACAACGCCTCGACCGACTTTTACCGAGCGCACATGCTGGAGAAGGCGCTCGCCGCCCGCGAGCTGCTCTTCCGCAACTATCCGCACAGCCCGCTGGTCCCCGCCTCGCAGCTGGCCAACGCCGAGGGCTACGAGGCCATCGGCGACTTCGAGCACGCCGCGGAGGCCTACGAGCTGTACGTCAACGGGTTCGAGAAGCAGCTGGTCCCGGCGGAGAAGTCGAAGAAGGGGAGCAAGAAGAAGGGCAAGTCCGCCAAGGCGGCGCCGGTCGAGGAGCCGAAGAAGGAGGGGCCGGTCTGGGAGGAGTCCAAGGCGCAGATCGCGCTGTTCAACGCCGGCGTGTACCGCGAGGGGCTCGGTCAGCTCCGTCAGGCCCTCAAAGACCGGGAGCGCTACCTCGAGATCTGGCCGGCGGCGAAGGACTCGGAGACGGTGGCGCTCTCGGTCGCCGACCTGCAGGTGCGTATGAACCAGCCGGGCAAGGCGGTGGCCTTCCTCGAGCAGCGGGCGCGTGACCAGGAGCGCGACCCGAGCAAGTTCCTTGCCGCCCAGGCCCGCATCCTCCTCATCGAGGAGGAGAAGCTGAAGAACCCCAAGGCGGTCGCCCGCCGGCAGAAGCTGGTGCTCGACTACTACGACAAGCTCTCCCGGCGTCAGAAGGACGCTCTCGAGCCGCCGGCCAAGGAGGCGGTGGCCCGGGCGCTGTACGCCAAGAACGAGGAGCAGTTCCAGTACTACGCCCGGCAGAAGCTCCACTGGGGCAAGGGCCCCGACCCGGTGAAGGAGTTCCGCGAGAGCATCAAGCAGAAGGGCAAGTCGCTGGAGGAGATCAACCGGCTCTACACCAACACCGTGGCGCTCGGCGCCGCCGAGCCGGCGATCTGCTCGTTGCGGAAGATCGGCCTGGCCTACGAGAACATGGCGGACGCGGTGGCCAACGCCCCGATGCTCCGCTCGCTGCCGCCCGAGGCGCAGGAGGAGCTGAAGAACCAGCTCGAGCAGCAGGCCCAGCCCATTCGGGAGAAGGCCGCGGACCACTTCGCCGCCGCGGTGGCGAAGAGCCGCGAGCTCGCCATCCGCAGCGACTGCGCCACCAGGAGCCTCCAGGCCTTGCGCACCACCTACCGCCCGGCGCAGTACCCGCCGCTGCTCGAGGAGGTGGCCAACCCGCGGCAGGACCGCGGGGTGCAGCCGCCGCCGCCCCAGCTCCTCACCCAGGTGCAGCCGCCGGTCCCCGGCGTGGTGCTCAAGGGAACCAGCGCCGCGCTGCCGCCCGGTCCGGTCGTGACCCGTGAGACGCAGGCCGCCTCGGGCAACGGCCGGCAGGACGACGCGAGCGACCTCCGGCCCGGCCAGCGCCCGGCCGACACCCGGGCGCCCGAGGTCGTGCCCGGCAGCGCCAGCCAGCCGAAGAAGCCGGCCGCCGACGCCGAGCCGGAGGACCTTCGCCAGTGAGCTCCATGCCCGCCATGTCCCTGCGCCGACTCGTCCTCAGCGCCGCCGCGGCCGTCGCCACCGCCTGCGCCACCAGCGCCCCGGCGGAGAAGGCGCCCGCGGCGCCCCCCCCGGCTGCGGCTGCCGCTGGCCCCTCCACACCGAACAGCCGGGCGATGCTCCTGTTCGAGGACGCCACCAAGGCCGCCCAGGCGCAGGCCAAGTCCGGCACCCGCGACGACGCCGCGCTCGAGCACCGGTTCGAGGCGGTCCGCCAGGCCGACCCGACCTTCGCCGAGGCCGACTACAACCTGGGCGTCCTCGCCGAGCGGCAGGGCAAGCGCGAGCAGGCGTACGCGAGCTACCGGTCGGCGCTGCAGAAGAAGCCCTCGCTCAAGCCTGCCGCCGAGGGACTCGCCCGCCTCACCCGCGCCCAGGGCGACCTGTCCTCGGCCATCGCTCAGTGGAACGACGTCGCCCGGGCCTTCCCCGACGACGCCGAGAGCCGCGCCCAGCTGGCCGAGCTGTACCGGATGACCAGCGACCACGACCGGGCCCAGGAGCTCGCGCGGCAGGCGCTGATCCGCGATCCGAAGAACCTCGACGCCTACAAGACGCTGCTCAGGAGCAACCTCGACCGGAAGCAGTTCGCCATGGCCGAGCTGGTCGGGGTGCGGGGGCTGAAGATCTCCACCACCGACCCGGACCTGTACCTGGCCATCGGCGACACCCAGCTGGCCAAGGGCGCGGTGGACAAGGCGGCGGCCCAGTACCAGAAGGCGCTGGATGCGACCCCGGGGTTCGTGCCGGCGCGGCTGGCGCTGGCCCGGCTCGCCCTGCGAGACGAGGACTTCGCCGCGGCGGAGAAGCACCTGTCCCGGGCGGTGGCGGACGGGGGCGGCACCGCCGAGGTCCACCTCGACCTGGGCGTGGCGTACCGTGGGCTCGGGCAGCCGGACAAGGCGCTCGCCGAGTACGAGGCGGCGGAGAAGCTGCAGCCCCGCCTCGCGGCCATCTACCTGAACCGGGGCATCGTGATGCAGCGGTACAAGGACGCGCCCGAGAAGTCGCTCGAGCTCTACAAGCAATACATCGCGCTGTCGGGCGGTGAGTCGGCGCTCCCCAACGATGCGCCGGTGCTCGCGCTCCGGCGTGAGGCGGAGGCGCTGGTGGCGGCCAAGTCGCAGGTCCGCACGCAGGATCAGCAGGCCAAGACGCTGGAGCAGGCGCAGAAGCTCCAGCAACAGCGGCTCAAGGACGCCGAGGACCGGGCGGCGAAGGGCACGCCGGCGAAGGGCACGGCAGCGGACACCGGAAAGGACGTACCGGACAAGCTGTAGGCGTGTGTGGTTGGTGCGAGGCGATGGGAGGCAGGTCGGGGTTTGGTGTGGCCTCCGCCATTCGATGTAGATTGAAACGCTGGCGGGTCTCCCCGGGTCGGGGAGCACTTCGGGGGTTGGACGCGTCATGCGAGTGTGGATGTTGATCGTGGCTCTCGTGCCGTGGATCGCGGCCGCGCAGGAAAAGTCGGCGACGAGCTCGGCAGAGGCCGCGGCGGCCAAGGCGCAGAAGCGGAGCGAGTTCAGCTTCGAGGAGGACACCATCGAGGGTGACCTCAGCCGGCCCGACGGCGAGTACGTCGAGGCCTTGAAGCGGGTGCCGCACTCCAACCTCATCCGGATCCGCGAGGAGTACCGCGACAAGGTGATGCAGTCCGTGGACGAGCTGTAGCTTTTCGGAGAGAGCGACAACCAACCGTGTCCGTGCCCCTCACACTCAAGGTCTTCAAGGGCGACGCGATGGTCGCGGCGAAGGACTACGACCGCGACATCATCAAGATCGGTCGGCTCGCCTCGGCCCACCTCTGCCTCGACGACGACAAGGTCAGCCGCATCCACTCGGTCATCGAGGTGGCTCCGGACGGCAAGCTGTCGATCATCGACATGGGCAGCGTCGAGGGCACCTGGGTCAACGGCCGGCGGGTGAACAAGGGCACCCTGACGTTCGGGGACGAGATCCGCGTCGGGAACACGCTGATCAAGGTGGAGGACGGAGCGACCGCGAAGGCCGCCGCCGCGCTCGCTGCCGCCGCCCAGATGCAGGCACCGGCGCGCGCCAACGGCAACGGAATGTCCCCGGCTGGCGCACTCTCCGAGGCAGCCCGCTCCGTCCCGATGGCGAGCGTCGCCCCCAGCATCGCCCCCGTGACCCCGGTCGCGGCGCCCGCACCGGTGGCCTCGCCCGTCGCTCGGGCTCCCGCGGCGCCCGCTGCTGCACCGGTCGTCGCGCGCGCCCCGGTCGCTCCGCGCTCCGCCGCGCCCGAGGAGGCCTGGCCTCGTCTCGACGCCCGGGCCCGCCCGGTGCGCCGGAAGGGCGCGGGCCCGCTCGGGCTCGAGCTCCGCTTCCGCTGGGGCGATCAGATCCTCGCCGAGCAGCTGCTGGGGCCCAAGCACAAGGGCGAGTTCAAGATCGGCAGCGCCGCCGGAGTGGACTTCACCGTCGGCGACCAGCGGCTGGGCACGCCGTCGTTCGCGCTGGTCAGCGCCGATGGCGCGGGCGGCTTCACCCTCCGCATCACCGCTCAGATGAGCGGCGAGCTCGAGCGAAAGGGACGCATCGTCACCCTGATGCAGGCCATCGAGTCGGGGATGGCGACCCGCGAGGAGGACGCCTACTCCATCGCGCTCGAGCCGGACGACGTCGCGCTGGTGGACGTCGGCGGGGTGGTGGTGGACCTCTGCTTCCAGCCCGTGCCCCAGCGGGTCCTGGTGCCCCTCACCGAGCGGCTGGACTGGACCGCGCTCAACATCTTCCTCCTGGTGTTCTTCTTCGCCGGGCTCCTGGTGGTCGCGGCCGTCACCCGGGCGGCCTCGGGCGAGGAGTTCACCGACGAGCTCTCGGGCAACACCGCGGTGCTCACCAAGCTCCTGGTGAAGCCGCCCGAGATGCAGAAGAACCCGTTCATCGAACAGCTGAACAAGGCCAAGGAGAAGGGCGAGGCGCCCGCAGCCTTCCAGGGCAC
This sequence comes from Myxococcaceae bacterium, assembly GCA_035543115.1. Classification (GTDB taxonomy): domain Bacteria; phylum Myxococcota; class Myxococcia; order Myxococcales; family Myxococcaceae; genus RPRB01. The sequence goes on from DATKKF010000023.1 coordinate 40,055, forward strand.
CGAAGGCCAGATGGGCAAGAAGAACGCCCCCAACCGCGACGCCAAGGCCGCCCCCAAGGCCATCGACCCGAACAGCAAGGACCAGGCGCGGCTCATCGCCCAGCGCATCTTCGGCGGCAAGGGCAACGCGGGCATCGCCACCCTCTTCGGCCGCGCGGGCCTGGGCGGGAATCTCCAGGCGGCCATGGGCCACATGACCGGCTCCACGGTCGGTGACGCCGGCGGCGTGCTGGGCATGGGCCTCAAGGGGAGCGGCGGAGGCGGAGGGGGCACGGGCAACACCATCGGCATCGGCGCGGTGGGCACCCGGGGGGTGGCGGGCGGCGAGGGCAAGTACGGCACGGGCATCGGGATGGGGAAGAAGGCCAGCGCCGACATCTCCATCACCCAGTCCGACCCCGAGGTGACCGGCTCGATGGACCCGGAGCTCATCCGCCGCGTCGTCCGCAGCCACCACGACCAGCTCAAGTACTGCTACGACAACGCGCTCACCCGGAACCCGAAGCTCACCGGCAAGGTGTCGGTGCGGTGGATCATCACCGAGGCCGGGACGGTGGCCTCCTCCAACGTGGTGAGCTCCACCACCAACACGCCGGACCTCGACCGATGCATCGCCGGGCGCGTCCTGACCTGGATCTTCCCCAAGCCCAAGGGCGGCGGCGTGGCGGTGGTGACCTACCCGTTCGTGTTCAAGCAAGCAGGGGAATGACGCCCAGATGAACCGCTTCCTCCCGGGGATGGTGGTGGTCCTCACCTCGCTGTGGGCCGGCCCGCTCCGGGCCCAGGCCGCCGCACCGATCCTCGCCACCGCCGAGCCTCCGGTGGACGAGATCACCCGCGGCGTCTACTTCGGCGTAGACATCGGCCCGGCCTTCATGACCGCGGCGCCGGCGCCGAGCGGGGCGAACCGCCCCTTCACCTCCGGGGCGACGCTCCGGCTGGAGGTCGGCTACGACATCGGCCGGGTCGTGTCACTGGGCGTGTTCTTCGCGGGAAACACCTTCTCGGCCAACGCCGACTATGTCGGGAGTTCCGGCGGGACCGCCTCCGGTGACTTCTCGAGCATCGCCACCGGACTGGCAGTGCAGTGGAACTTCGTCGGGTTCGCGGACAGCCAGGCCGTCCAGCGAACCTGGCTGTACCTTAAGGCAGGAGGGGGCCTCGCGCTCCTCAAGCCCAACGCCCTGTTCGCCTCGGACCCAACCAACAGCTACGGAAGCATTCTTGTGTTCGGCGGACCCGGGTTGCAGTACTACACGCGCCTTCGACACTTTTCGGTGGGCGTGGAGCTCGTGGGTTCGTACCTGTTGAAGCCGAAGTCCTTCGGCTTCGCCATCACGCCGAACCTGCGCTACGCCTTCTAGCGAGGGCAGCCGTGGCAGTGGACAGTGGACAGGGACCTGGGCGCCCGGGGCAGGGGCGCCGCGGCGAGGGACCGGCAGGGCGGGGCGGCGGTCGCGGAGACCGCGGTGGACCGGGAGGCCGTGGCGGGCGCGACCGGGGTGATCGCCGTCGCGAGCGCGGCACGGGCGGTGCGGGGGGGCGTGTCGTCCCCGAGCTGTCGGCGCTGGAGAAGGCGCTGGCCAAGGGGGACTTCGCGGCCGAGCTTCAACCGCTCGACACGGTGGTGAAGGCGCTCCGGCAGGCGCACGCCCGCTCGCTCCAAGACCTGGACATGGACACGCGGGGGCGGCTCATCACCACGCTCTCCCGCGTCGCGCGCCAGTCGAAGCCCGCGCCCGACTCCGAGGCCCCGGCCGCGCCCGAGGCGAGCGCGGGCCCGGCAGCGGTCACCGGCGAGGCCGAGCAGTCCGACTCGCTCACCGTCCCTCCGGAGCAGGTGGCCGGGTCGCCGGGCATCGGCGAGGGGTCGCCGCCGTCCGAGCCGGCGACGGCGGAGGGCGAGTCGGTCGCCACTCCGGTGGCTCCGGGCACACGAACCGAGGCCGGTCCGGCGCCCGAGACTCCGGCGGAGGCCGGCACCGCCCCCGGCGAGGGCGCCCCGGCTTCCGCGGCGCCTGCGACGATGAACCCCGCGCGCGCGTACGGGGAGGTGCTGTTCCGGGTGGGGCTGGCGTGGGCGGCGGTGGGGGAGCAGGAGCGGGCCGAGACGGCCTTCGCGGCCGCGGGCCGGC
>DATKKF010000024.1:0-41371 GCA_035543115.1 Myxococcaceae bacterium
CCACGAGCGCGAGCGCCTCGTGGTCGGGCTTCTCGGTCCCGAGCGGGGGCATCTGGTCCAGCGCATCCCGGGCGCCCATCCGGCGGAAGAGCACGCTGTGCTCGGGCTTGCCGGGATCGAGCCGCATCTCGGCGCCGTGGACCGGGCGGAGCGCACGCACGGCGAGCGCCGAGGCCCGCGTGCGCTCCACCGAGGCCGGACCCTCGGAGAGGGCCTGCAGCAGATCGAGCCCGATGCCGGCCGGCGGTCCATGTCGGTTGTGGCAGACGCCACAGTTGGCGTGGAGGTAGCCCAGTGCCGCGCGCTCGTCGGCCGAGGCGGCCGGGATGCGGGGTGGAGTCGCCTGGAGTGCGGCGGGCAGACCCAGGAGGAGCCCACGGGCCAGGAGGTCCTCGAGGTGCACCTCGGGGTGAGCCTTCCGGGCGTGCGGTGCGCCCGGGTCGCGGTCCGAGGAGAGCTGGAGCGCGGTGAAGCCGAGCACCGGGTTCGGCTGGCCCTCGTGGCAGGCCTTGCAGTCGGCGGTGCCGGGAATCGTCCAGCGGCCGCCGTCCGGCAGCGGAACCCCGGCCCGCATGCCCTCCTCCGGCGCGAGCACCGCGTCGGAGGCGTCCTCGGTCCAGACGTAGGTGGCGAAGCGCCAGCCGGCACAGGTGCGCTCGAGCATCCGGGTCTCGACCCGGCGCCCGAGCGTGAACTCCTTCCACAGCCTCGTCCCCACCGGGAACATCCAGCGTTCGGGGTCCCGGGCATCGATGCGCGTGCCGCGGGGGAGGCGGATCCACCGGCGCTTCTCCGCGCCATCGCTCCACAGCGGGTACTGCGGGCTGAAGGGCAGGACGGCGGCGGCGATCTCGTCCTCCCGCCCCGCCGCGTAGAGCCCGGTGTCCCGGAGATGCGCCGGAAGCGGGCTCGCGGCCCGAACCGCCGGGACGAGCGCCGTGAGGGCCAGCGTGACGACGATGTGAGGACGCGCCATCGGTGGGGCGCGTTGTGCCAGCCGCAACCGGCTGGCGTTCCTAAACAGTCCCTAAATCGGTCTCATCGGACGCTGGGTCGGCCCTCTAGCGCCCGTGGCGACCTTCACCGCTCCGGAACCGGGCCGCGCCGGCGGACGTCTCACCCGAGGAGAGGGTCCTCTGCCCGCGGCGCACCTCGTTCTCCATCCCTCCCTGCGCATCGAGGTCGAGGGACTCGAGCATCGAGAGGCGGTCGTTGCGCATGCAGGTCTGGGGGAGCGCCGCCAGCTCGCGGGCGAGCCCGAGCGCAGCTCGGAGGGCTTGGCCCCCGGGCACCACACGGCTCACCAGGCCCATGGTCCAGGCCTCCTGCGCGCTCACCGGACGGCCGGTGAGGATGAGGTCCATCGCCCGTCCCAGGCCGACGATCTGCGGCAACCGCACCGTGCCCAGGTCCACGAGCGGCACCCCGAAGCGGCGGCAGAACACGCCGAGGATCGCCACCTCGGACACGACCCGGAGGTCGCACCAGAGCGCCAGCTCGAGCCCCCCGGCCACCGCGTACCCCTCGATGGCGGCGAGGACCGGCTTCCCCAGCCGTAACCGCGTCGGGCCCATCGGGCCGTCGCCCTCTGGACCGATGGGCCGAGGCTCGCCCTCGGCCAGCGCCTTGAGGTCCGCGCCGCCGCAGAAGTGCCCGCCCGCCCCGGTGAGGATGGCGACGGAGAGCGACGGGTCGCCATCGAAGCTCCGAAAGGCCGAGCAGAGCGCGGCGGCGGTGGCGGCGTCCACCGCGTTCCGGCGCTCGGGCCTGTCGAGGGTAACGACGAGGATGGAGTCGTGTCGTTCGGTCCGGACGCTCATGGTGCTCGAGTGTCGCCCCGGCCGGGCGGCGCGCACCAGCCCCGGGCCAGGCCACTCGACGACAGCTCAGCCGAACGTGTAGACGAACTGGACCTGGGTGATGCTGTCGAACGTGCGGAGGAAGATGCCCGGAGGGTTCGCCGCGGTCACGCCCTTCGGGAGGGTGGCCAGGTTGGGCTTGGCGTCGTAACGGCCGGTCCAGCTGACGTTGAGCGACAGCCGGTCGTAGATCTGGGTAGTGAGGCCCATCTGCCCGTTCACCCGATGGTCCTCGAACGCCGAGACGTAGGTGATGTTCACCGGGTCCGGCGCGCCCGACTCCTGGTTGATGTTGATCAGGTACTCGGCCCCGGCGGTCAGCTTCGTCGTCTTGGAGATCTCCCAGACGTAGGCCAGCGCAGCCCGGAGCGAGTGGATGGAGTACCCCTCACCGACGTACGGCTGGAGGTAGGTGAAGTCGTAGCCAGTCTCGCCGGTCAGGCTGTGGGCGCCGGCCTTGAGGATCAGCGTGCTCACGCCCAGCTGCATACCGCCGAAGAGCTTCTTCCCGGCCGCGTAGTCCGAGGCGATGTTCCCGAGCAGGTAGGCCGAGGTGTCGCCCAGGGCGCTCCGGTGGATGAGCCACTGGTCGAACCGGGGGGTCACGTTCCAGAGGCGAGCGGAGAGCGTGCTCTCGGTGCCGAGAGCATCGAGCGAGCTGATGACCGGCGGCGTGTTCGGGCCGACCACGTACACCCGCGACTTCGAGAAGGCGTAGTTGGCGGTCAGCGAATACCGTTGCCAGACCGCGTCGCGGGTGAGCTTCAGCCCGGCGCTCAAGCTGGTCGAATCCGAGTTCCCCGCCAGCCAGAGCAGCCCGGCCTTCGCCTCGGCCTTCCAGACGCTGTCCATCGCCTCCACCTTCGGCTTGTCGGCATCACTGAAGGTCGGCGCGGCGGTCGTGCCCTGGCCCAGCGCCGGTCCAGCAACGAGCAGAGCGATGAGCCCTGCGAGCTGCATCCGCATCGTCGTACCCCTCCCCTGGAAATTCCCCGGGGGGGTCTCCTCTAACGCAGAACGCCGCGGTGACGCCCCGCGAAGAGCCTCCTCATCTGAACGCTTGAGCAGGCCCCCAAGGTGCGGCTAGCCTTCCGCTCCGGCATGCTCGACGGGCTCAACGAACGGCAGCGCGAGGCAGTTCTCCACGAGGCCGGACCGCTCCTCGTCGTCGCCGGGGCGGGCACCGGGAAGACCACCACCCTCGCCCACCGGGTGGCGCAGCTCATCCACCGCGGCGTTCCAGCCGAGCGAATCCTCCTGCTCACCTTCGCCCGCCGGGCCGCGGCCGAGCTCCTCCGACGGGTGGACGGGCTCCTCGGGAGGTCGGGGGCCGACCGTCCCGCCTCCTCCCGGGTGTGGGGAGGGACCTTCCACTCGGTGGCCACCCGCCTGCTTCGGCAGCACGGCGAGCGCATCGGGCTTCATCCCGGATTCACCATCCACGACCGCGGCGACTCGGAAGACCTCCTGGACGTGCTCCGGGTCGAGCTCGAGCTCGGGCGTGGCAAGCGCCGCTTTCCGCGGAAGGCCACCTGCCTCGACATCTACAGCCGCTGCGTCAACGCCCGAGCGCCGCTCGAGGCCGTGCTCGCCCGCGGCTTTCCCTGGTGCACCGAGCAGGTCGACGGGTTGAAGCTGCTCTTCCGCACCTACGTGGACCGGAAGGCCGAGCAGCGCGTGCTGGACTACGACGACCTCCTCCTCTTCTTCCACGCGCTGCTGGGGACCGAGGCCGCCGGCCCCACCGTCCGCGCGCAGTTCGACCACGTGCTGGTGGACGAGTACCAGGACACCAACGCGCTCCAGGCCGAGCTCCTCGACCGGCTTTGCCCCACCGGGCGCGGGCTCACCGTGGTGGGGGACGATGCGCAGGCGATCTACGGATTTCGGGCGGCCACGGTGCGCAACATCCTCGACTTCCCGGCGCTCCATCCCGGCGCTCGCACCGTGGTGCTGGCCGAGAACTACCGGAGCTCTCCCGAGCTGCTCGAGGCCACCAACCGGGTCATCGCCCAGGCGCGCGAGCGCCACCCCAAGGAATTGTGGTCTGCCAAGAGCTCCGGCGAGCGACCGGAGCTGGTCACCTGCGGCGACGAGGCGGAGCAGACCGAGTACGTGCTGGGCCGGATCCTGGAGCGGCGCGAGCAGGGCCTGGACCTCCGCCGGCAGGCGGTGCTCTTCCGCGCCTCGCACCACAGCCTGCACCTCGAGGTGGAGCTCGGCCGGCGCGGCATCCCCTTCCACAAGTATGGCGGGCTGCGCTTCGTCGAGACCGCGCACGTGCGGGACCTGCTCGCATTCCTCCGCCTGGTGGAGAACCCCCGCGACCTCCTCGCCGGCACCCGCGTCCTGGGGCTCCTCCCCGGGGTGGGGCCGCGCACCGCGCGGGTCTTGCTCGAGCCCGTCCAGCGCACCGGCCGCTTCGAGGGCTGGGAGGACGCGCCGAAGCTCCCCGCCGCGGCCCGGGCCCACTGGCCGGCGCTGGTCGCCCTCTGTCGCGAGCTGGCGGCGCCCCAGGCACCAGCCCTCCCCGTCCAGCTGCACCGGATCCGGACCTTCTACGGGCCCTTGTGCGAGGAACGGTACGATCACTTCCCGGCACGCCTCCGCGACCTCGAGCAGCTGGAGCAGCTCGCCGCCGGTTTCGCCGACCGCACGGCGTTCCTCGGCGAGCTGACGCTCGAGCCGCCCCGCTCGACGCAGGACCTCGCCGGCCCTCCGTCGCTGGACGACGACCACCTCGTCCTCAGCACCATTCACTCGGCGAAGGGGCTGGAGTTCGACGCGGTCTACGTCCTCCACGCGGCCGACGGCAACATCCCCTCGGACCTCACCACCGGCAGCCCGGAGGAGATCGACGAGGAGCTGCGGCTCTTCTACGTGGCGCTGTCCCGGGCGAAGCGGCACCTCTCGGTGACCTTCCCCTTGCGCTGGTTCGACCGTCCATCGGGAGTCGGGGGCCGTCACGCCTACGCGCAGCTCACCCGGTTCCTGCCTCCGGCGGTCTCCGCGGCGTTCGAGCTGCGCACCGCCTTCCCCGAGGCGCCGCGCCCCGCCCTGCCGCCCACGGACGCCTTCCTGCTCCCCGAGGTGCGCGGCGCGCTCCGGGCCTTCTGGAACTGAGCGCCAAGTGTTCAGCCTCGAGTGCCCGGGTTGCCCGAGGCGAGCAGCAGGCCCGAGCCCACGCCGTTGGAGGCCCGGAAGTGCCGCTCGGCCTCGTGATCAGAACGCGTAGAGCACGGCGGTCTCCACCCGGACCGCCATCGCGGTGGGATTGTCCACCCACTGGGTGGCCCACCAGCTGAGCTCGAGTCCCACCCGCAGCCCGTTCACGATGCGGAACAGCACGTTTCCGAACACCTCGTCGTTCGTCCGGCGCTCGTTGGCCGCGAGGTCCTGGTCGAAGGGATCGTCCGTCCCGAAGCCCGCGTGCACCGTCCACCGGGCGCCGATCTGCTGCGTCACCTGGACCCAGCCGCCCCGGGCCCGGATGGGGGCCTTCTTCACCGGGTCCACGGTCTGGAAGATGCCCCCGGAGTAGTCGCCGAGGAGCTGGCCGATGAAGTACTCGCCCTCGATGAGGGTGGTGTCCCCGAGACGCAGCGAGCCGTCGGCGACCAAGGACCAGGTTCCGTACTGCCGGGCGTCGCTCGGGACGGCGGTGCCGGGGTCCTGCAGCACCACCTGCCGACGTCCGACGTGTCCCGCGACGCCGCACTCGAAGAGCCTCGGGCCGTCCTCGCGCGCCGGTCCGAAGGCGAAGCCGAGGTGTCCCTGGACGTCGGGCAACCCGACCTGCGTCGCCTGGACGGTCCCGCTCACCTGGAAGGTCTGCACCGCCTGGGCGATCGCCGTCTGCAAGGAGAGCTCGACCACGTCGGAGATCGGCTGTCGCCATTCGACCCGGATCTGCGGCCGGTAGTCCCCGATGTCCCCGGGGATGAACGAGAGCGGATAGAAGTTCAGCGTGGCGGAGGCCCGGGGCGAGATGACGTCCGAGGCCTGTCCGACGAGCATCCGGAGCCGGGACCAGGTGGCCTCGAGGTAGAGGTCGCGGACGAGCGGAAGGAAGGCGTTCTCGTTGAGGTACGGAGCGTTGCTCCGGAAGTCCATGTCGAACTTCGCCTGGAGCTGCATCGGTCCGAATCTCGGCGGGGTGGCGGCCACCCCGAGGAAGGTGTTGCCGGGGGAGACGTTGAACTGCCCGGTGGTGGCCGGGGAACGGATCTGCACGAAGCCGGGGATGCTCCCCACCACCATGGTGGCGCTGTTGTAGTTCACGTTGACCACCAGCTCGCCGGAGAACGACCAGCGGATGCCGAGCGCCTCCACGGAGTTCGCGGGGACGGGGGTGGAGGGCGTCGCGGGCGCTGTGGCCGACGAAGCGGCCGATGCGTCGGGAGGCGGAGCCGCCACTGGTTCCTGGGCGAACGACGGCGCCGCCCAGAGCAGCACGCACAGCGGCGCCGACCGCACCACCAGGTTCCGGTCCAGGTCCCCTCCTCCCGAGCGGAGGGCAGTTCAGCGGAGATCCGTCCCGGGAGGCAACCGCGACGGGGCCGCGGCCTCCTCTTCCTCCTCGTCCTCGGCCTGGGGCACCTTCACCACCGTCACCGTGCACGGCGACTCGGCCACCACGTGCGCCGAGACGCTGCCCAGGTACCGCCGGAGCGGCGAGGCCCCCCGCGCGCCGATCACCACGTGGTCCACCCGGTTCTCGCGCACGAAGTCGACCAGCACCGAGGACGGGTCCGGCCCTTCCAGCACGTGGTAGGTGAGCCGCCCCTCGGCCAGCCCGAGCGGACGCGCCCAGTCCTTCAGCTCGAGCAGGCGCATCACCCGGAGGTTTCGCCCCTTCTCGTCGACGGTGACGTCCAGCGCCAGCCGGGAGGTCTTCAGGACCGAGACGCACGCCAGCCGGGCCCCGGGATGCATGCTGAGCACTCGCTCGCTGGTCGTGCGGATGCTGGTGAGGAGCGCCTCGCTGCCCGCCAGCAGATCGAGGGCCACCACCACCACCGGCGATCGGGCGATCTGCACCGCGGTGGACTGCCAGGCCTCGCCCTGGGCCCCGAGCGTCCGCATCCAGCGTCGGGTGACGGTGACTGCGCCGTCCTGTCGGAGCTTCTTGGCCCGCTCGGTCAGCGGCACCTGGCCGGGGTTTCGGAGCGCGAGCAGCACCTGGGCCGCGCTCTGGTAGCGCGCGCGCGGGTCGGGCTCGAGGCAGCGAAGGATGATCTCCTGGAGCCACGCCGGACAGCTGGGGTTCCTCGCCCGCGGGGGCACCGGGTCGCGGTACAGCCGCTTCCGCAGGCCGGTGATGCTGGTGGGAAAGCCGAAGGCCCGCTCGCCGGTGACCAGGTGGTAGAGCACTGCGCCCAGGGCGAAGATGTCGCTCCGCGGATCGTTGCGGATCCGGAGCACCTGCTCCGGCGAGATGTAGGGCGCGGTGCCCATCGGGAGCCGGAACTGCTCGGCCAGGAGATCCGGCAGCCGGTCGTGGCGCGAGAAGCCGAAGTCGATCAGCACCGCCTCGCCGGTGTCGCGGAACATCACGTTGCTCGGCTTGAGGTCGAGGTGGATGACGTGCTGTCGGTGGAGCGAGTGGAGCGCGGTGGCGATCTGGCCTCCGATCCGCGCCACCTCGTCGGTGTCCAGCGGTGTTCGCTCGAGCCGCGCCCGGAGCGAGTTCCCCCGGATGAGCTCCATGACGATGTACGGATGGGCCGAGAAGTCCCCGGAGCCGATGAACAGCGGGACGTGCGGGCCCTGGAGGGTGGGCATGATCATCTGCTCCACCTCGAAGCCTACCATCGCCGTCGGGTCGTCGCCCTCGCGGAGCAGCGGCATCTTCATCACCAGCGGCGGCTGGCCGGGCGCCGACACCCGCCACAGCGTGGCCATGCTGCCCTGGTGGATGCGCTCCTCGAGCGTGTAGCCGTCGATGACCGCCCCGGGCTCGATGCGCTGGGTGCTCACCGGGGTCCCCTCACCCGCCGAGCTCCAGCCGCGCGCCGAGGTCCCCGGGGAGACCGGCCGCCCGGATCTTCCGCGCCGCCCGCTCGGCATCGTACGGTACCCGGTGGAACACCAGGACGTCGGCGACGTCGTCGAACATCGCATAGCAGGCCGCGGGGTTCCCATCGCGGGGCTGGCCCACCGAGCCGGGAATCACCAGCCAGCGGCGGAACACGCTCAGCTTGATCGGCGTGCCGGGCACCGGCCGGAACGCGCTCACCGAGCCGTCGGCGGCCAGGTGGTAGAGCGCCGGGGTGTGGGTGTGGCCGCAGAAGATCTCCCGCGCGCTCACCGAGCGAAGGCTTCGCCCCGCATCCACGGCCGACAGCACGTAGAGCCACTGGGCCGGGTCGCTGGCGCTGGCATGGACGAACAGCCGCTCGCCTCGCTGGATGGTCAGGGGAAGCCCGGCGAGGAAGGCCAGCTGCTCCTCGGTGAGGTGCTCCCGGGTCCAGGCCACCGCCCGTGCCGCATCGGCCCGCATGGACGAAGGCGCCCCGCGGGTGGCGGCCTCGTCGTGATTCCCCTTGAGGGCCAGCGCTCCGGCGGCCACGGCGGCCTGAACCCGCTCCACCACCGGTCCGGGGTCCGCCCCGTAGCCCACCAGGTCGCCCAGGAAGGCGAGCTGCTCGGCACCCTGCTTCGCCCCGTGCTCGAGGACCGCCTCGAGCGCCTCGAGGTTCGCGTGCAGGTCGGAGAGGAGGGCCAGCCGCATCAGGACCCACTTTCGTTCCGTCCGCGCCCGATGTCATCCGTCTCCCGAGCAGGCTCCTCGGCCCTCCTCCGCAGGCTCCGCCGCCGCCGCTGGGTGAGGGCTCCGGGGCCTCCCGCCCGCCGTCCGGTCAGGTGTGATGGTGGAGCGACTCGACCAGGTACGGGTCGTGCGCGGGCTCGAGCGGCGCCGTGGCCAGCACCCGGAAGAACACCGCACCGAACGCCGCTCCGACGCCCACCAGCGCCCCGAGCTCGACCCACGGCAGCGGCGGTCCGCCCACCAGGGTGCCCGGAGCGATCTGCAGCCAGACGTCGAGGAACCGTCCGAGCAGCACCAGCACCGCGACCGGCACGAGCCGCGCCGGCGTGCGCTTGGCCGCCCGCGGCAGGAGCAGGAGGAACGGCAGCACCCACCCGATGACCAGATTTCCGTAGAACAGCGGGCCCCACCCATTCCTCGTCCGGGCAAGGATGTACGCCGTCTCCTCGGGCAGGTTCGCGTACCAGATGAGGAGGTACTGGGAGAACCAGAGGTACGCCCAGAAGGTCGAGAAGCCGAACAGCAGCTTCCCCAGATCGTGCAGGTGGCTCTCGTTGACCTCTGGCAAGCGCCCCTCCCGGCGCAGCCAGAAGACCGCGAGGATGGCCACCGCCGTCCCCGTGAGGAGCGTGCTCCCGATGGTATAGAAGCCGAAGATGGTGCTCGCCCAGCGGGGCTGGACGCTCATCAGCCAGTCCACCGAGGCAAGGCTCAGGGTGTAGCCCCCGAGGAGGAGGAACAGCGCGGCCAGCGCCACCGACCGCTGGGTGTGCTGCACCCGTCCGTCCGCGTCCTGGGCCAGCGATTGCCGGCGCAGCATCAGGGCGAACGCGCCCCAGATGCCGAGGAAGAGGAGCATCCGGATTCCGAACCCGGGAACGTTCAGGTACGCCGCCTTGGCGGCGATCAGCGGGTCCGAGGTCGCGCCGGGCCGCGCCCAGGGATAGACCCACTGCGCGCCGGGGAGCACCGCGAGCATCGCCACCACGCCCACCGGGTTCAGCGCCAGCGCCTCGAGCACCCGCTTGAAGACGATGTAGAACCCGGCGTTGGACACCAGGAAGAGCGAGAGCAGGGCCAGCGCGCCCAGCGCCGCGGTCACCGCGAGAAAGCCGGCGGCGAGCAGCGCCGACACGCCACGTGTCGGGTCGAGGACGAGCCCCACCGCGAGCACCACCAGCCCGGCGACGGCGAGGGGAACCAGCAGCGCCGGAGTTGGAGGGGCCGCCCGCGTTCCCGGTGCGGAGCTCATGGCTTCCCCCCCTGCAGCTGCCGGATGTAGAGCGCGACCTTCCACCGGTCCTCGGGCCGGACCTGCGCGGCGTGCGACGGCATCAGCCCCTGCCCGCGGGTGATGATGTGGAAGATCTGCCCATCGGGAAGGCTCCTGGCGTGTACCGCGGTGAGCGACGGAGGCGCCGGGAACCTGGGCACCACCGGCCCGTCCCCTTCCCCCGCGGGCCCGTGGCAGGTGAAGCAGATGGTGTGGAACACCTTGTCGCCGCGCTCCAGGGCTTCCTTGCTCGCGGCGAGGGGGTTCCTCAGCTCGCGTCCGGCCCGGACCGCCTCCTCGGGCCCCGCTCCGTAGTGGAACGGCTGGACCCCGCGCGGCAGGCTCCCCGGCGCCGGCGACTGGAGCGTCATGCCCGAACTGAGCACCGGGTTGGCGGAGAAGCTCTCGTAGGGGACGGCGTCGATCATGTCCTTCACGTACTCACGGCCCGGCTTGAGGGGATCGCTCGTCCCACAGCCCCCACAGCCCGAGAGGCCGGTCAGGACCGAGAGGAGGAGCAGGCGGACCCCACTGTGTCGCGGCCGCCCCGGTCCCGCCGGCGCCGGGCCCGACAGTCCTCGACCCGGACCTCCGACGCGGCCGCCCTGACTCATGCCTTCGCTCCGGGAAGCGCCGACAGCCGGCCGTCCTTGGCCCGTGGCTCGAGCCAGCCGGTCTCCACCGCGCCGTGCTCGATGCACAGCGCCCGGGCGCGGTTGTCGTCCCCGATGGGTTCGAGCACCAGGGCGAAGCGGTCGTTGGTGGCGCCGGGTACGGTGTCCGCGCTCTTGCCCGGCCACAGCTTCGCCACGACGAAGAGCGCCGACACGGTGATCAGCGCCGCGCACAGCACCGTGAACTCGAAGGTGACCGGGATGTACGCGGGGATCGAGGCGAACGGCTTTCCACCCACGTTGAGCGGCCAGGACACTGCCGAGGTCCACCAGGCGAAGAACAGCATGGTGGTGAGGCCGGTGAGCCCGGCGAAGAAGCACACCTGGCTCAGCCGGGAGCGCCGGAGGCCCATCGCCGCCTCGAGGCCATGGACGGCGTAGGGGGTGTAGACGTCACGGATGCCGAGGCCGGCCCTCCGCACTGCGCCGGTGGCGGCGAGGACGTCCTGCTCGCGGGTGAAGTAGGCGACGAACGGTCGGGTGGTCGGGCTCACGCTGCCCCCTCGATGTGACGGGTGGAAGGCTCCCGGCTCTGGGCGTACGCCAGCACGCCCTTCACCTCGCCGATGGAAATCATCGGGAGGAGCCGGCAGAAGACGAGGAACAAGGTCAGGAACAGCCCGAAGGAGCCGATGAGCGTGCCGACCTCGATGAAGGTCGGCCGGTACATCGACCAGGCCGAGGGCAGGAAGTCGCGGTGGAGCGAGGTTACCACGATGACGAAGCGCTCGAACCACATCCCGACGTTGATCAGCAGGGAGAGGGCGAAGATCGCCCAGGGCGAGGTGCGGACCCGCTTGATCCAGAACGCCTGGGGCACGAGCACGTTGCAGCTCACCATCGTCCAGTAGGCCCAGGCGTATGGCCCGAGCGCGCGGTTGATGAAGGTGAAGCGCTCGTAGGGGTTGCCGGAATACCAGGCGGTGAAGAACTCCGTCGCGTACGCCAGGCCGACGATGCCCCCGGTGACGATGATCACCTTGCACATGTTTTCCAGGTGGCGGACGGTGATCAGGTTCTCGAAGCGCAGGACCTTGCGGGCGACGATCATCAGGGTCAGCACCATCGCGAAGCCGCTGAACACCGCGCCGGCCACGAAGTACGGCGGGAAGATGGTGGCGTGCCACCCGGGGATGACCGAGGTGGCGAAGTCCATCGAGACGATGGAGTGGACGCTGAGCACCAGCGGGGTGCAGAGGCCGGCGAGCAGGAGGTACGCCATCTCGTAGTGGTTCCAGACCCGGGTGGAGCCCGTCCAGCCGAAGGCCATCAGGCCGTAGATGCGGCGGCGGAGGCTCCCCGGCCTCGCCCGGTCACGCAGCGTGGCCAGATCGGGGATGAGCCCGAGGTACCAGAACACCGCCGAGACGGTGAAGTAGGTGCTGATGGCGAACACGTCCCAGAGCAGCGGCGAGCGGAAGTTCACCCACAGGGGCCCCCGGCTGTTCGGGTAGGGGAACATCCACATTGCGAGCCACGGCCGGCCCATGTGGATCAGCGGGAACGTCGCCGCACAGATGACCGCGAAGAGGGTCATCGCCTCGGCCGAGCGGTTGATGCTGGTGCGCCACTTCTGCCGGAAGAGGAAGAGGATGGCGGAGATGAGCGTCCCGGCGTGGCCGATGCCCACCCAGAAGACGAAGTTGGTGATGTCGAACGCCCAGCCGATGGTGCGGTTGAGACCCCACGTCCCGATGCCGGTGGCGATCTCGTAGCTGACGCAGCCCAGGCCGAGAAGGAGCGCGCTCGAGGAGACGGCGAACAGCGCCCAGAAGCCGAGGCTGGGACGGCGCTCCAGCGGCGCGGCGATCTCCTCGGTGATGGCCGCCATGGTGCGGGGCGGGTTCACCAGCGGGACGCGGAGCGGGGAGACGGAGGGCTCGCTCACGTTGTCTCTCCGGGGTTCTTGATGCGGGTGAGGTAGCTGACGTTGGGCCGCACGTTCAGCTCGGCGAGCAGGTGGTAGCTGCGCGCGTCACGGGCCAGCGCCGCCACCTTGCTCTTCGGGTCGTTCAGGTCTCCGAAGACCAGCGCCCGGGTGGGGCAGCTCTGCTGGCAGGCGGTGGCCACGGCGCCGTCGGCCAGCGGCCTCCCCTCGCGCTTCGCCTGCGCCTTGCCCTCCTGGATGCGGTGAGCGCAGAGCGAGCACTTCTCCATCACCCCGCGGCTCCGGACCACCACGTCGGGGTTGAGCACCAGCCGCTCCACCGGATCGTCGTGCGGATACTCGAACCAGTTGAAGCGCCGGACCTTGGGCGGGCAGTTGTTCGCGCAGTACCGGGTGCCGACGCATCGGTTGTAGACTTGCTGGTTGAGCCCCTCGGCAGAGTGCACCGTGGCCAGCACCGGGCACACCGTCTCGCACGGAGCGTTGGCGCAGTGCTGGCACATCACCGGCTGGTGCAGCACTTCCGGGTTCTCGGGGTCGCCCGCGTAGTACCGGTCGATCCGGATCCAGCTCATCTCCCGGTTGCGCAACACCTCGGCGCGACCCACCACCGGGATGTTGTTCTCCGCCTGGCAGCCGACGATGCAGGCCCCGCAGCCGGTGCAGGCGCTGAGGTCGACCGCGAGGCCCCAACTCGGCCCGGTCACCGGGTGCTCCCCCCACGCCGAGTCCAGCGGCTCCTCCTCGGGGTTGCCCGCGGCCGGGTCGCCGAGGAAGGCGGCCAGCGTGGCCTCGCGCACGTGGTTCCGGCCCTCGAGCGAGGCGTGGACCTGCGAGCGGGCGAGCTCGCGCCGGCCACCAGCGGGACGCACGTCGGCCCGACGGCTGAACCGGACCCGGCCGGCGCGGAATTCCGCCAGCGCGAACGCGTCGGCGCCGACGCCGTCGCCCACGGACCCTGCGCCGGTGCGGCCATACCCCAGCGCCAGCGCGACCACCTTCGGGTGGGTCCCGGGCTGGACGATGACCGGGACGGTGAGGGTGCGGCCTCCGGCGACGACCTGCACCAGCTGTCCGTCGGTCCAGCCGAGCCGCTTCGCCCGCGACGGCGCGACGCAGGCCACGTTGTCCCAGGTCACCTTGGTGACGGGGTCCGGCAGCTCCTGGAGCCATCCGTTGTTGGCGCCGCGTCCATCACCCACGGTGAGCGAGGGATGGAGCCAGAGCTCCACCTCGACCGGGCTGCCGGTGCTGGCGCCCATCTCCGGTTCCTTCGGCGCGGCGCTCGACGCGAGCAGCGGGGCCAGCCCGCCGGGGCGGACTGCGGTGGGCGGGGACTCGGCGGGGAGGACGACGAAGCCGGCCTGGAGCGTGCGCTCCCAGAAGGCCTCGAACGGCTCACCCGCCGTCGCCGCAAGGGGGAAGACCTCGGCGCGGAGCCGCTCGCGCACGGCCTCGTGGGCCGAGACCCGGCCGGCTGGCAGCCGTGACCAGACCTGGAGCGATTCGATGACCGACCGGGTCTGGAACAGCGGGCGCAGCGCCGGCTGCCGGAGCGTGACCAGGCCTCTGCCGGGCGAGGCATCGCCCCACGACTCGGCGGGCGCGTGGTCCGGCGCCAGGTAGCCCACCTTGGACCCGGTCTCATCGGCGCGGTCGTTGGTGGCAACCACCAGCGGGATCTCGCGCAGCGCCGCGCCGAGCCGGGCGCCCTCCGGGTGGGCGTACACGGGGTTGGTGTCGAGGAAGAGGACCGCGCCGGGGCGGCGGGATTCCAGCTCGGCGAGCAGCGCCTCGAACGAGGCGGTGCCGGCCAGGGCCGTGGCGCCGGCGCCGATCTCGATCGTCGTTCCCTCTGCACCCAGGAGGAGGTTGGCCGCCAGCGCCAGCGCCTGTGCCCCTGGGTCGGCCACTCCGGTGAGAACAAGCGCGTGGGGCGCCGAGGTCTCCAGCTCCGAGGCGAGTCGATCGAGCACCCCCGGCGGCAGCGAGGGCTCCGGGAATTGGGCCGCCCTGGCGAGCGCCGCATGCTCGGGATGGGGGCTCCTCCGGGCCAGCCGGCGAACCAGCGCGGCGAGCGCAGGAACCAGGTCGCTCGGGGCGAGCAGCTCCCGGCGGTCGGCATTGGAGCCGGTGAGGCTCATCGCCGGTTCGAGCTGCCAGTGCCGGCGGTGGGCGGCGACGGGCCGCTCATCGCCCGCTCGGGCCGGTTGGCCCTCGTGGTCGCCGTGGCTCCCGCCCTCTCCGTGCTCCGCGCGCTCCCGGAGCGGAAGCCGCCGCCCGTCGGCGTATTGCCCGGCGAAGGCGACCGGGTCGAGCCAGGTGCCGAGGAAGTCGGCCGCGAAGGAGGCGATGGTCCGGGCGTGCTGGAGATGAAACCGCGGCAGCGCCCGGACGCCGAAGAGGGCCTCGGAGGCCTCGGCCATCGCCGACACCTCGCCGGTGGGCTCGAAGCGGACCACCTGCGCCGAGGGCCAGGTGGCGACGAACCGCGCCAGCGCCGACTCGAACGTCGGCCCAGTCACCGCCGGGGCGACGAGGTAGATCTTCGCGCCGGAAGTCGCGGCGGACTGCAGCCCGGAGAGCACGCCCCTGTCCAGCGCGGCCCAGCTCAGCGGCTTTCCTCCCAGCGATGGGGTGCGCGCGCGGCTCGCGTCATAGAGCGAGAGCAGCGAGGCCTGCCCGGCGGCACAGAGGCCGCCCCGGCTCCAGGGGTGCTCGGGATTGCCCTCCACCTTGATCGGACGGCCGTCGCGCGTCTTGAGCAGCACGCCGCACTGCGCGGGGCAGCCGGCGCACGCCGAGGCGTAGAAGACCGAGTTGCCCGGGACCAGCTCCTCGGGCTTGGCCAGGTAGGGAATCAGCTTGGTGACCGGAGCGCGCTGGCAGCCGGCCAGCGTCACCGCTGCGGCGGACAGCCCCATCATCCCGAAGAAGCCGCGGCGGCTGACCTCGGCCGGGGCCGGACCCGGGCCTGGGTCCTCGGGGGTGCGCAGCCTCACCAGCCCGTCCGCATCGGCGGGCAGCGGGTCGCGGAACTCTCCCGTCTCCTCGGGGAGCTCCAGTGTCTGCCAGTGGCGTCGCTCGGACATGGCTCTCTAGTGGTGGCAGGCCGCGCAGTCAGTGGGCGGCTGCAGGCGCTTGGACTGGTCGGGGTCGGCCAGGGTCTTGCGGTGGCAGTCCAGACACCAGCCCATGGTCATGGTCTGGTCCTGGCGGATGCGGACCATGGTCTCCACCGGGCCGTGGCAGGTCTGGCACTCCACCCCGGCCGAGACGTGGTTCTGGTGGCTGAACCAGGCGAAGTCCGGGAGCCGGTGCACGCGCACCCATTCCACCGGCCTCTTCTCCTGCACCGCCTTGGTGAGCGCGACGATCTCCGGGGCGTCCTTCTTCACCTGGCTGTGGCACCCGAGGCAGAGCTGGGCGGGCGGAACACCGGCGTGGCGGCTCTGCGCCGCGCCGAAGTGGCAGTACTCGCAGTTCATCTGGAACTGTCCGGCGTGAAGCGCATGCGAGAAGGCGATGGGCTGCGCCGGCTCGTAGCCCTGCTGGGTGAGGAAGCCGTTGTCGCAGCCGGCGGCGGCCAGGAGCAGCGCCAGGCCCGGGAAGAGCGTTCCTCTCACCGCGCGCTCCGGGGCTGCTCGGCGCCGGCCCAGAACTCGAACCAGGAGCGGATCCACTGCGGCGGGTAGGTGCTGAACGGGAGCAGCGCCAGGGCGAGGAACGAGGTCGCGACGTGGGCCTGGGGCCAGTACCCCATCCCCGACAGGCCGCTGACCTCCGGCCGGAGGAGGATCAGCGAGCGCAGATACGGCACGAGCACCGTGGTGTACCAGGCGCTGCCCCAGCGATCGGCCACCGCCACCACCACCCCGGAGAAGGTCGAGGCGAGGATGGAGAACAGCGTCGCCAGCTCCAGCCCGCTCCGGAGCCGGCCGAAGCGCGGATCGCGGATCCGCCGCCACCCGGAGTGCACCATCCCCACCAGGAAGAGTGCGCCACCGATCCAGCCCACCAGCTCGACGGTGACCAGCAGCGGCCTCCACGACAGCACCGAGAGCGACGCCCCGGGGAAGAGGAGCGGGATGAGGTGGAGCGGGATGAGCACGGCCACCCCGCACCAGGTCAGCCAGGCGGCGAAATCGGAGCGCTCCTTCGCCAGCGGCTGCTGGAGCTCGGGCGCCTGGACGACCGCGACCACCACCTTGCGGAAGAGGATGGCCGGGACGAGCTGCCCGATCGCGATGTAGGGCAGGACGACGAAGAGGAGCACGGCCGTCAGGCTCATCCCTGCCCTCCCCCGTTCCCGCTGCTCCGCGCCCTCCAGCCGATGGCCAGCGCGCCGATCACCGCGCAGGCTCCGAGCACCCCGAGGTCGAGGAGGTCGCGGCTTCGGGTGGGCCGCGTCCCGTCGCGCGAGAGCGAGGCCAGGTATCCCCGGACCGAAAAGTTCTCCACGTCGGTGGGAGCGCGTCCGGCGTACGCCTGCTTCTCCACCGGCGAGGCGAGGATGGCCTCCTCGAGCCCCTTCTCGTGACGGTGCGCCCAGACGAAGGTGAGGTCGCCTCCGAGCGAGCCGCCGCCGAGCAGCTGCTCGCCCCGGACGTCGTGACAGCCAGCACAGGCCGGACCGCCGGCCGAGAAGCGGCGCGTGCCGATGAAGTACTCGCGGCCCGCCGCGATCTCCTCGGGAGTGGCGTCGATGGCGAGCTTGGGCCCGCCGACCGGGATGCAGCCGTCCTTCTCGGTGCAGGCGGCGAAGAAGGCGAGGAGCCCCTCGATCTGCTCGGGGGCCAGGTTCTGCTCGGGCATGCGGACGTTGTTGAACTGTCCGAGCAGCTCGAGCGCCGTGGGGTCCTTCGCGTCGAGCATCGCCCCGGGGCTGGCGAGCCATCGCTTCAGCCACGCCAGCTCGCGGCGCTGATCGACCCCCAGGAGGTCCGGGCCGATCTTGTTGCCCTCACCGACGTTGTGACAGGTCAGGCATTTCTGTCCGAAGAGGATCCCGGCCGGGGACGCCTCGGGGCTCGCGCCTGCATCCGATCCGGCAGCGGCGAGGGCGGTCGAGGCACAGGCCAGGACGGCGGCCAGAGCCGCGCTCTTTGCGTCGCGGAGCGGTTTCACGGGCGGCCAGCCCCGAAGCAAGCGACGGGCCATCCCCGGACCCTCAGTGGCACACCGCCGCCCCGCTCCAGAAGAGCGCACGGGCTGCGACGACCACCGCTGCGAGCGCAGGAATCACCCTCCGCGCCATCCGCGCCGCCGGCCCCTGGCCCCGGAGGAGCGCTCCGGCGGGCAGCTGCGACACCAGAAGCGCCGGCACCGCCCCCGCGCCGAACGCGGAGAGCGCAAGCGCCCCCGCGCCGAACGAGCCTGCGGCGAGGCTCGCGGCGAACACCCCATACAGAAGTCCACATGGAAGTAGGGGAGTTAGGGCGCCGAGCGCGATGGCGCGCGCGGCGCGGGGCAGGTTTTGCGTCCACCGCGCGACCCTGCGCATGGTTTGCGCGAGGCCTGGAACGGCGGGGAGACGGCTCCCGAGATCGAGCGCCGCGACGAGCAAGGTGGCCACCAGAATCCACGGCGCCACGGGCAGCAACGAGGTGCGCAGAAGCGCCGTCGCCCCCCCGCCGAGCGCCCCGAGAAGACCACCGACGAGTCCGTATGCCCCGAGCCGCCCGAGCTGATAGCCCAGCACCGGTGCGAGGCGCCGTGGCTCGTGCGTCGCGGCGGCGCAGGCGAGCGGCCCGCACATGAGGAAGCAATGGAGGCTCGAGGAGAAGCCGACCACCGCGGCGGCAGCGGCGGTGGACAGAAGGAGCGGATCGGCCATTCGCCCGCGGCCAGGAGCAATTGGCATACCGCTCGCAATCGGCGCGGGCCGGGTGTCCGCCTCCGCCTCTGCCAGCTGCCTGCATTGCGGAACCCCTGTCGCCGATCCGGCGCGGGGGGCGTTCTGCTGCGCCGGCTGCGAGGCGGTCCATGGCCTGCTCGTCGATCAGGGACTGACCCGCTACTACGCGCTGGCGCGCGGCGCGGTGCTGCCGGCGACGTCGGTGGAGCGCGTGCGGAGCCACGCCTGGCTCGAGCCCCTGCGCAGCGCTGCCGAGGGGACGGTCTCGCCGCTCTGCGCGCTGGACCTCGACGTCCAGGGGATCCACTGCGCGGCGTGCGTGTGGTTGATGAACGAGCTGTTCCGGCGCACGCCCGGTGGCGCTGGCTTCACGGTGAACCCGGCGCTGGGGAAGGCGCGAATGCAGTGGAGGCGCGGCGCCTTCGACGTCGAGCGCTTCGTCTCGGAGGTGGAACGCTTCGGCTATGCCTTCGGGCCAAGCCGGAAGACCACGCCCCGCCCCTCGCGCGACCTGGTGCTGCGGCTGGGCATCTGCGTCGCGGCGACGATGAACGTGATGCTGTTCTCGTTCTCCTTCTACTTCGGGCTCTCCGCGGTGGACGGAAGCACCTTCTCCCTCTTCACCTGGGCGAGCCTGGTCCTGGCCACCGGAGTGGTGCTGGTGGGCGGCTGGCCCTTCTTCCGTGCGGCGCAGCGAGGGCTCTCGCGCGGGCTGCTCCACCTCGACGTGCCGATCGCCCTGGGCATCACCCTGGTCTACGCGCTGTCGGTGGTGCAGACGCTCCAGCACCGGGGCGATCACGCCTACCTGGACACGCTCTGCACCTTCATCACCCTGATGGTGCTCGGACGCTGGCTGCAGCAGCGGGTGCTGGACCGGAACCGCCGCTTCCTGCTCGAGGACGACGGCTCGGACGCCCTGGTCATCCGCCGCCGCGAGGGCGCGACCGTGGCGGTGGTGCCGGCGCCCCGCGTCGGCTCGGGAGACACGCTGCTCGTCGCTCCGGGAGACCTCCTGGTCGTCGACGCGACCTTGACCCAGCCCGGCCGCTTCTCGCTCGACTGGATCACCGGCGAGCCCGAGCCGCGGACGTTCGCCGCCGGCCAGACCGTGCCCGCGGGGGCCTTCAACGCCGGACGGAGCGCGGTGGAGGCGCGGGCCACGCAGTCGTTCCAGCAATCGGTGCTCCCCGCGCTGCTCGCCGCACGCCCCGAGGGCGGGTCCAGGACCGGAAGCGCGCGGTTCTTCGACGCGCTCGCGCGGTACTACGTGGTCACCGTGCTGGCGCTGGCGGGACTGGGCACCTTGCTCTGGGTTCACGCCGGGCTGCACCGGGCCGTCGACGTGGCGGTGGCGCTCCTGGTCGTCACCTGCCCCTGCGCCCTTGGCATCGCCATCCCGCTGGCCCAGGAGCTCGTCCACGCCGGCCTGCGGAGAAGGGGCGTGCTGGTCCGCGCGCCGGATCTGCTCGACCGGCTGGTCCGGGTGCGCACCGTGCTCTTCGACAAGACCGGGACGCTGACCCTCGGCCGGCTGGACCTGGTCGAGCCCCGCCACCCGGGACAGCTGCCTCCCGAGGTCCGTGACCTCGCCTACGCCATGACCGCCGGGAGCAACCACCCGGTGTCCCGCTGCCTGGCGAGGGCGCTGGCCGGTGCCGGCGCCCGGGTGGCCGAGCCGCTGCAGGCGGAGGAGATTCCCGGATGCGGCCTGGAGCTCGTCCGCGACGGACGTCTCCACCGGCTCGGAGCTCCGGCGTGGGCGGTGCCGGGTGCGGCGGCCGAGCCCGGAGTCACCCTGCTCTCGGTCGACGGGGAGCTCCTGGCCCGCTTCGTCACCCGCGAGGCGGTCCGGCCCGGTGCGCAGCGCGAGGTGGCCCGGTTGCGCGCGGCCGGGCTCGAGGTGTGGCTGCTCTCGGGTGACGCCCGTCCCCGGGTCGAGGAGTTCGGCCGCACGCTCGGCCTTCCGAAGAATCGAGTGCTCGGCGAGATGTCCCCGGCGGCCAAGGCCGCGGTGGTCGCCCGGGTGGATCGGAGCGACACCCTGTTCATCGGCGACGGAGTGAACGACAGCCTCGCCTTCGCCGCCGCGTTCGCCGCCGGAACGCCGGCGGTGGACCGCCCGGTGATGCCCGGGAAATCGGACGTCTTCTTCCTCGGCGAGAGCCTCGAGTCGCTGGGCGAGCTCCTGACCGCAGCGCAGGCCTTGCGCTCGGTGGTGCGCCGCATCCTCGCCCTGGCGTTCACCTACAACCTGCTGGCGGTCACCGTGGCGATGCTGGGGCTGGCGACACCGCTGGGCGCAGCGGTCGCCATGCCTGCGAGCTCACTGGCGATCCTCCTCGCCACCACCGCCTGGCTCGCCGGGAAACGCCGGGCCATGGACGCGGCACCGAAGCTGCACGAGGTGCCCGCGTGAACGTGCTGGTCCTTCAGGTCTTCGTGAGCCTGATGCTGGTGGTGATGGCCGTCCTCGGCCTCCTCTACAGCGTCACGCACGGCGACCACGAGCACGCCGACCGACTTTCGCTTCTGCCGCTGGACGAAGACGAGGGAGACTGACGTGGAACAACGGACCATCACCTACGACGACGCGATCGTCCGCCGGTTCATCGCCGCGGCGGTGATCTTCGGCGTGGTCGGGATGCTGGTGGGGGCGATCATCGCCACCCAGATCGTGTGGTGGCAGGCGAACCTCGGAATCCCCTACCTGGTCTTCTCCCGCCTGCGCCCGCTGCACACCAACGCGGTGATCTTCGCCTTCGTCGGTAACTCGATGTTTGCCGGCGTCTATTACTCCACCCAGCGGCTGTGCAAGGCGCGGATGGCCTCGGATCTCCTCTCCAAGATCCACTTCTGGGGTTGGCAGCTGATCATCGTCGCCGCGGCGGTGACCCTCCCACTCGGCATCACCACCTCCAAGGAGTACGCCGAGCTCGAGTGGCCGATCGACATCGCGATCGCGTTGATCTGGGTGGTCTTCGCAGTCAACTTCTTCTGGACCCTGGCCCGGCGCAACGAGAAGAACCTCTACGTTGCGCTCTGGTTCTACATCGCCACCATCATCACCATCGCCGTCCTGCACATCGTCAACAGCCTGGAGATCCCGGTCACCCTGACCAAGAGCTACTCGGTCTACGCGGGAGTCCAGGACGCGCTGGTGCAGTGGTGGTACGGCCACAACGCGGTCGCGTTCTTCCTCACCACGCCGATCCTGGGGATCATGTACTACTTCATGCCCAAGGCGGCGGAACGTCCGGTGTACAGCTACCGGCTCTCCATCGTGCACTTCTGGTCCCTGGTGTTCATGTACATCTGGGCCGGGCCGCACCACCTGCTCCACACCGCCCTGCCGGACTGGGCGCAGTCGCTGGGCATGGTGTTCAGCGTGGCGCTCTGGGCGCCGAGCTGGGGCGGGCTGATCAACGGCCTCCTCACCCTTCGCGGCGCGTGGGACAAGCTGCGCACCGATCCGGTGATCAAGTTCCTGGTCGCTGCACTCACCTTCTACGGAATGTCCACCTTCGAGGGCCCGCTGCTCTCGATCAAGAGCGTGAACGCCCTGGCCCACTACACCGACTGGATCATCGGCCACGCGCATAGCGGCGCGCTGGGGTGGAACGGCTTCATGGCTGCGGGCACCTTCTACTGGATGGTGCCGCGCCTCTTCGGGACCAAGCTGTACTCGAAGAAGGCCGCCGAGCTGCACTTCTGGATCGCCACTGCGGGGATCATCCTCTACGTGGTGGCGCTCTGGGTCGCGGGCATCAGCCAGGGACTGATGTGGAAGGCACAGACCCCGGACGGCGCGCTGGCCTATCCGTCCTTCGTCGAGACCATCCTCGCCATCCGCCCGCTGTGGATGATCCGGCTCCTGGGCGGGCTGCTCTACCTCGGCGGCTTCGTGCTGATGGCCTGGAACCTGACCAGGACCGCGCTCGCCGGCAAGGCGGTGAACGGCCAGGTGACGGTGACCGTGGAGGAGCCACACGGCGCGCCCGAGCCGAGCGCCGGCTGGCTGGTGACGCGGCCCGGCTTTCTCTTCCTGCTCGCCGCGGTGGCGCTGTCCTTCTTCCTCGGCGGCGCGTCGCTGATGACCGGGGTCAAGGTGCTGGTGGTCCTGGTCATCCTCGCCGAGGTGGCCTGGCTCTGGTTCAAGGCCAAACCCCGCGACCCGAACGCGCCCGGCTGGCACCAGCTGGTGGAGGGCAAGCCGCTCTTCTTCACCGTGCTCCTGGCGTTCGCGGTGCTGGCGGGCGGCATCGCCCAGCTCATCCCCACCATCTTCTCACCCTCCGCGGTGCAGTGGACCGGCGAGAAGCAGCAGCCCTACTCCCCGCTCGAGCTCGCGGGGCGCGACGTCTACACCCGCGAGGGCTGCTACGTCTGCCACTCGCAGATGATCCGTACCCTGCAGGGGGACACGCAGCGGTACGGGCCGTACTCGCGGGCCGAGGAGTTCGTGGTCGACCACCCGTTCCAGTGGGGGAGCAAACGCACCGGACCGGATCTGCACCGGGTGGGCGGCAAGTACCCGAACCTCTGGCACTACTCGCACCTGATCGATCCGCGGTCGACGAGCCCGGGCAGCAACATGCCCAGCTTCGCCTGGACCGCGGAGTGGAAGGTCGACCAGTCGCTGCTCGCCCGGAAGATGATCGCCCTGCAGAAGGTGGGCGTCCCCTACAGGAACCTGGACATCGACGGCGCGCGCGACACCTACCGGACGCAGGCAGACCTGATCGTCACCGACCTGGCCAAGGAAGGCGTGGCAGTTCCCTGGGACCGGGAAATCGTCGCGCTCATCGCCTACCTCCAGCGGCTCGGCCGTGGGCCGCAGGTGCCGGCGCCCCTGCCCACTGCCGCGGCGCCGGTTCCGGCGAGGGGGGGCCGCTGATGTACTCCGAGTTCTTCCGGGCGCACTCCCAGGAGCTCCTCGAGATCACCATCGCCGGGGCCGTGCTCCTGGTGGCACTGTTCCTCGGGGTCCTGGCCTGGCTCTTCCTGGAGCCCACGCAGCGGTTCGAGCAGGCAGCACGTCAGCCGCTCGAGGACGACGAGAGGAGCGTACGGTCGTGAGCGAGCAGAAGATGGACGTCGAACGCGGCCACGCCTTCGATGGGATCCAGGAGTACGACAACCCGCTGCCCCGCTGGTGGCTCTTCATCTTCTACACCACGGTGATCTTCGGCTACGGCTACTGGATGCACTACCACGTGGCCCACACCGGGGCGGGCGGGGTGGCTGCCTACGAGGCGGAGAAGGCCGAGGCCATCCGGAAGGCGGCGGCGAGCAAGCCGATGACCGACGACCTGCTGCTCGCCCTCTCCAAGGATCCGCAGACCACTGCCGCGGGGCAAAGGCTCTTCGTCCAGCAATGCGCTCAGTGCCACCTGGAGAACGGCTCGGGGAAGATCGGCCCCAACCTCACCGACGACTACTGGCTGCACGGCAACAAGCCCACGGAGATCTTCAGGACCATCTCCAAGGGGGTCGTGGAGAAGGGGATGCCAGCCTGGGAGCCGACGCTCGGCGGCGAGCGCGTGCGGTCGCTCGCCGCCTTCGTGATCAGTCACGAAGGGGCGAACCTCCCGGGGAAGGAGCCCCAGGGTGAGCGGCTCGGGATCATCAAGTAGCGTCGCCGGGCCTGGCCGCCCGCAGTTCCTCGACGCGCGGGGTGACCGGATCAAGATCCACCCGGAGGACGTGCGCGGCCGTTTCTTGAAATGGCGGCGAATCGTCTACGGGGTGCTGATCGTCCACCTGCTCGCCCTACCCTTCATCAAGAACGGCAAGCACCCGGCGATCCACCTGGACATCCCCGACCGTCAGTTCTTCCTCGCCGGCCGCGCCTTCAACGCCCAGGACGTCTGGCTGATGGTGTTCCTCCTCGCCGGATTCGCCTTCGGGCTGGTGTTCGTCACCGCGCTCGCTGGCCGGGTATGGTGCGGGTGGGCCTGCCCGCAGACGGTGTTCCTCGAGGGGCTCTACCGGCCCATCGAGCGGTGGATCGAGGGACCCGCGTACCAGCGCCGGCGCCTCGCCGAGGGCGGCTGGACCGGGCGGCGCATCGGGCTGGTCCTGTTCAAGCAGGCGCTGTACATCGTCGTCTCGCTGGTCCTCGCGCACTGGTTCCTGGCGTTCTTCGTCTCGGCACCGGTGCTGGCCGAGCTGGTGATGCACGGGCCCGCCGGGCACGGCACGCTGTTCGGCATCGCGATCGTGGTCACCGCGCTGTTCTGGCTGAACTTTGCCTGGTTCCGCGAGCAGTTCTGCGTGATCCTCTGCCCCTACGGGCGCTTCCAGTCGGTGCTCACCGACCGGAAGAGCCTGCTCATCGGCTACGACCTCGCGCGGGGCGAGCCGCGAGGCAAGGTGCTCAAGGCGCCCGCGGCACCGTCGCACGGCGACTGCATCGACTGTGGCCGCTGCGTGCGCGTCTGCCCGACGGGCATCGACATCCGCAACGGCCAGCAGATGGAGTGCATCGGCTGCGCGCAGTGCATCGACGCCTGCGACGAGATGATGGTCAAGGTGGGCCGCCCGGTGGGCCTGGTACGCTACGACTCGCTGGAGGGCTTCGAGGGGCAGAAGACAGGCGGCATCCTCCGTCCGCGGGTGGTGATCTACGGAGCGGTGACCGCCGCGGCGCTGCTCACGGTGGGGCTGAACGTGTTCGCCCTGCGCACGCCCTTCGAGGCGAACCTCCTCCGGTCGGCTGGCATCCCGTACGTGCTCGAGCCCGCGACCATCCGGAACCAGTTCGAGCTGCACCTCATCAACAAGCACGTCGATCCGGCGGAGTTCGAGGTGTCGGTCGTGGGACCGGAGGGAACGACGGTCATCGTGCCGCAGCCGCGGATCAGGCTCGGCTCGCTCGAGGGCATCCGCACCCCGGTGATGGTGACGGTCGATCGGGCGCAGTACCACGGGCCATTCGAGCTGAAGGCCGTGGTAAAGGACCTGTCGAGCGGAGAGGTGCGGGAGCTGTCCGCCCGGTTCCTCGGGCCACCGTCCGGGCCGAGGAGCTGAAGACCGCCTCCCTCGACTTCGCTCCCTGGTCCTCGCGCTGAGTCTCCGATGTTGCTCTTCCAGAAGCGCTTCCATGCCGGCCTGCTCGACGGTTCCATCCGCCTCACCTTCCGTCGCTGGCAGAAGCCCCACGTCCGCCCGGGAGGCCGCTACCGGTGTCATCCGATCGGAGTGCTCGAGGTCGAGCAGGTCGACCGGGTGCCGGTCGCCGCGATCGGCGAGGCCGAGGCACGGGCGGCTGGCTTCTCCTCGCGTGACGAGCTGCTGCGCTTCTTGACCGAGGG
The DNA here is from genome assembly GCA_035543115.1 of Myxococcaceae bacterium. Classification (GTDB taxonomy): domain Bacteria; phylum Myxococcota; class Myxococcia; order Myxococcales; family Myxococcaceae; genus RPRB01. Next base: position 25,640 of record DATKKF010000024.1, read on the forward strand.
TCCCGGGGGCCCGATGACGCCCCAGACCAAGGTGTGGCGCATCGCGCTTCACCACGGAGGCGACGGCGATCGGGTGGAGATCGCCCTCGATGATCGGCTGACACCGGACGACGCGGGCGCCCTCGCCCGCCGGCTCGAGCGGCTCGGAGCATGGGCACTCCCCACGCTCCGCCTCATCGGCCGGCGGCCGCGCGTCGCCGCTTCGGTGCTCGCCAGGAGCCTCGGCCGGGAGCGAGATCCATTCAAGATCGACGTGCGGAAGCTGAAACGCCTCGGCCTCACCCAGAGCTTCGAGGTGGGCTACGAGCTTTCGCCGCGCGGTCGAGCCCTGCTGGCGCAGCTCCCACGCCGCCGCCCGGCTGTGCCCACTCACGAGGGCCCCCCCTCCTCTCGCTCCTCCCGGGCGAACCGCCCGTCCAGGCGAAGTCGCTGAGCAACCTCCTGCCGGAAACCCCGGCCTTCGAGGCGATCGCGCATCGCCCATCGACGATCGACACGGGCCACGCAGCCTCCCGGATTCGCAAGCGCCCGTTTTCTCTTGGAGGTCGCCGCACCCCATCACTGGAGGCGCAAGTCGTGCGGGCCGGAACCATCTTCGACGCAGGAGGCGCGCTCCCTCGGCCCCTCACCCTGGCTGAATCCCCGGGCACCTCGCTTGCACCGCAGGGGGGACGCATGCAGGCCCGACGGCAGCCGGCGGAGACCCGAGCCCCCACGGGCATCGATCACGCGCTGCTCGAGCGCTACGGCGCGATCCCGGTTCCGCGCTACACCAGCTACCCGCCGGCGAACCACTGGGAGTCGAGGTTCGGCGAGAGCGAGGCGCGCGAGACGTTCCAGAGCGCCGGGACGCGCCCCGCGTCCCTCTACGTCCACGTCCCCTTCTGCCGGAAGCTCTGTTACTACTGTGGTTGCAACATGCTCGTGACCCGGAGCGAGTCGCTCGTCGAGCGATACCTCCGCGCGCTGGAGCTGGAGCTCGATCGGGTCGCCGCCCTCCTCCCCTCCCGCCCCGAGGTAGTGCAGGTGCACCTGGGCGGCGGGACCCCGACCTACCTGGATCCGGATCAGCTCACCCGGCTCGCCGACGCCATCCAGGAGCGGCTGCCCTGGGAGCCCGGGCTCGAGGCCTCGATCGAGATTCACCCGGCGGTCACCAGCGTCGAGCAGATCCGCACGCTCGCCCGCCTCGGTTTCAACCGAGTCAGCATGGGCGTGCAGGACTTCGACCCCGCCGTCCAGAAGCGCATCAACCGCAAGCAGTCCTTCGAGGAGACCAGGGGCCTCATCGCCGAGAGCCGCGCGCTCGGCTTCGTCAGCGTCAACGTGGATCTCATGTACGGGCTTCCGTTGCAGACCGTGGACCACTTCCAGCGCACGCTCGACCGCATCGAGGAGCTGCACCCCGACCGCATCGCCCTCTTCGGCTATGCGCACGTGCCGTCGATGAAGAAGCACCAGCGGCTCTTCCAGCCCCAGGAGCTGCCGGGGCCGGCGGATCGGCTGGCCCTGCTCGAGACCTCCATCCAGCGCCTGCTCGCCGCCGGGTACGTGCACGTGGGGCTCGACCACTTCGCCCTCGAGGACGACGAGCTCTGCCGCGCCCGCACCGCGGGAACCCTCCGCCGCAACTTCATGGGCTACACCACCTGCGCCGACAGCGACGTGCTCGCCTTCGGCCCCTCCGCCATCTCGGAGGTGGCCGGCACCTACGTGCAGAACGCCCGCGAGGTGCACGAGTGGGCCGCGCTGCTCGAGGAAGGGCGCCTCCCCGCGGTGCGCGGCCACCACCCGAGCGCCGAGGACCGCGCCCGGAGCGCCCTGATCATGCAGCTCTTCTGCAGCCTCGGGGTAGATCTGGACGCGCTCCGCGCCCGGTTCCCCGGGACCCTCCAGGACCTGCGCGACGAGGAACGCGACCTCGCCGGGCTGGAGCGCGACGGGCTGGTGGTGCGCGAGGGGGCGCGGCTCCGCGTCACTCCGCGGGGGCAGCTGCTCCTTCGAACCGTGGCCGCCCCGTTCGACACCTACCACCGGGCCGACGCCCGGCTACACGCCCCCGCCCTATGAACGCAGAACCATCCTCGCTGCTGCTCTGGCTCAAGGCCTTCCACGTGATGGCGGTCATCAGCTGGATGGCCGGGCAGTTCTACATCTGGCGGCTGTACGTCTACCACGCGATGGCCACCGACCCGGCGGTGATGCGGGTCTTCGAGGTGATGGAACGGCGGCTGCTCAACGCAATCACCACCCCGGCCGCGGTGCTCTCGCTCTTCACCGGGATCGGCCTGCTCGCGCTCGAGCCGTTCTACCTCGAGCAGCCCTGGATGCAGGTCAAGCTCCTCTTCCTGCTCGTCATGTACGCCGCCCACTGGGCCTCCATCCGCTTCCGGAAGAGGTTGATGACCGAGCCGCACGCTTACCCGCACACCCTGTTCCGGTTCCTGAACGAGCTGCCCACCCTGTTGATGATCGTCATCGTCATCATGGTGATGGTGAAGCCGTTCGCTCGCTGATGAGCGGAGCGGCGGCACGGGTGGATTGGACGCGCCCAGTCCGAAGCGATATCTGCTCCGGTGACCGGGGGAGCTGGAGCGGGGCACGGACGATGAAGAGCCGCTGGAGCCGCTGGGCGACGCTGCTGGTCACCTTCGCCGGGATCGGGTTGCCCTTGCTCTTCGCCCGGAAGGCGCTGGACTCGAACGACCCGGCCACCCAGGCGGTGACGTTCCTCCCCGCGCCCTACGCCTACATCATCTGGGCGCCGATCTACACCGGGTTCCTGATCTTCGCGGTCTGGCAGCTGCGCTCCGACCAGGCGGACAACCCCCGCGTCGCGGCGATCCGTCCCTGGCTCATGCTCAGCGCGGTGCTGAACGCCGCCTGGGTCGGCGCCGTCGCCCTTCACCGTCCCGGGTGGACCGTCCCCATCATCTTCCTGATGCTCGCCGTCGCCATCACCATGCACCGGGCGGGGCGCATCGGCGAACCGACCACCGATCCGGCCGAGGCGTGGCTGCGGTTGCCCCTCTCCCTCTACGCCGGCTGGCTCATCGTCGCGACCTTCGTCAACGTCTCCGTCGAGCTGGCCCGGACGGGCTGGGACGGCTTCGGCTGGAGCCCGGTGACCTGGGGCATTCTGGTCATCGTCGCCAGCTCGATCATCGGGCTCCTGACCCGCTTCCGGCTCGACGACCCGGTGCTCGGCGCGGTCTTCGTCTGGGCCTACCTGGCCATCGTCGTCCAGCAGCAGGAGCGGCCCCTGGTCTCGCTGTTCGCGGGGCTCGCCGCCGCACTCTGCCTGCTCTCGCTCTTCATCCGCGACCGGTGGTCGCCGCACTCCACCCGGAGCGAATGCGCCGAGGTGTAGACCGGGAGCCGGCCCAACGCCTCACAGCGGAGACCAGGTGGGGCAGTCGGATGATCGCGCCGGTTTCCGCAGTCAGGCGAGCGAGTCCATCACTTCGTCGAGCGCCTTCCTCGGCGGACGGGTCAGCCCCTCGGGCAGCGTCGCCAGCGGCGCATCCGTCACCCCGAGCAGGTCGTAGAAATTCGGCAGCTCGGTGTTCACGTAGAGCACGCCGGTCAGCACCTCCTGCTGCGCATGCGAGGTCATGATGTGGGTGACCGCCGCGAGCTTGTTGCGCGGATCGTACCCCTCCTCCACCTTGCGCAGCTGCAGCCGCGAGCCGTCGTGCATCTTCACCGAGAGGGTGGTGCCCGGGTCGTAGTCCACCGCGATGTCCTCGTACGAGGGGATGAACGACAGCTCGTGGATCGGCTCGTCGTGGTCCTTCATGTACGAGTAAGACTTGGTCGAGCCCTCGTGGTCGTTGAAGGTGACGCACGGCGAGATGACGTCCAGCACCGCCGTTCCCCGGTGCACCGTGGCCGCCTTCAGCATCGCCGAGAGCTGCTTCTTGTCCCCGGAGAAGCTCCGCCCCACGAAGGTCGCTCCGAGCTGGATGGCGAGGAGACAGGTGTCGATCGCCGGCAGCTGGTTCACCACCCCCGACTTCGAGGTCGAGCCGGCGTCGGCGGTGGCGCTGAACTGGCCCTTGGTCAGCCCGTACACCCCGTTGTCCTCGATGATGTAGACCAGCGGCAGGTTGCGCCGCACCAGGTGCACGAACTGGCCGATGCCGATGGACGCGGTGTCGCCGTCCCCCGACACCCCGAGGCCGATCAGCGTGCGGTTGGCGAGCAGCGCGCCGGTCGCCACCGAGGGCATGCGCCCGTGCACCGCGTTGAAGCTGTGCGCCCGGCTCATGAAGTAGGCCGGGGTCTTCGACGAGCAGCCGATGCCGGACAGCTTGGCCACCCGCTCGGGCGGGATGCCGAGCTCGTACATCGACTCGAGGATGCGCTCGCTGATGGCGTTGTGCCCGCAGCCCGCGCAGAGCGTCGTCTTGCTGCCCTTGTAGTCGGCCTGGGTCAGCCCCAGACGGTTGGTCTTCTCGGCCATGGTCAGCGGCCCTCCCGGGCCGCGATCTCGTCGGTCACGCTGCGCGCATCCAGCGGCAGCCCGGGGATGTGGGCCACCGAGCGGAGCCGGGTCAAGAGCTCCGCCGGCAGGTCGAGCTTCAGAAGCGAGGCGAGCTGCCCGTCCCGGTTCTGCTCCACCACGTAGACTCGTGGATGCCGCTCCACGAACGCCCGCACCTCCGGCGAGAACGGGTAGGCGAGCACCCGCATGTAGTCGGTCCGCAGACCCTTCTCCTCGACCAGCTGGTCGCGCGACTCGACGAGCGCATGGTGGGAGGAGCCGTAGCCGATGATACCCACCTCGGCCCCGGCCTCGTCTACCACCGGCGCCGGGAGCTCACGGCGGGCGGTGTCCATCTTTCGCTCCAGCCGGGCCAGGTTGTTCACCCAGTCATCCGGCCGCTCCGAGTACTGCGCCTTCTCGTTGTGGCCCGTCCCGCGGGTGAAGTACGCCGCCGCGGGATGATCCGTGCCGGGCAGCGTCCGGTAGGTGACGCCGTCGCCGTCCACGTCGCGGTACCGCTCGAAGCCGCCCAGCCGCTCGAGGTCCTCCTTGGAGAGGACCTTGCCACGGGCGATGGGCTTCTCGGGGTACGGGAACGGCTCGGACATCCAGTAGTTCATCCCCAGGTCCAGGTCCGACATCACGAACACCGGCGTCTGGAAGCGCTCGGCGATGTCGAACGCCTCCACCCCGAAGCGGAAGCACTCCTCGACCGAACCGGGGAACAGCAGAACGTGCCGGGTGTCTCCGTGGGAGAGGAAGGCGGTGGACAGCACGTCCCCCTGGGAGGTCCGCGTCGGAAGGCCCGTCGACGGACCCACCCGCTGCACGTCCCAGATGACCGCGGGGATCTCCGCGAAGTAGGCCAGGCCGGCGAACTCGGCCATGAGCGAGATGCCCGGGCCGGCGGTGGCGGTCATCGCCCGAGCACCCGCCCAGCCCGCTCCCACCACCATCCCCACCGCCGCCAGCTCGTCCTCGGCCTGAACGATGGCGAAGGTGCTCTTGCCGTCCGGCCCCTGCCGGTAGCGGCGCATGTAGCCGATGAGCGTCTCCACCAGCGACGAGGAAGGGGTGATCGGGTACCAGGTCACGACGGTGACGCCGCCGAACATCGCGCCCAGCGCCGCGGCCGAGTTCCCGTCGATGATGAGCTTCCCCCGGTTGGCGTCCATCCGGCGGATCTGGAACGGGTCGCGCTTCTCCAGCGAGGACTTGCCGAAGTCGAACCCCGCGCGCGCCGCGCGCACGTTCAGCTCGGCGGCCTTGGCCTTCTTCCGGAACTGCTTGGAGATCGCCGCCTCCACCTCGCCCATTTCCAGGCCGAGGAGGTGCGCCACCACGCCCACGTACGACATGTTTTTCAGTAGTTTCTTGAGCTTGGCGTCCCCGGTGACCGGCTGGACCACCTTGTCGAACGGCACCGGATAGAAGGGCAGGTCCGAGCGGAGCGCGGTGAGTTGCAGCGGCTCGTCGAACACCACCGCCGAGCCGGGCCGCAGCGAGAGAACGTCTTCGCGGGCGGTCTCGGGGTTCATCGCCACCAGGAGATCGATCTCCTTCTTGCGGCCGATCCACCCATCCTTGCTCGCGCGGATGGTGTACCAGGTGGGGAGCCCGGCGATGTTCGAGGGGAAGAGGTTCTTCCCCGAGACCGGCACGCCCATCTGGAACACCGTCCGGAGCAGCACCATGTTCGCGCTCTGCGAGCCGGACCCGTTCACGGTCGCGACCTGCAGGCTCATGTCGTTGATCACCGCCGATGCGGGCTGGCTCATGGACCTCCTCGTCCAGATGGCTGCAGGCTACAGTCGCACCGCCGAGCCCGGCCGAGCAACGGGTGTGTGACGCACGATTCGAGGCTAGCGCGGCCTGGACCCGGAGTGCGGGGCGGTCGAACGCACGGCCCGGCTCCGCGCTTCCCCACCGAGCCCGAGCTTTCGCTCGGCCCACCGCGTCGCGCCGAACGCCACGACCCACAACGCGAGGCCGGCGGCCACCCGGGGACCGAGCCAGGCGAGCACTCGCGGGCCTGGGCGACGCTCCCGGCTCGTCAACCAGAGGAGCACGGCGATCACCCCGAGCCACACTCCCGTGGCGACCGCCCAGGCGATGACCTCGTCCCGTTCCATGCTCCGGTCCAGCGCCCACCGTGCCACAGCCCCCACCCCCCGACGCCACTGGCCTGTGGGGACTGTCGCACACCCGGCCACCTCCCGACGACCCGGCCGGCCCCGCCGTTCGCTGCACCCGTCGGCCGCCTCGCCTCAGGCTGAAGAGAACTTGCAACGGACCCACCGTTTGCTCGAAGGGGAGGCATGCCCATCCGCCACCTCGCCGTGCCCCTCCTGGCGCTCGGCCTCGCCTGCGCGTCGAACGCACCGCGCCCCACCCCGGCTGCCGCGGCTCCCCCTCCCGATGCCGGGGCCGCCGCCCGGAGCACGGCGCCGTCCGACGCTGGCACCCACGGGATCGACGTCGCCGGGATGGACCGCTCGGTCGCTCCGGGGGACGACTTCTTTCTCTACGCCAATGGGACCTGGGTGAAGACCACCGAGATCCCTGCCGACGCCAGCCGCTGGGGAACGTTCAACATCCTCAACGCCCAGTCGATGCAGCGCACGCGCGCGGTGCTCGACGACGCCGCCAGCGGAAGCGCTCCGGCAGGCTCCGAGGAGCGGAAGGTCGGAGACCTGTACACGAGCTACCTCGACGAGGCGGCGGTGGAGGCCCGCGGCCTCGGGCCGCTGCGCCCACAGCTCGCCGCGATCGCCGGGCTCAAGGACCGACGCGCACTGGCCCGGGCGCTCGGCGCGGAGCTCCGGACCGACGTGGACGCGCTCAACGCCACCCACTTCCACACCAGCCGGCTCTTCGGCCTCTGGGTGGCGCCCGACCTGAACCAGCCCACGGTGTACGTCGGCTACCTGTTCCAGGGGGGGCTGGGGATGCCCGACCGCGAGTACTACCTCTCCACCAACCCCAAGATGGCCGCCACCCGCGACCACTACCGCGCCCACATCGCGCGCGTGCTCCAGCTCGCGGGGAGCGCCGGGGCGGAGCAACAGGCCGGCCGCATCCTCGACCTCGAGACCCGGATGGCACGGGTGCACGCCACCCGTGGGGAGTCGCTCGAGGTTCGCAGGGCGGCGGCGTGGAAGCGGACCGAGTTCACCCGCCGGGCGCCGGGGCTGGACTGGCCGGCGTTCTTCACCGCCGCGGGGCTTCAGCAGCAACAGAGCCTCGTGGTCTGGCATCCGGCCGCGGTGACCGGCCTCGCCGCCCTGGTGAAGCAGGTCCCGCTCTCGACGTGGAGGGCGTGGATGACCTTCCACACCGTCGACCGCCAGGCCCCGCTCCTTCCACGAGCGTTCGTGGAGGAGGCCTTCGACTTCTACGGCAAGACCCTGGCCGGGACTCCCGAGCTGAGCGCACGGTGGAAGCGCGCCGTCGAGGCAGTCAGCGAGATCCGCTCGAAGGAGGTGGGATTCCGCGAGGAGGCCGGCATGGGTGACGCCGTCGGCAAGCTGTACGTCGCGCGCTACTTCCCGGCCTCGACCAAGGCCCAGATCGAGGACCTGGTCCGGCAGATCATCACCGGGTTCGATCGACGCATCGAGACGCTCGAGTGGATGGCTCCCGAGACCAAGGCCCGGGCCCGGGAGAAGGTCAGGACTCTTCAGGTCGGCGTCGGGTACCCGGAGCGGTGGGTAGACTATGCCGGGCTCGAGATCTCGCGCGCGGACCTGCTGGGCAACATGCAGCGGGCCAGCCTCTTCGACTACCGCCGTCACCTCGCCCAGCTCGGCCAGCCGGTGGACAGGTCCCAGTGGTGCATGGAGCCACAGACGGTGAACGCGGTGAACCTGCCGCTCCTGAATGGCCTCAACTTCCCCGCGGGCATCCTCGAGCCGCCGTTCTTCGACCCCCGGGCTCCGTCGGCGGCGAACTACGGCGCCATCGGGACCGTCATCGGGCACGAGATCAGCCACAGCTTCGACGACCAGGGCGCGATGTTCGACGCCGAGGGTCGGCTCCGGAACTGGTGGACCCCGGCGGACTTCGCGAAGTTCGAGCAGTCCGGGGCGCGGCTCGCCGCCCAGTTCGACGCCTACCACCCCTTCCCCGACCTGCACGTCAACGGCAAGCAGACGCTGAGCGAGAACATCGCCGACGTCGCCGGTCTCGCCGCTGCGCACGACGGATGGCGCGCGTCACTCGGCGGCCGGGAGCCGCCCGAGGTGTCCGGGTTCAGCGGCGAGCAGCAGTTCTTCCTCGCCTACGCCCAGAACTGGCGGGCGAAGGCCCGCGAGCCGCTGCAGCGGCAGAGGCTGATCACCGACGGACACGCTCCCGACCACTACCGCGCGTTGACCGTCCGGAACCTCGACGCCTGGTACCTGGCCTTCGCGGTCACCCCGGGCCAGCAGCTGTACCTGTCGCCCGAGCAGCGGGTACGCGTCTGGTGAGCGAAGCCCTCAGCGCGGGCGGGTCAGCCGGGCCACCACCTCGGCCAGGCGCTCGCGGGCCGAGGCGCTGAAGGCCGTCTCCACCCAGTGGCGTGCGTCCTCGCGCTCGACCCGGCGAACCGTCTCCACCACCGGTCCCCGGAGCGACTGCTTGATCTCCTGGAACGCCGGCCGGGGCAGCGCGCCGAGCGCCGCGGCGCGGGACCGTGCCTGCTCCAGCAGCTGCTCCGGCGGGACCACCGCCTCCACCAGTCCCAGCGCCTGTGCCTCCTCCGGGACGAGGAGTCGCCCCTCGAGCGCCACCGGTCCGAGCGCCTGGGGCGACACCTGGCAGCGCAAGGTCTCGAGGACCACCGCCGGAAGCCCGAGCCCGATCTGCACCTCGTTCAGGCCGAGGCGGTAGTCCCCGGCCGCGGCGAGGCGGACGTCGGCCTGCATCGCGAGCACGCACCCGCCGGCGATGGCGTGTCCGTTGATGGCCGCGACCACCGGCACCGGCAGCGCGAAGACCCGCAGCATCACCTCGGAGAAGCGCCGGATGAAGCGCTCCAGTCCGGACGGATCGAGCGCGCTCAGCTCGGGTAGGTCGAGCCCGGCGGAGAAGGCCCTCCCCTCTCCGGTCAGCACCAGCGCCCTCGCTCTCGAGGACTCCACCGCATCGAGCTGGGCAGAAAGCCGGTCCAGGAACGCCGCTCCGATGGCGTTCGCCTTGCCGGCCCGCATCGGGAGGACGGCGACGTCTCCGGTGGTCTCGATCTTCATGTTGTCCACTACATCGTGAGACCGCCGTCCACGTCCACGGTGCGCCCGTTGAAGTAGTCGCACTCGATGCAGAATCGCACCGCGAGCCAGATGTCCTCGGGCTCTCCGATGCGCCCCACCGGGATGGCCGAGACCAGGGATTCGCGTGCCCGGGCGTTCATCCCCCGGGTCATCGGGGTGTCGATCATCCCCGGGGCCACCGCCGTGGCCCGGATGCCGAACGGCCCGAACTCGCGCGCCCAGGTGAAGGTGTTCGCCGCCAGGGCAGCCTTGGCCGCGACGTAGTTCGACTGCCCGCGGTTTCCGTGGCGGGCGATGCTCGACATGCTGACCACCACGCCGGGCCGGGTGCCGGTCTCGACCATCTTCCGCACTGCCTCGCGGACCAGCAGCGTGGCGCCGGTGAGGTTCACCGCCAGCACGGCGTCCCACTGCTCCTTCGACAGCACCGTCACCTCGCCGGTGTGCCGGTCCTTCTTCACCAGCAGCCCGTCGCGGAGGATGCCGGCGTTGTTCACCACCGCGTTCAGGCCGCCCATCGCCCCGTGCGCCCACTCGACGAAGGCCCGCACGTCCTGCTCCTGCGAGACGTCGAGCAGCCGGGCGTAAAGCTTGCCGCCGGTCCCCCGCGCGGCCTCCAGCGTGTCCGCGAGGCCCTGCGGGTTCACGTCCCCGATGGCGACCTGGGCGCCGGCCTGGCAGAGGCGCAGGGCGAAGTGGCGGCCGAGCCCCTGGCCTGCGCCGGAGATGATGCACTTCACCGACGAAAGGTTCATGGCAGCTGCTCCCCTCCCGGAGCAAGGTGAACCGAGAGCTCCATCCGGGCTAACGGACGGAGACCGGCGGGCCAGGGGCGCCGCCGCGGTGGACTGTAGGGCCTCGCACCGGGACAGGACAGACGTTTCGAGAGCGCCTGGCCTAGACTTCTCCGTCCATGCGCCGGCTCGTGTTCGTGGCCCTCGCGGTGCTGGCGGCCGGGGGGGCCTGGTGGCTGAGGAAGCAGAGCGTGACCTCGTCGTTCGGGGCGTACACTGACGCCCAGCTGCAGACGCTCGAGACCGGCTACCGCGCCGCGACGCGTCCGGCCCCAGCGCCTGGGACGAGCGCCCTCGCGCGGCGCGAGGCCGCGCTCGACGCCGAGCTCTCGCTGGCGGTGCTCGAGACCGAGCGGCACCGGCGCCTCGCGCTGCGCGGCCTGGCACTCATCGCCGTGCTGGCCACCCTCGGGGCGCTGCTCCCCGGGCGCCGTGGGGGGCGGAGGGCGAGCGGAGAGGAGGGGAGGCTGGTGAAGGCGGTGGGAGACCCCGCCGTGGTGCTCGAGGGCGAACGGCACAAGGCGGCCCGGCTGCTCGGGGTGGCGCTCGAGGCTCCTCCGGCGGTGATCGACGCCGCGCTCGCCGCCCAGCTCTCGGCCCACGACCTCGGCCGGCTCGACGGGCTCGCCCCCGATCTCCGGCGGGTGCTGCTCGATCGGCGTCAGGCACTCCAGCGCGCCCGGGACCTGCTCGTCACTGGCGTGGCCCGCGCGCCGACCGGCGCCGCGCCTCAGCAGTGAGCGCGGAGCACAGCCACCAGCTCGCGGACATTCGGCGGCTTCCTCAGGATCGACACTGCGTCCAGGCCCCGCGCGTGGGCCTCGAGATCCCGGTACGCCGAGAGCACCACCACCGGGATGGGAGCGAGCCGCGGATCCTGGCGCTGCTCCTGGCGAAAGGTCGCCCCATCCATCAGCGGCATCATGAGATCCAGGAGGATCAGGCGGGGCAGCTCCCGGGCACGGCGAAGAAAGTCCAGCGCCTCGGAACCGTCGCCCACCCCGACCGCGGAGAACCCGTGCTCCTCGATGATCTCCACCAGCGCCTGCTGGATGTCCAGGTCGTCCTCGACCACCAGCACGGCGTGGCTCATCCACGCCTCCCGGTGTCGATCGACCTCGGGAGACGGACCACGAAGTGAGCTCCCTTGGCCTCGGGGCGCGCGAGATGGACCTCGCCCCCGTGCGCCTCGACGATCTGCCGCGCGACGTAGAGGCCCAGCCCCAGCCCGCCGAAGTGGCGCATGGAAGCGGCCCGTTCGAACCGCCGGAAGATCCGCTCCCACTCCGACTCGGGGATGCCAGGGCCCTGGTCCGACACCAGGAGCGTCACCTCGCGCTCGGTCCCCTGCAGCACCAGCTCGGCTGGTGTTCCGGCGGCGTACTTCAGGGCGTTGGCGAGGAGGTTGGTGACCACCTGCTCGATCCGCAGCCGATCCCAGAACCCCTCGAGCGGCCCCTGGGAGCGAAGGGTGACCGTGGATCCCGCACGGACGGCGTGCTCCCGGAAGCGCTCCACCACCTCCTGTACCGCCGCCGTCAGGTCGAAGCAGGTCGGGTTGAGGGTGAAGCTCCCGGTGGTGATCCGGGAGACGTCGAGCAGGGTGTCCACCAGCGTGACCAGCCGTTCGCCGCTCCGGCAGGCCCGCTCCACCTTCGCCCGGGTGCGGGCATCCAGCCCTTCCGGCCGCTCGAGCAGGCTCTGCAGCTGCAGCTGGACCGCGCTCAGCGGCGTCCGCAGCTCGTGGGCGGCGATGGAGAGGAACTCGTCCCGGAGCCGGACCGCCTCCTCGGCGTGCGCGAGCCGCAGCTGCTCCTGCTGGGCCCTGACCTTCTCGGTCAGGTCGCGGGTCACCTTGGCGTAGCCGGTCAGCCGGCCGCGGTCGTCGAACAGCGCGGTGATCACCACATCGGCCCAGAAGCGCGTCCCGTCCTTGCGTACCCGCCAGCCCTCGCTCTCCACCCGGCCCTCGCGGGCTGCCTCGGCGAGCAACACCGCCGGCAAGCCCCGGGCGAGGTCCTCGGGCGTGTAGAAGGTCGACATGTGCCGCCCGACGATCTCCTCGGCGGAGTAGCCCTTCGTTCGCTCGGCTCCGACGTTCCAGGTCTCGATGCGGCCCGACGGGTCGAGCATGAAGATGGCGTAGTCCTTGACGCTGGAGACCAGCGCTCGGAAGCGCTCCTCGGTCGAGCGAGACTTCACCGGGTCCGAGGCCTGGGGATGGGAGAGGATCTCCGTCTGCGGCGGGGAGGATGTCATGCGGGCGTCAATGCATGAGCGTGGCACCGAACCTCCTCCAGCGCCCCTTTCCAGTGCGTGATGCGTTCAGTCCCCGGCAGAAGCGGCGGCAAGTCGCGCTCCGTCGGTCGCGGTGCGGGACGGTCGGCCCCTCACCGGTGGTCTGGATTCCCACCCCGAGCTCCGACATGAGGGGGGCGCCGGCGGCTACACTTCCGGAGCCTCGATGCGAACCTCCCGGGCCGTGCTCGTCCTCCTCGCGGTCCTCGCCTGGGCGCCGGCGCGGGCGGGCGACGACGAGGAGCTCCTCCGCGAGGCGGAGCAAATGGCACGGATGCAGGGCGCCGGCGCCGCATCTCCCGAGGAGCTGCGTGCGCTGGTGGCCGAGATGCTGCCCCGGGTGGGCAAGGTGATGCGGCTCCCGGTCCCCGCCCGGATCGACGTGAAGGTGGTCTCGCGAGACGAGGCCCGCGCGGCGCTGCTGGAGGTCCTCCGCCGCGACTACCCTGGCGACCTGCTGGAGCGCCTTGCGGAGGCCCTGGCCGCGGTGGGTCTGGTCGAACCTGGAACGGACCTCCGCGCCGAGGCCCAGGCGCTCTACGGCGGAAACGTCTCCGGCTTCTACGATCCACACCCGCGGCGGCTGTACCTCCTGTCGGATCAGCCCCTGGCCGCCCAGGCGCTGGTCGTCGCGCACGAGCTGGCGCACGCCGTCCAGGACGAGGCCATCCGCCTCGACGTGGCCTCGCGAAAGGTGCGCGCCTCGGAGGATGCCCAGCTGGCGCTGTCCGCGGCCATCGAGGGCCAGGCGCAGCAGGTCGCGGCGCTGGTGCTCGCCGGCGATGCCGGGGCAGCCGGCGACGAGGGGCTCGACCTGGGGAGCTTCCTCACCGACGCCGCCGCTGCGAGCGCGGCGATGGCCGGGGGCCAGGCCTCGGTCCCATGGCTCGGGCTCCAGCTGTCCTTCCCCTACACCTCCGGAGCCACCCTGGTGGCGGCGCTCCGGACGCGGGAGGATCCGGGGGCGACGTCGCTCCTGCGCCGGTTGCCGCGGTCCACCGCGCAGGTCCTCGACCCGGCGCTCTACCGCGCCGACGAACGTCCCCGGGAGGCCCGGCTCGAGCTCGCCGCCCGCATCCCGGGCAGCTCGGCGGTGTACGCCACCACGCTCGGAGCGGCCAACCTGAACCTCTTCGGCGAGCTGCACGGCGGCGGCGAGCTCGGCCGGGGCTGGCGCGGCGACCGCCTGGAGACGGTCCGCCAGGGGAGCCAGCTCTGCGTCGCCTGGGCCGTGGCCTTCGCCACCCCCGAGGGCGCCGAGCGCCTGGCGAAGGCCTGGAGCACGGCGCTGGGCGGCGGGGCCGATCGGGCCGTGACCCAGCCCGACGGGTCGCGTTACGCCGTCCGGCAGAGGGGCAGCGTGGCGGTGCTGCTGGAGAACGTGCCGGTCGAGCGCGTCACCGAGCTGGTGTTGGCCGCGGCCGGCGCCTTTCGGTAGCTACTTGGCCTTGGACGGGGCGGAGAGCTGGCGGACGTAGGCCACCACCGACTGGACCTCGGCCGGCGACAGCTTCGCCGCGGGCATGTCCTTCGACAGGCCCTTCGCCGGTCCGCCGCCGGTGATGACCGCGGTGAGGAACTCGTCGGAGCGCTGGGAGAGCGCGGCCCGGTTGGTCAGGTCCGTTGGCTTGGTCGTGTAGTAGGCCGCGTCCTCGCCGTCGCCTTTTCCGGTGGCTCCATGGCAGCTGGCGCACTCGCGATCGTAGATCACCTTCCCTGCGGCCGCGTCGGGCTTCGCCGCCCCCGCGGCCATGGACGCGGCGCCGCCGAGGACCGCCGCCAGTGCGGCAGCCCGCATCGAGTTCCGGACGTGCATGCGACTCCCTCCTGGCGCCCCCCGGGGGACACACTCCGGCGAGCCTAGCCTGCCGGGGCGCGCGCTACGGTTTCGCCGTGGGCTTCCCGGCGTCTTTCCACCCCTTGAGTCCGGGCGCCAGGACGCTCACCCGGGTGTAACCCGCCTCGGCCGCCCGACCGGCGGCCGTGTGGGAGGCCGTTCAAAGCCTGTTGGAGCAGTAGAAGACCAGCGGCGCGTTCCTGTCCGCCGGGAGCTCCGTCCTGAGATCATAGGCGTCGAACGAGCTGAGGAGCCTGGCGCCGGGGATGACCCCGTTCCTCTCGCGGAACTCCGCCTCGTTGGCGTCGAGAACGGTGACCGGGCTCTTCGCGTCCCTCTGCATGGACTCGAGCTCGGGGACCTCGATGAGCCGGAACTTCTCCTTGGACTCCGCCGCAATGGCCAGCCCCGGGGCGAGCAGGAGCGCCAGGGCGAGGATGGAAAGGCGCGTCATGGTCGCCCGGCGTGCTAACCGGCGGTGACACCGGCCTGCAAGCCACTTCGCTGCAGGGGTCCGCCGTCCCGGGGAGGCCGCGGGCCGCCTCCGCCTGTCCTGCGGGCCAGCTGGAGGGCAGCCGAGCTTCGTCTAGACGTGGGCGCCGCGGCGGATGCGGCCGGGCACACCGGGGTCACCTACCACTCGAGGGTCGTCGACTTTGCCGAGGACGCGCTCGAGACGTTTCCTCATGAAGCAGCGTCGCGCGTGGGAGGAACGGGTGCTCGGCGTCGACGAGCGGGGGTCCCTCGGCTGCACGCGGTGGTCCTTCCTCAGCCGAGGTGCTGGGTGGTGACGGTCGCGACCGAGGCGTAGGTGCCGGCGGTGACGAAGTTGCGCACGATGGCGCCGGAGCCGCCGAGGCCGATGACGGCGAAGATGGCGCCGGCCACGAGGAGACCGAGTGAGTGGCTGTGGCGGGTGGCGGTGAAGAGGGTGACGGTGTCGCGGTTCATGGGAGGCTCCGGGGTGAAGCGAGTCGCCTCTTCCCAGTGCATCCGCGCTACCAGACCCAGAACCCAGTCAATGCGGGTAGTTGAGTCTTTTCGTGTCGCCCCGGCGGTGAC
>DATKKF010000025.1:0-4001 GCA_035543115.1 Myxococcaceae bacterium
CAGAGGGGCCAGCGTGGGGGCACCGGATCATCGGTCGAGTGCGCGGCAGGTCGGGCCCGTCGGGTACGCCGTGCTCACGGTGAGCGACAGCCGCACGGTGGAGACCGACACCTCCGGCCGGCTGATCCGCCAGCTCTGCGACGAGGCCGGCCACCGACTGGTGGACTACGAGCTGATCCCCAACCAGGCCTGGCGCATCCGGGCGGCGGCCCGGCGGCTGCTCCAGGGCTCCGCGCAGTGCCTGATCGTCACGGGAGGGACGGGAATCGGCCGGCGCGACCTCACCATCGAGACGATCACCCCGATGCTGGACACGCTGCTCCCCGGGTTCGGGGAGCTGTTCCGGTCGCTCAGCTTCCCCGAGATCGGGGCCGCCGCGATGATGAGTCGGGCCCTGCTCGGGGTGCGCACGGGACGCATCGTCTGCTGCCTGCCTGGCTCGGAGGCGGCGGTGCGGCTCGCGCTGAGCAAGATCCTACTGCCGGAGCTGTCTCACCTGGTGTGGGTGGCCACTGCCTAGGCCCGCCCCGGGGGACAGGCAAGGAGGAGGTGCATGGCAGAGCAGGAGCGCAAGCAGAAGCGGAGCGAGGCCCCGCCCGCAGGCGAGGGGGGGCAGGCGAGCGCCAAGGCCGCGGACAAGGGCAAGAAGCTGAAGGAGGACATGGATCGCCTGGTGGACGAGATCGACGACGTGCTGGAAGAGAATGCCGAGGAGTTCGTGAAGAGCTACGTCCAGCGCGGCGGCGAGTGACACCCGCCGGGCAGCGCAAGCCGAGGAGCCGGGATGCCAATTTACGAGTTCGTCTGCGAGGAATGCGGGCACGCCTTCGAGAAGCTGGTCAGCTCCAGTCGCAGCCGCGTGCACTGCCCCGCGTGCGAGAGCGGCAAGGTGACCAGGCAGTTTTCCGCCTTCGCCTTTAAGGGCGGGTCGCGATTCGTCGGCTCGCGGGGGGGCGGCAGCTGCGGCACCTGCAGCAGCGGCGGGTGAGGGACGTGCAGCCACTGATCCTCCGCGTGCCGGAGGACACTCTGCAGGGTGTAGGTCGAGCGGACATGACATCCACACCTGGCTGGGCATTGCCCAGCCAGGTGTGTTTGGGGGGCTCCTCACCGGGGCCGCGGCCGAGCGGCATTGGCCGGCTCGGGGGCGTGCACGGACCGCGCGCGGCGCGGGAAAAAAGCCTTGACAGCCCTTCGAACGCCTTTAATATACCTTGAGGTCACGAGCCGCGCGACGCCGCGCCCGAGCGGTCGCGGCGTCCGCAGGACCGAGGCTCCATGAGCGAGAACGACGCCAAGCTGAATCCCCTGCGCAAGACCATGCGCAGGCTCTCCGGGCAGTTCGCCCGATCCGAGGCGAACGCCCAACGCACGACCGAGCAGTACGAGATGGACATCGACAGCCTGCAGGCCCAGGTCAAGGCGCTCGAGGAGGAGATGTTCCACCTCCGGCGGCGTCTCGAGCAAACCCCCAAGGAATTCGAGTTCCTGCGCAACAAGCTCAGCCAGTCTCGGCAGGAACTCGACCACGCCCGACAGCAGAACGATCGCCTGGTGGCCGCCCTCACGGCGGCGAAGGAGCAGCTGGCGGAGCTCAGGGCCGAGGTGGACAAGCTGGCCGCCCCGCCGGTCAGCTTCGGGACGGTGCTGGGCAACACCGCGGACGGCTACGTGGATGTGTGGACCGCGGGACGCAAGCTCCGGGTCCAGGTGGCGCCCATGGTGGACGCCGCGAGCCTGCGGCGGGGCAACGAGGTGCTCCTCAACGAGGCCTTGAACATCGTCGGCGTGGCCGGCATCGAGCCCCAGGGCGAGGTCGCCCGCGTCAAGGACCGCCTCGACGAGCAGCGGGTGGTGGTGACGCTCCGGGCCGATGAGGAGCGGGTGGTCGAGCTGGGGGATCCGGTCCGGGACGCCTCGCTCCAAGCGGGGGACATCCTGCGGCTGGACTCCAAAGCGGGCCTCGCGCTGGAGCGGCTGCCCAAGACCGAGGTCACCGACCTGGTGCTCGAGGAAGTTCCCAACATCACCTATGCCGACATCGGGGGCCTGGGGGCGCAGATCGAGCAGATCCGGGATGCCCTGGAGCTGCCGGTGCTCTACGCCGAGCACTTTGCCGCCCACAAGCTCGCACCCCCCAAGGGGGTGCTCCTCTATGGGCCGCCGGGGTGCGGCAAGACCCTGATCGCCAAGGCCGTGGCCAACGCCCTCGCCCAGCAGCTCAGCGAGCGGACGGGAACGCCGTCGCCCGCCTACTTCCTGAACGTCAAGGGACCCGAGCTGCTCAACAAGTACGTCGGCGAGACGGAGCGGAAGATCCGGGAGATCTTCACCCGCGCGCGGGAGAAGGCCAGCGCCGGCTGCCCGGTGGTGGTCTTCTTCGACGAGATGGATTCCCTGTTCCGGACCCGGGGCACGGGCATCTCCTCGGACGTCGAGAGCACTATCGTGCCGCAGTTTCTCGCCGAGCTGGACGGGGTGGAGGGGCTCCGCCACGTGATCGTCATCGGCGCCAGCAACCGCCAGGACCTGATCGATCCCGCGGTGCTCCGCCCGGGGCGCTTCGACGTCAAGATCCGGATCGAGCGGCCCAACCGGGAGGCGGCCGGGGAGATCTTCAGCAAGTACTGCAGGGCGGACCTGCCGTGGCGGCCGGAGGAGACGCCGGAGGCCGCCATCGAGGCGGCGCTCGCCGAGATGTTTTCCACCGCGGACACCCACCGGTTCCTCGAGGTCACCTATGCCTCCGGCGAGAAGGAGACGCTCTACTTCAAGGACTTCGTGAGCGGGGCCCTGATCGAGAGCGTCTGCACCCGCGCCAAGAAGATCGCGGTCAAGCGGCTCATCGCCAGCGGGGTGAAGGGACTCACCGCCGCCGACCTGGTGGAGGCGGTCAAGGCCGAGTTCCGGGAGAACGAGGACCTGCCCAACACGACCAACCCCGACGACTGGGCCAAGATCGCCGGCCGCCGCAGCGAGCGGATCGTGCACGTCCGACCGGTCTTCGACCGGGAGAGCAAGAAGCCGCGCAAGGTCGAGACCATCAGCACGGGGCACTACCTGTAGACGTCCATCCCGCCTCACCGGTCTCGTGGCATCCCGGGGAGCCAGCCGCGCCGAAGGCCCGGCGGCCGTCTCGCGCGGTCGCGGGGCTCCCCCGCCGCGGGAGGGGAGGGCCCGGCGCGTCGCGAAAGGACAGCTGAATGGCCATCGAGAAGATCATGGGCAGCGAGACGGAGATCGGGATCACCGCCCGGGACACGTCCAGCTTCGACCCGGTCGGCAACTCCATCTTCCTGATCAACGCGCTGCCCCCGGCGCAGCCGGTGCGCGCCCTCTGGGATTACGCCGGCGAGAACCCGCTGCTGGACGCCCGCGGCTTCGAGGTGAGCGGGGAGCACGAGCGCCCCAGCCAGCAGGACAACCGGGCCATCAACAAGGTGCTGGCCAACGGGGGGCGCCTGTACGTCGACGGCGCGCACCCCGAGTACTCGACGCCCGAGGTGAGCAACGCCCGCGACCTGGTGCTCTTCGAGAAGGCCGGGGAGCGGCTGCTCGACCGCTGCCGCGAGGCGGCCAACGCGACGCTGCCAGCCCACCAGCAGCTGCTCCTCTACAAGAACAACAGCGACGGCAAGGGCAACAGCTACGGCTACCACGAGAACTACCTGGTCTCGCGCCGGCTCGGGTTCGACCGGCTGGTGGAGGGGCTGACGCCCTTCCTGGTCTCGCGCATCGTCTTCTGCGGGGCGGGCAAGGTCGGCTCCGAGAACGGGACCGAGCCCTGCGACTACCAGCTCTCCCAGCGGGCGGATTTCTTCGAGACGCTGATCGGGCTCGACACCATGGCCAAGCGGCCCATCATCAACACCCGCGACGAGCCCCACGCCGACGAGGAGAAGTACCGGCGGCTGCACGTCATCGTGGGCGACTCCAACATGTCGGAGCTCACCACCTACCTCAAGGTGGGCACCACCGCCATCGTGCTGGCCCTGGTGGAG
>DATKKF010000026.1:0-3207 GCA_035543115.1 Myxococcaceae bacterium
CCGCCCCAGCTCGACTTCTGCTGAGCGCCGTCCGAGGTTCGAGACTCACCCCCGCCTGACACCAGGCCCCGGGACTGCTCTACCCTCGGCAGCGCTGAGCACCTCCGCCGAGCGCCTCCTGGCTTCCTCGTCCTGCCCCCCGCTGGCCAGACGACAGGGCCCCCAGACCGGCTCCGGCCCGAACGCCCGGTTTGTTCTTCCTTGGATCTCTTCGCGGTGGCGGCGATCACCGACGTGGTCGACGGATGGCTGGCCCGGCGGATGGGCCTGGTCACCGTGATCGGCAAGTTCCTCGACCCGGTCGCCGACAAGCTCATCGTCCTGGGGGCGATGGTGATGCTGGTGCGCCTGGGCCGTTTCCCGGCCTGGGTGGCGATCCTCCTGCTCTCGCGCGAGTTCGTGGTGACCGGGCTCCGACAGATCGCCGCGAGCGAGGGCCTGGTCATCGCCGCGGGCCAGGAAGGGAGGCGGAAGACGGCGCTGCAGCTCGTGGGGATCATCGCCCTCTGCGTGCACTACCGGCACGAGATCGACCTCTGGGTCTGGCGCGGGCCGGTGAGCTTCAACGCCGTGGGCCAGGTCCTGACGTACCTGAGCGTGGTGTTCAGCCTGTGGAGCGCGGGGGTGTATTTCCGGGCGTTCCTGAGAATCCTGGCCAGCCGGGGGACGGGCGGCTCGGCCGAGGCCTGAGGGGCTCTCGACCCGGGCACAGGTGTTCCGTTCCCGTCAGGGAGTGTTCCGGGTCAACTCTCGTTGCCTTCTTGTCCCTGAGGGGGAACGCCCGAGATGCCACACGCCATCCACGTGGACGCAGCGATGGGCGATGACGAGCGTCGTCGCCGAGTGTTCGATGGGGAGCTGTTCGTCTACTCACCCCGGCGCGCGTCGCTTGCGCTGGTGGAGTTCACCCGCGGGCTCCTGCGGGAGGCGTTCGGCAGCCGCGACCCCGAGACGGCGCAGCACGAGATGGAGGTCAAGGATTTCGCCGAGCTTCTGGGCCGGGTGAAGCCGCAGTTCATCCACCACCCGGAGAGCAAGCGGCTGCTCCAGGCGCTGCTCGAGGACATGGGCTGTGATCCGGAGCGGACCTACTTCGACGTGCCCAGGCTCCGCAGCTCCACCAGCGAGGGGTACCTGACCACGGGCATCGCCTACGCGTGGCACCCGCACCGCGACACCTGGTACTCGGCGCCGAGCTGCCAGCTCAACTGGTGGATGCCGGTCTTCGAGCTGTCCTCGGAGAACGCCATGGCCTTCCACCCGGCGTACTGGGGCCGGCCGGTGGCCAACGACTCCGCCGGGTACGACTACTACGTCTGGAACGCGCAGCACCGCGGCGCACACGTGGTGGCCAATCTGAAGTCCGACGACCGGCCGCTGCCCCGCGCCACCGAGCCCATCGTGCTCGACCCGCAGATCCGCCTCTTGCCACGGGTGGGAGGGATGCTCCTGTTCTCCGGGGCGCAGATGCACTCCAGCGTGCCCAACACCTCGGGGAAGACCCGGTACAGCATCGACTTCCGCGTGGTGCACGTGGGCGACGTGGCGGAGCAGCGCGGCGCGCCGCACACCGACGAGCAGTGCACCGGCACCACGATGCGCGACTATCTCCGGTGCACGGACCTGACGCGCATCCCCGATGCACTGGTGGCGCGCTACGAGACCCGGCCGCCGCCCGCCGGCGGGGAGCTGATCTACCGGCCGGGCGCCTGAGCCGGTGGCCGTCTCGAACCCGAAGCCCTCGCGCGGCAGCACCCCGGTTGCGGCGAACGCGTCGACGCTGGCGTAGCGGCCGAGGGCGATGAGCCCCCAGTCGTACACCGTGCCCGTGGGGAGCCCGAGGCAGGCGACGGAGTCGTTACTCGGAAGCAGGCGCCGTCGGCGAAGGTGAGGAACACGCTCCGGCTGACGATCGTGGGGCCGGCGGGGGCGGTGACGGTGCCGGAGACGATGGCGGTGAGCGGCACGGTGAGGAGCAGGTCGGCGTTGCTCACCGTGCCCCGTCCGCGAGCGACACGCCCGCCTTGACGCCGTGCGACCGGTGGCCGGTACGGTGCCGCTGGCGTCCACGGTCCACTGCAGTCCGTGCAGGGTCCTGGTGATGGAGGCTGGGCCGGACCACCTGACGGTGAAGCCGTAGGTGTTGCTGGTCACGTAGGTCCCGGTGGAGCTCTCGGGCGAGCCCCATGAGACGGCGGCCGGCCTGTCGGACGGGTCGGGGAGCGGATCGCCTCCGGCCAGGGCTCCGCCGACGGTCGCCGAGCGGGAGGTCGAGGAGCTGGCCGCGAGGTCGTTCAGCCTCGGGTCGGGGCGGGTGAGCTGCGGAAGGCCATCGCGTTCTCGGCCGTCAGCTCGTAGACCGGAATCCACCAGTCGATGTGGCAGCTCGGCGCCGAGTACCAGGTGTCGCGGTGGGGGTGCCAGGCGTAGGGGATCCCGGTGGTCAGGTACTGATCGCTGGTCGAGCTTCGCAGGCGCGGCACGTCGAAGTAGGTCAGCCCGGGGTCGCAGCCCATGTCGACCAGCATCGCCCGGAGCAGCCGCTTACTCTCCGGATGGTGGATGAACAGCGGCTCCACCCGACCCAGCAGCTCGGCGAAGGCGGTGACCTCCATCTCGTCCTGCGCCGTCTCCGGGTCGCGCGTGCCGAAGGCCTCCCGGAGCAGTCCCCGGGTGAACTCCACGAACGCCAGCGAGCTCGGGCGGGGCGAGTAGAGGAAGATCTCTCCATCGAACAGGCGGCGACGGCGCTCGTCGTCCCCCATCGCGGGGTCCAGGTGGATGCCGGGCTTCCCCTAAAGGTATCAACCCAGGACCGGTGCTCGCCGGAACGTGAACACCTGTCCCGGGTTGCGATGGCCCCGGACCTTCAATCGGAGTGCGGAGTGATGCCCTCGCTCACGTGGAGCGGGCCGCGGCCTCCCCGGACCCCCGGCGGAGCAGGGCCCTCAGGAGCCCCAGGTCTCCCCGGTGCACCATCCCGGTCGCCACCGAGAGCAGGGCGAAGACCACGATGCAGAGGGGGATGCCCAGCCAGGGGGTGAGCGGGGGCAGGAAATGGAAGAAGACACCGGTCCCCACCGCGCAGACCACGGCCCGGCCTCCGTCGGCCAGCACCTTCGGTCCCAGCACTCCCCTGGGGAGCAGAAAGGCGCACCCCAGACACATCACCAGCTCGCTGACACCGAGCGCCACGGTCACGCCGAT
>DATKKF010000027.1:0-80132 GCA_035543115.1 Myxococcaceae bacterium
GCCTCCTCCATGGCCTGCTCCAGCGCCTCCATCGCCTCGTCCGCGCCCGGCGCGGCCGCCTCGAGCCCCTGCTCGAAGGTGGGGTCCGCCAGCTCCTCGACGATGTTCTCGGTCCCGGGCGGCGGCGGCGCCTCCTTGTCCACCAGGGTGCCGTCCACCGTGACCAGGTCGGTCGGCTCCACCTTGGTGCCGAGCTCGGTGACGCGCTGGTTGTTGACGCTCACCCGACCGGCGGTGATCAGCCCCTCGGCGTGCCGCCGCGAGGCCACCCCCGCCCGGGCGAGGAACTTCTGCAGCCGTTCGCTCACCGGTCGGTCTCCTCGGACGGAGGACATGGTGCGGGCGACTCGGTGCCGAGCGACGCGGCGGCCGCCCTGGAGCGCGCCTCGGCCTCCTCCATCGCCTGCTCCAGCGCCGCCATCGCCTCCTCCGCGCCCGGGGAGGCCGCCTCGAGGCCCTGCTCGAAGGTCGGGTCGGCAAGCTCCTCGACCAGGTTCTCGGGCCCGGGGGGCGCCGGCGCCTCCTTGTCGACCAGGGTGCGGTGCTCCTCGGAGAGTTCGTGGAACTCGCGGAGCGTGGGCAGTGCCGAGAGGTCCTTCAGGGCGAAGAACTCGAGGAACTCGCGCGTCGTTCCGTAGAGGATGGGCCGGCCGACCTCGTCCTTCTTCCCGAGGATCTTGATCAGCCGCCGCTCGAGGAGGGCCTTGACCACCGCGCCCGAATCTACGCCACGCACGTCCTCGATCTCCGGCCGGGTCACCGGCTGACGGTAGGCGATGATCGCCAGCGTCTCCAGCGCGGCCCGCGTGAGCCGGTGCGGCTTCACTCGGAGGAAGCGCCGGACGAACTCGCCACTGTCCGGGTCGGTGCGGAGCTGCCAGCCACCCGCCACCTCGGTGAGCACGGTGCCGCTCACCCCTTCGCGGTGGAGGTCACCGAGCTGTTCCAGCGCCACCTGCAGCCGCGGGCGATCGATGCCGGTCGCCTCGTGCAGCTGGTCCATGGTCACCGGCTTGTCGGTGACGAAGAGGAGCGACTCGACCACGGTTCGCACCCGCTCCGCCGACAGCCGCCGGCTCCGCTGGACCAGCCGGTCGAACGGCTCGAACTCCACCGGCTGCTCGTCGATCTCCGCGGGCTCGACGTCGTCCAGCTCGGCATCCGCCGCCGGCTGGGCCACCGACTGGACCTCGGCCTCGCTGAACGGCACCGCCGAGCCAGGGTGCTGGCCGCCCTCGCCCGGCTTCTCAGGAGTACTCACGCTCGTCGACCTCCGGGGTCCCGCCCTCGAGTGCACCGGCCTCGGCCGACACCCAGATGTCCTTCGACCCCTCGTCCTGGTTCACCCGGAGCAGCCGCAGCTTCACCATCTCGAGGAGCGCGAGGAAGGTGACCACCACCGCGCCACGGGTCCTTTGACCCTCGAACAGCTGGAAGAACGAGACGCGCTCCCCGGGGTGGAGCCGTGCGCCGATGCCCTGCATTGCCGCGGAGAGGGTGAGCTGATCGCGCACCACCTCGTGGCCCACCCGCGGCTCGAGCGCCTTGAGCACCCGGTCCAGCGCCTCGATCAGCCGGTAGACGCTCACCTCGGCCAGGGCTGCCGACTCGACCCGGGCCGCGGCCGCCGGGGTGATGCGCCGGGCGAAGACGTCGCGATCGAGCAGCGCGTTCTCGGCCAGCTGGCGTGCCACGTCCTTGTACTTCTGGTACTCGAGCAGCCGGCGGACCAGCTCGGCCCGAGGATCGCCCGGCTCCTCCGCGTCCTCCCCGGCCTCGGTCGGCGACTCGGTGCGCGGGAGCAGGAGCCGGCTCTTGATGTGCGCCAGCGTCGCCGCCATCACCAGGAACTCCCCGGCGACGTCCAGGTCCAGCGCCACCATCTCGGCCAGGGACCGGTTGTACTTCTCGGCGATGAGCGCGATGGGGATGTCGAAGACGTCGAGCTTGTGCTCGCGGATGAGGTGCAGCAGCAGATCGAGCGGGCCCTCGAAGCTGGGCAGCTTGACTTGCAGGCCGGGGTGGAGCCCGGCGGCGCCCGCCTGCGCGACGTCCTCCGCCGGGGTCTTTGAATGGGTGGGCACCGTGCGCGAGGCCCTACCAGCCCCATCCGCGGAGGGTCAACGCTCGATCCCCACCGCCTGCCGGACCCGGCCGATGACCGGAGCGGCGACCGCCCGGGCCCGCTCCGCCCCGGCACGGAGGATGGCGTCCACTGCCCCCGGATCCTTCTCCAGCGCCTGGTAACGGGCCCGCGGCGCGTCGAACGTGGCGTGGTAGGCGGCGAGGAGCGTCTTCTTGAAGTCGCCGTACCCCTTGCCACCCTCGCGCCAGGACCGGTCCACCGCCGCGAACTCGCTCTCCGGCAGCATGACTTTCAGGAGCTGGTACAGCGGGGTGTCCACCGGCTTGGGGGCCTCGACCGGAGTGCTGTCGGTCTTGATGCCCATGATCCGCTTCTTCACCTCGCCCTCCTCGCCGAAGAGGTCGATGGTGTTGTTGTAGGACTTGGACATCTTCTGCCCGTCGGTGCCCGGGACCACGGCGGTCGCCTCCTGCACCAGCGCCTCGGGGAGCTTGAGGACGCCGGGCTTGCCGGTCCTTGCTCCCGTCGGGTCCGCCGGGTCGTAGCCCGGGACGTAGGTGAGGTTGAACTTGGTGGCCCAGTCGCGGGCGAACTCGAGGTGCTGCACCTGGTCTCTCCCCACCGGGACCAGGTCGGAGCCGTAGACGAGGATGTCGGCCGCCATCAGCACCGGGTAGGCAAAGAGCCCGAAATCCGCCGAGATGCCGCGGGCGAGCTTGTCCTTGTAGCTGTGGGCGCGGTCGAGGTTGGACAGCGGCACGACCGTCCCGAGAATCCAGTACAGCTCGGTGATCTCCGGGACGTCGCTCTGCCGGAAGAGGATGGCCTTCGCGGGATCGAGCCCGAGCGCGAGGAAGGCCATTGCCGTCTCGCGGGTCAGGGCGGCGGCGGCGGCCGGGTCGCGCACCGTCGTCAGGGCGTGGAGATTGGCGATGAAGTAGAGGGCCTCGCCCCGGTTCTGCAGGGCCACGAACTGACGGAGCGCGCCGTAGTAGTTGCCGATGTGCTGCTTCCCCGAGGACTGGATGCCGGACAGGATGCGCATGGTGCGGAGCGGCGCACCTTAACCGCTCCGGCTGCGCGGGTGGGCGGCGTCGTAGACCGCCCGCAGCCGGCGTCCGTCCACGTGGGTGTAGATCTGGGTGGTGGCCAGGTCGGCGTGGCCGAGCATCGCCTGCACCACCCGGAGGTCCGCCCCACGCTCGACGAGGTGGGTGGCGAACGAGTGGCGGAGCTTGTGGGGGCTCAGCGGCTTCCGGATGCCAGCGGCGAGCGCATGCCGGCGGAGCAGCTTCCACACTCCCTGGCGGGTCAGCGCAGTCCCTCGTGGGCCGACGAAGAGGGCCCGCGAGGCGCGCCCGCGGAGAAGCTGGGGACGCCCCCGGCCGAGCCAGGCGCGGACCTCGGCGACGGCGCGCCGCCCGAGCGGGACCAGCCGCTCCTTGTCACCCTTGCCGCGGGCGATGAGGTATCCGGCGTCGAGCTGGACCGAGTTGACCGTCAGGCCCACCAGCTCGCTGACCCGGAGCCCGGTGGCGTAGAGCACGTGCAGCATCGCTCGGTCGCGCAGCCCGGCGGCCGTGGTGTCCCTGGGCGCGTCGAGGAGCGCCTCCACCTCGTCGAGCGTGAGGAAGACCGGCAGCCGGCGGGACTGCCGGGGCGTCTCCACCTGCTCGGTGGGGTCGTCCGGCGCGTGGCGCTCGGCCACCAGGAACCGATGGAACATGCGGATGGCCGCCAGGTGGCGGGCCTGGCTCCGCGGGGAGAGCCGGCGGCCGAGCGTGGCCAGGTGCCCTCGCACGTGCTCCTGCCTGACCGCGCCGGGCGCCCGAACACGCGATGCCCGGAGCGATTCCAGATACCCGACCAGGTCCCTGGCGTACGCCTCCACCGTCCTCGGGGACAGCCCGCGCTCTGCCCTCAAGTAGGCGACGAACACGTCGAGGTACGGCTCCAGCGGGCTCGGCGATGCGGGCATTCGGCGCCTCGCACGGTAGCCCTGTCTGGGCCGGGGAGAACTTTTCTACAGTCCAGCAACCACGCCCACGCCCTGACGCAGCACCTCGATGCTGTCCCCCATGAGCGAGAGGACGGTGCTGGGATCGCCAGGCAGCGGTCCGGCGTCGAGCACCTGGGCGAGCGCGTGGCCGTAGACGTCGCGCACCTCGCCAGCGTCGGACAGCGGCTCACCCTCGACCCGGACGGTGCGCCCGCGGCCCCCGTCGAGCCGCTCCTCCAACGCGGTGGCAGTGGTGGTCACCAGCGGCCGGCCCAGCCCCGTCACCAGAGCCCGGGCCACCGGCGCATCCGGGATCCGGAGGCCGACCTCGCGCTTTCGGTGCAGGAGCAGCTCCGGGACGAGCCGGGTGGCGGGGAGCACGAAGGTGAACGGTCCGGGGGCGAGCTGCCGCAGGACCCGATAGGCGAAGTTGCTCAGCTGGGCGTAGCGCGCGAGGTCCGAGAGGTCGGCCACCAGCAGGGCGAACGGCTTCTTCGGGTCCCGGTGCTTGAGCTGCGCCAGCCGCTCCACGGCGCGGCGCTGATGGGCATCGCAGCCGAGGGCGTACGTGGTGTCACTGGGGTAGCCGAGGAGCTCGCCGTCCTGGAGCGCCTGCACGGCATGCTCGACCGTCCTCGGCTGCGGATGCTGTCCGTCGACCGGAACGAGGGGCGCGGTCACGCCCCCCGAATATCAACCCTTCGGGGGCTCGTGTCCGGTGTTCCCGGCCAGTGCAGCCGCCTCGCGAGCCGCCCGCTTTCCCTCTTCGATGAGCTTCTTGACCTTCTGCCCACCCTTGCGGCCGATCTCCTCGTAGAAGTTGGGCCCCCGGGTGGCCTTCACCCGGTCGCCGCCCTTCTTGCCGATCTCCTCGTAGAACTTGGCGCCGCGCTCGGCCTTCACCGTCTCGCCGCCCTTGCGACCGATCTCCTCGTAGAACGCGCGCCCGCGCTCCGCCTTGACGGTCGCCCCGCCCTTTCTGCCGATCGTCTCGTAGAACTCCCGGCCGCGCTCGTTCCGGACCGTCTCGCCGCCCTTCCTGCCGGCCTCCGCCACGGTCATGCTTCCCTTGTTGTCCTTGTCCGTCATTTGCTTTCCTGTCTCCCTTCGCGGCCACGCCGACCAGCCCTCGCTCCGCTCCTTAGGACGCAAGGTGCAACAGCGCACGGGAAACGCAAGCAAGACCCGTGCACAGCCAGGGATTCGACCGAAAGCTGTCGCTTCCCTGTGGCCGGCGCCAGTGAAAGTTCCCGACTTTTCGGCAACTTGACCGATGCACCGGTCCCAGGGTCCGAAGCTCCTGGCCTGTCTCATCTTAACCCGCCGCACGCCGGATTCATTCCGCCCCGAGGGAGCGCACGGCCCAGGGCGGGTGGCACGGAGGGATCGGTCGCCTGGCTACCCCTCAACCATGGGAGCAGGAACGGCAGCCGCGAGCTGCGCCCGGACGGTCTCGACCTCCGCCAGGTCGGTGAGCTTCTCGCCCCCGCGGGTCACGTAGAACGAGTCGATGGCCCGGTTGGCCTCGGTCGCGACCTTGGCCACGGCGATCTCCAGCCGTGCGCCCGCCAGCGCCGCCGCCAGGTCGTGCAGCAACCCGAGCCGGTCCTCGCCTCGCACATCCACCACGGTGAAGCGCTGCGAGGCGCGGTTGTCCACGCTCACCCGGGTGGCCACCGGCGGCATCGCCCGGTGGAGGAGCTTCCCCCCCCGCCGCCTCGCCAGCAGCGCCGGGACGTCGAGCTTTCCCCGCGCTGCGGCGACGAGGTCCGCCCTGGCCCGGCGCCAGCGGGTGCGCTCCACGGGCCGCCCTGCCCGTCCGCGCACCTCGAAGACGTCGAGGGCGTAGCCGTCCGCGGTGGAGACGATGCGCGCCGAGAGGATGTCCAGGCCGTGCGCAGCGAGGACTCCGCTCCAGGTGGCGAGGAGCCCCGGCGCATCCGGCGCGGCGACGTGCACCTCGGCGTGCCCCTCCAGCGTCCTCCGGAGCACCGCGGCGATGGGGAAGCGCCGGGCCCGCCGCAGGAGCACCGCGTGGCGGAGCGCGTCCGCGGGCGGGGTCGCGTCGAAGTACCGGTCGGGGAGCGAGGCGAGCAGCCGCGAGGCCTCGTCGGTCCCCAGCGCTCGGGTCCAGGCGTCGGCGAAGGCCTCGCGCGCCGACCGCTCCGGGCCCCCCTTCCCCGACAGCACCGCGTGGGCCTTCTGGTACAGCTCATGGACCAGCCCCGCGCGCCAGGCATTCCACATCCCCGGCGCGACCGAGGACATGTCGGCCCAGGTGAGGAGGTACAGCGCGCCGAGCTTCTCCACGTCCCCGCACAGCTCGGCGAACCAGCGGATGAGCTCCGGGTCCGAGAGGTCCCGCCGCTGCGCGGTCTGGCTCATCGTCAGGTGGTGCAGGACGAGGAACTCGGCGACCTCCCGCTGCCGCGGGGTGAGCCCGAGCCGCTCGCCGAGCGTGGCCATCAGCTCGCGCCCGCGGATGGAGTGATCGCCGCCCAGCCCCTTCCCGGCGTCGTGGAGCAGCATGCCGAGGTAGAGCGGCAGCGGATCCTCGAGGTCGGCGAGCATCCGCCCGAGCTCCGGCTCGACGTCCACCAGGTCCCCGGCACGCAGCGCGTACAGCCGCCGGAGGGCCCGGAGGGTGTGAACGTCCACCGTGTACACGTGGTACAGGTCGTTCTGGTGGTGCGCGGTGATGCGCCCGAACTCGGGCACCAGCGCCCCGAGCACGCCGAGCGCGTGCATCTCGTCCAGCACCGCCCCCCGCTCCGCCGGGGAAAGGAACAGCGCCTTGAGCGCCTCCACCACCTCGGGGTCGCCGCGGGCGGCCCCCAGTGCCGGCAGCGCCTCGGCGATGCGCTCCCGTGCCCAGCTGTAGATGGGGACGCCGAACTCGCCCGCGTGCTGGAACAGCCGCACCACCTCGGCGGGCGCGCGCTGGAACAGCGTGCCGTCGTCCACGGTGAGCCGGCCGCGGAACACCTTGAAGTGCCCCACCTTGCGCTCGGAGCGAAAGATGCGCCGGGGCGCGCGCTCCTCCTCGGCCCGGGCCAGAACCGCGTCGCTCACCCGGCGCAGGGTGCCGGCGGCGAGGTAGACGTGGCGCATGAATCGCTCCACCGCCGCGCCCTCGGGCCCGGTGCGGTAGCCCAGCTCCTGCGAGAGGCTCGCCTGCAGCTCGAAGGTGAGCCGGTCCTCCTTGCGCCCGGTGGCGAGGTGCGCGGCATGGCGGACGCGCATCAGGAAGTCGCGGGCGGCGCGGGCCTCGGCCACGTCTTGCCGGGAGAGGACCCCGCGCTCGAGCAGCTGCCCCAGCGTCCGCACCTGGAAACGGACCTGGGCCACCCAGAGCGCGGCCTCGAGGTCCCGGAGCCCGCCCTGCCCCTGCTTCACGTTGGGTTCGAGGAGGAAGACGGTATCCCCGAACTTCTCGCGCCGGGCGCGGAGCTCGGACGCCTTGGCCTGGACGAAGGCGTCCCCGTCGCGGGTGCGCTGGTCGGCGAGCAGGGAGCGCTCGGTCCGCCCCCAGAGCCTGCCATCTCCGGCGATGCGCCGGGCGTCGAGCAGCGCGGTGCGGAAGTCGGTGTCCTCCCGCGCCGCGCTGGCCGCTTCGCCCAGGGTCCGCACGCTCCAGCCCAGATGAACGCGGGCGTCCCAGAGTGCGGTGGAGAAGGCCCGGGCGAAGCTCGCCACCTCGCCCCGTCCGGTGTGGAGGAGGAGGAGGTCCCAGTCGGAGCCGGGGCTCATCTCGCGCCGTCCGGTCCCGCCGACCCCGACCAGCACCGCGCCCTCGAGCTTGTGGGCGGGCGCAAGCACGTCCCACAGAGCCCCGAGCGCGGCGTCGGATGCGGCGGTCACCAGCCGCGCGGTGGAGAGCCCGGCGCCCCCGCCCACGTGAAAGGCACGAATGCGGCTGAGCGACTCGGTCCGGTGCAGGCGCATCCGCACCCCGAGGCTCCCCTTCGCCGGGAAGGGCGGGATGGACGCGACCAGCGTCTGGGAGCAGACGCGGGCGGGCGTGGCGGGAAGCGCGTGAGGATCGACGGACACGGCAGGACGGACTCGCGGCGAGGATAGCGCCCGGCGCGCGGTGTCGACATGGTGGCTAGTTTGCCTTGGCCAGCCGCTCCCGGTTCCCGAGGAAGTCCTGGACGCCGGCGGCGATGGCCCGGGCGACCTCCTGCTGATAGTCGGGCGAGCCGAGGCGCTTCTCCTCGTCGGAGTTGGAGAGGAAGCCGGTCTCCACCAGGATGGCGGGCATCTTGGTCCCGAGGAGCACGTAGAAGAGCGCCTCCTTGGTGCCGAGATCGCGGATCCTCCTGTCCTTGCTCCGCAAGGTGGAGACCAGGCCCGACTGGACCTGGGTCGCAAGCCGGGCCGACTCCTCGGTGTTGGCCCGGGTGGCCAGGTCGGCGAGGAGGAACTGGAGGTCCGACATCCCCTTCTCGGACGTGGCGTTCTCGCGCGCGGCGAGCCGGATGGCGTACCGGTCCGAGGCGAGGTTGAGGGTGTAGGTCTCGATGCCGCGGATCTGACGCTGCGGGAGCGAGTTGCAGTGCACGGAGATGAAGAGGTCGCCCCGGGCCACGTTGGCCAGCCGCGCACGCTCCTCGAGCCGCACGAAGTGGTCGGTCTCGCGGGTGAGGACCACCTCGAGGCCCTGCTCGGTGAGGACCGTCCGGAGCTTCTTGGCGATGGCGAGGGCGACGTCCTTCTCGCGGGTGCCGTCGGCCCCGATGGTGCCCGTGTCGTGCCCGCCGTGCCCGGGGTCGATGACCACCCGGCGCACCTTGAGCCCCAGTTGCTCGGCGAGCGTCACCTCGCTCGGCCCCCGCTTGCGGATGGCCCGGAGCCGCTCCCGGACCTGTGTGGGCGGGGCCTGCGCGAGGAGCGCACCGGCGTCGGGCGGGCCCGCTGGACGCGCTGTCTCGACCGCGGGCGGCGGAGTCCCGGCGACGGTCCGGCGCCGGTCGGACTCGCTCGCCGCGCTGGACCGGGGTGACTCGACGGTCCGCTCGACGGAGACCGTCTCCTCGGAGTGCTCCTCGCCCTCGCCGCTGTTGGAGGTTGTCTCTTCCTCGGAGGAGTCGGCCTTTGCCGACGTCACCTGCTTCAGCCACTCGGGTGTCTCGACCGGATGGGTTGGTGCCTGGTGCACCGTGAGGGCGGCGCCGGACCGCGCGTCCGTGCCGGAGCGGGTCGCCGGGACCGGGCGCGCCTCGGAGCCGCGAGACGTCGATGCGGGGTGTTGGTCGCTCCGACCATCCTCGGCGGGTGTGTCTCGGCCCGTCGCGGTACGGGCATCGGCCGCGGGGGGCTCGCGCTTCGCGGCCGCCTCGCCCCTCCCCGCCTTCCTGCCGGAGTCCTTCGACTCGGGCGGGAGCGAGGCGGCCAGGGCGCGGAGGCGTATGGTCTGGTCTCCCCGCGGAAGCTGTGCGGCGCGCTGGAGCACCTTGCGG
Organism: Myxococcaceae bacterium; assembly: GCA_035543115.1. Lineage (GTDB taxonomy): Bacteria > Myxococcota > Myxococcia > Myxococcales > Myxococcaceae > RPRB01. Next base: position 9,548 of record DATKKF010000027.1, read on the forward strand.
GCGGCGTCGGGCTGGTCGCGCTCGAGGTACGCCCGGGCCAGGGCGAGGGCCGCGTCGTCGGCGAGCGAGCTGCGCGGGTAGCCCTCGAGCAGCGTGCGGTAGTCCTCCATCGAGGCCGTGGCATCCTCTGCGAGGAGGCTGATCCGGCTCAGGTCGGACAGGAGCTGCCCGGAGGTGAAGAGCGAGTCCGGCGCGCGGGCGCTCTTCGGGTACTTCTTCGCCACGGCCTCGAACCGGTGGGCCACGGTGAGCCAGCTGTCGCGGAACTTCCGGCGCTTCGGATCCCTCTTCAGCGCGTAGTAGCCCTTTCGCGCGGCCTGGTAGGCCTGCTCTGCCGGCTCGGGAGCGGCGATCGCGGGCAACGCGAACAGACAGAGGGCCACGGCCAGGCAGGTAGGATTCACGACTACAGCCATGTGAACTCGGCCTGATCGCCTCGGCAAATTTTTCGCCGCGGGCGTGCCCGGACCGGATCGCGGGCCGGCGGTCAGCCCTGGCGGCCGCCGAGCTCCGCCTGGAGCCGGGCGAGCAGGGCGAGGGCCTGGAGGGGCGTCGTCTCGTCGAGCTTCACGTCCCACAGTGCCGCGAGGACCTCGGACTCGACCGAAGGCCCGTCCGGGGTGACATCCTCGGAAAGGAGCGTGGGCGGGCCGCCGTCCTCGAGCCGGAGCGGGAGCTGGGCCTCGTCCACCCGCACCAGCCCCGGCCGTGGAGCGCCCTCCGTCTCCAGCCTCCGGAGCACCTCGCGCGCCCGGCGCAGGACGCTCCCCGGTAGCCCGGCCAGCCGCGCCACCTCGATGCCGTAGCTCTTGCTCGCCCCGCCCTCGACCACCGTCCGGAGGAACACCACCTTCCCCGCCGACTCACGGACGCCCATCGAGAGGTTCCGCACCCGCGGATGGGTCCGGGCCAGCTCGACCAGCTCGTGGTAGTGCGTGGCGAAGAGCGTCCGGGCGCCGATGGCGTCGTGCAGGTGCTCGGCGACGGCCCAGGCAATGGACAGGCCGTCGAAGGTGGACGTGCCCCGGCCGATCTCGTCCAGCACCACCAGGCTCCGCTCGGTGGCGTGGTGGAGGATGGCCGCGGTCTCCGCCATCTCCACCATGAAGGTGGACTGGCCGCGGGCGAGGTCGTCGGAGGCGCCCACCCGGGTGAAGATGCGGTCCACCCGTCCGATGCGTGCCCGCGACGCCGGGACGAAGCTTCCCGCCTGGGCGAGCAGCACGGTGAGCGCCACCTGCCGGAGCAGGGTGCTCTTCCCCGCCATGTTCGGCCCGGTGAGGACGATCAGCTGGGACCGCGTGCGGTCGAGGGTAAGGTCGTTGGGGACGAAGGGCTCGGCCGACACCCGCCGCTCCACCACCGGGTGCCGGGATTTCTCGAGCTCGAGAACGTCCGAGTCGTCCACCACCGGGCGGCAGTAACCATTCTCGGCTGCCACCCGGGCCAGGGACGTCAGCGCATCGGTGGCGGCCAGAGCGTCGGCAGCGGCCCGAAGCGCCCCGGCCCGGGCGAGCACCGCGTCCCGGAGCTCGTCGAACAGCGCCCGCTCGAGGCCGATGCGCTTCTCGTCCGCCCCCAGCACCTGGGCCTCGAAGGTCTTCAGCTCCGGGGTGACGAACCGCTCGGCGCCGACCATGGTTTGCCGGCGCTCCCAGCCTTCCGGGACGAGGTGCAGGTTGGACCGGGTGACCTCGAAGAAGTAGCCGAACACCCGGGTGTACCGCACCTTGAGGCTCCCGATGCCGGTGCGCGCGCGCTCGCGCCGCTCGAGGTCCACCAGCGTGCTCCGGCCGTCGGTGGCCAGGGCGACGAGCGCGTCCAGCTCGTCCGAGTAGCCGGGCCGGATGAAGCCGCCCTCGTCCAGGTCCGCCGGCGGCGTGTCCACCAGCGCGCGCTGCAGCCGGGCAGCGAGCGGCTCGAAGCCACGGAGCGGCGCGGCCAGGGTCCGCCACCGCCCGGCCCGGCAGCCCTCGAGCGCGGTGGCCAGGTCCGGGAGCACCGCCAGGCTCCGGCCGAGGCCGGCGAGGTCGCGGGGCGTGCCCAGGCCGGTGGCGAGCCGCCCGAGGATGCGCTCCAGGTCCGCTACCTGGCGGAGGAGCCCCGCCCAGGCCTCGCGCCAGACGGCCTTGGTGGAGAGCTCCTCGACAGCGTCCTGCCGGGCGCGGATGGCCTCCAGGTCCAGCAGCGGCGCGAGCAGCCACTCGGCGAGGCGGCGCGCCCCGAGCGCGGTGACGGTCCGGTCGACCACGCCCAGGAGCGAACCGGCCCGGGAGCCGTCGCGCATCGTCCGCAGGACCTCGAGGTTGGTCCGGGTGGTCTCGTCCAGGACCAGCGTGGACTCGAGCGGCACCCGCCGGAGCGCGTGGACGTGGCGCGCCTCGCTGCGCTGGGTGTCCTTCAGGTAGCGGAGCGCCGCGCCGGCGGCCGCCACGGCCCGCACGGCGCCGTCCAGGCCGAAGCCTTCGAGCGTGGCCACCCCGAAGTGGGTGCGGAGGAACGCTCCTGCCCGGGTGGCATCGAAGTGGGCCGCCTCGCGCTCGGTGACCGGGAGTGGCCCGAGCGTCTGGCGGATGGCGCTGCGAACCGCAGCCGGTGCGTCCGCGGCGATGAGGACCTCGCGGGGCTCGTGCGGGGCGACGGCCTCCAGCACCGCCTGGAGTGAAGGTCCCTGGAGCGCCCGGAAGTCCCCGGTGGAGACGTCGAGGAGTGCTGCCCCGTGGGCGCCCTCCCCTGCGCTCACTGCCACCAGCCACGCGGCCCGGGCCGCATCGAGCACGTCCTCGTCCAGCACGGTGCCGGGGGTGACGATGCGGACGATCTCCCGCCGGACGATGCCTGGCCCCGGGCCCGGCGCCTCGAGCTGCTCGCAGATGGCGACCTTGTGGCCGCCCTCGAGCAGCTTGGCCAGATAGCGGCGGGCGGCATGGAAGGGGACCCCGCACATCGGCACGCGGTCGGCGCCCTTGCTCCGCGCGGTCAGGGTGATCCCGAGCAGCTCCGCGGCCCGGACCGCGTCCTCGAAGAACAGCTCGTAGAAGTCACCGAGCCGGAAGAAGAGGAAGGCATCCCCGGCGCGGGCCTTGGCGTCCAGGTACTGGCGGATCATGGGCGTGACCGGCGCGTCCGCCGGCTGCTCGTCCACCACCCCCGTTCGTGCTGTTGCCGCTGCGCTCCGGTCCACTCCCCGCTCCCTCACCTCTGCGTGCCCCCACGACGCCCGGGGGGATCCGGTGGTAGCACCCTGGGCTGACCCCTTGAATCTCCAGGATCTCAACAGGCTCCGACAGATCGCGACCATCGCCGCGCGACATGGGTTCGCCGACCTGCTGGATCGCGCCGGAGTGTTCCGGCTCATCGGCCGCCGCGAGCCGGTGGAACAGGCGCCGGACACCCGGGCGCAGAGCGCGGCGCGGCGGTTCCGGCGGATGCTGGAGGATCTGGGACCCACGTTCGTGAAGCTCGGCCAGGTGCTCTCGACCCGCGCCGACCTTCTCCCCGGCGAGTTCGTGATCGAGCTCCGGCAGCTTCAAGATTCGGTGGCCCCCATCCCGCTCGAAGCGGTCCGGGCGCAGATCCAGGCCGGTCTCGGCCGCTCGCCCGAGGAGGCGTTCGCCAGCATCGACCCCCAGCCTCTGGCCGCGGCGAGCATCGCCCAGGTGCACCGGGGGACGACGCGCGCCGGCGAGCCGGTGGTGGTGAAGGTGCAGCGCCCCGGCATCCAGGCGCAGATCGGCTCGGACCTCCAGGTCCTGCGCGCGCTCGCCCGGCTGCTCGAGGCGGTGGTGGAGGAGACGGGCATCTACTCCCCTTTGGGCATCGTCGAGGAGTTCGACCGCGCCATTCACGAGGAGCTGGACTTCGTGCACGAGGCGGAGAACGTGCGCGCGTTCCAGGAGACCCACCGCGAGCGCCACGGCATTCGCATCCCGAAGGTGCACGACGAGCTGAGCAGCGGGACGGTGCTGACGCTCGAGTACTTCGGCGGGGTGAAGCTGCTCGAGGCCGATCTCGATCCCGAGAAGCGGGCCGCGCTCGCGCGCACGGTGCTGGACACCGCGTTCCGGCAGCTGTTCGAGGACGGCCTCTTCCACGCCGACCCGCACCCCGGGAACTTCCTCTTGCTTCCGGATGGCACCATCGGGCTCATCGACTTCGGGCTGGTGGGTCGGCTGACGCGTCAGATGCGCGAGCAGTTGGTCATCCTCATCGTCGCGGTGGCGCTCAAGGACTCCGAGTCGGTGGCGCGGCTGCTGTACCGGATCGGCGCCCCCGACGCGCGGGCGAACATCGCCGCCTTCCGGAGCGACATCGACGCGCTGCTCGGACGGCACCTGCCGCGGACCCTGGGCGAGGTGGACGCGCGGCACCTGCTCGGGGACCTCCTGGACCTCGCGGTGAAGTACCGGGTGCGGGTGCCGCGCGAGTACGCGCTGCTCTCGCGTGCCTCGATCTCGATGGAGGGCATCCTCCGGCAGCTCTCGCCCGAGCTGGACATCCTCGGGGTGGCGCTCCCCTACGCCAAGGAGCTGCTCAAGGGGCGTTACGAGCTCGGCGACCTGCAGGGCGGCCTCCTGCGGGCGCTGCTCCGGTTCCAGGGGCTGGCGGCGGATCTGCCCACGCAGCTGTCGCAGATCCTGCTCGACCTCGAGACCGGGCGGTTCAGCATCAACGTCCGCTCGGCGGCGCTGGACAAGGTGAACGACAGCCTGCGTGCGGCGGCGGTCATCACCTTCCTCGGCTTCTGCGCCTGCGGCTTCATCGTCGGCGCCTTCATCAGCTTCGCCCAGGTGCCGTGGACGGTGCGCGGCTACCCCGTCCTCGGGCTCCTCGGCACTGCCGGCGCCGCGGCGCTCTTCGGCGCGGCCTTCACCTGGTACCTGTTCGGCAACCGATTCGGGAAGATCAGCGTCCGGCGGCTGCTGCCCGGGAAGGGTCGCACGCGCCGCTAGGGGGAACGACGTCCCAGCGGATTCGGTCGTTCCTTGCCGCGCTGATGACGATGACGGCGGTGGCCTGCTCCGATCGCTGGGACCCCGAGGGGCCGTGCTTCGCGCCGGGGGAGAGCTGCCAGGGGACGGGGTCCTGTGGACAGGCTGGATTCTGTCTCCGCGATGCCGGCCCTCCCACGTGCGTGCCGGCGAGAGACAATGGCTCGCCCTGCCTCCGGGATGCCGAGTGCATCGGAAGCTGTCAGGGGGGCCTGTGCGCGGGTCCGGCGCGCCCCTGCCCGCGATTCTGAGCGCGGCTCTGAACCCGGGCGCGAACAACGACGAGGTCAGCGTGCGGACCGGCTCGTCGCCGAGGCCACGCCGCGCGTCCCCGAGCTGGCCGCCAGGCTCCTCGGGCACCTGGACGACCCTGCTCCCGGCCCTCTCCACAAGGAGTTCTTTCCTCGGCTCGAGCGAGAAGGCCGAGGTCCCCTCACGCAGTGCCTAGCCTCCTCGGCCGGCCCATCGCGGAGGAGGCGGACGCGCTCGCTCGCCCAGTTCGCCGCGATGTCACCGGCCGAGAGACGCGCCCCCGGTCGAACGCGCGCTTCGCGCGATGGCTCAAGGCGGCGGCACGAGCAGCACGAGGTCGCCGAGGGGGTGCCCCCGCGGCCCGGACGGCCTCGTCCCGACGGTACGCGAGCTGCGCGTCGCGGAGCTTCACCCGCCCGCTCCCGCCGGGCGCCAGCCGGCGTCGTCGGGTGGCTCGAGCCGGGGCGCGCGGAAGCGGAACCGGAAGGCGTCCTTTCCCTGGTCGATGCGGACCGACAGCGGGAGCTGCACCGACCCGACGCGCTCCCAGCCGGAGAACCGGAGGGTGAGCGTGCCCACCGCGCCTCCCCAGGTGATGCGGGCCGCGACCAGCCGACCGCTGGAGTGGAGCGCGAGCTCCACCGGATGCCCTGCGACGTCGTGCCCGGAGACCCACAGCACCGGCTCGTCGCCGAGGCGTCCCTTCCGGGTCGGGCCGAGCTGCCGGAAGACGCGCTCCGGTGCCAGCACCATGGCCAGGAAGTGATGGCCGAGGATGCGCGCCAGAACGTCGACGTCACCCTCGGCCCAGTGGCTGGCGTCGCCGGTCACCCAGCTGTCCTCGCCCAGCGCGACCGAGTCCCAGGTCTGCGTCTCCCCGCGCCACTGGGTGAATCGGGCCCAGCCGTCCGCGCGCCGGAAGGCGATGCGGGTCCGGTACTCGCCCCGGGGACCGCTGCACTCGGCCGTCGCGTCGTAGCCCGCGACGAGCGGGGCCCCGTGCCCGACCCAGGCCTGCATCCGCCCGAGCGGGGAATCGTCCGCCGTGGCGGCCGTGACCAGCAGCAGCAGGAGCCCGCCCATTGCCCTGCAGGAACCCGCGCCCGGGCTCGGTTGCGCCACCTCGCTGCAGCGGTCGCGCAGGGGGACGCAGCCAGCCCCGTCAGCACGATCGGCCGAAGCACAGCGGAGCGACCACGGCGAGCGGCAAGGCAACGCCCGACCAGCGCCGGGCCTCGCTGCGCCAGGCTGCGGCCGCCGAGTCCTGCTCGGTGGGGAGGACGACCGGTCCGGGCGGGCCGACCTACCCGGTCGTGCCGGTCGACGTCGGCTCCTCGAGCCCCATCACCCGGAAGGTCTGCACCGCCCGCTCCTTGCCCTTCACGTGCGCGAGCGGCAGCGCCTCGACGTGGAACCCCGGCCCGGCCTTGGAGACGGTGGTGTCCGCGGCCAGCACCTCGTTCCCCCTGGCCACGTTGCAGAGCCGGGAGGCGGTGTTCACGCAATCGCCGATGGCAGTGAACTCGTGGCGGTCCGCCGAGCCCATGTACCCCACGACCGCCTGGCCGGAGTTCACCCCGATGCCGATCTCGATGCGGGTCTGCCCGTTCGCCTCACGCGCCTCGTTCAGCGCCTCGACCGCGGCCTGCATCTCCAGCGCCGCCCGCAGCGCCCGCGCCGGGTCGTCCGGGTGCGGTGAGGGCGGGCCCCACACCGCCATCACGCAGTCCCCGATGAACTTGTCCAGGTTCCCCTCGTGCCGGAACACCACGTCGGCCATCGCGGAGAAGAAGGCGTTCAGCATCGACACCGTCTCCTGAGGGCTCTCCCCCTCGGCGATGGAGGTGAAGCCCCGGATGTCGGCGAAGAGCACGCTCACCTCGGCCAGCCGCCCCTGCCGGAGCAGCTCGACCTGGCCCTTCACCACCATCTCCGCGACGGCCGGGGACAGGAACCGCGACAGCTCAGCCCGGGTCACCGCCTCGGTCTCGATCTTCTGCGCCAGGTCGGCGTTCTCCAGGGCGATCGCCGCCTGGGAGGCGATCCCGGAGAGGATCTTGAGGTCCTTCTCGCTGAACGCATTGGTCCGCTCCCGGGTGTCGAGGAAGAGCACGCCCTTCAGCTCGCCCTTGGCCAGCAGCGGCACCGCCATGGCGCTGCGGATGCCCTGGGCGACGATGCTCTCGCTCCCGCTGAAGCGGCTGTCGAGGATGGCGTCGGCGGTCAGCACCGCCTGGCGCGTCTCCAGCACCCGCTTGAGCACCGTGTCCGAGAGCACCACCTCCTCGTCGCTCCCCGTGCGGTGCCGCACCGCCTGGGCCACCAGCTCGCCCTGCTCGCTCACCAGGAAGATGACGCCGTGGTCGGCGGCGAGCAGCTGGAAGCTGACCGCGAGGATCTTGTCCAGCAGGCTCTTCTGGTCGCGCTCCAGCCCCACCTGGCGGTGGAACTCGTGCGCGATGCGCAGCTTCTCGTAATCCTGCCGGAGCGCGGCGGCGTCCTTCAGCTGGTCGGCGGGGCGGAACTCGGTCTCTTCCACCGCCGGCTGGTCCAGCTGGGCGAGGAACGCCGGAGCGGCCTGCGCCGAGGCGAGCACCGTGACCCCCGGGCTGCCGGTGCTGGTGAGCACGTCGCCCGAGTGGAAGACCAGCCGGCTGTTCCCGAGCGCGATCTCGTCCCCGTCCTTGAGCCGCAGCTCGCGGACCCGCCGGCCGTTGACGTAGGTGCCGTTCGAGCTGCCCAGGTCCTTGAGGACGTAGCCGTTGCTCACCTTCTCGATGGCGGCGTGCTCCTTCGACACCTCGCGGTCGGCGAGGCGAAGGGTGTTCGCCGGGTGGCGTCCGAGCGTGGTCCTCGCGCCGAGCGGGAACTCGCTGAGCTTGCCGTCCAGGAGCCGCCCGGTGAGGTAGGGGCCCTTGGGGCTGGTGCGCACCGACGGCACCTGGCTCGACGAGAGTGACTCGCCGCACCCCGGGCACCGCGGCGGGTTGGGTTGGGCGAGCGGGGTTCGACAGCGTGGACAGGCGCTGAGCATCGGACCGTCCGCCGATGTTACAAGGCTTGCCCCCGTGCGCATCAAGCAGCGACCCGAGGACTTCAGCGTCCGGGAGTCCTACCGCTTCGACCCCGTCCCGGACGGGCGGTACCGGGTCTACCTCATGGACAAGCAGAAGCTGTCCACCTTCGAGGCGGTGGAGCGGATCCGGAGCCGGTTCGGGCTGCGCCCCGGCGCCATCAGCTTCTGCGGCCTGAAGGACAAGCAGGGGCGAACCGAGCAGCTCATCGCCGTGGACGGGGCCGAGGTGGACTTCCAGGAGCCCGACCTCCGGCTGAAGCCGCTGGGGCGCACAGGTCGGCCTCTGTCGGCGGAAAACACCACCTCCAACCGCTTCAGCGTCACCGTCCGGGCGCTGACCGACGAGGACCTCTCGGAGCTGCCCCGCGCCGCCGCCGAGGTGAACCGCCTCGGGGTGGTGAACTACTTCGACAGCCAGCGCTTCGGGTCCCTCAAACATGGCCAGGGCTTCATCGCCAAGGACCTGATCCGCGGCGACTTCGAGGCAGCCCTGCGCAACTACCTGGCAAAGCCGTCGCCGCTCGACCGCTCCGACGACGCCAAGGTGAAGCAGTTCTGGCGGGCCAACTGGGGCGACTGGACGCGCCGGGTGCCGTACGAGGCCGCGCACCGCTACGACCGGGTCATCCGCTCGCTCCGGGAGAAGCCCGAGGACTACCTCCGGGCCTTTCTCCAGATCGACGCCGCGTACCGCGCGCTCCTCCTGTTCACCTACCAGAGCTGGCTCTGGAACGAGGGCGTGCGGCGGCTGCTCCAGCTCGCGCTCCCCCGGACGTCGCTCTTCCCGCTCCGGTACCAGGCCGGGACCTTGCTGTTCCACCAGGACGCCGACCCGGAGACGCTGCGCTGGCTCCGGGGGCTCACCTTCCCCTTGCTCGCGCCCGACTCCCAGGTGGCCGAGCCGCGGGTGCGCGAGGCGGTGGAGTGGGTGCTCGGCAAGGAGAAGCTCCGGCTCGAGCAGCTGCGGGTCACGGGGGCCGAGCGGCTCCTGTACTTCAAGCACGAGGAGCGGGCCGTCTTGGTGCAGCCGAGCAAGCTGGTGCTCGGCCGGACGCAGCCAGACGAGCTCAACCGTGGGTACGGGAAGCTGAACGTGGCGTTCACCCTGCCGCCGGGCAGCTACGCGACCCTGGTGGTGAAGCGCCTGTTCCACCGGACGGCGCGGGAGGACACGCCGGACGAGATCCGCGCGACTCCTGGCGGAGGCCGCCCCGCCGTCGACGACGCCCGGACGAGCTCCGCCAGGCCACCTCCCGGCGACTCCCCGGGGGCCCGGCCGGTCCGCCGAGTCGAACCCCGGTCGGAGTCCGCGGGCCGCAGCGCCGAATCGGAGAAAACGAGTGCTCCGAGACCGCGCGCCGGCGCTCCGCCGCACGGAGCCGGTGAGCGGCGGGTGGGCTTCCGGGCCCATGCAAAGGCCCGAAAAGAGGCGAAAGCGTCCGCCCGGGCACGTCAGAAGGTGCGGTAGAGTGCCCCACCTCCGGGACGGGGCCGCCCCCGGTCCGGACCATGCCGCCCAATCGCCAGGGGCGGGGGCAATCGCCCAGGGAGTACGGGCGTATGGGGTGGCGTGACCACCCTGCTCTCCTCGTGGCTTTCCTTCCCGGCGGCGCTGGGGTCCATCCTGGCCGAGCGGATCGAGACCGTGCCGTACCGCGCCGAGGTGCGCGCCGCGCGCCGCGGAGACCGGTCCGCCTTCGAGGCCCTGGTCCGGAGCGTCCAGCGCCCGGTCTACGGCCTCTGCCTGCGGCTGCTCCGGACGGAAGCCGAGGCCGCCGAGGTGGCCCAGGAGACGTTCCTCCGCGCCTACCAGCACCTCGGCCGGTACGACGAGGCGAAGCCCTTTGACCTGTGGGTGCTCGCCATCGCCCGGAACCTCTGCCTCGACCTGCTGCGGCGGCGCTCCCGCGTCCGCACCCAGGACGTGGACGAGATGCACGAGGCGCTGCCCTCCGGCGAGAAGAGCCAGGAGGAGGGCGTCATCGCCGCCGAGGAGCACCGAAGCCTCGAGTCGGCGCTCGCCACCCTCGGGACGGACGACCGCGAGGTCCTCGCCCTGTACTACGTGCAGAAGCGCACCACGAAAGAGATCGCCCAGGTGATGGGCGTGGCCCCGGGCACCATCATGGCCCGCCTGTTCCGCGCGCGGGAGAAGCTGCGCCGGCAGATGACGACGGAGAATGCCCAGTGAACGGCTGCCCCGAGCTCGAGACCCTGATGGTCGCCGTGGCAGAACACGACGCCGAGGCCCTCGCCCACCTCCGCAGCTGCCCGGGCTGCGCCGTCCTGGCCGAAGAGCACCGCCAGCTGGAGAAGGACCTCGCCCGCCTGGTGGATCCGATGCCCCCGCCGGACTTCGTGCACACCGTCATGGCCCGCGTGGCGCTCGAGCCCGCCCCGGCCCGGGTGGAGCTGCGCACCGGCCTGTCCATCCTCGCGGTGACGCTGATGGGCGCGACGCTCGCCTTCGTTGCCGCGCACGGGAACCTCGGGCTACTCGGGACCCGTGCCGCCTCGGCGGTGGTGGCGTGGCGGAACCTCTTCTTCGCCGCCTCCGAGGCGCTCTCCGCCATCTGGAGCACCGCCGCCCTGCCGATGGTCATCACCATGGCCGGCCTGGTGATCGTCTCGACGCTCGGCGTCCGCCGTCTGGCCGCGCACCGGGTCGTGGAGGCACAGGTCAGGCCGTGACGCGCCTTGCTGCACTGCTCGCGGCCCTGCTGCCGCTCCTCGCACTGGCCGCCGGACCTCCTTCGGACTCCTCGACCCGGGAGCCGGCCGGCCGCATCACCCTCAAGACCCACGGAACGCTGCGCGACGTCGCCGAGCGCATCGCCAGCGAGGGCAAGCTGAGCGTCGTGGTCCGGGGCGACCTGGACGAGGACGCCGAGGTCTTCTTCCAGAACGTCCCGGCCGACGAGGCGCTGGAGACCCTCGCCCGCGCCTACGGCCTCTCGCTGGAGAAGCGGGGCAACATCTACACCCTGCGGCCGCACGACCAGGGCTCGCCGCAGCCGAAGCTGGTGGCGCCGATTCCACCCCTGCCCCCGATGCCACCCACCCCTTCGATGCCGAAGATGGGCCACCCCGGGCACCCCTCGAGCAGCGACGACGAGGACAGCGCGGACGACGAGACCGACCAGGACCATGACCAGGACGAGGACGAGGCGGAGAACGCGACCCCGCCCTCGGACCTCGAGGACAAGCTCGGCCGGCTCAAGGACCTCCGGGATCTCAAGGACCTCAAGGACCTGAAGGACGTGCTCAAGTTCCACCCCCGCGCCCCGGGTGGCTCGGACCGGCAGACGGTCGGCACGGGCAACGTCACGGTGGAGGAGGACCAGGAGGTCGACGACGCCGTGGCCTACGGCGGTAGTCTCCTCATCAAGGGCCGCGTGCGGAACGACGCCGTCGCGTTCGGCGGGAACGTGCAGCTCGGTCCACACGCCGTGGTGGGCGGGGACGCGGTGGCGTTCGGCGGCACCGTCGAGCGCGAGTCCGGGGCCAAGGTCCACGGCCAGTCGCTCTCGTTCGGCGGCAAGTCCGGCGGGCTCGCCGCGATCGGCGGGAGCGAGAAGATGACTCGCTCCTCCGACCGGCACTCGGGGTCGTCCATCTTCTGGCTGCTGATCCAGTTCGCGGTCTACTTCGCCCTGGGCTTCGTCTTCATCATGTTCGCCCCCCGGGCGATGAAGCAGCTCGAGTCGGAGATCCGCCGCGACCCACTCCGCTGCGCGCTCACCGGGCTGCTGGGGGCGCTGGCCATCGCGGGCCTGGCGGTGCTGCTCACCATCATCGTCATCGGGATTCCCTTCACCCTGGTGCTGATCGTGATGACCGCGGTGGGCATCGCCATGGGCTACTCGGCGCTCGCCTCCGAGCTCGGGACCCGCCTCCCGGTGCTTCGCGCCAACCGCAAGACGCAGGCCGCGGTGCTGGCCCTGGGCATCCTGGTCCTGCTGGTCCTCCAGCTCATTCCGGTGCTCGGCAAGCTGGTGCTCGCCGCCGGCCTCTTCGTCTCCCTGGGGGCCACCATCCGCACCCGGTTCGGCACCCGGCCCCGCGAGTTTCCCGAGCCGGTCTGAGGCGGCACGGTCGCCCCGCCGGGCGTCGGGAGATGGTCTCCCGGACGCGCGGCGTCGTTGAAGGCCGGCGGTGGTGGCGCTAGACGGCAGAGCACCATGTCCACGCTCTCTGCCTTCCCCCTTCTCGCCGAGGAGATCCAGGCCTTCAACGCCCGCGGGCAGCTGGGGAAGGATCCAGTCGCCGCCTACTTCGCCGAGCGCCGGAAGGCGCACGGGCTGTTCACCAACCTCCTGACCGACAACGAGCTCGAGGTCCTCAAGCCGTACCTCTTCTGCTGGCGTGAGCTGCCGCAGCGGAGCTCGGACGCCCCGGTCCGGGTCAGCAACTTCATCGATGGCGAGTGGCGGCTCCCGGAAAAGGGCGAGATGGCCCTGCTCCGCAGTCACGCCGACCGGCGCATCCCGCTGATGGAGGTGCCTGCCTCGACCGAGGAGGACGTGGACCGGGCGGTGAGCGCCGCGGACCGGACCTGGAAGTCGCTGTCGTGGGCCGAGGAGGTGTTCACCTACCGGAAGCAGGTCATCAAGAACTTCAGCCGGATGATGGATGTCTTCTCCGAGGACTGCATGCGGGAGATCCGCCAGCAGATCCCCAAGACCCGGCTCGAGGCGCAGAAGGATTTCTTCGAGGCCAAGCGCGCCGCCGACCACCTCGAGGGCTCGGCGGAGGCGGCGCTCCAGGGCGAGCTGCTCCCTCCGATGCTCCCGGGCCACAGCTACTGGCGCAACCCGTGGGTGCCCGCCGGGGTGTCGGTCATCATCTCGCCGATGAACTTCATCTGGGGCATCCCCGGAATCCACCTGGTCGGGGCGTACCTGGCCGGCGTGCCGTTCATCTACAAGGGCCACCCCTACGCGGGGATCACCAACACCACGATGATCCGGATGATGATCGCCGCCGGGGCCGATCCGGCTTACGTGCAAAGTATCCAGGGGTTCGGCAAGGGCATCGCCTCGCTGGCCACCGACCGCCGGGTGACCGTGGTCGCGGTGACTGGCTCGTCCGAGACTGCGAGCAAGATCCAGCAGGGCCGCGGGCTGAACCGCCTCCGGTTCGAGGGCGGCGGCTGTAACTGGTCCTACGTGGACGACGGCTACACGCCCGAGGAGCTGAAGAGGATCGCGGTGCGCCTCGCCTACTCGGTTTGTGGCTTTGGGGCCCACAAGTGCACCTCGCTCCACGGTGTTGCTGCCTCGGCGAAGACGCTGGACACCCTCCTCGGGCTGATCAACGAGGAGATGGCCACCTGGCGGGTGGCGGACCCGCGCGAGGCGACCGAGGACAAGGTCCTGAGCCCGCTGATGGTCCACAAGGCGCAGACCCTGGTGGACATCGTCGCCGAGGCGAAGAAGACGCCCGGGGTCACCGTGGTGCGCGAGGGCGGCCGGGCCGACGGGGCCTACGGCGAGCACTCGGAGGCGGTGAAGCCGGTCCTCCTCAAGATCCGCCCGGACAGCACGGTGCGGGTGAACTGGGACGGCAAGGGAGTCCAGGAGGTCCGGCTGGCGACGACCGAGTTCTTCATGCCCATCCTGGTGGGGATGGAGCTGCCGGACTTCACGTCCTACCTGCGATTCTGCCTGTTCGAGAACAGCCATGATCTGGCGACCAGCGTCTGGACTCGCGACGACCGGAAGCTTCAGCTCGCACGGCGCACCATCGGCGGGATGCTGAAGGAGAACGACGGCACCGACTCGGCACTGGAATGGGAGGAGTTCGGCGCCTCGGGCATCGGCGACTCCGGGAACATGGGCGTGGGCGAGGTGACGGCGACGCTGAGCATCTACACCCGGCGGCAGAAGGGCCGGCACCTGGTGTTCTAGTCGGGTAGAACATCGGGCCCCATGCGACGCCTCCCTCCGGCCACCGGCCCGGAGCTCACCATCGAGTTCGAGAGCACCCCTCTCCGGGCCCGCGAGGGAGAGCCCGCGGCCTGTGCGCTCCTCGCCGCGGGCGAGACCCTCTTCTCCCGGAGCATCAAGTACCACCGGCCGCGCGGCCCGTTCTGCATGGCGGGCTCATGCTCCAACTGCCTGGTCCGCATCGACGGCGTGCCCAACCGCTTCGCCTGTCAGACGCCGGTACAGGCCGGGATGCGCATCGAGCGGCAGAACGCATACCCCAGCGTGCAGGTCGACCTGTTCTCCAGCATCGACTGGCTCTTTCCGAAGGGAATGGATCACCACTCGATGTTCGCGGGCGTCCCCGTCGCCGAGAAGGTGATGGCCACGGTGGCCCGTCATCTCGCTGGCCTCGGACTGCTCCCGGACGCGGCCCCTGCCCCCCCACCGTCTGCGGAGCGCCTCTCGGTCGAGGTCGCGGTGGTGGGCGCAGGCGCTGCCGGGCTCGCCGCGGCGGAGGTCCTCGCCACGCGCGGCCTCTCGCCCCTCCTCCTCGAGCAGGAGGACTGCGTCGGGGGACGGTGGGTGCTCGACGCGCCCGAGGACGGCACGTTCGCCGCCCCCGCAGTCCCCGAGGGCGTGCAGCTCCGGCTCGCCACCTCCGTTCTCGGCCTCTACGACGACGAGCTCGGTCGGGTGCTGCTGGCGGTACAGCGCGATGTCGAGGGCACGCGGGTGCTCCTGCTCCAGGCCCGGACCATCCTCTTCGCCATCGGCGGCCATGCCCCAACCGTGCCGTTCGAGAACAACGACATCCCGGGCGTCTTCAGCGGCCGCGCGGCATCGGATCTGCTCCGGCGCCGGCGCCTGCTGATCGGCGATGCGCCGGTGATCCTCGGCGAGGGGCCGCAGCTCCTGCCGCTGGCGCGTCTGTTCCGGGCTGAGGGCGCCCCGCCGGCGCTGGTGCTCCACACCGGCGCGGGCGGGCCTCTGGCGGGCACCGTCCAGGGGGGGCCCGTCAGGGCCCACGGGCGCACCTGGGTGCACGGGTTCTCGTACCGCGAGGCCGGCGGGCGGGAGCGGCGGATCGACTGCGATGCCCTCGTCGTCTCGTTGCCGCCCTCCCCCGCCTTCGAGCTGCTGCGCCAGACGGGGGTGAAGATCGGTTTCCGTCCGGAGCTCAAGACGTTCGCTCCCGAGGTGGAGCGCGACGGACGGACGGCTGTCGCCGGCATCTGGGCGGCGGGCGACGTCGTCCGGCCGGGAACAGCGCTGGCCGCCGCCGAGTCGGGGCGCGCGGCGGCACGGGGGATCCTCGCGCGATGACGCCGGTCCTCGGATTCCCGGACGCAGGCCGCTGGCACGCTTGGCTCGCCCGGAATCACCGCAGCGCCGAGGGCGTATGGCTGAGGATCGGCAAGAAGGGTTCGCCGGAGCCGTCTATCACCTACGCCCAGGCGCTCGACGAGGCCCTGTGCTTCGGGTGGATCGACGGACAGAAGAAGAGCCACGACGCGCACGCCTTCCTCCAGAAGTTCACCCCCCGCCGACCTCGGAGCCTCTGGTCGAAGCGGAACATCGTCCACTGCGAGCGTCTCATCGACGCGGGACGGATGGAGGCCGCCGGCCAGGCGCAGATCGACGCGGCGAAGGCGGACGGGCGCTGGGGACAGGCTTACGACCCGCCCAGCCGTGCCACGCCACCCGACGATCTGGTGCTCGCCCTGGCCGGGAACCGCCGGGCGCGGGAGTTCTTCGAGACGCTCGACCAGGCCAACCGCTACGCCATCACCTGGCGGCTGCAGACCGCGAAGCGCCCCGAGACGCGGGCGCGGCGGCTGGAGACCTTCGTGGAGATGCTGGCCTCGGGAAGGAAGATCCACCCGTGAGCAAGTCCGTGCTCTGTCCGTGCGAGGACGTGACCCTGGACGACGTCCGGCACGCCGTCGACAAGGGCCACCGGGACATCGAGAGCATCAAGCGGTACACCGGCTTCGGCACCGGCTTCTGCCAGGGGAAGACCTGTCTCTCCGCGGTGGCCCAGACGCTCGCCGAGCACACCGGCGCGGGCCCGGGCGCGGTGCTCCCCTTCACCCCGCGGCCCCCGCTGCACCCCGTGGAGCTGTCGCTCCTCGGGTCCGTCCCGGTCGACGAGGCCCGTCCGCCCGTCGGGGGAGTTCCCCCGGTCATCCAGGTGGGCTCGCACGCGCTCCGCCCCACCGAGCCGGTCCCGGCGAAGGTCCGGGTGGTCATCGTCGGCGGGGGCATCATGGGGCTCGCCCTGGCGCACAACCTGGCAAAGCTCGGCTGCAGCGAGGTGGTGGTCCTCGAGCGGGGATACCTCTGCGCGGGGGCCAGCGGTCGCAACGGGGGCGGGGTGCGCATGCAGTGGGGCACCGCGGCCAACATCGAGCTCGCCCGTCGCAGCATCGAGCTGATGAAGCAGTTCGCCGGCGAGATGGGCATCAACGTCTGGCTCCGGCAGGGCGGCTACCTGTTCCTCGCCCGGACCGAGGAGGTGGCCGAACGGCTCCGGACGAATGCCGAGCTGCACAACAAGCTCGGGGTGAAGACGCAGATCCTCTCGCCGGGCGAGGGCCGCGACGTGGTCCCCGAGCTGACGATGAAGGGCGTGCTCCTCTGCGCCTACCACCCGGACGACGGGGTCATCTTCCCCTGGCCGTTCCTCTGGGGGTACGCCCGGTCGGCCCAGCGGCGGGGGGTGCGCGTGGAGACCTTCACCACCGTGACCGGCTTCGAGGTCTCGGGGGGCCAGGTGCGGGCGGTGGAGACCGACCGGGGACGCATCGCCTGCGAGACGGTGGTCATCGCCGCCGGCGCCTGGAGTCCCGAGGTGGCGAAGCTGGCCGGGGTCAAGCTGCCCAACGAGCCGCACCGGCACGAGATCCTTTCCACCGAGCCGCTGAAGCCATTCCTCACCCCGCTGGTCTCGGTGCTCGACTCGGGCCTCTACTTCAGCCAGTCGATGCGCGGGGAGATCGTCGGGGGGATGGGCGACCCGAAGGAGCCCGCGGGGCTGAACATGGGCTCGACCCTGCGTTTCCTCTCCCGGTTCTCGCGCGCGCTCACCGAGCAGATTCCCCGGCTGGGGCAGATCAAGGTGCTGCGGCAGTGGGCCGGCTGCTACGACGTGACACCGGACAACAACCCGGTGCTGGGGCGCACTCCGGGGCTGCCGAACATGCTCCAGATGTCCGGCTTCGTCGGGCACGGCTTCATGATGGCTCCAGCGGTGGCCGAGCGGATGGCGGCGTGGATGGTGAACGACACCCGCGACGAGCTGTTCACCCGCTTCGACCTGGAGCGCTTCCGCACCGGCCGGCTGGAGCGGGAGACGATGATCATCGGCTGAGATGGCCTCAGCCCCTGCGCGCCTCCTCCGATCCCGAGTGAGTCCACGACCGATGCTCGCCGACTTCGAACAGGCCAGCGCGATCCGCCCTTCCGGGCCGGGCACGTACGAGGCCTGCGTCCCGGACGGCTGGCAGCAGGGGCGCGGCGCCTTCGGCGGGTTGGTGTACGCACTCCTCGCCCGGGCGATGGAGGCCGCGGTGGGGGATCCGGCCCGCCGGCTCCAGACCCTTGCTGGAGACATCGCCGCGCCGGTGCTCCGCGGGCCGGCGACCGTCCGGGTGGAGATGCTCCGGCGCGGGAGCCGGCAGAGCAACCTGCAGGCCCGGCTCATCCAGGGAGGGGACGTCCTGGCGGTGGCCAGCGGCGTCCTCTCCGCTCCGCGCGAGGCGCAGATCCCGAGGCTCCGGGCCGTCGAGACGCCCGACCGCGCCGACTGGGACCAGCTCCCGGTCCTCGATGTCGGTCCACCCATCGGCCCCGATTTCGCCCTCGCCTACGAGTACCGCTCGGCAGGGCCGCCTCCGCTGGGCGGCGCACAGGACGCGGAGACGGCCGGGTACATCCGGGAGCGCCGCGTGCCCTCCCGGCGGGACGCGCCCAGCATCATCGCCCTCCTCGACGCCTGGTGGCCCACGCTGTGGTCGGTGGTCACCGAACCGAGGCCGGTGGCCACGACCAGCTTCCTGGCCGAGGTGCTGGTGGACCCGGCACGACTCGACCCGGCGGAGCGGCTCTTCCACGACGCGCGGATGGCGGGGGTGGCAGACGGCTTCTTCGTCGAGCTGCGGGCGCTGTGGAGCGGTGACACCTGCGTGGCAATGAACCAGCAGACCTTCGCCGTCCTCCGCTAGCGCTCGGGCCGTGCAGCGTGCTCGACCGTGTGGCGGCACCAGGGCCCCCCGGCGGAAGTGATGGGCGTCTCGAAGGTACGCCGCATCAGCGCCCCGTGCTGCAGGAGCGTGCCATCGGGGCGGTCGAGCGCACACGGGGCGAGGACCGAGCGGCCCGGGCGGAGCTCGGCCACCGTTCCGGGAAAGCGATTCAGGTTTCCTTCTGCACCCACCGGCACCAGCACTCCGAGGGGGGCGAGTGACGCCGGGACGTAGACCTCGAGGTAGTCGGCGAGGAGCACCGCCGGGCCTGCCGCGGCGAGGCGCGCGGCGTCGGCCCGAGGTCCGGCGAGCGGCTCCGGTGGGCTGGAGGGCACGGAGATCACCAGAGCCACCAGGCCCAGCCCGAGGACCAGCCCGCGGCGCGCCCCGGCGACCGCACAGGCCAGCAGGACGAGCCCATGCACCGCCGCGGCCAGCGCCCAGAAGGTGGGCAGCGAGAGGTAGCGGCCGGCGAACTGGCCGTCCCGGAAGTATCGGATGAGGATCAGGCCCGGGAGCACCGAGAAGCAAAAGGCGAGCAGCGCGAGCTGGTCGAACCGCTCGCCGCGCGGCCGCCGGGGGAGCGCCGCGGTCACCACCCCGACCAGCAGCGGCCAGAGCCCCCCTTCGCTCCGGAGCGAGGCCAGCACCGGTCCGACGTTGGACAGGAGGTGTCCGTGGTCGATCCGCAGCGGGGTGATGAAGCGGGTTCCGAAAGTGCGGAGGCAGTACGTGCCGTGGCGATTGTGGAGCAACGCGTCGACGCCCCCGGCCACCCCGAGGCCGGCGAGCACCCCGAGCGCCGCTGGGGGGCGCGCCCGGGCCCGCAGCACCTCGAGGAGACCGACCGCCAGCAGCGCGGCGAGACTCGCGGTGTTCATCCACACGGCCAGACTCGAGGCGACGGCGAAGCCGAGCAGCGCCCGCGCACGGGTGCGCCGCGACGTCCCGGTGAGCGCCGCCCGGCATGACCACCAGGCCCAGCACAGGGCCGTCACCTGCCAGAGGTAGGGCTGTCCCGCCTGGAGGAAGTTCCACGCCACCGAGTGCGCGAGCACCACCGGCAGCAGGAGCGTGAGCACCGCCAGTGCCGGGCTGCCGAAGATGGCGGAGAGCGGGACGGCGGCGGAGCACAGCCCGAGGACCCCCAGCACGTGGTACGCCTCGGGAGTCTGGAGGTGCAGCGCGCGCCCGAGGAGAAAGGGCCACATCCCGAACCGGTCCTGCCGAGGGTAGAAGAGCGTGAAGGCGCCCTCCCCCATGCCCTGCATCAGGAGGATCGGCACCGCGCAGTCCGAGTTGTAGAACGGCGCTGGCCCGAGTCCCCGTCCGAGCCTGAGGGCGCACCCGGCCAGGGCGAGGGCCGCGGCCCACGGCTCGAGGCGGGCCCAGGAGGGCAGCTCAGCGCGGCCCAGCGCGGACCTCGTCGGAGCGCGGGCGCGGCGCGAGTGGTCCGGCGCAGGCGCCGACGAGCACGGCCCAGGACGGATGCATGCCGGCGGTGGACTTGAACGCACCCGCCGGTGCGCCTGCAACGGGTGTCTTCGGCAGGGACCTCAACCTTGCACCAAGGGGAGGCGCGCGGAGCCTCGCAGGAGCACCGACCACCTGCTCAGCCGGGCGCCGCCTCGCTCCATGGCATGGACAGCTGCTCCGAGGTCGACGGGGAGGACGGGAGCCGCAGCGCGCTGGCCCGCGAGATCTGGAGGTTGACCACCTTCCCCACCCGCTCCACCCGCCCCTCCGCGTAGAGGAACGCCGAGCCGAGCAGCACCCGGCGGTCACGCTCGAAGATCTCCGGCGGCACCACGAGATTCGAGATGCCGGTCTCGTCCTCCAGGGAGAGGAACGCCACCCCCTTCGCCGTCGGCGGTCGCTGCCGGCAGATGACCAGCCCGGCGATGCGGACGCGGGCCTTCGCCTGCGCGTCTTGCAGCCGCGCCGCGGTGAGCACCCGGCGCTGGTCGAGGAACGGGCGCATCAGCGCCAGTGGATGCTTCGACAGCGACAGCCCCGTCGTCCGGTAGTCCTCCGCCACCCGCTCGGCCTCGGCCAGGGCCCGCCCGGGCGCGGCCGAACGATCCATCGGCACACCGCGGAACAGGTCGTCGTCGGCGGCGGGCCCGAGCGCCTGCACCTCCCACACCGCCTGCCGCCGGCTGCCGCACAGCCCGTCCAGTGCGGCCGACCGCGCCAGCCGCTCCAGCGCGTGCCGGGGGATGCGCACCCGTCGCGCGAGGTCGGCGAGGTCGGCGAAGCCCGCCGGCCCCCTCGCCTCCACCACCGCCCGGGCGTGGGCCTCTTGCAGCCCCTTCACCTCGCGCAGCCCGATGCGGAGCTCCCCGTCCTCCAGCGTCGCGTCCCAGTCGGAGTGGCGCACGTCGATGGGCCGCACCATCACGCCGTGCCTCTTCGCGTCCTCGACGATGGTGTGCGGCGCGTAGAAGCCCATCGGCTGGCTGTTGAGCAGCGCCGCGGCGAAGGCCGCCGGGTGGTAGCACTTCACGTAGGCGCTGGCGTAGGCGATGAGCGCGAACGACGCCGAGTGGGACTCGGGGAAGCCGTAGTGGCTGAACCCCTTGAACTGCTCGAAGCACTTCTCGGCGTACTCGCGGGTGTAACCCCGGGCCACGCACCCATCGACGAACCGCTCGCGCCAGGGCACCAGCAGCACCTCGGCCCGCTTGTGACTCAGGGCGCGGCGGAGCGCGTCGGCCTCGCCCTGGTCGAACCCCGCCGCGGTGACGGCGAGGCGCATCGCCTGCTCCTGGAACAGCGGGACGCCCAGCGTCTTTTCCAGGATGTGCTTCACCTCGTCCGAGGGGTACGTCACCTCCTCCAGCCCCTCGCGGCGGCGGAGGAAGGGGTGGACCATGTCCCCCAGGATGGGCCCGGGACGGATGAGGGCGATCTCGATGGTCAGGTCGTAGAAGCTCTTCGGCTTCAGCCGGGGCAGGAGGTTCATCTGCGCCCGGCTCTCCACCTGGAACACGCCGATGGCGTCCGCCTCCCCGAGCATCCGGTACACCGCCGGGTCCTCGCTGGGGATGGTGGCCAGGTCGAGACGGATGCCCTCGTGTGTCTCGACGAGGGCGAAGGACTTGGAGAGCACGGTCAGCATCCCCAGGCCCAGGAGGTCCACCTTGAAGATGCCCAGCGCGTTCAGGTCGTCCTTCTCCCACTGGACGACGGTCCGGTCCTTCATCGAGGCGTTCTCCACCGGCACCACCTCGGCCAGCTCGCCGTGGGTGATGACGAAGCCGCCCACGTGGATGGAGAGGTGTCGGGGGAAGCCCTCCAGCATCTGGGCGAGAGCGAGCGTCCGCTGCACGCCCGGGTCCTCGGGACGCAGGCCGGCCTCGACCACGTGCACGTCGGTGAGCGCGCTCGACCCGGCGAACTCGGTGTGCTTCGCCAGCCGGTCCACCTGGTCCAGCGAGAGCCCCAGTGCTTTGCCCACCTCGCGCACCGCCAGCCGTCCGCGGTAGCAGATGACCTCGCACACCATGCCGGCGCGGTCGCGGCCGTGCTTGTTGTAGACGTACTGCAGCACCTCCTCGCGCCGCTGGTGCTCGAAGTCCACGTCGATGTCCGGGGGCTCGGGGCGCTCCAGGCTGAGGAAGCGCTCGAAGAGGAGCCCCATCCGCACCGGATCGATGGAGGTGATGCGGAGCGCGTAGCAGACCGCGGAGTTGGCCGCGCTTCCCCGCCCCTGGCAGAGGATGCCGTTCCGGATGGCGAAGTGGACGATGTCGTGGAGCGCGAGGAAGTAGCCGGCCACCTCGAGCGTCTCGATGAGCACGAGCTCGTGTCGGACCTGGCGACGGACCGCCTCGGGGACCCCGCCCGGGTAGCGAAAGGCGAGGCCCTCGTCGACCAGGTGGGCGAGCCAGCTCTGCGTGGTGTGACCAGGCGGCAGGTCTTCCCGGGGGAACTGGTAACGGAGCGCGTCGAGAGAGAAGTGACAGCTGTCGGCGATCTCCAGCGTGCGGCCCACCACCTCGGGCGCGTCGGCCCACAGCCGGAGCATCTCCCCCGGGCCCTTGAGCGTCCGCTCGGCGTTGGGAAACAGCTTCCGGCCGGCGCGGGCCACCTGGGTCTGGTGGCGAATGGCGGCCACCACGTCTTGCAGCGGCTGGCGCTCGCGGGCGTGGGTGTGCACGTCGTTGTGCGCACAGAGCGGCAGCTCCAGCGTCCGGGCCAGAGCGCGGGCCCGCCCCCAGCGCGCGTCGTCCCCGGCGGACAGCGTGCGACAGGCCCCGATGTAGAAGCGGCCCGGGAAGGCCTCGGCCAGCGGCGCCACCCGCTCGGGCTCGTCCGGGAACGGCAGGAGCGCGATCAGCCCCGCGCTGCGCTCGGCCAGCGTCCGCCAGCCGATGCCTGCCTCCCCCTTGGGGTGGGCCAGCCGGCTCCGGGTCAGCACCTGGCAGAGATGCCGGTACCCGCCGGCGTCCTGGACGTAGACCACCACCGGAGGGGCGTCGGTGAGCATCACCCGGGCGCCATGCACGAGCTTCAGCCCCACGTCGCGCGCTGCGAGGTGGGCCTTCACCGAGCCGTACAGCCCGTCGCCGTCGGTCAGCGCGAGCGCGGAGAGCCCGAGCCGCATGGCCTGGAACACCAGCTCCTCGGGGTGCGAGGCGCCCTCGAGGAAGGAGTAGTTGGAGCGGCAGACCATCTCGGCGTACACGCTCACTACGCTACTGCTCACCCGTTCAGATGGCCAGTCCCAGGGTCGGTCAACCCAGCTGCAGCGCCG
The DNA here is from genome assembly GCA_035543115.1 of Myxococcaceae bacterium. Classification (GTDB taxonomy): domain Bacteria; phylum Myxococcota; class Myxococcia; order Myxococcales; family Myxococcaceae; genus RPRB01. Next base: position 32,800 of record DATKKF010000027.1, read on the forward strand.
TGCCCTCGATCAGTCCGGGGAGGTCACCACCGCCTCAGGGCCCGGCGGGGAAGCCGCGGCGGCCGGATTTCCAGTCCTCCCACTGGTCGAAGCCCTGCATTTGCTCCACGAGCTTCGTCTTCACCAGGAGCGCGTCCACCTGGGAGCGGGTCTGCTGCTTCGGCAGCGGCGCCGTCGAGCTGGCCAGGCTCCAGACCAGCGCGGCGGCGATGCCGGAGTTCCGGCGCGCCTCCCTGGCGTTCACCCGGTCGGGGACGTCGGACTCGGCGTGGTAGTCGGCCAGGTAGGGCGCCGGGTCCTGGTCGGCGACGAAGTTGGGCACCCCGCTCAGCAGGAAGTCGAAGTTGTCCGTTCCATCGATGCCGTCCAGGGCATGGGCCGCGGTCCCCATCCCCGCGTAGAGGGACAGGGCCCTCGCCAGCACCGGACGGAGCTCGGGACGGCCGCTGACGTAGAAGCCGCGCGTCCTCGCCGAGCCGATGTCGAAGACGATCACCGCCGCGTGCCGGGCCAGCTCGGCCTTGTGCCGCTCCACGTAGCCGGCCGAGCCCCACATGCCCTGCTCCTCACCGGTGAAGAGCACGAAGCGAACCGTCCGCCGCGGCTGGAGCCCGAGCTCCTTGAAGCCCCGCGCGACGTCGATGACCAGAGCGCTGTTCACCCCGTTGTCCTCGGCGCCGGTGCCGAGCGCCCAGCTGTCCAGGTGGGCCCCGAGCAACACCACCTCGTCCGGCTTCTCCTTCCCGCGAATCTCGGCCACCACGTTCTGCGCGTCGTAGGACGGACCGATGCGGTTCACCACGTCCATCCGGACACGGGCCTCGGTGCGATCGGCGAGCCAGGCCAGCCGTGCGGCCTGCTCGCGCGAGACCAGCGCCACCGGCACCGTGCCCGGCGTCCGCCCGAGCACCATGGGGTGCTGGTAGAGCAGGCCCCGCGGGCGGGTGGACTGAACGAGGAGCCCGCGCACCTGCGCCTGGGCCGCGGCCTTGAGCAGTGGCCCGGCACGCATGTATTCGGCGAACAGGTCGTCGAAGGTCTTCATCTCCTTGGTGTGGACCAGGGCGATGGCGCCGACGGTGGCCGTGCCCACCTTCGCCCAGTCGGCGGCCAGCCCCTCGCCGACGTCGACGACCTTTGCCTCGATCGGGGCACTGGTGGAGGCGGTGCCCGGAGCGGCCACCGCCCGGATGGAGAACGACTCCGGCTCGATCGCGGTGACCTCCACCGTGCCGGGGACCCAGAGGAACGGCACGGCGTAGCTCTCGGTGATGACCGAATCGACGCCGAGCGCCTTGAACTTCTCCACTCCCCACGTCACCGCCCGGTCCAGGGCGGGTGTTCCGGTGATCCGCCCGCCGATGCGGTCGCAGAGCTCGTAGGTGTCGGCGACGAGTGGGGTGTCACCCTCGGCACGGGCCTTCAGCGCAGCGCGCGGGTCGGAGGGAGCGGTCTGGGCGGCCAGGGACGCTCCGGCCAGGACGAGGCCGAGCGCAAGAGCCGGTCGGGTCGCGCGCATGGGGTTTGCGAGCCTGCCATGCCGCCCCCGCTGGCGCCGCAGAAATGCTCGGGCGTCAGGCCGCCTGGCGCTCGGCCGACGGCACCACGGTGACGAACTCGCGGGTGTTCCGGCGCCACAGGGCCAGCGGCACGACCTCCGCGCCCCGAGTCACCATCAGCCGGTGGATGTCATCGACGTTGCCCACCGGCTCGCCGTGCACCCCGAGGAGGAGATCCTCCGGACGCAGTCCCGCGGTCTCCGCGGGCGAGCGCGAGCCGACCTGGAGGATGCGCACCGCCTTGGGCTGGCCAGTGGAGGCCGCGAGCTCCGGCGACAGCTGCTCGCTGCGCGCCGCGACGCCGAGGTAGCGGCGGTCGACCTTTCCCCGGCTCATGAGGACCGAGGTCACCCAGGTCGCGGTCCGCGCCGAGACGGCGAACCCCATGCCCTGTGCCCAGGGGATGACCGCGGTGTTGATGCCCACCATCTCGCCCCGGGCGTTCACCAGGGGCCCACCCGAGTTGCCGGGGTTGATGGCCGCGTCGGTCTGGAGCAGGCCCTCGAACAGCGTGCCGTTCGGCCCGGGGAGGCTCCGGTCGAGCGCGCTGACGATGCCCAGCGACACGCTTCGCTCGAAGCGGAACGGGTTGCCGATGGCCACCACCAGCTGGCCCACGGCGACGGAGGCCGGGTCGGCCAGCGGGAGCTGGACCAGCGAGGCATCCGTCACCCGCAGCACCGCGAGGTCGGTGGCCGGGTCCGAGCCGACCAGCTCTCCCTTCGTCGTGTCTCCTCCGGGGAGCCGGATGCGCAGCGCTCGTCCGCTCCCGGCGACATGGTGGTTGGTGAGAAGGTAGCCGTCGCTCGCGACAACCACGCCGGTGCCCGCGCCCCTGCCCTGCTCCACGCCGAGCACGGCGGGACTCACCCGGGCAACGAGCTGCTGGAGCGCCTCCGACAGCTCGATCAGCGAGGTCACGGCCGGACTCCCACCGCCACCATGCGCTCCTCGACCTTGCCGCCCCGGAGCAGCTTCAGCGGCAGCGAACGGCCCACCGCATCGTGCGCTAGCCGGGCGAGGAGGTCGTGCACGTCCTCCATCGGCGTCCCGTCGAGGGAGAGGAGCACGTCGCCGAGCGCGAGGCCTGCCGCATCCGACGGCCCCCCTGGCTCCACCGAGAGCACCAGGAGTCCGGTCTCCTGCCCGGCCGCGGCCCGGGCCTGTCCCTGGAGCCGGACCGGCTGCGTGCCGACTCCGAGGTAGCCCCTGCGCACGCGCCCGTGCGCGAGCAGCTCGGAGGCCACGCGGGCCAGCGTCTCGGCCGGCAGCACCACCCGGCGCTCCCGGGGACCTCCGGAGACGTACATCCCGAGCACCCGGCCCTCGACGTCGGCCAGCGCCGCGCCGGCCAGCCCGGGGCGGGCCGAGACGTCGGCCTCGAGCGTCGCGTCCACCCGAGCACCCCAGGGAGTCAGGAAGCCGGGCTCCACCACCGACAGGACGCCGAGGCGGCTGCGGAGCGAACCTCGGGGTCGGGACACGGCGAGCACCAGGGTCCCTACCCGGCGCTGCGCCGGCTCCACCCAGCTCACGGGCGAGAGGCTCGCGCCCGGGACCCGGAGCAGCGCCAGGTCGAGACCCGGGTCGCGGCCGACGAGCTGGGCCGGATGCCAGGTTCCGCCGGCGTGGACGCGGAGGCCTTCCTCGCGATCCGCGGCGTGGGCGGCGGTGAGGACCAGGTCCTTCGCCTGGGCGATGCCGGTGATGGGCCAGCGGCGGCCCGAGACGGAGACGAGCCCCTCGCCCACCCGGGCGGTGGCGATGGCGAGCGCGTCGGAGAGGGCGGTGGCGGCGGCAAACGGAGACGGAGCAGTCATGGGCTCCAACGTACGAGCCTGCCCCCGCCGCCACATCGGCTGGATGGCGAGGGTGCGGACCTCCCCATCCGGGCAGGTCGACTCCGCTCAGAGCGTGACCAGGCCCAGGCGCGCCGCCCGCACGACCGCCTCGGTCCGCCGCTCCACCCCGAGCTTCTGGAGGATGGAGTTGACGTGGAACTTCGCGGTGTGGGCGCTGATCTCCAGCGCGTCGGCGATGTCCCGGTTCGAGAGGCCGCGGGCGAGCAAGGCGAGGACCTCGCGCTCGCGGGGGGTGAAGGCCTCGGCACTCGCGGCCGGCCGTGGCTCCGGGGCCGGCCGGAGCGAGCTGAACCCGTGCTCGATGACCACCAGGCCCCGGGAGATTGCAAGCAAGGCTGCGTGAAGGGTGGCGGCGTCGGCCGTCCGGAGCACCGCCCCCGCCGCCCCGCCGGAGAGCGCCGCCCGGCCGGCCTGCTCCCCGGTCACCAGGGCCAGCACCGGGGGGCCTCCCGGTCCGAGGGCCGGCGGTGGCGCACTGGCGGTGTCCCACACCACCGCGTCCACCGGCGCGCCGGCCTCGACCGTCAAGGTGACGCCCGACTCGGCGAGGAGCCCGGCCAGCCCCGCCCGGACCAGCGGGTCCGACGAGGCGAGGAGCACGCGCCCGAGCCTGAGGGGTACTCCGTCCGGAGACATCGCCCGGGATGCATGTCGGCCACCCAGGCTCGGCGCAATGCGCTCGTCGCTTCGACGTGAGGTCGCGGTGCTAGCGTGGGAAGATGGGCCGGTGGGAGCCGCGATTCGACTTCTACTTCTCGGATCGCGGGGGCTGGCCATCCTCGACGTTCATCGACCTGGAGGCTCGAAAGCACGCTCCGCTCCCGTCGCACCCGGTCGCACTCCAGGCGCGCGTTCGGATGAGAGAACCTCGCCCGGACGGTCTGCGGAGCGCCGAGGAGGCCCCGGGCCTCTTCGCGTTCGAGGACGCGCTCGCCGAGCGCCTGGCGAGTGTGCTCGATGCGATCCTCGTCGCCCGATCGGTGACCCAGGGGTGGACGGACTTTGTCTTCTATGTGCCTTCGCCCAGGAGCCGGCGGCGGCGGCGGCGAACCTCACCGACTACCAGGTCGCCCTCACGCGGGCGCTCGATGGGACCTTTATGCCGAGCTCTCTCCAGACGCCCGCACCAGGCGGCAGATGATGGACCGCCGACTCCTCGAGATCCTCGACATCGTGCTCCCGCTCGGCGGGAGGTACGACGGCTGGGGGCTACGAGGTGCAGCGTTCCGGTGACGGCTCAGACCGCGGTCGAGGGCTGTGAGCGCCGCTCGGTGGCCTGCTCCGCGATCGCCTCCAGCCGGTCCGCCAGGGTATCGAGCCTCCGGTCGAGGCCGCGCGCGTTGGTGACGAAGATGCCCCGGGCCAGGGCGTAGGCGCCGAGGACCACCAGCGCCGCGCCGGCGAGCCCGGCCACCCACGGCAGGTGCAGCAGCGCGGGGATCATCCAGCCCACGTTGGCGCCGAACCCGCCGCCCACCCCTCCGACGATGCCGCCGAACAGGCCGCCGGCGAGCTGCGACCGGTCCGCGCTGAGGCGAATGACGGTCTTCCCGTCACGCGGCGCGACGGTGACCTCGATCGAGCTGGTGCCGGTGAACCCGGAGAGGGTGAGACTCCGCCCGATGGTGGAGATGCCGCCGGGCAGCATCCAGCGGCTGCCGACCGCGGAGGCCGAGAGCACGTCGCGGATCTCCTGGGCCAGGCGCTCGTGGTGCTCGGCGCCGATCTCCCCGTTCACCACCCGCTCGATCGTCCGCCGCAGCGGGGCGCCGGCGATCGCCGCTCCGATGCCCTCCCCCACGTCCTCCTCGAGCTCGCGCGCTGCTTGCCGGACGGCCGACGGGTCGATGCCCGCGTCACGGGCCACGGCCTCGATCTCGCGCAGGTTGAGCGCCTCGCCCACCGTCCCGCGCTCGTGCTCGAGCTGGGCCGCGCGGCGGAGGATCGCCGCCACCTCCTCCTCGCCGTACGTCCGCTCGCGCAGCGGCTCGACCACGGTGTCGGGTCGCGACGCGACGGCAGGGCGTGGGCGTTCGGGAGGCACGGCGGAGCCGCAAGACTAGCGCGACCCGGCGCCGAAGGCCTGAAACCGGCGTCACACGACCAGGTGCCAGGAGGGAGCCAGCCTCGGCGGATGTGCGACACCGCACGTCGCCAGCAGCGGTCGCGCCATGGCGTGAATCTCCTAGTCGAACAGCCCGTGCAGGTAGAAGCCGTCCTCACCCGCGCGCCGGTACACCCACGCCGGCCCGAGCCCCTCGAGGTGCACGCGGTAGTAGTCGCGCTGGAATGGCGTCTCGGTCCACCACTGGCCGCCGAGGCGTTCCGGCCCGGCGACGGCCAAGACTTTTCGCCGCTTGCCGAGGACGCGCGCCGAGCGGAGCGCCCCGAGCGCATCCAGCTCCACCTCGATGCGCTCGCCCTCGCCGGAGAGGAGGCGCACCGGACGTTCCAGCTGCCAGTCGGGGGGAGGAGGAGGTGCGGGGGGTGCCCGCCGGGCCTCGGCGAACATCCCTGGGTCGCGCCGCGGCGGCCGGAAGGGCCCGGGCGCATGGGCCGCCTCGGGGCGGTGGTCGTCCGCCAGGACCGGACTGCCCAGCGCCTCCGGGCCGAGCGCGGTGGCCAGCCGCGCCAGCACCGTCTCCAGCGCCGCATCGCCCGACGGCGCATCCCCGAGCACGCCCTGCTGTCCCCGGTCCTCGCAGGACTCGTCCACGGTGAGGACGAGGGTGGCCACCGGCGCATCGAGCCGCACCGACTCCAGCCGGTGGCGGACGAGGTCGAGCAGCAGCTTCGGATCCGTGGTCGGCCGCGCCAGCGCCAGCGGGACCGGATACGGCCCGGTGGGCTCGAGCACCAGGGTGAGCGTCAGCCGCACCGCGGCGCGCTGGCGGCCCCGGAGCCGAGCCGAGAGCCGATCCAGCGCGGCCTTGAGCGCGAAGAGCAGCGGCTCCAGTGACTCGGCGGGAGCCTCGAGCGTGCGCACCTCCTCCACCACCTCGGGCAGCACTGCCGGGAGGAGCCGCGTCTCGTCGTGCCCCTGCACCAGCCGCTGGGCCCGGAGCCCCGGGGCCCCGAGCCGGGAGATGACCTGGGTGGGCAGAAGCGCCCCGAGCTCGCCGAGCGTGGACAGCCCGAGCATCCGCAGCGAGGCGACCACGTCCGGGGCGTCCTCCAGCGCCTGCAGCGGCAGCGCGGCGAGCACGCGCTCCGAGTCACCCGGCGCCACGCACAGGCGCGTCCCGGCGCCGAAGCGGGCCAGGGCCCGGGAAGTGAACAGCTCGGAGGCGAGCACCACCCGCGCCCGATACCCGGCGGCCCGGGCCTGCGCCTCCACCTTCTCCACCAGCCCCATCTCTCCGCCGAAGAGCGAGGCCGCGGAGGCGTCCAGCCACAGCCCGTCCGGCGCCGAGGGCATGAAGGCAGGAGCGAAGCGGAGGAAGCCCTCGGCGAGCGAGGACAGCGCCTGGGCCTCGGCCAGCGCGTCGTAGAGCCCGTCGCGGAGCGCCGGGAGGAGCGCGCGCGCCGAGGTGAGCGTCATCCCCGCGCGGATGCCCTCGCGCTGCGCGACGCCGGAGGCGAAGACCACCCGGAGCGCCCCCTTCGCCTCGTGCGCCAGCGCCAGCGGCTGGCCGGCGAGCGCGGGCTCGTCCAGCACCCGGCGCTGCACCGGGAACCGCGGCAGGTGCACGTAGACGACGCGCTGGCTCAAGACCCCACCCCGAGCGCCTGGGCGAACGAGGGCAGCGGCAGGTCTCTCCCCGGCCGCTGCCCCTGGATGCCGATGTGCCCGTCGCGGAGCGTGCAGGCGCGCACCCGGCGGAAGGGCATGGAGGAGGCGGTGGGCACGGGCGGCGCGTCCAGCCCGTGGCTCCCGGCGCCCAGGTCGGAAGGACCGCCAGGGGTGAGCAGCTCCCACGGCACCTCCACCGCACGCGACGCCCCGCCCTGCCGGCTCCGCACCACCTCGAGGCGCATCCCGCGGTCGCCGCTGGCCGAGACATGGAGGCGCAGCGTGCCATCCGCCGGCGCCTCGAACGGCGTGAGGAGCAGGAGCAGCCCGCCGCTCCGGGTGGCGGCCTCGACCAGCCGACGGGACTCGGGCGGCGACAGACGGACGGGGGTGTGGGTCAGGTCCAGGCCCACCGCGGCGAACGCGCCGCTCCGGAGCAGCTGGAGCGCGCTCCAGGCCAGCTGCTTCGGCTCGGGAGGCCGGACGACGAGGAGCTGCTCCAGCCGGACCCCGAGCGGCGGGAGCGCCGGTGGGTAGAGCATCCGTGCCCCGTCCACCCAGGCCGCGAGCCGCAGCGCCCGGTGGGCCTCGGCGATGGCACGGAAGGCGAGCCGGGCCCGGCCCGACGCGGGCTCGCCCCAGAGCTCGACCACCTGCCCCAGCGGGAAGCCGCCTCCGGGCAACAGCCCATCCACCGGGGCCAGACCGGTGCGCAGCACCGAGAGCAGCTGGCGCGGCGCAGCCTGCAGCGTCCGGATCCGCTCCCGGAGCCGCTCGAGCACTGCCGGGTCTGCGCGGGCCTCCGCCGCCTCCATGCGTCCCTGCCTCTCCCATCCGTTCTATACGTCCGTTCAGTATGCATGGGCCACTGACGGCGTCACCTCGAGACAGGATCGATGCGGAGCTCAGCCCTGGGAAGTGGAGGTGGGCGTCACCCGGCGCAGAGCAGCTTGACCTCGACGCGAGTGTCCGTCGGACGGCGGAGACAATCCTGCTGGAATCTCACCGCCGGGGGCTCGGTGGAGGTCTCCTCGACGAAGATGATGCCGCCGTTTGCCAGGGTGCATCGCTGCACGGTCCCATCGGCCCGGGTGATGTCCACAGCGAGGAGGCGGGGGTCGGGCACGTTGTCGGTGAGGGTCAGCGTCTGCGGAACGGACGCCACCTGGGCAATTGCCAGCAGGCTCTGGTGGTAGTCCGGTGCGCAGATCGAGTCGAGGTTGGTCAAGGTGGGGTCGAACGCCAGCGCCATCGCCCGGTGCCGGTAGCCGGGGCCGCCGCTGGTCGGGCAATCCACGTTCTGGATGACCAGCCCGCCGTCGCCCAGCGCGCCCTGGACCCCCTGCGCCACCTTGTCCGAGCGGGCGACCGGCGCGATCGCGCCCCAGAGGATCTCCCGGGGCCGTCCCTTGCCGTCGTCCAGCCGCTGGAAGGCAGTGACGTAGTCGCCGACGGGGGTGAGGAGGTCCTCGTGCAGGGTGCAGAAGTCCTGCCCCTCCGCGTCGGTGTAGAAGACCTTCGGATTGAGGTGGTCCTTCTCGCTGCAGTCGTCCTCGTCGCTCACCGCCACCACCAGGAGCCGCCCGCCGGGCCGGAGGAAGCCCGCGTTGGGGTTCCCGCCGTCGGGCAAGGTCGTCCAGAAGCCGGTCCCGGTGAGCGCGATGCGGGCCGCCTCGAAGGGCGTCTCCTGGAACGAGCCGTTGATGCCCAGGGCCTGGATGGCGGCGCTCAGGCGCGGCACGATCTCCGGATCGGGGTCGGTCAGCCAGCGCTCGCCCCCGCCCACACCGCCGTCGGCCGCCGGAAACTGACGCAGCCAGCCACCCTGCGGGTACTGGGTGAGGAAGAGACGGGTGTTGAAGTAGGCGGAGTAGACCGAGGTGTTGATCAGGCCCACGCGGAGGCTCTGCGTGACGCCGGCGCCGGCTTGAAGCACCTCCACGAAGGTGGGCAGCTCGCGGGCCACGCCCTCCTGCTCCTCGCTCATCGAGTTGCTGTCGTCGACGACGAAGAGGATGTCGGTCTGCACCGGCGCGAAGAGCGGCGCCTCGTAGGCGCAGGCCGCGGGCACGGTGGAGCCCGCCCGGTCCGGCGGTGCCTCGCAAGTGCACCCGCCGAGCGTGCTCAGCACACCGGCCACCAGGAGCGGCCAGTGGCCCCGTCGCTTGACGACATCCGGTTCTGCTCTATCGGTAAGGATCAGACGCAGCATCTCAGCCGTTTCCAACGAAGGACTTTTGATTGCTAGCCTCTGTTCCAGGCAGTACGGGACAAGGGCGAGGTCCTGCAGTTTCCGACGCACCTGAACGGAGCGCGAATTTTCATGTCGGACGAGAAGAAGAAGGGCGGCCAGTCCGCCACCGCGATGACCTCGGCCATGGGTCCTCCCCCGGCCCTCATCAACAAGGACGACATTCCACAGGTCCTGCCCATCCTGCCACTTCGGAACTCGGTGTTCTTCCCGGGTGGGGTCCTACCCCTGGCCGTGGGCCGCCAGAAGACCATCGCCCTCATCAAGGACGCAGTGCGTGACGACCAGCTGATCGGCGTGGTCACCCAGCGGCGGGCGGAGGAGGAGGATCCGGGGGCGAGTGACCTCTACGCGATGGGGACCGTGGCCCGCATCGTCAAGCTCCTCAAGATGGGCGAGGACAACTACTCGCTGGTGGTCCAGGGCCTGGCCCGCTTCCGGGTGCTCGACCTGGTGCAGGAGACGCCCTACCTCAAGGCGCGGGTGGAGCCGGCCGACGACAAGACCTCCTCGGAGAACGTCGAGGTCGAGGCGCTGGGCATCAACCTCAAGAAGCTGGCCCGCGAGGTCATCGAGCTGATGCCGGAGCTGCCGGCCGCGGCGACCGAGCTGGTGGAGTCCATCACCCACCCCGGCCACCTGGCGGACCTCATCGCCGCCAACGTGGACGTTCCCATCGAGGAGAAGCAGGCGGTCCTCGAGACCGTGGACCTCAAGGCGCGGATGAAGCTGGTGCTCGAGCTGCTCAACCGGAAGAGGGAAATCCTCAAGCTCTCCAACAAGATCGACTCCGCGGTGAAGGGCGAGATGTCGAAGACCCAGCGCGAGTACTACCTCCGCCAGCAGCTCAAGGCGATCAAGGAAGAGCTGGGCGAGATGGGCGAGGAGGAGGAGGAGCTCGACGAGCTGCAGGAGCGCCTCAAGAAGGCCGGCCTGCCGCCCGAGGTGGAGAAGGTCGCGACCAAGGAGCTCAACCGGCTCAAGACCATCCCCGCCGCCTCGAGCGAGTACACCGTCGCCCGCACCTACCTGGACTGGATCGCCGACCTCCCCTGGAGCAAGACCAGCGAGGACAACCTCGACATCGAGAACGCCCGGTCCACCCTGGACGCCGACCACTACGGCATCCAGAAGGTGAAGAAGCGCATCCTGGAGTACCTGGCGGTCCGCAAGCTGAAGAACGACATGAAGGGCCCCATCCTCTGCCTGGTGGGCCCGCCCGGCGTGGGCAAGACCTCGCTCGGCCAGTCCATCGCCCGGGCCGTGGGACGCAAGTTCGTGCGCCTCAGCCTCGGCGGCGTGCGCGACGAGGCGGAGATCCGTGGGCATCGCCGCACCTACGTCGGCGCCCTCCCCGGCCGCTTCATCCAGAGCATGAAGAAGGCCGGGACCAAGAACCCGGTGATGATGCTGGACGAGATCGACAAGCTCGGCGCGGACTTCCGCGGCGATCCGTCGGCCGCGCTCCTCGAGGTCCTGGACCCGGAGCAGAACAACAGCTTCAGCGACCACTACCTGGACGTGGCGTTCGACCTCTCCAAGGTCCTGTTCATCGCCACCGCCAACCAGCTCGACCCCATCCCTGGGCCTCTCCGGGACCGCATGGAGATCATCGAGCTGTCCGGATACACCTTCGAGGAGAAGCAGCAGATCGCCCGCATCCACCTGGTCCCCAAGCAGCTCCGGGAGCACGGGCTGTCCACCGACCACATCGCCATCGAGGACGGGGCGCTGCTGACGCTCATCACCTCGTACACCCGCGAGGCGGGCGTGCGCAGCCTGGAGCGGCGGATCGCCGACATCTGCCGCGCGGTGGCAGTGGAGGTCGCCGCAGGAAAGACCGACAAGCAGGTCATCACTTCGGACCGGGTGAAGGAGATCCTCGGCCCCGAGGCCTTCTACTCCGAGGTGGCCGAGCGCACCGAGGTGCCGGGGGTGGCCACCGGCCTGGCCTGGACCGCGGTGGGCGGTGACCTCCTGTTCATCGAGGCCACCAAGATGGCCGGCAAGGGCGGGATGACGCTCACCGGGCAGCTCGGAGACGTGATGAAGGAGTCCGCTCAGGCGGCGCTCAGCTACCTCCGCAGCAAGGCGGACGGCCTGGGCATCTCGCCGAATTTCCTCGAGAAGACGGACATCCACCTGCACTTCCCGGCGGGCAGCATCCCCAAGGACGGTCCGTCGGCCGGCGTCACCATCCTCACCGCGCTCACCTCGCTCATGACCGGCATCCGCGTCCGCGGCGACACGGCGATGACCGGCGAGGCCACGCTCCGCGGGCTGGTGCTCCCGGTGGGCGGCATCAAGGAGAAGGTGCTCGCCGCGCACCGGGCCGGCATCAAGCGGGTCATCCTGCCCGAGCGCGTCCGGAAGGACCTGAACGACGTGCCCGAGCAGGCCAAGAAGGACATCGAGTTCATCTTCGTCACCCAGATGGACGAGGTGCTCCGCAACGCCCTCGAATCCGACCCGTTCAAGGCCCGCGCAGGCACGCCGGACGGCGGCTCGACCCCCGAGCTGCCGAAGCCAGAGGTCGTCCCGCCCGCGGCGCCCGAGATTCGCGCCTAGCGCCGGGTGCCAGCGGCTGCCCCCCAGGGGCCTCGATGCCGTCCGGAGTCCGCTCCGGGCGGCATCATCCTTTGTGGGGTCAGGACGTTGAACCTGGGGGCGTCACGCGTAAGATGCCGGAAACCCTCGGACCGGGCTGGGGCTGAATCGGCCTCTAGCCCGGGGCCGTCCGAGACCGACATGCCCGCTCCCGCTGCCAGCCCGGAACTGTACGGAACGTTCCGCGGCTCCCGGGCGTTGGTGCCATTCGGAGGAGCCTCCCACGGATGAGCCTCGAGGGCCGGCACCTGGGACGCTATCGGCTGCTCGAGCCGCTCGGCTCGGGAGGCATGTCGGTGGTGTACCGGGGGCTCGACACCTCGCTCCAGCGCGAGGTCGCGGTGAAGGTGCTGCACCCGCACCTCGCCCGGCAGCAGGACGCGCGCGCCCGCCTGGCCCGCGAGGCCCGCGCGGTGGCGCGGCTCCAGCACCCCAACATCCTCGAGGTGTTCGACTTCGCCGACCCGGCCTCCACCGAGGACGCGTTCCTGGTGACAGAGCTGGTCCGCGGCGAGACGCTGAAGTCGTTCGCCGAGCGTGAGCGGCTCTTCCCCCCGGAGCTGGCGGCGCTGGTCATCCAGCAGCTGGCGCGGGCGCTCGGGCACGCGCACGAGGCGGGCGTCATCCATCGCGACCTCAAGCCCGAGAACGTGATGGTGCGGGACGACGGCGTGCTGAAGCTGATGGACTTCGGCATCGCCCGGGTGCTCGACCCCGCCGAGCGCATGACGGTCACCGGCGCGCTGGTCGGCTCGCCTGCGTACATGGCGCCCGAGGTCATCGACGGAGAGCCGGCCACCCCGGAGTCCGACGTCTTCTCGCTTGGCACGCTGCTCTACTGGCTCTGGACCGGGACGCTGCCGTTCGCCGCCCCGAGCACCCCCGCAACGCTCAAGCGCATCCTCGCCGGGACCTACGAGGATCCCCGCGGGGCCTGCCCCGCCATCTCCGATGCGCTGGTGGGCATCCTCCAGACCTGTCTCGCCCGCGATCCGGCAGAGCGCTACGCCACCGCCCGGCAGCTGGAGCAGGCCCTCTCCGAGCCCCTCGACGACCTCGGGCTGGGCGATGCCGAGGCCGTCCTCGCGTCGTTCTTCGCCGACCCCGGAGCCGCCCGGGCCGCGATGGTGCAACGGCTGGTCTCGATCCTGCTGGCCCGGGGCGCGGAGGAGGCCGCCGCGGGTCGCCTCCCGCGGGCGCTCGCCCGGGTGGACCAGGCCCTCGCGCTCGAGCCGGACGCGCCGGCAGCGCGGGCGCTGCTGGAGAAGCTCCAGGCCAGCCTCAAGAGCGGGCGCGCGCGCCGCCGCACCCTGGTCCTCGCGGGCACCGGCGTCGGGCTCGCCGCGCTCGCTGCCCTCACGCTGTCGGTCGTCCGGCTGCAACACCGCCCCGAGCCTGTCCTGGCCTTTCCGGTGCCCGGCCCGAGCGCCGGCCTCCAACCCCCGCCTCCAGCGACCAGGCCGAGCACTCCCTCGGGCGCATCCGTGGCGCCCACCGCCGTGGAGTCGGCCGCGGGCGCACCGGCCCCCGCCTCCCGGACGCCCGCCAGCCGCCCTGCCCCGGTGCGGTATCAGGTCTTGGTCCGGCCGTACGGCGCGCTGCAGGTCGACGACGAGCGCAGGAGCTCCGAGGCGCTGTCGGTCCACACCCTCTCGCTCATGCCCGGCCACCACGTTCTCCGCGTGAGCTGCCAGTGGTGCGAGGATCAGGTCGTGCCGATCGAGGTCGTCGCCGGGAAGCCCGAGACCCTGGCCATCCCCGCCCGTCTCAAGCCGGCCGAGCTGCGATTCGCCTTCGAGCCTCCCTCGGCGGAGGTCCGCGTCGGCGACGTCATCCGCCCCGCGGTGGAGTCACTCGCCTGGCCTTTCGAGATCGCCTCGCCCCGCGCGCCCACGCGCTTCGTGCACCGCGTGGACTACGAGGTGACCGCGCCCGGGTACCGCCCGGTGCGCTCGAGCGTCGAGGTCCTCCCCGGCGCCACCCGGACCCTCACCGGAAGGCTGGTGCCGGAATGAGCCGCAGCGCGGGGTGGGCGGTCGTCGCCCTGCTGGCCGCATCCACGGTGCAGGCACAGCAGCCGACCGCGCCCGGCGAGGAGGCGGACCTCGCCGCGGTCCAGTCCGAGTTCGAGTTCGGCCACTACCGCGAGGTGCTGGAGCGGGCCGAGCGTCGCATCGATCGCGGCGGCATCGACGAGGCCTCGCTGATCCAGTGGCACAAGCTGGCGGGGCTGGCCGCGTTCAATCTCCGGCGCACCGAGCAGGCCCAGCGCCACATCGCCGCGGTGCTGCGGCTCGACCCGGACTTCGCGCTCGACCCGTTCGTCTATCCTCCGCCGGCAGTGGCCTTCGTCGAGAAGCAGCGCCAGGCGCTCGCCCCCGAGCTGGACCGGATCCGCGCCGAACGCCGGGCCCAGGTCGAGGCGGCGAAGCGGGCAGCCGAGGAGCGTGCCGCGCTCGCCCGCGAGGCCGAGGAGCAGCGCCGGCAGATCGAGGAGATGTCGCGCCAGGTGACGGTGCGGACGGTGGAGAAGCGCAGCTTCCTGGTGAACTTCGTCCCCTTCGGCGCGGGGCAGTTCCAGCAGGGCCGGGTGGCGGCGGGGACGGGCTTCGCCATCGCCGAGGCGCTCCTGGGTATCACCAGCATCGTGGCCTACTTCGCCTACGGCTCGCTCATCGACACCCGCACCTTTCAGGTGGACAACCGCTTCCCGGGCGCAGCGCCGATCGTCGAGACCGGCATCCCGGCCAACCGCGAGGACGAGGCGAAGGTGTGGCGGGCGTTGAAGATCGGCGCCGGCCTCGGCTTCTACGGCGTGTGGGCTGCCGGCGTGGCCGACGCCATCATCCATCACCAGGACACGGTGGTGACCACCCGGGTGGAGTCGCCGCCGCCGCCGCCCCCGCAAGGGGCCCGGATCGGCCCCGGTCCGGGCACGGTCGGAGCCTCCGTGACCATCCACTTCTGACCCATGGCCCGGCTGGTCCTCACCTCTCCCGGCGGCGACGTCCGGAGCGTGCCTCTCGTCAAGCGGATCACCAGCGTGGGCCGGGGGGCCGAGGTGGACGTGCGGCTCGATGACGCCGGCGCACCCGAGCACGCGCTCACCCTGCTCTGGGATGGCTGGAGCTACCGGGCGGGGAGCGTCGGCGAGCCGTTTCTGGTGGGAGGCAAGAGGCGCGACGCGCACGTGATGAAGGACGGAGACGTCATCCGGGTCGCCAACACCTGGATCGCGCTGTCCCTGAGCGATGCGCCGGGCCAGGCCGAGCCCACACCCGACCCGGGCCGCCAGGCGCTCTCCACGCTGAAGCGGCTGACCGACTTCTCGGCGCGGCTGCTCCAGTCCGGAGACGTGACCGCGCTGCTCGAGGCGCTGCTCGACGAGGCCATCGACCTCACCCGCGGGGACCGCGGCTTCCTGGTCCTGACCGAAGGCGAGCAGCGCCGCGTCAAGGTCGCCCGGAACGTCGCCCGGGAAAACGTGGCCCTGGACCTCGAGCGGCTCTCGGACACCGTGGTCGACCACGTCCTCCGCACCGGAGAGCCCCTGCTGGTGTCGGACGCGACTGCCGACCCCGAGTTCTCGACCAGCACCTCGGTGGTCAACCTCAAGCTTTCCTCGGTCCTCTGCGTGCCGCTGACGCAGCGGGGCCGGCCACTGGGGGTGGTCTACGTGGGCAGCGACCGGGTGGGCACCCACTTCGACCGGCGCGGCCTGGACACCCTGACCATCTTCGCGGCCCAGGCCTCGCTCCTGGTCCAGAACGCGCTGCTCCTCGACGAGCTGCGCGCCGACAACCGCGGGCTCCGCGAGCGGCTGGAGCAGCAGCGCTTCGGCGACCTGCTCGGGAGCTGCCCCGGAATGCAGGAGGTCTACCGGCAGATCGAGAAGGTGGCTCCCACCGACCTCTCGGTCCTGGTGGTGGGCGAGACCGGGACCGGGAAGGAGCTGGTCGCCCGCGAACTCCACCGGCGCAGCCCCCGAGCCGGCGGGCCGTTCGTGGCCATCAACTGCGGCGCGCTGCCCGAGACGCTGCTCGAGTCCGAGCTGTTCGGCCACGTGAAGGGCGCCTTCACTGGAGCGGTCGCCACCCGGCCGGGGCGCTTCCAGCAGGCCAGCGGCGGCACGCTGTTCCTCGACGAGGTCGGCGACATGCCGCCCGTGCTGCAAGTCAAGCTGCTCCGGGCGCTTCAAGACAGGACGGTGCAGAAGGTGGGGGACCACCGCGAGGAGCCGGTGGACATCCGGGTCCTCGCCGCCACGCATCGCACGCTCGAGGACGAGGTGAAGAAGGGCACCTTCCGCGAGGACCTCTATTACCGGCTCGCCACCCTCACTCTCCGCGTGCCGCCGCTCCGCGAGCGAGGGGAGGACGTGGTGGTGCTGGCCCGCGGCTTCCTCAGGTCCTTCGCCGACACCTACCGGGCGACCGTCCGGAGCTTCACCGCGGCGGCGCTGGCGGCGGTCCGACGTCACCCCTGGCCGGGGAACGTCCGGGAGCTCGAGAACCGCATCAAGAAGGCGGTGGTGCTCTGCGACGGACCGCTCGTCCGGGCCGAGGACCTGGACTTTCCCGCCGAGGAGCTGCCCCCGCTCACCCCGCTCGTGGAGGCCAAGGAGGAGTTCGAGCGGGGGTACGTGCTGGAGGCCCTCAAGCGCCACGGAGGGAACCGCGCCCGGACGGCGCGGGCGCTGGGCGTCGACCCCCGCACCATCTTCCGCCTGCTGGAGAAGATGGAGGACGCGCCGCCGGACCGCGAGGAGGAGCCCTAGGTGAGGGCGGCCCGGGTCGTCGTCGTGCTGCTCGGCGCTGCGCTGGTGCTCCCGGCCTGCCTGCTTCCGCAGGAGGACCACGTCATCCAGCCGCTGCCCCCGCCGCAGAACCAGCCGCCGCGGATCCTCGAGTCGCTGCTCCAGCCCGCCAGCCGGTTCGTCACGGTGAAGAACGAGACCGACTGCCCGAACCTCGCCTTCCTCGCACCGGTGTCGGACCCCGACGTCGCCGATACCCTCATCTACAACTTCTACGTCGATCCGGACCTGTACCCCCCCTTCGTCAAGCAGGCGACCATCGCCAACAATGGCGAGCCGGACCGCTCCGAGCCGGCGAGCTACGAGGTCAGCTTCGCCACGCCGGGCCCGCTGCAGCAGCCGGGGGACCACGTGGTGGAGGTGCTGGTCTCCGACGGTGCGCTGGTGAACCGCGACCCGCAGCCGCGGAAGGTGACTCTCCTCGACGGCGGGACCGCACTCGACCCCACCTACGCGGTCACCTATGCCTGGACGGTGACCGTCGTCGCCGGGCCATGTCCATGAGGCGCCGGACCCTGCTGGCCGCAGTCGGGCTGCTCGCCGGGTGCAGCCTGTTCGGCGAGCCCGCCCCGGCGCAGGGGACCTGTGCCCGGGACCAGGACTGCCCGTACCCCCAGCGCTGCTACGTGGACGGGTGCGGAACCTTGCCCGCCGATCTCCTGGCGGAGGTCATCACCTCGGCACCCACCGGGGTGACCAGCGTGGACATGGCGGTGGGCACTCCGGTGGCGAACCTGCCGCTCGTCCTGCCGGACCAGCAGCTCCTCCAGCTCTCGGTCCGGCGCGGCGCGGGGCCCTACCCGGCCAGCGTGCAGCTCCTGGCCTCGGGGCAGAGCACCTTGCTCCCCGGGCTGAACCGGACGGCGCAGACGGCAGGCGCGGCCGCGGGCGGAGTCTTCCGGGTGGGCCTCTCCACCGGGCGCTACACCGTGGTGGTGAGCCCGCTGGATCCGGCCGTGCCTCCGGCGCTGCGGACCGGGATCGACGTGGACGCGGGGGTCACGGCGCTCACCCTCGACCTCCTGGCGGCGGCGCAGGTCCAGACGGTCACCGGGACGGTTCTCGCCGGGCCGGGGCAACCCGAGCCGGTACCGCCCCAGGTCCAGCTCCTCGCGCCGGATGGACGCCCGCTGTCGGCCCGGGGAAGCGCCGATGTCGCGGGGAGCTTCCAGCTCACGTTCGGAGCGGGGACCCTCGATGGGGGCGCCGTCCTCCAGGTCACCCCGGGCCCGAGCGCTCTGGGCGCCGTGGCCACGTTCGTGGTGTCCGACCCGGCGCGCTTCGCTCAGCCGTTCGTGGTCGGTGACACCGCGGCGCCAGTCCAGGTCTCGGGGCAGCTCGTCGGGCCGGACGGCGACCCCGTCTCCGGGGCGAGCGTCTTCCTCCAGGGGACGGTGGTCGGCGGCGGCTCGGGGAACGTGGGCCCCTCGTTCTCCGACGCCGACGGTGGCTTCTCGCTCCGGACCCTCCCCCAGCAGGCTGCGGGCACCCTGCAGCTGTGGATCATTCCCCCACCGGGCGCCATCTCCGGACTCCTCACCACGCCGGTGGACGTTCCTCCCGGAGCTCCGGTGTCCGGGACCTGGACGTGCCCGGTGCGCCCGGTGCTCCGCGGTGCGCTGCTCCTGCCGGACGCGGGGCCGGTGGTGGGCGCGGTGCTGCGCGCCGACCCGGTGTTCCCCGCGGACGACGTCACCCCGCTGCCGCCCGCCGGTGTATCCGGACTGACAGGCCAGGCGGGGACGTTCGCCCTGCGGCTCGACCCGGCCGTCTACCAGCTCGAGGTGGTGCCCCTCGGGCGGCTCCCCGCGCTGCACCGCCTGATCCGGGTCACCTCGTCGGGGGGGGAGCTCGATCCGGTGACCCTCCCGACCGGGCGCACCCTGACCGCGCGGGTGGTGCGCGACGCCGGCACGCTGGTGCCGCAGGCGCTGGTTCGCGTCTACCGGCGGGAGACGCTCGAGGATGGCACCACGCGGGCGCTGCTCCTCGGCGAGGACGTCTCGGACGAGAGCGGCGTGGTGAGGATCCTCCTGCCCCAGCAGTAGCCTCTCGGCCCCATCAGCGTGGCGCGCGTGCCCGGGCCATCATCCGGTGGAAGCGGTCTAGCGCCGGACCGATCTCCCCCGAGTACTGGACCGCCGAGGTCGTGTAGAGGTCCTCGAGGTGCTCGAGCTGCCGGAAGAGCTCGGCGAGATCGTGCCGTTCCGGCGCATCCACGCCACAGCTGCGCTCGGCCTGGCGGAGGCGGTCCAGCCATTCCACCCGGAAGGACATCCAGGTGGTGTCCGCCAGCGAGGCCGGGGTGATGCCGGTGAGCGCCCGCCGGTGGCCCTCCATCTCGTCGAGGAGCGCAGAGGCACGCTCGGCGCACGCCTCACGGTCCAGCGTCGCGGTCCGGATCGGCTCCCGTCGCGGGCTCATCGCCTGCACCGACCGGAAGACGCTGGCGGTGATGAGGATGCAGAAGACCGACACCACCACCAGGTAGACCGCCAGGACCGCCACCCGGAAGGGGCGGTACCGGGGGTCTCGCACCGGCGCCGAGCGGGCCATGGCGACTCAGGGCTGGCGCGCGGGCGTGGCGGTCCCCGCGGGGGGCAGCAGGCCCGCCGAGGACTCGGCGGCGGTCTTGAACACCGCGGGGCGCGCCCTGGGAGCCGGGGTGCCGCCATCGCCCCGCACCGCGGGCGCCGCGGCGGTGGCCTGCGCAGGCGCGGTCGCCGAGGCGGCGACGGGCGGCGCGGCGTTGCCGGTCGGTCCGGTGGCGACGCCGGCATCGGCGCCCTCGGTCGCCGAGAGGGTACGCCTGGCCGCGGCGAGCCGGGCCTTCAGCATCGGGGTGAACTGCGAGGCGGGGTACATGCCCAGCGCTTCGCGGGCGACGGCGGCGGCCTGCTCGGGCTTCCCGCTCTGCTCGTAGGCCTGCGCGAGCAAGGTCATCGCCCACTCGCGGTTCTTGCTCCGCCGGTCCTTCTCCACGAACGTCTTGAGCGGGGCGATGGCCGGCTCGTACCTGTGCTGCTGGACCAGCGCGTTGCCTAGCATGAACGATGCCTCGAGCTGCTCGGGCTCCGAGGGCTGCATCGCCAGGAAGCGCGAGAGGTCCTCGCTGGCCGCCGCCCACTCGTTGCGGCGAAACGCGGCCTTGCCCCGGTCGAACGCGGTCTGCCCGAGCTCGTGCCGGAGGGCCGCAGCCCGGTCCGCCAGGGCCTGGCGCTCGAGAGGATCGAGCTTGCTCTGGTCCACCCGGGACAGCGCGGTGATTCCCTCCAGCCGCCGGTCACCGGGCAGCTCGGTCATCATCCGGTAGGCGTCGGCGGCCGAGCGGCGTGCCGCAGCCACGGCGGCCTGGTCCGCGCGCTCCTTCTCGATGGACTGGGTGAGGGTCCTCAGCTCCGCGACCGCCTTGTCCCGCTCGCCGTTGGCCGCGGAGGCCCGGGCCCCGGAGAGGAGCAGGGCCGCGGTGCCGACGAGGAGCGCGAACAGCGCATACGCTGCCGCCGAGGAGAGCATCTGCCGCCGCTCGAAGTCCTTCTGCCTCGCGCCGAACGCCTTCACCTCCGAGTGAAGCGTCTTCAGGAGGTTGTCGGTGCGGATGACGAGGTTGCGCCCCTCGATCACCTCGCGGCGGATGTCCGCCAGCTCTCGTTCCAGGTCCGTCCCCAACGTGTCCTCGCGTCCGACGGGTGAGCGGCTCCGAACAGACCACCTCGGGGCCCGCATTCCAAGCGCCGCTCGCTCGGCCCCCTGGTCGCGCGACGAGGGGGGTTCGGGCTCAGGCCAGCAGCGACAGCACCGCGCGTTCCTCGACGACCACCCGGCCATGTCGCACGCGAAGTCCCGGATCCGTCCCGTCGAGGGCGGCGAGCAGCTGGCGGATCTCGTCGGCGGACGGCTCCCGTCCTCCGGCCGAGGCGGCGCAGGCGAGGGCCGCGCGCACCTCGGCGGTTCCTTGCCCACCTTCGAGCGCGGCGACCGCGGCCTCGACCAGCGCTTCGGGTGGATGGCCGACCAGCGCCGGTGGAATCCCCACCAGGCGGAAGGCGTCCGGGCCGAACGGCTCGACGACGACCCCAGCCTCGGCGAGCGCCTCCCTCCGGGCGGACAGGCGTGCCTCCATCGCCGGCGTCAGGGCGAGCGCAGCGCCCAGCAGCGGGGCCTCGACCGGTGCCCCGGCCTCCCGCGCCAGGCGGTGCGCGACCACGCGCTCGCGAGCGGCGTGCAGGTCGAGCAGCACCAGGGAGCCGCCGGGCCCCTCGCAGACCAGCGCCCTTCCCCGCAGCGTCCCCAGCGGGCGGAGCGACACGAAGTAGCCGGGCGCGGGCGCGGCGTTGCGGTCGGGGAGAGCCTCGCCGTGGGCAGCCGGCCGGTCCTGGACCTCCGGGAGCGGCAGCGGAACCGCCGAGGCGCGGGAGAGGAACCGCTCCACGGCCGCGGCGTAGTCGACCGAGGGGCGGGCCGGCCTCGAGGGGCCGCTGGCGAGAGAGGCCCGGAGCACCGCCCGGGCGATGGCCGCCTGCACCGCGTCGGTCACCTCGGCGGCGTCGGCGAAGCGCACCTCGAGCTTCTGGGGATGCACGTTCACGTCGACGCGCGACGGCTCGATCTCCACGAACAGGACCCCCACCGGCTGCCGTCCGGTGGGAAGCGACGGCGCGAGCCCGCGGTGGACCGCGAAGTGGAGCGTGCGGTCGCGCACGTGGCGGCCATTGACGAAGACGTAGAGCGACCGCGCGGTGGAGAGGCTGAACTCCGGCGAGGCGATGACTCCGTGGACCCGGAGCCCGAGCCTTCGCTCCTCCAACGGGAGGAGGAACGGGGCCACCTCCGGCCCGAGCGCGGCGGCGATGCGCTCCTGGAGCTCACCCGGGCTCGCCGGAAGGACCCGGACGCTCCGCCCCTCGTGCTCCAGCCGGAAGGCCACCTCCGGGTGGGCGAGCGCCAGGCGCAGCACCGCCTCCTCCACGTGCTTCAGCTCGGTTTCGGCACGGCGGAGGAACTTGCGGCGGGCAGGCACCGCGCCGAAGAGATCCTCGACCCGGACCTGCGTGCCGGGCCGGGCCGCGGCAGGAGAGACCACGCTTTCCCCGTCTTCCACCCGGACCTCGGTCCCCTCGGCCGCGCCGTGCAGGGCGGTGCGCAGGACCAGGCGCGACACCGAGGCGATGGCGGCGAGCGCCTCGCCGCGGAAGCCGAGGCTCCGGATCGCCAGGAGGTCCTCGGCAGTGCGGAGCTTGCTCGTGGCGTGGCGGCGGAGGCTCAGGAGCGCGTCCTCGGGGGACATGCCGGATCCGTCGTCCGTCACCTCGATGAGCCGGGTCCCGCCGCCCTCGATGGACACGCGGATGGAGTGCGCCCCGGCGTCGAGCGCGTTCTCCCCGAGTTCCTTCACCACCGAGGCCGGGCGCTCGACCACCTCGCCGGCGGCGATCTGGTCGATGAGCGCGTCGCTGAGCACGGCGATGGTCGGCATGTCGCTCAGCGCTCGAGGACGAGCAAACGCACGACCCGAGGATATCCCGCTCTCCATCCCGCCGGGCTGGGGACTGCCCTCCGGCGTCATCTCTTCCCCTCGCGGCCCCGACGGGGTACATGCCCCCCGGGGATGGGGCAAGAGCGCGGCAGTTCCCTCCGGGTCGCGATCACCGGCCCGACCAGCGAGTTCGGAGCGCTGCTCCTGCCGAAGCTGCTCGCCGAGCCGCGCATCGAGCAGCTCCTGACCTTCGGCCCCCGGCCGGTGAGCGGCGCCCGGCTGGTGCACCACCGCGTGGACCTGACCCGGTGGGACGTGGAGTCCGAGCTGGAGAGCGTGCTCTCCCGCGCGCCGGTGGACGTCCTGTACCACCTGGCCTTCCTGCAAGGCCGGACGCGCGGCGCGGCGTTCGCCCACGAGCTGGAGGTCATCGGGACGCTGCACACCCTGGCGGCGGCGGTGCGCGCCGGCGTGCGCCACGCGGTGGTGCCGTCGACCACCGCCGTCTACGGCGCCCGCCCCGGCAACCCGGTGCTGCTCGGCGAGGACGCGCCGCTGCACGGCTGTCCCGGGAGCCGCTTCGTCACCGACCGGGTGGAGGTCGAGCGGCAGCTCATGGCTTTCCGCCGGGACCATCCGGGCGTGGGGCTCACGGTGTTGCGCTTCGCCCCGGTGCTCGGTCCGACGGTGGACAACCCCGCCACCCGCTACTTCCGCCGCCCGCTGGTACCGACCTTGCTCGGGTTCGATCCACTGTGGCAGGCGGTCCACGAGGAGGACGCCCGCAAGCTTCTCCTGAGGATTCTCGACCGGCCGGTGAGCGGGACGTTCAACGTGGTGAGCGACGACGTGCTCCCGCTCTCGTCCCTGATCCGCCTCGCCGGGACGATGCCGCTGCCGATGCCCACACCGGTGGCCCGGGCGATGCTCCGGGCCCTCAACTCGGCCGGAATCACTGCGACGCCCGGCGCGCTCCTCGATTACCTTCACTACTCCTGGGTGGCGGACGGGACCCGGGCGCGCACCACGCTCGGCTTCCGGCCGCGCTTCGGGTCGCGTGAGGCCGCGGCCTCGGTGAGGAGCTGACGAGCGATGGGCAGCAGGCGCGTCCTGGGGAACGACCCCTTCCAGCGTGGCGCGGCGGAGCGGACGCCGGCCACCGCGCCTGCTTCCGCGAACACCACGCCGCCCGAGGCCTCCGCGGCACCCGGAGCGGAACCCGTCGTGCCCGAGCGACCGCCCGCGGAGAGCCAGGGCGGGGCCGGCAAGCGCTCGGCCAGGGGTTCCCCGAAACGGCCCGGGTCCAGGAAGGCGGCGGCCGCACGCCCGAAGGAGGCCCCGAGCCGGGGCGAGAAGGCGCCGACGGCCGCCGGGCCCGCCCTGCCCCCTCAAGTCCCGCTCAGCTCCTCGGTGGTCGCCGAGCCGGGCCCCTCCGCCGGACCTCCGACGCCGCCGACTGCCCCGGGCGCACCGCCCCACCGCGCCGAGGCGGCGACCCAGTCCCCGACAGGTCCACTGGCCGAGCTGGGCCACACTGCTTCGCAGGAACCTCCCCCGCCCCGGGCACCGGGAGCTCCCACCCTGACCTGGACTCCCTTGCCCGGGGACGCCGCGCAGGGGACGGAGTTGCCGCGGCGCGAGCTCGGCCGGGCCGCCGAGGGGGGGGAGGTCGCCGGCACGACCGCCACCGCGTCGCTGATCGAGGCGCTCCGCGAGGCGCCCGGGCTCCTGGCCGAGGCCTGGTCGGCCATCGAGGCCGCCGTTCGGGCCATCCGGGCAGGGCTGGGGACGGCCGGGGGCGAGCAGCTCGACGTCTACGGTCGCGACGCCCGGCTCAGCGAGGCGGTCGCCCCGCTGCTCGACTTCCTCTACAGCCGCTGGTTCCGGGTGGAGGTGGAGGGAGCGGGCCACGTCCCTGCCGGGGGCGCGCTGCTCGTCGCCAACCACTCCGGGGCGCTGCCGCTCGACGGCCCGATGCTGCACGAGGCGCTGCGGCGGGAGCGCCCCGAGCTCCCGGAGGCACGCTGGCTCGCCGAGGACCAGGTCTTCTACGCCCCGCTGCTGGGGACCCTGTTCAACCGGCTCGGCGCGGTGCGGGCCTCCCCGGACAGCGCCACCCGTCTTCTCGCCGAGGGCCGGCCGGTCCTCATCTTCCCCGAGGGCATCCAGGGCATCGGGAAGCCGTTCCGCGACCGCTACCGGCTCCAGCGCTTCGGACGGGGCGGTTTCGTCAAGCTGGCGCTCCGGACGCGGCGACCCATCCTCCCGGTGGCGATCATGGGGGCGGAGGAGACACTGCCGCTCCTGGGCAAGCTCCCCGGTGGGCTCCTCGGCGTCCCCTACGTCCCGGTCAGCCCGCTCGGACCGCTCCCGCTCCCGGCCAAGTGGCGCATCCGCATCGGTGAGCCCATCCAGGTGCCGTCGGGGGCGAAGGAGACCGACCTCTCGGTGGTCGAGTCGCTGGTGGAGGCGACGCGGAGCACCATCGAGCACATGCTGCGCGAGCTGCTCGGGGCGCGCGGCGGCATCTTCCTCGGGTAACGTTCGGGTCCGTGGCCTTCCGGGAACCGACTCCTCTGGCGGCGTTGCTCCCCGACGTGCTCGGGCGCCTGGTGCGCGACGGCCAGGGAGCGGCGGCGCTCGCGGCGCTCTGGCCGCGCATCCAGGGTGCAGTCATCGGGGCGCAGAGCCTGCCGGTGGAGCTGCGGGACGGTGTGCTCCGCGTCGACGTGCGCGGCGCCACCTGGCGGGCGACGCTCGAGGCGCAGGAGGCCGTCCTCCGCGAGCGCTGGAACGCCGCGGTGGCCACCGCTCCGGTCCGTCGCATCGAGTTCCGCCTCGCCCCGTGAGTCTCCTCCTCTCCCTGGTGCTGCTCGCCGCGCCCGGCCCGGCCGGGGTCCCCCCGCCCGCGTCCGAGCTCGCCGATGCCGAGGGGAAGGCGCTGCTCCACGTCCGCCAGGCCTTCGAGCGCGTGGGGCGCTCGTCGCCGGTGGGTGACCCCGCGCTGACCCAGGCCGCGCGGACCCTAGCCCGCGAGGCCCTGCTCTCCACGTCGGAGGCGGCGAGCGGCATGCGGATCGGCCTCGCGGTCTCCGAGGCCGGCGGCTGGGACCCCAACCCTCGGCTGGTGCTCATCCGGAGCTGGCCGACCCAGACGACCCTCCAGGCTTTTCTCCAGCGGAGCGACTTCACCTCCGAGCCCGCCACGCACGCCGGGATGGCGCTCGCGGCCGACGACGACCACACGGTGCTCGCGTTGCTCCTGGCCGACCGGAAAGCGATGGTGCAGCAGTTCCCGCGCAAGGTGGAGAGGGTGCCCGCGCGACAGCGGCTGTGCTTCGAGCTCCGGGCGCCGCTGGGCCACCCGTCGATCTTCGTCACCCGGCCTTCGGGCGCGGTGGACCGCCTGACGGACATCTCGGGGCACGGCGCGAGCTTCTGCGCCCCGGTGGCCTTCCAGGTGAACGGCCGGCACGCGCTTGAGGTTCTGGGCGACGGAGCGGAGGGGCCGGAGGTCGCCGCGATGTTCTCGGTGGACGTCGGCCCCCCGGTGGCGTCCATGGCAGCGGGGCCTCCCGGAGGGCCGGAGCCCGCCTCTCCGGCCGAGGCGAGGGCGCGGCTCCTGGCGCGGGTGAACGCGCTGCGCGAGGGCGCGGGAGTCCCGGTGGTCCAGCCGGATGTCCGGCTGGACGCGGTGGCCCAGGCCTACGCCGACCGGATGGCCACCCAGCGCTTCTTCGCCCACGTGTCGCCCGATGGCGATGCGCTCCCGGACCGGCTGGAGCAGGCCGGGTACCCGTACCAGGCCGCGGGCGAGAACCTGGGCATGGCCTCGGGGCCGCTCGCGGCGCACGCCGCCATCGAGGAGAGCCCCGGGCACCGGAAGAACCTGCTCGACCCGGCGTTCGAGCGTGTCGGCTTCGGGCTCGCCCGGCAGCCCGGCGACGGCGGCTCCGAGGTGCTCGTCGTCGAGCTGCTGGCGACGCCGGCGAAGTCCGGCGTGGACCCGGTAGCGAGCGCCTATGCCCGGCTCACCGCCGAACGCGCGGCGCTGAGGCTCCCGGCACTGGAGCGGAACGCGGCGCTCGAGGACATCGCCGTCCGTCAGGCCCGGGCGGCGCTGACCCGCGACGACCCGAGGGCGCCGGACATCGATGGCCAGGTCTTCGGGGCGCTCTCCGAGGCGAAGACCGCCTCGGCGGACCTGTACGTGGCCCGCGACCTCTCGGCGCTGCCGCCCTCGCGGGGGCTTCGCGACGCGCGCTACTCGCTGGTGGGCATCGGCGCGGTGCGCGGCGACTCGCCAACCTACGGGAAGGGGCGCTACTGGGTGGTGGTCATCTACGCCGGGCTGTGAGCCTGGGTTGCCAGGGGCGTCAGATGGCGCGGCGCTGGGTGGCGTACGCCTCGATGCCCAGCGCGGGCGCGGCCACCGTGGCGCAGAGCGGGCACTTGACGCAGGTGAAGCTCTGCCAGCCCCGCCGCACCGCCTCGTCCAGGCAGTGGTCGTAGTGGGCGCAGTTCAGGTTGCGGTGGACCTCGACGCCTGCACGCTTGGGTCCTGCCTCAGGGTTGATCGTCTGAGGCAGGTCGGTCGGGCACGGTTTCATCGGCGAGTCTCCGCGAAGACGTCGAGATGGGCGTCGAGGGGGCGTGCTGGACGCGTACTGAGCTGACCGGTCCTGGAAATCTTCCCCTCGCCTCTCCGGGCGGGCCCGGAGTCCGCGGTGGTTTATGCGGTGCCACATTCCGATGTCAAACCAGGCTCGGCGCGGTGCTCGCACCTCACCCTGCGCGTTGCACGCAATCCCGCGAACCCACGGGGGGGACAAGGGTCGGCGGGGCGTGAGAGCATGCGCCTCACCTCATGGTGCCCGCTTCTGCTGGTCCCCGGACGCGCCCGCGTGGGCGTGCCCGCCGGCTCCTCCATGCCGGGCGGTGCCTTTTCCTTTGGGTCACCGTGGCTTGCGCGGCGGCGCGGGGACAGTCCGAGCGGCTGCTCGAGGCGACCCGGCTCCAGCGGGCGTCTGCCCTGGAGATGGCGCAGGCGGAGCTGGCGGCCTGCACCCGCAAAGGCTGCGCGGCGGCGCCACAGTTGTCGCTCCTCGTGGGCTCCCTGCTGATCTCCCGCGGCGAGCCGCGCGAGGCCCTCGCGCAGCTGCGCA
This sequence comes from Myxococcaceae bacterium, assembly GCA_035543115.1. Lineage (GTDB taxonomy): Bacteria > Myxococcota > Myxococcia > Myxococcales > Myxococcaceae > RPRB01. The sequence continues at coordinate 60,269 of DATKKF010000027.1, forward strand.
GGCATCCGGCACCTCCGCTGCTCGGGCCCTACCGGAGCTTCGCGATCGGCCAGGCGCTCTTCTACACCCGCGATTTCAGGACGGCTGCACAGGCGTTCTCCGAGGCCTCAACCGCGCCGGGGGCCGTGGCGAACCGTGCGGTCGCAAGGGCCGGCGAGTCGCTCCTCCGGGCGGGCGAGGCAGGACAGGCCCTCCCGCTGCTGGAGCGGGCCCTGGGGGCCCTGGGAGGCCCGGAGCTGCTCTCCGCCCGCTCGGAGGCCCGGGCAGCGCTGGGCGACCTGGCAGGGGCCCAGGCGGACCTCCACACGCTGATGGTGCGCTACCCGCGCTCGCAGGCCGCGATGGACGCGGATGCCGAGCTCCGGGGCAGCTCGGCTCCAGCGGTGGCGCTCACCCTGGACGAGCGGCTGCAGCGCACGCGGGTCTTCCTCGACGCCGGCGACGCGAAGCCGGCGCTGGCCGAGCTGGACCGGAGCGAGACCAACGGGCTGGTGGGCGACCCCGGGGCGCGGGCCCAGGTGGCGCTGCTCAGGGCCCAGGCGTTCTTCGCCCTGAACCGGGTGCAGGACGCGGAGGAGGCGCTCGAGGTGGCCGCAGCCGGCCCGCCGGCGACGGCCGCCGAGGCGATGCTGGTGCGGGCCCGGCGGCTGCTGAAGCTCGACGAGCACGCCCGGGCGATCGAGCGTCTCCAGGAAATCTCGAAGAAGTTCGCCGGCGAACCGGCCTCGGAGGAGGCTGACTATTTCCTCGGGTGGCTCGCGCTCCAGGAGGGGAAGCTCCAGGCGGCGGCGGACGCGCTGGAGAGCTTCGAACGGAAGCACCCCGAGTCGAGGCGCCGCGACGAGGCTTGCTTCTTTCGTGCCCTGGCGCAGGTCCGCAGCGGCGGCTGGGCCGAGGCGGACCGGGCACTGCGGGAGCTCCAGGAGCGTTATCCCCGGAGCGGGCTGGTGCCCCAGGCGAAGTACTGGCGGGTGCGGGTGAAGCATCTGGCCGGGGGCAAGCCGGTCGACGAGTACCAGGACATCCTGAAGCTCTACCCGCAGACGTTCTACGGGCTGCTGGCGCAGGAGCGGCTCCGGGAGCTGGGGGCCAGGCCAGAGCCCATCTTCGCCGAGCGGCCGCACCTGTCGACGAAGGTGGCGGCGGCCCCGGAGCTGGCGCTCCCCCGGGCGCTGGCCAGCGCCGGACTCTGGCGGGAGTCCGCCGAGGAGCTGCGTGCGCGGCTGGGCGCGGTGCACACGCCCGAGGTCGCCCTCCGGGTCGGGACGGCGCTGGCACGGGTGGGCGAGGCCTGGGCGGCCTACCACCTGGCGAACCGGCTGCTGTGGGGCAAGGCCTACGGGCAGAAGGATCCGGCAGCGCTGGCCCTGCTCTACCCCCGGCCTTACGTGAGCCACGTGGACGAGACCGCCCGGGCGCAGGGCGTCCACTCCTCGCTGCTGTACGCGATCATGCGGCGCGAGAGCGCGTTCCAGCCGGACCGGCTGAGCGCGGCGCGAGCGCGGGGGCTGATGCAGCTGATGGCTCGGACGGCGAGCGCCATCGCCCGCGAGCTCCAGCGCGACCCGCCGGAGCCGGACGAGCTCTACCGCCCCGAGCTGAACCTGGACCTGTCCGCCTGGTACGTGGGGCAGCTGGCGAAGCGCTTCGTGCACCCGGTGCTGATCGCCGCGGCGTACAACGCCGGGCCGAGCGTGACCATCAAGTGGACCAGCGAGCTCGGCTCGATGCCGGTGGACCTCTTCGTCGAGTCGATGCCCTTCAAGGAGACCCGGGCCTACGTGAAGCAGGTGGTCGCCGACGACTACCTGTACCAGATGTTCTACGGGGCCTCGGAGGTGCGGCGGCTGGCGATGACCTTGCCGAAGCCGGCGCCGAACGGGATCGAGTTCTAGGGGCGAGCGCGCGCGCCCGGGCGCAGGAGCGGGCCCCCGGGGCGTGCATTCGTCCGCGCCCCGTGGTCGAGCACCACCTGCCCGCCGACGACGACCAGGTCGAAGCCGCGCGGGTAGGCACGCGGGACCTCGTGGGTGGCGGTGTCGATGACCGTCGCGGGGTCGAGGACCACGAGGTCGGCGAGTGCGCCGGGCCGCACCACGCCGAGGTCGAGAACTCCGAGCCGGTGCGCCGCGAGCGAGGTCATCTTCCGGACGGCCTCCTCGAGCGTGAGCAGCCGCTGCTCGCGCACGTACCGCCCCAGGATGCGCGCCGTCGTCCCGAACCCGCGCGGATGGGCTGCTCCGCTCGAGAGTGGTCCGTCGAGGGCCGAGCCGCCCCAGTCCAGCCCGAGGGCGGTCCAGGGCTGCACCAGGGCCAGACGAAGGTCCTCCTCGGCGCCGAAGTCCCGGAGCGCGGTGGTGGTCCCGTGATCGCGCAGGACAATCTCCACCAGCGCGGACGCGGGGGACATCCCGAGCGCGCCGGCGACCGCATCGAGCGCTTGCCCGCGAACTCCTGCACCCGCCCGGTAGGCTCCCGGCGATGGTGATTCGCCCGGGCTCTCCCGGCTCCCAGCGGGCCCGGATCTCCTCCTCCACGCGCCGGCGCTGGCCCGGGTCACGGAGTCGCGCCAGCGTCGCCTCCAGGCCGCCGTCCGATGCCCAGGCCGGAAGGTCGGCGGAGAGCGGACTGGCCGCGACGATGTAGGGGTAGACATCGGCGGAGACGTCCTGACCCCGGGCGCGCGCCTGGTCGATTCGCGCGACCACCTCGCGCATCCGCCCCCAGTTCCGGGCTCCCCAGATCTTGAGGTGCCAGATCTCGACCGGGACGTGGGCCCGACGGCCAACCTCGATGGCCTCGTCGACGGCCTGGAGCACGCCATCCCCTTCGTCGCGGACGTGGGTGGCGTAGAAGACCCCGGTGCCGTCCCGCCGCCTCGGCGAGCGCCACCAGCTCGTCCGTGCGCGCGTAACGGCTGACCGCATACGGAATTGCAGAGCCGACGCCGAACGCGCCCTGCTCCATTGCCTCCTCGACCTCGGCCTGCATCCGCCGGAGCTGGTCGGCGCTGGGCTGGACGTTCCGGCGGCCGAGGACGGTGGCCCGGACCGACTTCGCGCCGACCAGCGTGGCGAGGCGGACGGACGGCCGCGCTTGCCGGAGCCGGGCCCAGTACCCGTCGAGGGTCTTCCAGTCGATGGACAGATGGAAGCGCTCGAGGACGTCGTGCCACTCCTCCAGGGCGCCTGCATCGAGCGGGACGACCGACTCGCCCTCGCCCGTGAGCACGGTGGTGATGCCCTGGCGGATTTTTGCGTCGGCCCGATTGTCGACCAGCAGGGAGAGGTCCGAGTAGCCCAGCAGGTCGATGAACCCTGGGGTGACGACCCGGCCCGAGACGTCGATGCGGTGCCGGGCCGGCGCCCCCGTGAGATCACCCACCGCGACGACGCGCTCGCCCCGGACGCCCACATCGGCGCGAAGGCGGGGGGCACCGGTCCCGTCGACGACCTCGCCGTGCTCCAGGACGAGGTCGAATGACTCCCCGGCAGGGCCGCGAGCAGCGCAGGCCCCGAGCAAGAGAACCATCGCGAGGAACCAGACTCGCACCGAGGCATGGTCGCACAACGAGGCGTGGCCCCTCCGTCCGGTGTTGCGGACCGCGGCCCCCGATGCCCTCGCGTTCCAGCGCCCGACAGAGCAGCTCCGCCTCGCCGACGGTCGGGAACCGCCGGAGGAGCAGCCAGCGCACCCTCGTCACGGCCTTCCGCAAAGCCGCGCGTAGGCCACGGCGATCTCCGCGGCCACCCGCGCGTTCTGCGCCAGCAGCGCCACGTTCGCCTGGAGCGTCCGGCCGCCCGTCGCCTCCACCAGACGCGAGAGGAGGAACGGGGTCACCGCCTTGCCCGTCACCCCCTGCCGCCTCGCCTCGGCCTCCGCGGCCACCAGCGCCCGGTCGACCTCGTCCTTGTCCAGCGCCACTTCAGGTGGCGGCGGCACGGTGAGGACGATCGCCTGCTTCAGCCCGAGCCGGTCCCGCTGGGCATGCAGGGCCTCGGCGGCGAGCTGCGGGGTATCGGCCCGGTGCTCGAGCCGAAGGCCGGACCGGTCCGCGTAGAACGCCGGGAACTCGCTGCTTCCGAACCCGAGGACCGGCACCCCGAGCGCCTCCAGTGCCTCGAGGGTCCGAGGCAGGTCGAGGACGCTCTTCGCCCCGGTGCACACCACCATCCCCGGGTACCGGGCCAGCGCGCCCAGGTCGGCCGAGATGTCGAGGGTCTCTCCCCGGTGCACGCCTCCGATGCCGCCGGTGGCGAACATGGGCAGGCCGCACTCGGCGGCGACGGCGCAGGTGGCGCTGACCGTCGTTCCGCCGGTGGCCTTGTGGAGCACCGCCGAGGCGAGGTCCCCCACCCCGATCTTCCAGCGTTGCTCCCGGCCAGTGGCCAGCCGCCGGACCTCGTCCGCCGACAGACCGCAGCGCACGACGCCGTCCAGCACCGCCACCACCGCGGGCACCGCGCCCGCCCGCCGGACGGCCTCCTCGCAGGCCCGCGCGGCCTCGAGGTTGACGGGGTGCGGCAGCCCCTGGGCGACGACCGAGGACTCGAGCACGACCACCGGTGCGCCCCGCGCGCGTGCGTCCCTGACCTCGTCGGAAAGCTGGACCTCCATCACATCGGACGCTCGGCGAGGAGCACGCCCTGCATCTCCTCGTCGTCGAGCGGTCGTCCGTCCCGTCCCATGGCGACCGCGTTGACCGCGTCCTCCCCGATCTCCACCGCGGCTCCCTTCCGCCACTCGGTGGTCTGGGCGGCGCCGTCCACCAGCTTCCCGGTGATCCGCCCCTCCTCCCAGGCCAGAACCTCGAGCCAGAGGTTCTCCTGGACGGCCTCCCCGTCCGGGTGGGTCTCGAACGACGCGCGGACGAGGAAGGTCAGCGGCTCCATCAGCCCGCGGCGGTGAAACCGGGCCTTGAACGCCGGCCGCAGCCGGGCCGCCTGCGAGGCGAGCGCCTCCGAGCGGGTCGGGTCCTCCTGCTCGAAGCGGCTCCGGTACGGCCGGAGCAGCTCGGAGGTGGTGTGCCTCCCCTCGGGGGAGACGACGGTCCAGTACTCGCCCTCGTGCTCCTCGAAGGTCTCCATCGGGACGCCGAGCATCCCGTGCCGGGCCTCCTCGGAGGACACCAGCATGAAGCCCTCGCCGTTGCTGGTCTCCATCGGCGTCCGGGGGACCGGGCCCTCGCCGAAGGCGAGGTCGGTGCACAGCTCGTGGAGGAAGCTCTCCGCGGGAAGCAGGTCGGGTTCCGCGAGGTGGAAGATCTCCACGTCGCGCTGCCCGAACTTCGCCATGCCGTGCGAATGCACCCAGAGCGGAGCGTCCCCCGGCGCGGCCTCCACGGCGTGGAGGTTCACGTGGTCGCGGATGTCGAAGTCCAGCTCGGTGATCTCCCGGACGTCGTCCTCCTCGTGGAGCTTGAAGGCGCTGGCGTCGAGGAGCACCCCTTCGCGCCGCTCGAGCAGGCCGCGCGCGCACCACAGTGCCTCGAACACCCCCACCGTGGGCTGGCTGCCGGGGGGCGTCTCGTACCCCACGCGGTAGAGCCCGCGGGCCCGACGGAGCCGGGCATGGGCGGCCTCGCTTCCGGTCAAGAGCTCCGGGGTCCACCCGAGCGGCGACTCCAGCGCCTCGAACCGGACAGCGATGTCCGCCTCGGCCGACCGCAACCGGAAGCTCCCGGGGACCTCGTCCAGCTCCACCGTGACGTCGTCCGTCTCGAACGCCTCACCGATTGCATCCGGGCCGAGCGGCTCGGCGTCCTCGGTGGCGACGATGTAGACCTCCTTCACGGCGCGGGGACTCCCTTCGGTGGGTCCGGGAACACGCTGGGGGCGACTACAGCACCCGGCTGCGCGGCCGGACAGAGCAGGCCGGCGGATTGGTCTCGTGTAGACTCGCCGCCGGCCGCATGCGACCACCCGGACGGAACTTGCCGCCCCACCAAGCCGCGCTGCTCGCCGGACGGTCGGTGAGCGCGACCCGCAGCGAGCCGCTGCCCCTCGACGAGGACGGGCTGCCGCTGCAGACCCGGATTCGCTCCGAGGCCGAGAGCACCGCGCTCAACGTCGTCGCCATCCTGCGGGAGACCTGGGAGGACTTCCGCAACGCCGACCGGTACTTCAAGGTCAAGGCGGCCATCCTCGGCGCCTGGGCGGTGCTGAGCCTCGCCGGCGTCTTCGTGGCCTGCCCCGGCGCACCCACTCTCATCGGGCCGAGCACCTCGCTGGGCGCCCGGCTCATCATGGGCGAGCAGACCGAACACCCAGCCTACGTCCTCTCCAACGAGGGTGACCGGGCGTGGGAGGACGTGGTGGTGGTGGTGAACCACAGCTACCGCGCGGCGATCAGTCATGTGGAGCCCCGCGCTTTCGTCACCATCACCCCCAAGCAGCTGATGGGGGACAACGGCAAGCTCGCGCCCTTCAACCTGAAGGCGACCGACATCGAGCTCCACACCCGGAAAGGGAGCGTCCTCCTGCTCAAGGAGGGCCAGCCCCAGTGAGCACGGGCTGACGCCCTACTCCTTCTTCTCGCTCTTCTCGGGCTCTGGCCTCGCCGGGCGATCCACCAGCTCCAGCAGCGCCATCTCCGCGGCGTCGCCGGTGCGGAAGCCCAGGCGGACGATGCGGGTGTAGCCGCCCGGGCGGGAGGCGTAGCGCTCCTTGAGCTCGCCGAAGACCTTCTGCAGCACCACCCGGCTGCGCACGGTGCGCTCGGCGAGCCGGACGTTGGCCAGGCCCCCGCGCTTTCCGAGGGTGATGATCCGCTCGGCGAGCCGTCGGGCCTCCTTGGCCTTGGGAACCGTGGTCTTGATCGCCTCGTGCTCGAGCAGCGAGGTGACCATGTTGTCCAGCATGGCCAGCCGGTGGCTGGTGGTCTTCTGCAGCTTCCTCTGTCCGACGCGGTGACGCATCGTTGTCGTCCTTTCCCGGGCCGTGTCAGGTACCCGGGCCGAAGGGGCCCCTCCCCTCGTGGGAAGGGCCCGGGGTGAACCACTCCTACGCCTTGGGCTCGCTCGAGGCGGCGGCGACGCCGGGCTTCTGCGGCCAGTTGTCGAGCTTCATGCCCAGGGAGAGCCCCATCTCGGCCAGGATCTCCTTGATCTCCTTGAGCGACTTCCGGCCGAAGTTCTTGGTCTTCAGCATCTCGGCCTCGGTGCGCTGGACGAGGTCACCGATGGTCTTGATGTTCGCCTGCTGGAGGCAGTTGGCGGAGCGGACGCTGAGCTCGAGCTCGTCCACGCTGCGGAAGAGGTTCTCGTTGAGCTTCGCCTCCTCCTTCGGCGCCTCGGCGATGACCGGCTCCTCGGTCTCGTCGAAGTTGATGAAGACCGTCAGCTGCTCCTTGATGATCTTCGCCGCGTAGGCGACGGCATCCTGGGGGGTGACCGCGCCGTCGGTCCACACCTCGAGGGAGAGCTTGTCGTAGTCGGTCACCTGGCCCACGCGGGCGTTGGTGACCTGGTAGTTCACCTTGCGGATGGGCGAGAACAGCGCGTCGATGGGAATGGTCCCGATCGGGTCGGCGGGGTTCTTGTTGTTGATCGCCGGCACGTACCCGCGGCCGCGGCGGCAGGTCATCTCCATCCGCAGCTTCCCCCCCTCGGAGAGGGTGCAGATGTGGTGGCCCGGGTTGAGGATCTCCACCTGGTCGTCGGCGATGATGTCGCCCGCCTTGACCTCCTTGGGGCCCTCCACCTCGATGCGGAGCGTCTTCTGCTCGTTGGTGTGCATCCGGAGCAGGACTTCCTTGAGATTGAGCACGATGTCGGTGACGTCCTCGGTCACCTCGGGGACGGTGGTGAACTCGTGCTCCACGCCCTCGATCTTCACCGAGGTGATCGCCGCGCCCTGGAGCGAGCTCAGGAGCACCCGCCGGAGCGAGTTGCCCAGGGTGGTCCCGAAGCCGCGCTCGAGCGGCTCGGCCACGAACTTGCCGTAGGTCTGGGAGAGGGACTCGGGGTCGATCTCCATCCGCCGGGGCTTGATGAGATCGCGCCAGTGCTTCGCGTTGAACGCTTCAGCCATGACTGCTTCCTTCTTTCCTTCGGAACCCGCGCCACCAACGTACCCGTCCGGATGACGGGAGGACGCGTTCCGTCACTGCCACTGCTGCGACTTACTTGCTGTAGAGCTCGACGATGAGCTGCTCCTGGATGGGCATGGTCAGGTCCTCGCGGTTGGGGACGCTCTTCACCGTGCCCTTCATCGCCTTCTTGTCCAGCTCGATCCACTGGGGGACGCCGCGCCGGTCCACCGTCTCCAGCGCCTCGGCGATGCGGAGCATCTTCCGGCTCTTCTCGGCGACCTCGATCACACTGCCCGGCTTCACCTCGAACGAGGGGATGTTCACCCGCTTGCCGTTCACCTGGAAGTGGCCGTGGCGCACCAGCTGCCGGGCCTCGGCCCGGGTGTCGGCGAAGCCCATGCGGAAGACCACGTTGTCCAGCCGCAGCTCGAGCAGCTGGAGCAGCGTCTCGCCGGTCTTGCCCTTGGCGTGTGCCGCACGGCGGAACGAGCCACGGAACTGGGACTCGAGCAGCCCGTACATGCGCTTGACCTTCTGCTTCTCGCGCAGCTGGACGCCGTAGCCGCTGAACTTCACGCGGCCCTGGCCGTGCTGTCCCGGGGGGTACGGGCGGCGCTCGATGGCGCACTTGTCGGTGTAGCAGCGGTCCCCCTTCAGGTACATCTTGAGGTTCTCGCGGCGGCAGATGCGGCAGGCGCTGGCGGTGTAACGGGCCAAGTCGATCGTCTCCTGGAAGGTGGTCTAGACGCGGCGGCGCTTGGGCTGCCGGCATCCGTTGTGCGGAATGGGGGTCACGTCGCGGATCAGCGAGATCTTCAGGCCGGCGGCGGCCAGCGCACGCAGGGCCGACTCGCGGCCGGCGCCCGGGCCCTTCACCATCACCGTCACGTTTTTCAGCCCGTGCTCCATCGCCTTGGCCGCGGCGTCACCGGCCGCGACCTGCGCCGCGAAGGGAGTGGACTTCCGGCTTCCCTTGAAGCCGCGGGCGCCGGCGCTGGACCAGGAGATCACGTTCCCCGAGACGTCGCAGATGGTGATGATGGTGTTGTTGAAGGTGCTCTGGATGTGCACCACGCCGTTGAGGATGTTCTTCTTGCCCTTCCGCTTGACGCGCTTCTCGGCGGCGCCGGGGGCTGCCGCGGCGGGGGCGGCCGCATCGGCGGCGGGGGCTGCGGCGGGGGGGGTGACATCTTCGGCCATGCGCTTGGTCTCTCGTCAGTTCTGAATCGGGTTACGCCCGGGTAGTGGTCGGGGCGGTGGCCTTGGGCCGGATGATCCCGCGCTTCGGGCCCTTCCGGGTCCGGGCGTTGGTGTGGGTGCGCTGGCCGCGGACGGGCAGGCCCTTGCGGTGGCGCAGGCCGCGGTAGCAGCCGAGGTCCATCAGCCGCTTGATGTTCATCGTGACCTCGCGCCGGAGGTCGCCCTCGACCTTGTAGTCGGCCTCGATGATCTCGCGGATGGCGCGCGTCTGCTCCTCGGTGAGGTCCTTGGTCCTGGTGGCCAGGTCCACGCCCGCCTTGGTCACGATGTCGTGGGCGGTCTTGTTGCCGATGCCGTAGATGTACTGGAGGGAGATCACCACCCGCTTGGCGGGGGGGAGGTCGATGCCGGCGATGCGAGCCATGCTGGTTCTGGTTCCTCGTTCGAGCCTTGGGCGACTAGCCCTGGCGCTGCTTGTGACGCGGGTTCGCCGCGCAGATCACTCGGACGACCCGCTTCCGGCGGATCACCTTGCACTTGTCGCAGATCTTCTTCACCGACGCGCGGACCTTCATGGCGACACCGACTCCCGTCGAGCGGCCCGTCCCGGCGCCACCCTTTGAAAACGCTCGTTCCTTCGGAACCTGAGAGGGAACTACTTCGCCCGGTAGGTGATGCGACCCCGGGTGAGGTCATACGGCGACAGCTCCAGCTTCACCTTGTCGCCCGGGAGGATCCGGATGAAGTGCATCCGCATCTTTCCCGAGATGTGCGCGAGCACCTTGTGGCCCCCGTTGTCCAGGACCACCCGGAACATCGCGTTGGGAAGCGGCTCGATGACCGTTCCCTCGACCTCGATGGCATCATCCTTCGGCAAACCGACCCCTTTGCAGCTCTCCCAGGAAACGAAAGAAAGCGCGCCGCCATACCAACCGGGGCGCGCTGAAGCAAGCCCTTCTACCGGTGAGCCCTCGACATTTCAAGCCGTTGTCCTGGCCGGGGACCTGGTGAGCACCTCGTGGCCGCCCTCGACGACCAGGATCGTGTGCTCCCAGTGGGCCGAGAGCCGCCCGTCGAGGGTCACCGCCGTCCAGCCGTCGTCCAGGACGTCCACCGCGGCCGTCCCCGCGTTCACCATGGGTTCCACGGCGAGCACCATGCCCGGACGCAATGATTCCAGTGTGCCTGGACGCCCATAGTTGGGCACCTGGGGCGCCTCATGGAGCTTCCGGCCGATGCCGTGGCCCACGAAGTCCCGGACCACGCTGAAACCCAGCGGCTCGACGTGGGACTGGACCGCGTGCCCGATGTCGCCGATGCGGTTCCCCGGGCGGATGGCAGCGATGGCCGCCTCGAGCGAGGCCCGGGTGGCCTCGCTCAGCCGAAGGGCCTCGTCGGACACCTTCCCCACCGGTACGGTCCGGGCCGCGTCCCCGTAGAACCCGTCCACCGCGACGCCGAAGTCGAGCTTCATGAGGTCGCCCTCGACGAGCTTCCGCGTCCGGTTCGGGATGCCGTGCACCACCTCGTGGTTGACCGATGTGCAGAGCACCGCGGGGAAGCCCCGGTACCCCTTGAAGGCGCTCTTTGCGCCCTTCTCCTTGATCAGCCGCTCGGCGAGCTGGTCGAGGTCCCAGGTGGTGACTCCGGGGGCGACCACGGCCTCGAGCGCGTCGAGGATCTCTGCGACCACCCGTCCGGCGCGCCGCATCCGGTCGATCTCCGGCGCGCTCTTGAGCTCGACTGCCATCGCCGGAAAGCTAACGGGGCTTGACGGCCTGCACCACCGCGGCCTCGATGGCCTCGGGCGCTCCAACTCCGTCCACCACGTGAAGCAGCCCCCGCCGGGCGTAGAAGTCCTTCAGCGGAGCCGTGGACGCCGCGTAGGCCTGCATCCGGGTGCGAACGCTCTCTGCCCTGTCGTCCTCGCGCTGGACCAACGAGGCGCCGCAGAGGTCGCAGACCGCCTCGCGCCGGGGCGGGTTCTGCACGACGTGGTACACGCTGCCGTCGCGCGGGCAGCTCCGCCGGCCGGAGATGCGCTCGACCAGCGTCTCGATGGGAACCTCGAGCGAGATGACCCCATCCAGCGCCTTGCCGTGGGCGGCGAGCCCCTGGTCCAGCCTCTCGGCCTGGGCAATGGTCCGGGGGAAGCCGTCGAGGATGAAGCCCCTGGCGGCGTCCGGCTGGAGCAGCCGGTCCTTGACGATGCCCACCACCAGGTCGTCCGGGACCAGCTTGCCGGCCGCCATCAGGGGGCCGGCCTGCCTGCCGAGCTCGGTCCCGTCCTTCACTGCCTGCCGGAGGATGTCGCCGGTCGAGACCTGGGGGATGCCCCAGCGGGCCACCAGCCGCTTCGCCTGCGTCCCCTTCCCCGCGCCTGGTGGTCCGAGCAGGACCAGGTTCATCGCACCCCTCCCTCGGGAACGAACCCCTTATGCCGCCGGCCTCAGTCGACCGCGGATCCGCGGGCCCCGAGCACCGGCGAAGCCCTCGTAGTTGCGGCTGATGAGGTGGCCCTCGATCTGCTGGACGGTGTCCAGCGCCACGCCCACGACGATGAGCAGCGCCGTCCCGCCGAACTGGAACGGCAGCCCGCCGAAGGCCGGGTTGGAGAGGATGGAGGGGATGACGCAGATGAGCGCGAGGTAGATGGCCCCGCCGAAGGTGATGCGATTCAGGACACCCGAGATGTACTCCGCGGTCTGCCGGCCCGGTCGGATGCCGGGGATGTACCCGCCCTGCTTCTTGATGTTGTCCGCGACGTCGTCCGCCCGGAAGGTGAGCGTGGTGTAGAAGTAGGTGAAGAAGATGATGAGCAGGACGAACACGCCGTCGTAGAGCCAGGCGTTGCTCTCCAGCGCATGCTGCACCGCGGCCAGGCCGGGCAGCCAGTTCCCGAGCGTGGCCGGGAAGCTGAGGATGGCGCCGGCGAAGATGGGGGGAATCACGCCCGAGGTGTTCACCTTCATCGGGAAGTACGTGGCCTGGCCGGCAAACATGGTCCGCCCCGCCATGCGCTTGGCGTACTGCACGGGAATCCGCCGCATCCCGCGCTCGATGTAGACCACCACTCCCACCACCAGGAGCATGAACACCGCCAGCACCGGGATGAGCCAGGCCTTGTCCTTGGAGAGCTCCAGCAGGCGGCTGGTGGCCGAGGGAAGCCGGGCCACGATGCCGGCGAAGATGATGAGCGAGATGCCGTTGCCGATGCCCCGCTCGGTGATCCGCTCGCCCAGCCACATGATGAAGGCCGTGCCCGCGGTGAGGGTGATCACCGTCATGAAGGTGAACCACACCGAGTCGTTGGGCACCACCACCCGGTCGATCTCCACGCCGCCGCGGCCGGGGATGGTGTGCCGCCCGAGCGACGCCAGCCACCGGGCGATGCCGATGCCCTGCACCACCGAGAGCACGATGCTCCCGTAGCGGGTGTACTGGTTCAGCTTCTGCCGGCCGGCGGCGCCTTCCTTCTGCAGCCGCTCCAGCGTCGGGACCACCACCGTCAGGAGCTGCATGATGATCGACGCCGAGACGTACGGCATGATCCCCAGCCCGAAGATGGACATCTGGTCCAGCGCACCGCCGGAGAAGAGGTTGAAGAGGCTCACCAGGCTGCCGCGCGCCTTCTGCTCGAGCATGTAGGCGTTCATCTGTGCCCGGTCGACGCCCGGGGTGTTGATGAACACGCCGAGCCGGTACACGGCGAGCAGGGCGAAGGTGTAGGCGAGGCGCGCCCGGAGCTCGGCGACCCGGAAGACGTTGACGAGGGCTCGGAACATGGATGAGGGCCTTCGAGACTACCGGATTGTCCCCGGTCGGCAAGACCCGGGGCCCTGGGAGATCAGGACTTCGCGCCCTTGCCGGCGTGCGCCTTCGCCGCGGCCTCGGGCTTGTGCGCCATCAGCGGGACGAGGGTGACCGATCCACCGGCCGCTTCCACTGCCGCCTTCGCCTTCTCGCTCACCCGGTGCACGTGGATGGCCACCTTGCGGCTGAGCGTGCCCTCGCCGAGCAGCTTCACGCCGGTCCAGCGTCCCTTCACCAGGCCCGCCTTGCGGAGCGCGGCCTCGTCCACCGTCTCTCCCGCGCCGAAGCCCTCGAGGTCCCGGAGGTTGACCACCGCGAACTCCTTCCGGTTCGGCGCGTTGAAGCCGAACTTGGGGAGGCGGCGCTGGAGCGGGCTCTGGCCGCCCTCGAAGCCCTCGAACCGCATGTTGCCAGTGCGGGCCTTCTGCCCCTTGCCGCCGCGGCCGGCGGTCTTGCCCAGGCCGGAGCCCTGGCCGCGGCCCACCCGCTTCTTCCGGTGCCAGCTCGCCTTGGGGCGGCGGAGGTTGGAGAGGCTGCTCATGGACGCTGCTCCTTGGAGGCGCGCCGCTCGCGGGCCGCCTCGCGGGCCTTCACCATCCGTGGCTTGCGCCGCGGCGTCTTGGCCGGGGTGTCCTTCACCACCTCGTGGCTCACGAGGTGACGGACCTTGAAGATCATCCCCCGCACCGCGGGGGTGTCCTGGAGGAGCCGTTCCTGGCCGAACTTCTTCAGGCCGAGGCCGGCGATGGTCCGGAGCTGGGTGTCGCTCGCCCCGGCGAAGCTCTTGGTCAGCCTGATGCGCAGTCCCATGGTGTTCCTCAGGAGCGGGTGCTGTATTCCAGATCTCGGCCGCGCAGGCGCGACACCTGGTCCGGGGAGCGGAGCGACTTCAGGCCCGCCACCGTGGCCTTGAGCACGTTGTGCGGGTTCCGGCTGCCCTGGCTCTTGGTCAGGATGTTCCGGATGCCGGCCGCCTCGAGGACTGCCCGGACCGAGCCGCCGGCGATGACCCCGGTGCCCTCGGCGGCCGGCTTGAGCAGCACCCACCCGGCGCCGAAGTGACCGAGCACCTCGTGGGGGATGGTGTGTCCCTGCAGCGGCACCCGGAAGATGTTCTTCTTCGCGTTCTCGCCGCCCTTGCGGATCGCCTCGGGCACCTCGTTGGCCTTGCCCAGGCCCACGCCGACGTGCCCCGCCCCGTCGCCGACTACCACCAGCGCCGAGAAGCTGAACCGCCGGCCGCCCTTCACTACCTTGGCCACGCGATTGATGTTGACCACGCGATCGCTGAGATCGAGGTCGTTGGGATTGATGGGAGTCGCCACGCTGGTCGGCCTTTCCTAGAACTCGAGGCCGGCCTCGCGGGCCGCCTCCGCCACGGCCGCGATGCGGCCTTGGTACGGGAATCCGTTTCGGTCGAACACCACCCGGGTCACCTTGGCCGCCTTGGCCTTCTCGGCCACCAGCTTGCCCACCCGCTTGGCATCCTCCTTCTTGTCGCCCTCTTCTGAGTTTCGGAGTTCCTTGGAGAGGCTGGAGGCGAACGCCAGGGTGCGGCCGGTGGAGTCGTCCACCACCTGGGCGTAGATGTGCTTCAGGCTCTTGTAGACGGTGAGTCGCGGCCGCTCGGTGGTGCCCGAGAGCTTCCGCCGGATGCGGTTCTTTCTCTTGATGCGGGGATCAACGCTGGCCATGGTGTCCTCGTTCCGTCCGGCCGGGATGGGGACCTCCCCCGCCGGATGATCGGTGGCGTCCGCTCACGCGGTGCCGGTCTTGCCTTCCTTCCGGCGCACGCGCTCGTCGGAGTACTTGATGCCCTTGCCCTTGTAGGGCTCGGGCGGCCGGAGCGCGCGGATCTTCACCGCGGTCTCGCCCAGCGCCTCGCGGTCCACGCTCCTCAGGGTCAGCCCGATGGTGGGCAGGCTGTCCTCGGTGCGCGGCACCTTGTCCACCTCGGCGGTGACGCCCTCGGGGAGGTTGAACACCACCGGGTGGCTGTAGCCCAGGGCGAAGTGGATCTGCTTGCCCTTCACCTCGGCGCGGAAGCCCACGCCGCGGATGTCGAGCTTGCGCTCCCAGCCGCTCGCCACGCCCCTGGCCGCGTTGGCCACCAGGCTCCGGGCCAGGCCGTGCAGGCTCCGGGACTCGCGGGTGTCGTTGGGCCGCTGGACGTGGATCTGCCCGTCCTTCACGTCGGCGGTGATGGTCGCCGGCAGCGGGACCTTCATCTTGCCCTTGGGGCCCTCGAGGGCCACCAGGCCGCTCGCCACCGAGGCCTTCACCTTGGGGTCGAGCTTGATCGCCAGCTTTCCGATTCGGCTCATGTCAGTACACCGTGCAGATCAGCTCGCCGCCGATGTTCATCTTCCGGGCGTCGGCGTCGCTGAGAATGCCCTGGCTGGTGGAGAGGATGCTGATGCCCAGGCCGCCGAGGACCGGGCGGATGTCGCGCACCGGCAGGTAGCGGCGGAGGCCCGGCTTGCTGATCCGCCGGATGCCGGTGATGACCGGGCTCTTGTCCGGCCCGTACTTGAGCTGCAGGGTGATCTCCCCCTGCGGCTGGACGTCGTGCTCGGTGTAGTCCGCGATGTAGCCCTGCTCCTTGAGCACCCGGGCGATCTGCACCTTGAGCTTGGAGGTGGGCATCACGACCTTGTCGTGGCGCGCCCGCGAGGCGTTGCGGATGCGGGTCAGCATGTCGCCGACCGGATCGTTCACTGGCATGTCTGTTCGACCTCTCGCTCGTCCTTCGTCCGGCTGCCCTCGCTCTGGAGGGCCCTGCCGGGCTCGTCGTTGTCGCCCGCGGCCGCCTGGCCGTGCCGACACGGGGGTCCGTGCCGCGGACGTGCTGCCACCGCTTCTACCAGGAGCTCTTGATGACCCCGGTCACCTCTCCCTGGAGCGCCCGCTTCCGCAGGCAGATCCGGCACATCTGGAACTTGCGCAGGAACGCGCGGGGCCGCCCGCAGAGCGGGCAGCGGTTGTACTTGCGCACCGCGAACTTCGGCTTGCGCTTCGCCTGGGCAATCTTCGAAAGCTTGGCCATTCTCGTCGTTCTCTCTACTGGCGGAACGGCATGCCGAAGTGGCGCAGCAGCGCCAGCCCCTGCTCGTCGTTCCTGGCGGTGGTGACGAAGCTGATGTTCAACCCCTTCACCTTCTCGATCTGGTCGTAGTTGATCTCCGGGAAGATGATCTGCTCCCGCACCCCGAGGGTGTAGTTGCCCTTCCCGTCGAACGCCTTGTTGGACACGCCCTTGAAGTCCCGGACCCGGGGGAGCGCGACGTTGATCAGGCGGTCCATGAACTCGTACATCCGGTCGCTGCGCAGCGTAACCGCCGCGCCGATGGCCTGTCCCTGGCGGAGCTTGAAGTTGGCGATGCTCTTCCGGGCCCGGGTGACCACCGGCTTCTGGCCAGTGATGGCGCCGAGCTGGTCCACCGCCGACTCGAGGATCTTGTTGTTCGCCAGCGCCTCGCCCAGGCCCATGTTGATGACGATCTTCTCCAGCTTCGGCACCTGGTTCGGGTTCTTGAAGCCGAACTCCTTCATCAGCGCCGGGACGCCTTCCTTGCGGTAGCGGATCTTCAGACGGGCGGGCTTGGTCTCCAGCCCCTCCTCGATGGTCGCGGCGAAGCCGGCCTTCCTGACCTCGTCCTTGCCCTTGCGCTTGGCCTTCTTCTCGGCCTTGGCCTTGTCTGCTTTCTCGTCAGCCATCTCGCTCGTTCCTCGCCTCGCTTCGACGGGGCGTCAGGGCTCCTCCGCCGTCGATCGTGGCCGCTGTTGCGCGCCAGTGTCCTTGCTCAGTCGATGCTAGCGTCGCACTTCTTGCAAAAGCGGACCTTCTTGTCTCCGTTGACCCGGACGCCCACCCGGGTCGCCGCGTCGCACTTCTTGCAGACCACCTGCACCGCCGAGAGCGCGATGCTCCCCGGCCGCTCGAGGATGCCGCCCTCGGGGTTCGCCCGGTCGCGGCCCTTCCGGATGTGCCGCTTCACGGTGCGCAGCCCCTCGACCCGGACCCGGAGCGCGTCGCGGTCGATGGCGAGGATCTTCCCCCGCTTGCTGGCCTTGTCCTTGTTGGTCCGCTCGGCGCCCGCCACCACCTCGACCAGGTCGCCCACCTTCAGCTTCTGCATGGCTCTTTCCGTGTCGTCCTTGCCCGCCCCTAGAGCACTTCCGGGGCGAGCGAGATGATCTTCATGAACTTCCGGGCGCGGAGCTCGCGGGCCACCGGGCCGAAGATGCGGGTCCCGATCGGCTCGAGGTCCTTGTTGATCAGGACCGCCGAGTTCCCGTCGAACTTGATGAAGCTACCGTCCGGCCGCCCCACCTCGCGCTTGGTCCGGACAATGACCGCCTTGGCCACGTCCCCCTTCTTCACCTTGCTGTTGGGGAGCGCCTCGCGGACCGAGACCACGATGATGTCCCCGATGCTGGCGTACCTGCGCTTGGAGCCGCCGAGCACCTTGATGCAGAACACCTTCTTCGCGCCGGAGTTGTCGGCGACGTCCAGCACGCTGGTCATCTGGATCATGGTCGCTCTCCGTCCTTACTCGCGCGTCCCGCGCTCGAGCACCTCGACCACCCGCCAGCGCTTGTCCTTGCTGGTGGGCCGGGTCTCGGCGATGCGCACCCGGTCGCCCTCGTGGAGCGTGGGGTTCTTGGGGTAGTCGTGGTCCTCGGCATGCGCCTTGTACTTCTCGCGCAGGGTGAGGATCTTCCCGTACTTGCGGTGGGCGGCGCGGCGCCGGACGGTCACCACCACCGTCTTCTGCATCTTGTTGCTGGTGACGATGCCGGTGCGCGTCTTGGGGCGCCCGCGGTGGCTCTCCGCTTCGGGAGCGCCGGTCTGTTCCGTGGTCTCGGCCATGTTCGTTTCGCTTCCTCGCCTCAGGCCTTCGCCGCGGCGGCCGCTTGTTTTTGACTGATGACGGTGAGGATCCGCGCCAGGTCCCGGCGGGCGTCGTTCCGCTTCGCCGGGCTCTCCAGCGCGCCGGTGCGCAGCTTCAGCCGGTCCTTGAACAGCGACTCGCGCAGCTCGGCCGCGCGCCGGCTGAGGTCCTCGAGAGTCAGGTCGTGCAATTCCTTGGCGGTGGCCATGGTTCGTTCCTCTGACGGCTCCTTAAAGGGACAGGTCCGCCCGGTGGACGATGCGGGTGAGGACCGGGAGCTTGGCCTGGGCCAGCTTGAGCGCGTCGTGGGCCATCTTCTCGTCCATGCCGCCCATCTCGTAGAGGATGCGGCCCGGCTTCACGACGGCGACGTAGTACTCCACGCCGCCCTTGCCGGTCCCCATGCGGGTCTCGGCGGGCTTCTTGGTGATCGGCTTGTCCGGGAAGATGCGGATCCAGATCTTCCCGCCGCGCTTCACGTGGCGGGTCATGGCGATACGGGCCGCCTCGATCTGCCGGGAGGTGATCCACCCGGGCTGGGTGGTCATCAGCCCGAACTCGCCGTAGGTGAGGTTCGAGCCACGGTACGCCTTCCCCGGCATCCGGCCCTTCTGCATCTTCCGGTACTTGGTGCGTGCAGGCTGAAGCATGGTCTTTCTCTAGCGTCCGGCCACCGGCATGCCGGGACCGCCGCCCTTGGTGGGAAGCACCTCGCCGCGGCACACCCACACCTTGCAGCCGATCTTCCCGTAGGTGGTCTTCGCCTCGGCGAAGCCGTAGTCGATGTCCGCCCGCAGGGTGTGCAGGGGCACCCGGCCCTCGCGGTACCACTCGTAGCGCGCCATCTCGCTGCCGCCGAGCCGGCCGGAGCAGGCCACCCGGATGCCCTTGGCCCCGAACTTCATCGCGGTCTGGATGGCCTTCTTCATCGCCCGGCGGAAGGCGATGCGCCGCTCGAGCTGGGTGGCGATGTTCTCCGCCACCAGCTGGGCGTCGGTCTCGGCCTTCCGGACCTCGACGATGTTCAGAAAGACCTCGTTCTTGGTGAACTTCTGGAGGTCCTTCTTCACCGTCTCGATGCCCGCGCCGCGCTTGCCGATGACGATGCCCGGCCGCGCGGTGTGGACGTTGACCTTCACCTTGTTGGCGGCCCGCTCGATCTCCACCTTGGAGACGCCGGCGTGGCCGAGCGACTTCTTCACGAACTCACGGATCCGGATGTCCTCGTGGAGCCACTGGGCGTAGTTCTTGTGCTCGAACCACTTGCTGTCCCAGGTCTTGATGACCCCGAGGCGAAATCCGATCGGATGGACCTTCTGACCCAAGGTTGAGCTCTCCTAACTCTTCCGCGAACGGACCGGCGTGTCGGCGAGCACCACGTGCAGGTGGCTGCTCTTCTTGTGGATGGGAGTGGCCCGGCCCATCGCCCGCGGCATGAACCGCTTCAGCGTGGGGCCCTGGTCCACCGAGATGGTCTTCACGTACAGCGCGTCCACGTCCACCTGGCCCTTGGAGAGGTCGGTGGCGTTGGCCACGGCCGACTGGATGAGCTTGGCCACCGGCTTGGCCGCGGCCCGCTTGGTGAACCGGAGGATGTTGAGGGCCGCGCCCACGGGCTTGCCGCGGACCAGGTCCACCACCACCGCGATCTTGCGGGGCGACATCCGGAAGTTCCTGAGGTGCGCAGTCGATTCCATGTCCTTGCTCACTTCGCCGGGCCGGCCGGCTTGGCGACCTTCTTCTCCGCCGAGTGGCCGGTGAAGGTTCTGGTAGGGGCGAACTCACCCAGCTTGTGGCCCACCATGTTCTCGGTGACGAACACCGGGATGAACTTCCGCCCGTTGTGCACCGCGAAGGTGTGACCGACGAACTCGGGAAGGATGGTGGACCGGCGCGACCAGGTCTTCACCACCTTCTTCTGGTTC
>DATKKF010000028.1:0-10475 GCA_035543115.1 Myxococcaceae bacterium
GCCACCAATCCCCCTTCCGGAAACGGTCACCACCAGCCGCAGGGTTTCGTCGGCCGGGTGGGCCACCTGAACGACAGCGCCCACCAGCTCCTCGAGGAGGCGAAGAGCACCTTCGAGGACCTCGGCCAGGCCCTCGACCTCCGCGGACGCGTGCAGCGTCATCCCTACGCGATGGTTGCCGCGGCCCTCGGTGTGGGCTACGTGCTCGGGGGTGGGCTGTTCAGTGCGCTCACCTTCCGGCTGGTGGGCCTCGGGGTGCGGCTGGCGGCGGTCCCCCTGGTGAAGAACCAGCTACTTGGCCTGGCCGAGGCTGCGGTATCCGGATTCACCGGCGGCGGAGACGACGTCGGCTCGCCCTCCTGACAGGAGAACCACGATGCTGAGCCTGAAGGACATCAAGAAGCTGGACCGCGACGACCTCCTCGACCTGGTGGGCCTGCAGCGGGCGAGCTCCACCGACTGGGTGGCTCCGGCGCTGACCGCGCTGGGCGTGGGTCTCCTGGTCGGCGTCGGAGTGGGCCTCTTGCTCGCGCCGAAGCCGGGGGCCGAGCTGCGCAGCGACCTGCGGGACAAGCTCCGCTCCGCGCAGGACGCCCTACCGGATCAGCTCAAGGGCGCGACGGCGAGCGCCGGCTCCCCGTCGAACCGCTCAGTGCCCTGACCGGCCTGGGTGCGGCTGGCACATCGGGCTTGTCCGGCCCGGCCCGGTGACGGCAACATGTCGGCCCCCTGTCACCCCGATTCCCGTCCGCCGGGCGCCGCTTCCTGCGCGTGCTCGGGTTCAGCCTCTTCCAGGCCGCCGTGCTCGGCAGCGCGGTGGGTGCCATCGTCAGCGCCCGTGTACCCCCGACGCCGGGCTTCCGCGACGAGGAGCCCCCGCGGCGGTTCCGGCTCCGCACCTTCGTCGGCGCGCCCATCGACGCGCTGGAGCGCGCGCTCCTCGACTGGCGGCTGCACGAGCTGGGACGGCAGAGCGAGCCCGCCCGCGACGTGGTGCTGGTGGGGGTGGACGATGAGACGCTGGCCAACGCCCGCGAGGACCCGCACGCCGACCTGAGCGTCTGGCCCTGGCCGCGTGCGCTGCTCGGGGGGCTGGTGGGCCAGCTCGGGCGCGAGGGCGCCTCGCCGGTGGTGCTCGACTGGCCGCTGGACAGCGGGAGCCCGCGGGCCGGCGGCGAGCTCTCGGACGACGAGCAGTTCCGCCGTGCGCTCGATGCGACGCCCGGGACGGTGCTCGGCTTCTCGGTGTCGGCCGCGCCTCCCCCAGCGGTGGTGCGCCCCCTTCGCCCGTCGCTGGTGCTGGTGGGCACCGAGGAGAGCGAAGGGCCTGCGGTGACCGAGCTGCTCAGGCGCGTTCTGGCGAGCCATGCGCCGGCCTTCGCGGTCCCCGACGGGAGCCGGCTCCGGGTCTGGGCCGGGGTGAGCTCGGAGGAGGAGGGACGGCAGCTGGCCAGGCGACTCGGCGTGGGGGGAACGGCGCTGGTCCGCGACTACGGCTCGGCGGACCGGCCCTTCCAGGTGACGCCAGAGGATCTCCTGGTGCGCGTGGCGGCGGTGGGGGTGCAGGGAGTGGACGTGGAGGAGTTGCCGCTCGCGCGATCGCTCGACGTCCCGGCCTCGGTGCTTCTGGGCGCGCGCAGCCGGTACGGGCACACCGCCCTCGCGGTCGACCCGGACGGCAAGGTGCGAGGCGTCCAGCACCTGGTGCGGTGGGTCTCGCCGGAGGGCCGGGTGCACGTGCTCCCGTCGCTTGCGCTCGCCGGGGCGCTCGCCCGAGCGAACACCCGGCAGGTGGTGCGGAGCGGCGGACGGCTGCTGGTGGCGGGGGGTAAGGGCATCCCGGCGGACCGGACCGGGTATGCGCTGCTCCGCTGGGATGCGGCGGAGGGCGGGCGCGACGGCCGCGGCTCGCTGGAGCGGGCCATCTCCGGGTGGCGCTTCCTCCAGAACCACTTCGACGCGCAGGAAGGCGTGCCGGCCCACGCCCGCAACGACGTGCAGCACCGGGCGGTGGTGCTGGCGCAGACGTTCCGCGGCGCGGGCAGCTGGCCGGCCACTCCGCTGGGGGACGGCGTCTCGCACGCCGCGGTGGTGGGGCAGTCACTGGAGAACTGGATCGACGGGGTGGGCATCAGCCGGGCCCCGGTGCGGACCGACGTGCTCGCCACCTTCGCCCTGGCCTTCGCCGGTGGGTTCCTGGCGCTCGGGTTCAGCGGGCTCTTCCGCTCGGCCATCGGCGCGCTCCTCTACGTGCTCTCGGCGGCGGCGGTGGTGGTGGCCTGGCTGTTCTTCGTCCGGCGGCTGATGGTGGCAGACGGGGTGTGGCTCGCGGCCGGGGGGCCGCTGATCGCCTTCGGGCTCGCCTGGCTCATCACCGGCCGGTACGCGCTCCGGACCGAGCGGCAGATGCGCGAGTTCGTCTACGGCGCGCTCGGGCGCTACGTGAGCCCGGACATCGCCGACCAGGTGTTCCGGAACGTGGCGCTGATGCGCCCGCAGCGGCGCGAGGTGACGCTCTGCTACGCCGACCTGGACGGATTCCGGCGCCTCCACCAGGTGCTCCCGCCCGAGGTGCTGGTCGACCTGCTCAACACCTACTTCGGTGAGCTCACGCACCTGGTCCGGCAGACCGGCGGCCACGTGGAGTACGTGGGCGACGCGCTGATCGCCTTCTGGGGTGCGCCGGTGCGGCTGGACCGGCACGCGCAGGTGGCCTGCCGCACGGCGCTGTCCATCCGGGCCGAGCTGGTCCGGCTCCGCCCCGAGTGGCTTCGGCGCTTCGGGGTGGAGGTGCAAGCGCGGATGGCCCTCCACTCGGGCGAGGTGGTGGCGGGCGACATGGGGAGCCCGCTCAAGTCGAACTACACGGTGCTCGGAGACCCGGTGGCGACGGCCGAGCGGCTGGAGCGGGCGAACCGGCTCTACGGCACCGATCTTCTGGTCTCGGCCGAGACCCAGCGCCGCGCGGGGAACGAGTTCACCTTCCGCGAGCTCGACGTGGTGACGGTGGGCGGGGGGCCACAGACCCTCTACGAGCTCGTCGGTCGCCGCAGTGAGGTGCCGCCAGGGCTGGTTCCCATCCTCCAGGGCTGGTCGGAGGCACTGGCCCAGGTGCGGCGGCGCGACTTCCGGGGGGCGCTCGCGTACTTCGCGCAGCACGCGGCCGTGGACCCGGTCTCGGCGCGCTGGGCCGAGCGGGTGCGTGGGTACATGGCCTCTCCGCCGCCAGCCGACTGGAACGGGCGGGGAGACCTGCGCCGTGGAGCCTGAGGGCTAGGGGCGCCCGGGGCCCGTTCCCCCGCCGGTGCCGCCCTGCGCGGGCTCCAGGACGACTCTCACCGCGCCGTTGGCGGCGAACTCGGGCGAGCCGGGAATGGGGCGCGTCGGGGCCTGGCTCGGCGGCCCGGTGCGGATCTGCTCCGCGGTGACCCCCTCGGCGACCAGGAACTCCCGCACGCGCTCGGCACGCTTGCCCGACAGGGCGAGCGCGCTCTTCCGTGAGCCCCGGCTCGGCGGCTGGGCCTCGACGCGGGCGGCGCGGCTGGCGCTCTTGAGGAACGCGGCCACCTGGCTCAGCCGGTCACGCCCGCCGGGAAGCAGCTCGGCCCGGCCGCGCCGGAAGAGCTGCTCTCCGGGCAGGGTGATGATGGTGCCCTCGGGCAGGTCGCGGATCTCGGTCTCCCGCGCCAGCACCGCTCTGCTCTGGGCGAGGCGGGCCTCGGCGGCGTCACGTGCCGCCTTCTCCTTCTCCAGCACGGTCCGGGCCAGCGTGAGCTTCTGCTGGGCCTCGTCGAGCATCCGCTGCTTGGTGGCGCTGAGCAGCTGGAGGGTCCGGTCGCGCTCGGCGGCGAGCTCGTGCGTCCGGCCGAGCGCCTCGGCGGCCCGGATCTTGAGGAGAGCGATGGTGGCGCGATCGTCGACCACCTTCGGCTCGTTCGTCTCGAGGCCCTTCTCGGCGAGTTCGAGGAACTTCTTGGCGGTCGCGAGGTCGGCCGGGCTGGAGGCGCCGGCGGGTCCCTCCTGGGCCTCGTCGTAGGCCGCCCGGGCCTCGTCGAGCCGGTCGGTCCGCTGGAGGTGGGCGCAGCCGGCCGAGAGCGCCGCAGCGACGGCCAGGAGCGCGCTCGCACGGCTCATGGGCTTCCCCCGGCGTTGCCGCTTCCGCTCCGCAGCGCCTCCAGACGGGCGTGGGCCTGGTCTGCCTCCGAGCGGGCAATCTGCTCGCGGGCCAGCGCGTTCGCCAGCTCGGCCTGGGCGCGTGCGATGTCCAGCTTTCGGGCGGCGGCCTCCGGGTCGTCCCTGTTGGTCTCCCGGGCCGCAGCGATGCTCTCGCGCGCCTCCTGGAGGAGGAGCTTCGCCTGCGGCGCGCGCTCGGCGCCGATCTCCTGGGCTGCCCGGGCCTCGGCCTCGGCCTGGGCCAGACGATCCGCCGGGAGCGGCGGTGCACTGGCACAGGCCCAGCCGAACGCCACCAGCGCTCCTGCCGTCCAACGTCGCATGCAATCTTCCTCCCCGACGGCCCGGGAAGGTGAGCACGCACGGTTCGACGGGCAACGGCGCGGCACGCGCCTTGCGCCGGTCAGCCCCCCACAGGTCAGTCCTCGCGGGGGCCCTTGAGCGCCGCGACGGGGCGGTCCTGGCCCACGTGCTCGGCGAGGACGAGGCGGATGCCCTCGGGGGTCATCCGGCCGTAGTGGACCTCGTCCTCCCAGCCCATGAGCTGGAAGTCCTCCTGCCGGAACGGATCCGGCGGGCGGGGGCGCTCCTCGCGGATGACGACGTTGGGCCCGAGGTGACAGAGCCCGTAGCAGCCACCGCGGGCGAGCGTGCACCGGCCGCGCAGGTCCAGCTCTTTCACCGCGTCCTGCGCCGCGGCCGCGACGCGCTCGGCGCCGTTGCGACGGCAGTCCGGCCCCTTGCAGATGGAGACGCGGTAGGTGGGCACGGGAGGCCAGTCTTACGGCGTCGTGGCGGCGGGCGGAAGAGAGGCCCGGCTGGCCGAGCGCTCCTCGGCGGCGAGCCGGCGGTCTTCGCGGCGAACGAAGGGCCAGTAGACGGCGATGGCCAGGCCCAGGGTGGCGAGCTGGAGGACGACGGCCCGCGGGTCGCCGCCGGTGGTCAGCCAGGCGCCGACCGGGGCGGGCAAGGTCCAGAGCGCCTCGAGGTAGGGTGGGTGGACCCAGCCGAGGCGGAACGCGCTCCAGGCGACGGCGGCGGAGAGCAGGGGGGCGAGGACGAAGGGCGGGGCGAGCCGTGGGTTGAGCACGACCGGGACGCCGAAGAGCAGCGGCTCGTTGATGTTGCAGAGGACGGGGACGATGCCCGCGCGGCCCACGGCCCGGAGCTGGGCCGAGCGGCAGCGGAGGAGGAGCAGCCCGAGCGCCAGCGCTGCGCCCGAGCCGCCCTGCCATACGAACCAGAGGAAGAAGTGCAGCGGGGCGACGTGCGGCGGAGCGGCGTGCGCGGCCACGGCCTCCATGTTGGCGACCAGCATCGCTTCCCAGACCGGGCGCATGGCGGCGGTGAGCGCCGCCGGGTGGACGCCGAGGAACCAGAGGAGGCTGTCGAGCGCGACCAGCATGAGGACGCCTCCGAACGAGTCCGCGGCGTGGACCGCCGGGGCGACCGCGCGCTCGAGCAGGGTGATGAGGTCGAGGCCGGCGACGTGGACCACGAGGAACACGCCGCCGAGCACGCACGCGGCGGGGATGAGCGCGACGAAGCTCCGGATCACCACCTCCGGCGGTCCGCCTGGCAGGCGCAAGGTCCAGCGCCGGGCGACGAGCATCCGGGTGAGCTCGACGGAGGCAATGGCGAGCAGCAAGCCGGCGAAGATGCCACCCGCGCCGAGCCGCGTGAGGCTGAGCGAGAGCGGCTGCCCGGGCACTCCGGGCTGGAGTGCTGCCACCACGTAGCCCGAGACGGCGATGAGCCCGGCGGCCGTCGTGTCCAGCGCATAGCTCCGGGCGAGCGCCTGCGCCGTCCCGAAGGTGACCCAGAGCGCGATGCAGCCGCCGAGCGCGCGGTAGGGGAGGAGCAGCGTCGCCGCGTAGGGCGCGACGAGGCGCTGCAGCGCGGGCCACGGAGGCTGTGCGACGAGGAGGAACAGCGAGCCGACGAGGACCAGCGGGAGCGCGCTGACCACGCCGTCACGCACCGCGACGAGATGCCGTTGGCGGGCGAGCCGCTCGGCCGCTCGGGCCAGGTACTCGCGGCGCGTGGAGGGCGCGGCGGTGGTGGAGGCGGTGGCCAGGAGAAGATGGTCTCCCGGCCAGGACGGTTGGGCAAGGAGAGCACGGCCCGTCGAGCCGGTCCGAGAGCGCTGGAAGAGATGCGATCCGGCGAGCGGACGCGCGCCCAGGCCCGCAGCGGTAACCCATCGAACGATCCGGTTCGTTCCGGTTGGGCTTGCCCGCTCGCGGGCCGGCGGGAGGTCCCAGGAGCAGGGGCGCTGCGCAGAGCCATCAGCGGGCCGGATGGCGCAAGGTTTGCGGGCTCCCGGAAGGTGTCAGACACCTCATAAACTCCAATGGTTCCAGAAGCTTGTCCTCCGTGGAGCCACGGCGAGGCGGAGGGCGGCTCAAACTCGACTTTGAGAATCACTCTCAATATAAAGGGTCCATGAGGAACCTCGCGCAGCTCCCGCCCGGCGCCCGTGCGCGCATCGACGGCTTCGGGTCGGACCTCCGCCCGGAAGTGGGGCGGCGTCTGCGCGAGCTCGGCTTCGTGGACGGGAACGTGGTGCGCTGCATGCGCCGCGCGCCCTTCGGGGGTCCCCGGGTGTACGCCGTGTCGGGGGCTGCGTTCGCGCTCGAGATGGACGTCGCGGCCCAGGTGATGCTCGGCCCGGCGGACGGCGATGTCGGCGCGGGCTGAGCGAGCCGACGTCCTCCTCGTCGGCAATCCCAACTCCGGCAAGAGCCTCCTCTTCAGCCGGCTCACCGGCATCGCCCAGAAGGTCGCCAACTATCCGGGCGTGACCACCGAGGTCCGCTCTGGCCACGCCGGGGGCCTGGTGATCCACGACTACCCGGGCATCTACTCGCTCGAGCCCCTCACCCTCGACGAGCGGGTGGCCATCGAGCGGCTGGACAAGGCGCTCGCCGACTCGACCACCAAGGCCATCGTCTGCGTGCTCGACGCCACGCGCCTGGAGCGGAGCCTCTACCTGCTGCTCGAGCTGCTCCCGCGGGCGCGCGCGGTGCACGTCCCGGTCATCGCCGCGGTCAACATCATCGACGAGCTCGTCGGCCCGAGCGCCCGGCTCGACCTGCCTGGCCTCAGCGCGGCGCTGAGGTGCCACTTCGTCGGAGTCTCGGCCAAGACCGGGCAGGGGCTGGAGGAGCTGCGCAGCACGCTCCACCACCTGGACCGCGAGTCGCCCTGGGACGAGCGATGCGTCGACCCTGGGTCCATCGAGGACCGGAAGCGCGTCGCCCAACGCCTCGCCCGGGCGTACGGCCCGCGCGGCGACGTGCTCCTCAAGTCGCAGGAGCGGCTGGACCGGGTGTTCCTCTCCACCTGGCTCGGGCTCCCGGTGTTCGCGGTGGTGATGGCGGTGCTCTTCCAGGCCATCTTCACCTGGGCCGCGCCGCTGATGTCGCTGGTCAAGGATGGCGTGGCGGCGGCCGGCACCTTCGTCGGCGGGCTGCTCCCGGCCGGCATCGCGCACGACTTCGTCCAGGACGCGGTGTTCGCCGGCATCGGCGCGTTCCTCACCTTCGTTCCACAGATCTTCATCCTCTTCCTGATCATCGGCGCGCTGGAGGACTCGGGGTACCTCGCCCGGGCGGCGGTCATGCTCCACCGGCCGCTGGGGTGGTTCGGGCTGTCGGGGCGGAGCTTCCTCCCGCTGCTCTCGGGCCATGCCTGCGCCATCCCGGCGATGATGGCCGCGCGGACCATCGAGTCGCCCCGTCGCCGGCTGATCACGGTGATGGTGATTCCCTTCGTCTCCTGCTCGGCGCGCCTGCCCATCTACGCGCTGCTGATCGGCGGCTTCATCCCGGCGCGCACGATCATTCCCGGGCTCCTCGGGCTGCAAGGAGTGGTGTTCGCCGGCGTCTACGTGTTCGGCATCGTGAACGCGCTGCTGGCCGCGGCGGTGCTCGATCGTCTGACGCGCCGGAAGCTCGGCGGGCGCATGGCCGACGCGCCGTTCGTGGTCGAGCTGCCGTCTTACCGGCTGCCCAGCGTCAAGCCGATCGTCCTCGCCGCGGTCTCCCGCTCCGGGAGCTTCGTCCGTCGGGCCGCCCCCATCATCTTCGGGGTGGTGGTGGCCGTCTGGTTCCTCGGCTACTTCCCGAAGGGCGCCGGGCACCTCGAACAGTCCTGGCTGGCGGGGCTCGGCCATCTGCTCGAGCCGGTGTTCCGGCCCATGGGGGCGGACTGGAAGTCGGGGGTGGGCATCGTGACCTCCTTCGTGGCCCGCGAGGTCTTCGTGGGGACGATGGGGACGCTGAACGGGCTCGAGGATGCCGGCACGCACCTGGGCCAGCTCTCCACCCAGCTCCAGCTCGGCGGCATGGGCCTGGCGGCGGCGCTGGCCCTGCTGGTCTTCTACGCCCTGTCGCTGCAGTGCGCCTCGACGCTGGCGGTGATGCGCAAGGAGACCGGGAGCGCCCGGGCGCCGGTCTTCTCCTTCCTCTCCATGACCGCGCTCGCCTACGTGGGCGCGGTGGTCACCTTTCACCTCGCCCGCGCGTTCGGCGCGGCCTGAGCGGCTGCCCTCCCGCTCGCGGGCGGCGCGGGTCGGCACCGTGCCGGGGTGAAATCGGCTGCGGCATGCCGCTCGTCCTCCCGAGCTTCGCTTGTGTTGAGGTGTCCGACCTGTCAGGTTGGGCTACCGGCCGAGCGATCCCCGCCGCCGCATGAACTGGCCACGATGACGCGCTCGACCTTCCCGCTGATCTACCAGGGTCTGAGCTGCGTCCATCACCGCTGCGCCGAGCGCCTGGTGGACACCAACGAGTGCGTGGAGTGCGTCGGTCCGGTTCGCCTGCGGCAGATGGAGGAGCGCTCCGAGCGCCAGAGCATGGAGCGGCGGATGCATCGGGTGCTCCACGAGATGAGCGACGGCGGAAAGACCATCCTCCAGCTCGTTCACACCACCGGCCTCTCCACCACCCAGCTCCGCCCCCTGCTCGAGCAGCTCGCCGCGGCCGGGCTGGTCCGGTTCGGCGAGGAGCGGTTTGGCCACCACAGTCGCTGGCTGTGGTCGCTGCTGCCGGCCCCGGCTCCGAGCCGGGGGCACGAGGCTCTCCGCTCGACCGCCAGGCCCCTCGGCGCGGGCCGGGTGGCGCCCCAGGCCCAGCGCAGGTCGTCGTGTCGATGAGCCCGCTCCCGGTCGACCCGGCGGGCAGCTCCGGAGCCTGTGTGCACGTCCGGCAACATCACCCCGGCTCACCGGAGCGGATGCTGCCCTGCGCCTGGCCGGGCTGTGACCTGGGCGTCGGCGAGGAGAGACTCTCGGTCTGTAGGCCCGGCCTCGCGGACCCGCTCCTGCTGGAGCGGCGCTGGCTGGTGCTCGGCGGCGCCGAGCAGGTCTTCCTCTGGCACCCCTGCGGACGGCAGAGCTAGCTCCACCCCGGGGCGCGAGTCCGCTGCATCGACCCGCTCCGACGGTTAGGACCGCGGGATGCCTCCCGCGGAAGTTCCCTTCTCCGTACTGGACCTCGCGCCGATCTGCGAGGGCGGTGACGCCGCGCAGACGCTCCGCAACTCGCTCGACCTGGCCCGCCACGCCGAAAAGCTGGGGTACGCGCGCTACTGGGTGGCCGAGCACCACAACATGCCGGGCATCGCCAGCTCGGCGACCGCCGTCGTCATCGGCCACGTCGCCGCGGGCACCTCGCGGATCCGGGTGGGTGCCGGCGGCGTCATGCTCCCCAACCACGCGCCGCTGGTCATCGCCGAGCAGTTCGGCACCCTGGCCACGCTGTTCCCGGGGCGAATCGACCTAGGCCTCGGACGCGCGCCCGGGACCGATGCCCGGACCGCCTACGCGCTCCGGCGCAATCTGGGCGGCGACCAGGACGCCTTCCCCGAGGACGTGGTCGAGCTGCTGACCTATCTCGGCACGCCACGCACCGGGCAGCGGGTCCACGCCATTCCCGGCGAGGGGACCGAGGTCCCGGTGTGGATCCTCGGCTCCAGCCTCTTCGGCGCCTCGCTCGCCGCGGCGCTAGGGCTCCCCTTCGCCTTCGCCTCTCACTTCGCTCCGGCGCACCTCATGGAGGCCATCGCGCTCTACCGGAGCAAGTTCCAGCCGTCGGAGTGGCTCGCGGCGCCGCGGGCGATGGTGGGTTCGACGGTCGTCGTCGCCCCGAGCGACGAGGAGGCCCGCTTCCACTTCTCGTCGCTGCAGCAGGGGTTCCTCAACCTCCGGAGCAATCGCCCCGGACGCCTCCCGCCGCCGCGGCGGGGTTTCGAGGAGAGGCTGACCGACATCGAGCGCGCGCTGCTCGACGAGGCGCTGT
>DATKKF010000029.1:0-75801 GCA_035543115.1 Myxococcaceae bacterium
CACTGCCCGCCCCGCTCGCGTGGACGTCGACTTGACGCGGGGCTCGTTGCCGGTGAAAGGGATGTGGTCTCCCTTCGATGACCGTCCCGTTTCTCTTTCTCGCAGCGCTCGCCGGAACCGTGGCTCTGACGGCCTGGGTCCGCACTCCGGAGTACGACCGTCCGCGCATTTACCCGCGGGACCCCGAGCGCTGGGCGGGCATCACGGGCAAGCCCGCGTCGCTGCGGCATGGGGTGAGGACCTTGCTGTTCTGGGCCGTCGCGGGGTTCGGCCTGGGCATCGGCGGGGCGGTGGCGTGGGCCTTCGCTCCGCGTGAAATCGGTCTTGGCCTCGCGGTGGGGAGCGCCCTCGGCGCGGTGCTCGCCCTGCGGACCGCGAGGCGGATGCTTCGGTTCGGGCCCGGCGCGATGCGGATGATGCCCCGCCACCCGAAGACACCTGTCGGCCGGGTGCCGCGGGTGCTCTTCGTCTGCGGCTCGCCCAACCAGACCGGGCAGATGCAGCAGATCGCCCGCGCTCTGCCCGAGGTGGAGGCCTGGTTCACGCCCTATTACTCGGACTGGCCGCACCACGTGGCGCTGGTCAAGCTGGGGTTGCTCGAGCAGTCAATCAACGGGCACAAGCGCCGAGGCATCTGCGCCGACGAGCTGAACGCCCACGGACTCCGCATCGACCTCGGCGCCGAGCACAACGACTACGACCTCTGGGTCTGTCCCAACGACGCGGCGCTTCCCTACGGGCTCGCCCGGACTCCGATGGTGCTCGTCCAGGAAGGCATCATGGAGCAGCCCAACTGGCGCACCTGGGTCTGGCGAAACACGCGGCTCATGCCCCGACCCCTTGCCACCACCGCGGTGTTCGGGCTCACCCAGCGATACGAGAGGTTCTGCGTGGCCAGCGAGGGGTACCGGAAGCAGTTCCTGGCTGAGGGGATCCCGCCCGGGAAGCTGGTGGTCACCGGCATCCCCAACTTCGACGACTTCGCCCGCTTCCGCGACAACGCCTTCCCCCACCGGGGCTACGTGCTGGTCTGCACCAGCGACGGACGGGAGACGATGATGGCGGTGGACCGGCCGGCCCTCTTGAAGCGTTCGGTGAAGATCGCCGCCGGCCGGCAGCTCATCTTCAAGCTCCACCCCAACGAGAACGTGGAGCGCGCCACGCGGGAGATTCGTGCCGTCGCACCGAAGGCGCTGGTCTTCACCGACGGGAACGCCGAGGAGATGGTGGCCAACTGCGAGGTGCTGATCACCGAGCACAGCTCGCTCACCTTCTGCGGCCTGGCGCTGGGCAAGGAGGTCCACACCAACCTGCCGCTGGAACAGGTCGAGGCGCTGCTGCCGGTACAGAACCGGCGCGCCGCCGCGGAGATCGCGGACGTGATACGCGGAGTTCTCCGCGCTCAGGGCCGGGCGCCGGAGGTCGGAACGGGCGCACGGCGGATCGCGTCCTGACGGAGAGAGAAAAGGCGATGGGCATCGAGGACTTCAAGAACGGCACCGGACAGCGGCTGTACGCGCGGGCGAAGCAGATCCTCCCCGGCGGCGCGCAGCTCCTCGGCAAGCGCGCCGAGATGTACCTGCCGGAGCTGTGGCCGGCGTACTACTCCCGCGCCTCGGGCTGCGAGGTGTGGGACCTGGACGGCCGCCGCTACCTGGACTTCACCATGGTGGGCATCGGCGCCTCGACCCTCGGCTACGCCGACCCGGACGTGGGGAAGGCGGTCATCGACGCGGTGAGGTCCGGCCCGATGTGCACCCTCAACCCGCCCGAGGACGTGTCACTGGCCGAGCTGCTGCTCGACCTGCACCCCTGGGCGGACATGGTGAGCTACGCCCGCACCGGCGGCGAGGTGATGGCCAAGGCGGTGCGCATCGCCCGCGCGGCGACCGGCCGGGACGAGGTCGCCTTCTGCGGCTACCACGGCTGGCACGACTGGTACCTCTCGGTGAACCTGGGCGGCGGGGACGGGCTGCAGGGCCACCTGCTCCCGGGGCTCGAGCCCAACGGCGTGCCGAGGGGGCTGGCCGGAACCACGCACCCCTTCGCCTACGGCGACCTGGACGCGCTCCGGAAGATCGTCGAGGCCAGGGGGAACAAGCTCGCCGCCATCGTGATGGAGCCGGTCCGTGGCGCGGGCCGCATCCCGGACTTCCTCGAGGGCGCGCGGGAGATCGCCACCAGGAACGGCTCGGTCCTCCTGTTCGACGAGATCACCTCCGGCTTCCGGATGAACACCGGCGGCGTGCACCTCGTGTACGGCATCGAGCCGGACATGGCGACCTACGCCAAGGCCCTCTCCAACGGCTTCGCGATGGCGGCGATCGTCGGCCGGCGGTCGGTGATGGAGGCGGTGCAGAAGACCTTCATCTCCAGCGCCTACTTCACCGAGCGGGTCGGCCCGGCGGCGGCGCTCGCCTCGACCACCAAGCACCGCCGCATCGACGCCGGCAAGACGCTCACCGAGATTGGCACCCGGGTGCAGGAGGGGTGGAAGAAGGCGGCCGAGCGCAGCGGCGTGCCGTTGACCGTCACCGGCATCCCGGCGCTGGCCAGCTTCGGCTTCCAGGACAAGGACGCGCCGGCCCTGATGACGCTCTTCATCCAGGAGATGCTGGGCCGCGGCTTGCTCGCCTCGGACCGCTTCTACCCGACGGTCAGGCACGAGGAGCAGCACGTCTCGGCGTACCTCGACGCGGTCGAGGCCGCGTTCGGTCGCATCGCCGATGCCCGGGCGAAGGGTGACGTGCGCTCGCGGCTGCTCGGGCCAGTGAAGCACACCGGCTTCGCGCGGCTCGCGTAGCCGGCCTCGGGCCTCAGGGCTTCGGGGGCGCCTTGCGCTCGTGCTCGGGGATCCGCGTGCGCGACGCGTCCACGGTCTTCAGCTCGCCCAGGTGGTGCCGGTACCAGTTCACCCCGGCGAACTTCTGGTTGAGCGCGAAGACCTCGGGGTGGGCGTCCAGGTAGTCGAGGATGGCCTGGAGCCCGAACGGCGGCTTCCCCTCCACGAACAGCGCGTCGTACACGCGGCGGATGAGCTCGTAGTCCTCGGCGTAGTCGATGGTCAGCCGGTGCGTCATCTGCAGGTCGCGGTCCCAGACCACGTTCTTGAGCTTGAACCGCTCGGGCCGCTCCCAGATGAACGGGGTGGTGTGCTCGCGCTCCATCGGGAGCTTCGCCTCGCGCCAGGCGGTCTCCAGCGTGTCGCGGCGCATGACCTCCACGTCGTAGCCGTCCGGCCAGGTGGCGGGGTGGAGGTTGGAGACGTAGTCGACCGATGGGTCCTCGAGGAACGCGCCGATGATCCGGTCGACCACCGCTGGATCGATGAGCGGACAGTCCGAGGGAATCTTCGAGACCGCGTCGCAGTCGGTGGTGCGCGCCGCGGCGATGTGGCGGTCGAGCAGGTCGGTGGGGTGGCCACGGACGCAGGCGACGCCGGCCTGCTTTGCGAGCTCGACCACCGGATCGTCCGAGGCGGCGGTGGTGGTCGCGACGATGATCTGCGACGGGGCGCGGGCCGCCTGTAGCCGCTCCAGCATGCGCACCAGCAGCGGCTTGCCGGCGAGCGGCATCAGCACCTTGCCCGGCAGCCGGGTGGAGCCCGTTCGCGCCTGGACGACGACCAGAACCTTCAACTCGCAACCTCCGTCAGCGGAAGAACCGCGTCTTCTAGCGCAACGGACCCGCGCGCGCCGCGAAACGGATTCGACGGGGGAACAAGCCGGACTGCGGCCGACGCATGGGGGCCCTTCGCTCGACGCCGGGACCCCGAGGGGGGGCTCTGGAGATGGGACCTAGAGCACGCCCCAGCCGCCGGGGTCCTCGTAGGTGATGCGGATCTCGGGCTCGGGCGGCGGGCGGGGGACCTCACGACGGAGGTTCGGTACCGCGGTCTGTGACACCGTCGGCGGACGCGGGGGGCGGGGCTCCGGTGGCGCACTGCTCGCGGCGAAGCCACGGATCGCGGCCCGGGCCGGGCTGTCGTCCTTCGCGGGGTGAGCACCGTTCGTCCCGTTCCGGGGCAGGGCCACCGGGATCTCCCGGGAGCGCAGCGCGCGCGTCCGCACGGTGGGGAGATTCGTGTCGTCGAAGCGCCGGTCCGGGGCGGGCAGGGGGACGGACTCCATCACCGGCTTCGCGACCCCGCTCGGCGCGCGGAACGACGGACCCAGGAGCGCGCGGTCGGACTTTCGGCGATCGGCGCCGGTGCGGCGCTCGAAGGCTCGATGCATCGGGTTCTCGGGCAGCGGCTCCACCATCCGCTTCGCGTGGCCCAGGACCTCGTCCACGTGCGCCATCAGCGGCTCCACCGCGGAGCCATACAGCTTCCGGATGGCCTTCCCCATTGCCTCCAGCCGGCTGGCGTCCTCGCCGATCATCGGCGCGACCAGCGCCTGCGCCTTGGCGAACACCGCCCGGAAGCGCTCCAGCTCGTCGTAGAAGTCCTGAAGCCTGGCCCTGTCGAGGTCGTCCACCGACTGCTCCTCCCGTACATCGCCCACCAGCAGACTACCGGTCTGTAGCGACACCCCCAATTTTTCGGCTGCAGTTTTCGGT
Source organism: Myxococcaceae bacterium (assembly GCA_035543115.1). Classification (GTDB taxonomy): domain Bacteria; phylum Myxococcota; class Myxococcia; order Myxococcales; family Myxococcaceae; genus RPRB01. The sequence goes on from DATKKF010000029.1 coordinate 4,561, forward strand.
GGTTGGAACGCGACTAGCGGGCGAACACGGATTTCCCCGCCACCCAGGTCTGCCGGACCCGCGTCAGGGCCTGGACGTCTACTTCGGGGTTCCCCTCCACGAGGACCACGTCCGCTGGGGCACCCACCACGAGCCGCCCGCGCTTGGGGTCCTTCATTCGCCTCGCGGGGGCCGAGGTCAGGGACACCAGGATGGCCCGCCAGTTCATCCCCGCGGCCGCCATCCGGCCCACTTCCTCGTCCGCGTCCTTCTCCGCGATGTAGCCCACGTCCGTGCCGAACAGGACCTCACCGCCGGCCTCCGCGAATGCCCGGAGCTGCGCCACCCCGGCCGACATGAAGCGGTCACGGACCTCGGCAGGCAGCCCGGCCCGCTCCATCTCCACGCGCCAGAGGCTCAGCGTCGGAGCCAGCCCCATGTGGCGCGCGAGCAGCCGCTGCACCAACTCGGGACTCCACGGTCCGGCTCCCGGAGCAGTGTGTGCCAGCACATCCACTCCCCCCTCCACCGCCTCGGCAACGCCTTCCGCGGACTCGGGATGGGCGAACACCACCAGCCCATGCCGGTGTGCCTCGCGCGCCGCCCCCTCGACGACGGCGCGGTCCATCAGCCCGGTCCTTCCGCCCCCGAGCCAGGTCCCGACGAAGAGCTTGATTGCCCGTGCTCCGCTCCGGACGCTCTTCTGGACGATCTTCGCTGCCTCCTTCGCCGTCGCCGGCTGCGGCAACGTCGCCGCCAGCTCGTCACCGAGAGCCTTCCGGACGTAGATGGGGACGCCGCCCACCGGGTACATCGGAAGCCCCGTGGTGAGGATCCGTGGGCAGTCCAGCGTGCCCGCGCGCTTGCGCAAGGGAATCGTCGTTTCGGGGAACGACGCGAGATCCACCACCGTGGTGAATCCGCGCGACGTCAGCATCTCCCGGCACGCCTGGCTCAGCGCCTCGGCCGAGCCGGCGGCCGTGTCGGGGAAGCGCTCCCTGGAGAAATGCACGTGGACGTTCCAGAAGCCTGGAAGCACGGTCCCGCCCTGACCGTCCACCCGTCGCGCCCCGATCGGCACGGTCACCGACGACGACGGACCGAGCGCGGCCACCCGCCCGTCCCGCACCACCACCGTCCCATTCTCGATCGCCGCACCCGTCGCGGACGGGAGAACCCGCGCGTGCTCGATCACCCACGTCTCGCCGGCCCGGGCCTCCACCCCGAGCACCAGCACGACGACGCACACCGCCTCACGCCACGCGCGACTCGCCGCGCGGCGGCTCCTTGGCTTCCTTCCATGACTCGGCATACGCGGCAGGCGCCTCCTGCGAGGTCGACCCCGTCAGCGCGGCGCCCACGAGCCAGTGGATCGCTCGCTGGAAGGACGCGCTGTTGTACGTCCGGCCGAGCAGGTCCATTGCTCCGGAGGACACCATGTCTCGGAGGAGGTGCCCGGCCGCGAACTCCAAGGTGAACCGCCTCCGCAGCGCATGCAGATACCCACGCCACGCCACTGCCTCCCTCGCCTCGCCACGCACCACCCGGGCCACTGCGTCCGCCCCGTAGATGCCCGACTGCATCGCCTGGCTGATGCCCTCCCCGGTCCCGTTGTGCGTCAGCCGCGCCGCCTCGCCGATCAGGAGCGCCCCCGGCCGCGAGACGTTGGCGACCCACGTCGTGTGCACGATGGGATGTCCCTTCCACCCACCGAGCTGCGTCGCGGTCCGGAGGAGGTCCGCGTAGTGGCGGTCCAGGAAGCCCTGGAACACCTCCCGGAGATCTCTCGGCACCTTCCGCCCGTACTCGTCCTGCGCGTCGATGCAGATGCCGATGTTCACCCGGGTCGGCGTCTCCGGAAACAACCACCCGTACAGCGGCGACAGCTCCCGGTCGAACACCATGTCCAGCCGCCCCGGCTCGAAGTCCGGCCCCTCCCACCAGCCCATCAGCGTGTCGATGTGCCGCCGCTCACGGTCGTCCCGGGTGAAGAGGCTGTGCGCCCCGTCGGCGAAGAGAGTCCGCCTCGCGCGGATCTCGCTCCCGTCCACCCCGCGCACTCCGACCACCCGCCCGTTCTCCTCGATGGCCTCCGTCACCCGGAACCCGTCGCGGAACCGCACGCCGAGCGACTTCGCCCGCTCCACCAGGAGACTGTCGAACTCCTTCCGGTGGAGGACGACCGCCGCCGAGTTCGCCGGTATCCGCAGCTCTTCGCCACCCGGCGTCACCAAGCGCACCGTCAGCACCGGGTTCGCCCGCTTTCGCAGCTCGGGACCGATGCCCAGCGCTTCCGCGACGTGCAACGCCGCCGGCGACAGGCCTGATCCGCACGTCTTTTCCCGGGGGAACCGGTCCCGGTCCACCAGCAGCACGTCCTTGATTCCCAGCTGGCCCAGCTGCACCGCCGCCGCGGCGCCCGAAGGACCTGCACCCACGATGAGGATCTCGGTCTCCATTGGACAGCGCCTCAGGTAGCGAGATGTGGTCGCGGGCTCAACGTCTCTGCACGGACCCGCAACCTTTCGAACGGAGGTTCGTCGTCTATGCTGCGGGGGCACCGTGCCCCAGACCGCCGAGCGCCCCGTCCCCTCCCCCCGCCGACCCAGGTTCGTCGGCGAGCTGGACACGCTCATTCGCGCCCGGTATCCGCTGGTCTACCTCGTCTCCTCCGAGGAGGCACGGGTCGATGAGCTGCTCCGGGGCATCGCCGCCGGCCACGGCAAGTCGCTCATCGGGTGGTCCGCCGTGCGCGGGCTCCACCGCCTCGACGAGACCCGCGGCGTCGCGCTCCCCGACCAGACGGACGACCCGTTCGCTGCGATCCAGGCCCTCCGCGGACTCCAGGAACCCGCCCTGGTCGTCCTCAAGGACCTCCACGCCTGGCTGGACGACCGCCGCCTCGTCCGCGCGCTCCGCGAGCTCGGCCAGGCGCTGAAGAGCAGCTACACCACCGTGCTCTTCCTCGCCCCGGTGCTCCAGCTCCCGGTCGAGCTGGAGAAGGAGATCGCGGTCCTCGACGTCCCGCTGCCCACCTTCGCCGAGCTGGCCGATCTGCTCCGCGACATCGTGGGCGTGCTCCGCAAGGCCGGCCGTGTCGCGGTGAACCTCAAGCGCGAGGAGGGCGAGCAGCTGATCAAGGCCGCGCTGGGGCTCACCCTCCAGGAGGCCGAGAACGCGTTCGCCAAGGCCATCGCCGACGACGACCGGCTCGACGCCTCCGACATCCAGCGGGTGATGGACGAGAAGCGCCAGGTCATCCGGAAGAGCGGCCTCCTCGAGTACTACCCGGTGGACCACTCGCTGGCCGCGGTCGGCGGGCTCCAGAGCCTCAAGGACTGGCTGCACCGCCGGGCCCGTGCCTTCACCGCCGAGGCCCACGCCTTCGGCCTTCCGGAGCCGAAGGGGCTCCTCCTCCTCGGCGTCCAGGGCTGCGGAAAGAGCCTCACCGCCAAGGCCATCGCCTCCCAGTGGGCGCTCCCGCTGCTCCGGCTCGACATGGGCCGGGTGTTCAGCGGTCTCATCGGCTCGAGCGAGGAGAACCTCCGCCGCGCCATCCGCGTCGCCGAGAGCGCCGCGCCGGCCGTGCTCTGGCTGGACGAGATCGACAAGGCGCTCTCCGGATCGGCGTCCTCGAACGTCAGCGACGGTGGCACCACCGCACGCGTGCTCGGCGCCTTCCTCACCTGGCTCCAGGAGAAGACCGCTCCGGTCTTCGTGGTCGCCACCGCCAACCGGGTCGAGGGCCTGCCGCCGGAGCTGCTCCGCAAGGGGCGCTTCGACGAGATCTTCTTCATCGACCTCCCGGACGCCGCCGAGCGCCAGGAGATCCTCCGCATCCACCTGGCGCGCCGGGGACGCGCCCCCGAGACCTTCGACCTCGCCGCGCTCGCCGCCCGTGCCGAGCAGTTCAGCGGCGCCGAGCTGGAGCAGGCGGTGGTCGAGGGGCTCCACGCCGCGTTCGACGCCCGCACCCAGCTCGCCGACGTTCACCTCGTCCAGGCCGTCACCGAGACCGTCCCGCTGGCGGTGACCCTGCGCGAGGAGATCTCGCGGATCCGCGAGTGGGCAAAGGATCGCACCCGGCCCGCTTCCCGCGTGGTGCGCCGGTGAGGTTCCTCGCCCGGTTTCAACGGCTCGAGCGCTCGCGAACGACGAGCGGCGCATCCCGGCCCGCCACCGAAGATCGCTTCCAGGCGATCGAGCCCACCGCACCGCTGCCCGAGGTCCACGCCGGAGGGCTCGAGCGGTTCGCGCCTCCCGTCGAGCCGCCGCTCGAGCTCGCGCCCCGTTCGGACGCCCAGCCCTTCGTCCGCTGCCCGGTGTGTCAGGTGGACTCGCCGCTCGGCGCCCGGCGCTGTCCGTGCGGCACCGCTCTGGACACGCTGGAGGGGGTGGCCTTCAACACTGCGCTCTGGGACCGCCACCGGGACGAGCTCGCGCGGCAAGAGTCGGAAGAGCAGCGCACGCGTCAGGAGGATCTCGAGGCGGCGCGCAGGCTCCAGCAGGAGCGCCAGGCGCTCGGCGAGGCCATCGCCCAGGAGATCGCCGCACGCGAAGGCATGGCCCGGTCCGGCGTCCCGTCCCGGATCGCCGCGGCGCTGCTCCTCCTGGGCCTGCTGGCGCTGGTGCTCCTCCCCCGTGGGCCGCTGGCGCGCGGCCTCTTTGCCTTCCTGCTCGGCGCGGTCTGTGTCCGTGCGGTCGTGGCCTGGGCCCGGTCCCGCCCGGTCGAGGATGACCCAGGGGACCAGTCGACCGTCCACCGGTGAGCAGGGAGTCATCGGGGTCCCTTGCCGCCCGGGCGAGCAAGTTTCAGCCTGCCGGCACCATGCTCGGCTTCCTGAAGCGCCGATCTGCGCGTACCGAGGAGCGGGAGGGCACCACCTGCCAGTGGTGCCGCACGGTGATTCCCGCGACGACGGACGAGGAGCTGTTCCTCGCCGGAGCCGTGCTCGATCCCGTGGCGGGGTGGTTCTGCTCAAACCCCTGCGCCCGTCAGTACGGCCTGCGCTTCCGGGTCCAGCCGTCCCGCACGCCGGCCCGCGGCTCTCGCCCCGCACGCTAGAGGCGGGGGCGGGGAGCCGCCTTCAGTGCAGCGCCGCGGCGGGTGCCGGCGTCCCTGGCCCCGGCTCGGCTCCGGGAGGCTCGTCCGTCGGGGGCGTCTTGTGCAGCCGCCTCTCGATCCAGAGGGTGGCCACGATGATCTGGATCACCGTGAGCAGGGGTGTCGCGACCATCAGGCCCAGGAGCCCGAACAGCGCGCCCATGATCGCCTGGAAGAAGAGCAGCAGCGCGGGGTTGGCCTCCACCGCGCGCCGCATCACGTACGGCTGCACCAGGTAGCCCTCGATGACGTGCACCCCGAGGTACACCGCCAGCGCCAGCGCGAAGTGGTGCGGTGATTGCGAGAGACCGATGAGGAGCCCCGGCACCGAGCTCGACACGGCGCCCACGTAGGGCACGAACGTCCCGAAGAAGGTCAACACCCCGAGCAGCCCCCAGCCCTCGATGCCGGCGAAGAAGAGCCCGACCGCAGTCACCGAGCCCATCAGGAACATCGCCACCACCGTCCCCCCCACCCATCCGCGGAGTCCGGTCCCGAGCCGGGTCCACAGCTCGTCGAACGCCGGCTCGAAGCTGTGCGGGAGCATCGATCGGATCCCGCGCTCGTAGAGCGACGGGCGGTGGACCAGGAAGGCGGCGAGGACGATCAGCAGCACGAAGGTGGAGATCAGCTCCACCACGTGGCCCAGGGCCTTCGGGGTGAGGGTGGCCACCGTCTCCACCGCCTGCGGCACCTTGGCCTTCATCATCCCGGCGACGTCCTTGCCGTTGGTGAGCTGGCGCACCGTCCTGTCCCGCTGCGCGCGCCGGAGCCAGGCCTCCGCCTTCCGGGCCGCATCGGGGAGTCCGTCGACGAGCTGCTTGCCCTGGTCGACCACCACCGGCGCTGCGATCGCCACCATCCCGCCCACCAACCCGAAGGTGAGCAGCACCGTCAGCACCACCGCCGCGGCCCGCGGCATCACGCGGGAGAGCCAGCCCACCGGGAAGCAGAAGATCGCCGCGACGAGGATCGCCAGGAACCCGAGGAGGAAGACGTTCTGGGCCTTGATCAGCCCGATCCACATCGCCCAGGCGGCGAGCAACGACAGCGCCAGCACCAGCGGGCGCTTCCACAGGCGAAGGCCGCGGATCATTGCTTCTTCGCGATCGCCGTGGCGAGCTGACCCTTGCTCATCCGCGACCGGCCGGGGATGTCGAGCGAGCGGGCGCGCTTCAGGAGATCCTTCTTGCCGTTGCCCTCGGCGTCGACGCCTCCGTAGGTCTCGCCCTTGCCCGCCCGCTTGGCAGCGGTCGAGGTCTGCTTGCTGCGCGGGTCCGACGGGCCGGTGTGCCCGCCCTTCTTGCGCTGCCAGTGATCGCCCACCCTCTCGAACGCTCGCTTCAGCACCGCGAAGGCCGTGCGGTGGGCGCGCTCGCCGTCGCCGTACTCCTGCTCGGCGTGCTGGAGCGTCTTCTGGTAGGTGCGCTGTGCTCCGGGCGGGGATCGCTTCAGGGTGGACGGCAACTTGGTTCGGCCAGGCATGGTGCGGAAGAGGTGTGCCTTGCCGCGCCGGACGGCAAGCGTCCTGTCGACCGGAGGACAGGGGAGGCGCGGACCCCTGTCTGGCGAGGCCCGCCCGCTACTGGTGCACAGGGAGCCCGGCCGCGCCCGGGTCGAACGCCAGGCCGCCGAAGGTCACCTGGGTCAGCGAGTTGAGCTGCACGCTCCCGGACGTGCCCGACACCTGGACCAGGTTCCCGCTGGGATTGCTCTGGTTCCCGGCCGAGAGCACCCAGAGGTTGCCCAGCTTGTCGAAGGCGAGGCCTCCTGGACAGGCGAAGTCCGGAAGCGCGAGGGCGCTGCCCACCGTGGGGCTGACCTGCTGGATGAAGTTCCCGGTGCAGCTGCTCGCCCAGACGTTCGGAGGCGTGCTCGCGTCCACGACCACCCCGTATGCGTCGGCCACCGCGGCCCCGGCCCCCACTCCGCTCTCCGCCGTGCCGCCGTCGGCCGGGAAGCGGTACACGTGGCCGTTCACGCCGGCCTGCTTCGAGGTCACCCAGAGCTTGCCGGTGTTCGCGCCGTCGAAGCTGATCCCCCAGGGGCAGGTCACGGTGATGATCTTCGAGGGGGTGGCATTGGCGTCGCTGCGCGAGAAGGTCGAGACCGAGTTCCCGCTGCAGCTCGCCACGGCGATGGTGTCGCCCCGGATGGCGACGCCGGTGGCGTCGTTCAGGGAGATCGTCCGCGCGGGCGTGCTGCCGTCGGAGGCCAGCAAGTCCGGGGTGAACATGCGCACCCCGTCGGAGAAGGTGGCCCAGAGGTTCCCGTCCGCGTCGAAGGCCACCGCCCTGGCGCCACCGACGCTCAGACCATTCTGGCTCGCCCGGTCGACCAGCAGCTGGTTCTCAGTGTAGCTGCGGATCGCGCCGTCCACCGGCAACCAGAGTCGCCCGAGGCCACCCCGGAGCGCGAAGGTCACCGCGACGGTGGTCTCCTGGTTCGGCTTGACCGGGACCTGGACCGACCGGGCGGGGGTCCCGCCGTCGAACTGCACCGTCCCGTCCCAGATGCCATCCACAATCGTCCCGGACACCGCGATGCCGGCGTCGGCGGTGACGACGTACGTCCCGGCGTCGATGATCTTGCTGCGGAGCACCCTGGGCGCGTTGGCGACGAAGGTGGCCTTCGTTCCGGACGCCAGGTCGGCGACGTCCACCGAGCCAACCGCCCCGCCGGGGTCGATGCCCAGCGCGATGCGGCCGTGCGTCGAGGGCACGACCTGGATCGCCGCGGTCGCGGGGTGGAGCGTGCCACCCACGGTCGCCGTTGCCTGGACCACCACCGGTCCGCCGGTCGTCCCGAGATCGGTCGGGGTGAAGGCCACCGTCGAGCCGTTGCTCGCGCCGAGAACCCCCGCGGTTCCGCTGAACACGATCCAGGTCACGTTTCCGGTGAGATCGCCGTTCTGCGGCACCGCCTGGAGGGTGATCGGGTCCGCGCCCGTCTCGACGCTCACTGTGGCGGGCGAGATGGTGAGCTTCGGGCCGATGTTCGGAATGGGCCCCTCGTCGCTGCAGGCGATCGCGAGGGCCAGGGGGGCGAGGGACACCACGAGCGGGATGCGCATTCGGTCTCTGGTTCGGGAAGAGACCCGACGACATCGCCTTTCGGCACCCGCGTCAACGTTTGGGCACGGGTGCGCCGCTGCCCACATACCGCCGGGCTCGGACGTCCCCACCCCGTCCGCCCGAGGAGCGGCGGCCGGCGGCGCTCGTGGGCGCCGGGCTCATCCGGGCGCGACGACGCGGCCCGCCACGGTGGCCTGAACCTCGGGCCGGATCCGCGCGAGGAGCAGCGTCGACAGAGCGCCCACCGCCAGACAGGAGAGCCACAGCGTCCGCGCGCCGGCGGCCCCGAGCACGCTCAGACCGGCCCACGGCCCGACCGTGAACCCGATGCCGAAGGTCATCGAGTAGAAGCCCATGTACTCGCCCCGCCGCGCCGCCGGCGCGAGCTCCGAGACGTACGCCGCGGTCGATGGGAAGAGGATCATCTCCCCCACCGTCCAGACCACCACCGTGGCCAGGATGCCCCAGTAGCTGGTCAGGAACGCCAGCGCGCCGAAGCCCACCGTGCAGAGCGCCGAGCCCACCGAGAGCGCACGGGCCGGGCTCCAGTGCGCGGTGGCGGCGTTCAGCCGCACCTCGAGGAACACGATCAGCAGCGTGTTGAGCGTGAACAGCAGCCCGAAGCTCCGGGTGGAGAGGCCGAGCTGCTCCACCATCCACACCGGCAACGCTCCATCGTGCTGGAAGAAGACCAGCAGGACGGGGAGCAGACAGAGGATGACGTACCGCAGACGACGGTCGGCGATGGCCCCCAGCGCCGGCGGTGCCCCGGCGTGCGTCTCGGTCGAGTGTGCCCGGAGCGGAAACAGCAGCAGCACCAGGCCCGCGGCGATCGACGACGCTCCGTTGACCCAGAACAGCACCCGGAACGAATGCGCGGCGAGGAATCCCCCCAGCGCCGGACCCACGCTCATCCCCAGGTTGATGGCCAGCCGGTTGAGGGCAAAGGCCTGCCGGCGGAGCTCGGAAGGAGCCAGGTCGCCCACCAGCGCCAGGGTCGCCGGGCGCATCGCCTCGGCCACCGCCGAGAGCACCACCATGCCGACCAGCACCTGGGGCAGCGTCCGGAGCAGCGGCAGCGCCCAGAACCCGGGGCCACCCAGGACCAGCGACAGGGTGAGGATGCGCTGCGCGCCGATCCGGTCCGCGAGTCGCCCGGCAAAGGGAGAGATGAGGAGGGAGACGATGCCGTACACCCCGAGCGCCAGGCCTGCCTGGGCGGCCGAGAACCCGAGGTTCCGGGTGAAGTGGAGCGCCAGGAACGGGATGACCATCGTCCCGGCGCGGTTCACCAGCGTGGCCAGGGCAAGCAGCCAGCTGTCACGGGGGAGACCCGCCAGGCCCGACCAGGGATTGAGCGCGCGCCAGGTCATGGGGGAGGCCGGAAGGAGCGGGGGTAACGTCCCGCCGACGTGATGTCGAGCACCGCTCGCTGTATTCCCCGCCGTGGGCCGTTCGTGTTTCGCCCCCGAGGGTGGCTGACCGCGCTGCTGCTCACGGTGGCGACCTCGTGCCACGAGGCGCCGCCACATCCTCCGCCCCCGGCGCGGGCGCCGCCACCGCTGGGGCCCGCGCAGGTCCGGGCCGCGTTCCCCGAGGGGGTCGGCGACCCGGGAGGCTGGGCGAAGGACACCCTCGCTGCCTTCGCTGACGCGGGGCTGGTCCCGGACGCCATACGCGTCTGCGGGGTGGTGGCGGTTCTGCAGCAGGAGTCCGGCTTCCAGGCCGACCCGCCCGTCGCCAACCTCGGGACGCTGGTTCGGACGCGACTCAGGGAGGAGGCGGAGAAGTACGGGCCGCTCGGGCCCGCGGCGATGGAGCGGCTCCTCCAGGACTCGTCCCCGGGCGACAGGCGGACGTTCGATCAACGCATCAGGCGGCTGCGCACCGAGCGTGAGCTGGACCTCCTCTTCCGCGACATGCTCGAGGCCGAGCGGCGCGAGCACCCGGCAATGCTCGCCACCGCCAACCTGCTCGACACCCTGTTCCGCGGCCGTCGCCTGGAGGACCTGAACCCGGTCACCACCGCCGGCTCGATGCAGGTGAGCGTCCGCTGGGCGGTGGAGTACGCGCGGAGCCGGGGCTGGCCCGACGCCGAGGAATCGGTGCGCGACGCGCTCTACACCCGGGCCGGTGGCCTCCGCTTCGGCGTGCCCCGGCTCTGGGGGTATCCGCTCACCGACGGCGACGTGCTGTACCGATTTGCCGACTACAACGCGGGCCAGTATGCCTCGCGGAACGCGGCGGTGCAGCGCGCGCTGGCCCAGCTCACCGGGCTTCCGCTCGCCGCGGACGGTGACCTCCTGGTCTACGGCCCGGACGGGCGCCCCACGCCCGAGGACAGCGAGACGTTGCGGGCGTTCCGCGTCTTCCGTGAGCGCTTCGTTCCGACGCTCCCCGAGGCGCGGCTCCGGCAGGACCTCGAGAAGGGCAAGGAGCAGGCTTTCGAGGAGACCCCCAGCTACCTCGCGCTCCGGCGCATCCACCGGGAGCGGACTGGCGGCCCGCTGCCGGCCGCGGCCGTCCCCGAGCTGGAGCTGAAGAGCCCCAAGCTCCGGCGTGGCTACACCACCGGGGCCTATGCGCGGAGCGTGCTGCGGCATCACCGGGCGTGCCTCCAGCGGTCGAGGGGTGACTCTCCGGAGTGAGCCGGCGGGCCGGGCCGCTCAGACACAGGACGGGCACCCGGAGTTCACCGGCCCGTGCGCGGGCCGTCGAGCGCTTCCGGTACCCACGGAACATCCCGCCCCGCCCGGGGTTCAAAGGACGAGAGGCTAGGGCTGATGGCCGTCGCGAAGGAAGACTGGTCCAGGCCTGCGTTCGAGCCCGGTGGCGGTGACGCCTCGCTCTTCTACCTCGTCTTCGGAAGGCTCGGTCCGGTGCGGCTCCCGCCCGCGCCCTCGGGGTTGTCGCTCACCGTGCACCCGCAGGGCGAGGCGCGGCTGTGGGTCGAGCCCCTGGTGGCGTCCACCGGCGGCGGACAGAACGGGCAGGGGGCGCTCGCGGGCCTGGTCCGGAGCGCGCCCGACTTCGCGGTGCTCCGTGGACAGCGGGCCGATCCACCCGACCTGGGCTACCTGCGCGACGCCGAGTCGGTGCTCGCGGCGCTGCTCGAAGCCGGCGCGGCGGCCGTGCTCGACGTCGAGGCACAGCGCTGGTGGACCCCGGCCGGTTTCCGCGGGGAGGTCCTCAACGGGGTCCGGCCGGCGGTCCGGGCGCACGTCTCGGTCCGGGCCCGGACGGGGGTGGTGGAGACGCGTGGGCTGCGCAAGTTCGGCCGGCCGGACCTGCGACTTTATCGGGTCCCGGCGGACGCCGAGCCCGAGGCGGTGGGGCTGTGCTGGAGCCTCGTCGAGCGGCTCGCCCGCGGCGTCCGGCCCGGGCCCGGCTTCTCCGCCGGGCGGCTCCGGCTCCGTCCCAGCGGCGAGCCCGGCCATCCCGCGCTCGAAGGAGAGTGGCCGGAGCCGCCACTCCCACGCGCCAGCAACCCCTGAGCCTGGACGCGCGGTCGGGGTTGCGCTGCTGCAGGCGGAGTGTGGTGTAGAGTCGGGACCTTCATGTCGAGCAGCGAGAGCGCCCCGCAGGCGTTCCGACCGGTGCCCCGCACCGGCGTCATCTTCGTCACCACCGAGGCCCAGAAGCGCGGCTTCGATCCGGCCAGCCCGGACTGGTGCAACCTCGGTCAGGGCCAGCCGGAGACGGGCGAGCTGCCGGGCGCGCCGCCGCGGATCCACACCGTCGCGGTGGACCCGGCGGACCAGGAGTACGCGCCGGTCGCCGGGCTCTGGGAGCTTCGAGAGGCCATCGCCGCGCACTACAACCGCACCTATCGGCGGGGGCTCCCCTCGCAGTACTCGGCGGAGAACGTCAGCGTGTCGGGCGGCGGGCGGACCTCGCTCACCCGCGCCGCGGCGAGCCTGGGGTTGATCAACCTGGGGCACTTCCTCCCCGACTACACGGCCTACGAGGAGCTGCTCGACGTCTTCAAGGCCTTCACCGCGATCCCCATCCTGCTCGACCCGGAGCGGGGCTACGCCTTCGGGCCGGACGCGCTGAAGCAGGAGATCCTCGGCCTCGGGCTCTCGGCGGTGCTGCTCTCCAACCCGTCGAACCCGACCGGCAAGGTGGTGCAGGGCGCGGAGATGGAGGCGTGGGTCGAGCTGGCGCGGGGGCTCGACTGCGCGCTGCTGATCGACGAGTTCTATGCGCACTACGTCTGGACCACCGAGCCGGGGGCGCCCGCTCCGGTGAGCGCGGCGGCGCACGTGCGGGACGTGAACCGCGACCCGGTCATCCTCTTCGACGGGCTCACCAAGAACTGGCGCTACCCCGGCTGGCGGGTGACGTGGACGGTGGGGCCGCGTTCGGTCATCGACGCGCTGAGCAGCGCCGGCTCGTTCCTCGACGGTGGCGGGAGCAAGCCGCTCCAGCGGGCGGCGCTGCCGCTGTTCGAGCCCGGGCTGGTGCGGCGCGAGCTGCAGGCGATCCACGACGCGTTCCGGCCCAAGCGGGAGCGGCTGCTGAGCGGGCTGCAGGCGCTCGGGATCCGCGTGGACCGCGCGCCGGAGGGGACCTTCTACGTCTGGGGCGATCTCGCGGAGCTCCCGCCGCCGCTCAACGATGGGATGGGGCTGTTCCGCGCCGCACTCGAGCAGCGGGTCATCACCGTGCCCGGCGAGTTCTTCGACATCAATCCCGGAAAGCGGCGGCGCGGCCGCGCCTCGCGGTTCCGCGGGCACGCGCGGTTCTCCTTCGGCCCCTCGATGGAGGTGGTCGAGCGGGCGCTGGAGCGGCTGGGGAACGTGGTCCGGGCGCGGGCTGCCTGAAGGTCGTCGTGCGGCGTTGACAGCGGCTTCCGGTCGGTGAGATGCCACGGGGCATGCGCGAGAACGAGATGCCGGTGACGGTGTCGGTCACGCGTGCCGACGGCACCGTCGAGCAGGTGCAGATCGGAACCGCCGTGCGCCGCGGAGACGGCTTCAGCGTGCGTCTGGCCGAGCTCACCATCGGGGGGGAGGGCGTGGTGCGTGCCGCCGCTCCAGCCCGCCGCGCGCCCGCCGCCGGGCCGGGCGAGCCACCGACGGTGTTCCCACCTTACGGGCGCAGCCGCGGCATGCCCATTCGCGGAGCGAGCGCGCAGGACCTCGACTTCTACGCCACGGGGGCGCGCCGGACGCTGGCCGATCCGGGCAAGGCCCGGTTCCATGACAAGGAGCGGGCGCTGCTGGGGGCCATCGAGGCCGAGCAGGCGCGGCAGAGCGGGGGAGGCGGGACGGAGGAGGAGCCGCCGTCTCCTGAGGAAGAGCAGTTCTGACCCTCGCGGCAAACCTCTACTTGCCGGCGGCGGGCTTCGTCACCAGGACCGTCCTGCACCCCTCGCTGAGGTCGACCTCGTGCTCGTGGAGGCAGACTGCCACCCGGCCTCGGCCGGGCGGGACGTTGCTGCAGAGCTTCGCGGCGTCACCCCGGCAGGCCTCGTGCACCTCCTTGTAGCGTGCGCGTGCCTGCTGGAGATACGCCCGGCATGGCTGGCTCAGCTCGGCCTCGTGCGCCTGGATGCAGACCGCCAGGCGGCCGTGCCCGGGTGGGACGTCGTTGCAGAACTTCTCCGCATCGGCGCGGCAGGCTTCGTGGACCTCCTGCACCTGCGCGAGGTGGGCCACGCACCCCTCGGAGAGCTGATCGCCCTTGTCCTGGAGACACCGGTCGATGCGACCGCCGCCAGGCTTCACGCCGGGGCACAGGCGCGCGACGTCGGCCGCGCACGCCTTCCCCAGACCCTCGCTCGTGGAAGGCGCCCGAGCCCGTGCCGAAGCGGCGCCGAGCACGGTCGTGAGGACGAGCAGGAGGATGGTCGAGGGACGAAGCATCTCGGACTCCTGGGGCAGGAGGGAGCCCCCGATCCAATACCAGGGACGCCTGGCCCCGGGGTAACGTTTGCGTGCGCTCTTCCTAGTACGGGATGAACGCGGCCCGCTTCCGGTCCCACCACTTCCGCACGCTCGGGCGCGACCAGACCGCGTCCACGAAGCGCTGCACCTTGTCTCCGAGCGGGTGGCCGCTCTTCCCCAGCCGCTGCAGCATGAACGTCAGGTCGGCGTCGGCGATGCTGAACTTCCCGAACAGCGAGGTCGCGCCCGGGGCGAGCAGCGCGTCGGCGGCGGTGAGCAGCTTGGCCGCGGCCTGCTGCGCCTTCTCGGACAGTGGCCTGGTGGCCGGCGCGTAGAAGATGGTCTCGGCCGAGCGCTCCTCGCGGATGGGCATCAGATCGCTCCGCACCCAGGCCATGACCTGCCTGGCGCGGGCGCGCCGCTGGAGGTCATCGGGGAGGAGACGCGGCGAGCCGGGGAACGCCTCCTCGAGGTACTCGGCGATCGCGCTCGACTCGGAGAGGTGGAAGTCTCCGTGCCGGAGCATGGGCACCCGCGCGGTCAGGGAGGTGCGCGCGTAGTCGGGAGCGCGGAACTCCGCCCGGTACATCGCCACCTCCTCCACCTCGAAGGCGAGCTTCTTCTCCTCCAGCGCGACGAACGACGAGAAGGCGTAGGGACTGATCCAGAACGCATCCACCCACAGGGTCAGCTCGGCCATGCGCCGAGCGTCTCACGTCCGGTGTCGGGCCGGCCATCACAGTCAGGCGGCGACGCGCGCGGCGAGCTGTTCGGGGGCGGGGGTGGTGGCCGCCGCCGGCTCGAGCTCCACCTCCGGCGCGAGGAGCTCGTAGACCACCGGCGTCACCAGCCGGGTGAGGAGCGTCGAGCTGAGCAGGCCGCCGATGATGACCCAGGCCAGCGGCGAGTAGAGCGACGAGTTCTCCAGCGCCAGCGGCAGGAGGCCGCCGAGCGCCGTGGCGGTGGTCAGGAGGATGGGGATGAAGCGTGTCTTCCCCGCCTCCTCGATGGCCTCGCGGAGGCCCATGCCCTTGGCCCGGAGCTGGTTGGTGAAGTCCACCAGGAGGATCGAGTTCTTCACCTCGATGCCGATGAGCGCGATGAAGCCGATCGCGGCGGTGAAGCTGAGCGTGTTGCCGGTGAGTCCGAGGGCGAGCAGGCCGCCGATGATGCCCAGCGGGATCACCGAGGCGACGATCGCCGTGCTCTTGAAGGTCCGGAACTCGAGCACCAGCACCGCCAGCACGCCGAACGCGGCGACGATGATCGCCGAGCCCAGGCCGCCGAAGCTCTCCTGCCGGCTCTCGTACTCGCCCGCGGGCACGATCCGGTAGCCCGCAGGGAGCTTCAGGCTCGCCACCTTCGCCAGCACCGCCCGGGTCACCTTGTCGGTGTTGTACCCGGGCAGCACCTCCGCGGTGAGGGTGATGCTCCGCTCCTTGTTGTAGTGGTTGATGGTCGTCGGCGAGCCCTCGAATTCGAGAGTTGAGAGCTGCCGCAGTGGCACCTGCCCGCTGAGCGCGCTCGGGACGTAGATTCGGTCCAGCGCGTCGAGGCTCGGCCGCTCGCCCGTGCGGGGGAGCATCACGTTGATCTTGTACGCCTCGTCTGCCTGGCCCTCGGCGCGGTAGCGGCCCACCTCGATCCCCCCCAGCCCCATCCGGACGCTCCGGTCGAGGTCGAGCAGCGCCACGCCCTGGAGCCCTGCCTTCTCCCGGTCGATCGCCACCCGGAGATCGGTCTTCCGCTCGGTGCTGGGGTTCCTGACGTAGGTGGTGCCCGTGGTCTCGAGGAGCAGCTTCTCCACCTCGGCCGCCAGCGGCTCGAGCACGTCGAGACGCTCGCCGATCACCCGCACCGCGACCGGCGCGTCGAGCGGCGGGCCGTTTTCGAACTCCTTGAGCTCGATCTTCGCCCCGGCATACCGCGAGAACCGCCCGCGCAGCTCGGCGATGAGTCGCGCCATCTCCGGGGGGTGCAGGTCCGCGGTGGTGACGAAGACCTCGGCGGTGTTCGACTTCTGGTTCTTCGGAGAGACGTTGTAGTAGATGCGCGGATTGCCCTGGCCCACGTTGGCCATCATCGCGCGCACCTCGTGCCGGCCGGCCAGCTGGTCCTCCACGAAGCGCACTGCCTGGTCCGTGGCGCCGAGGTTGCTCCCGTCCGGCGTCTCCACGATCACCATGAACTGCGGCAGCCCGGCCTTGGGGAAGAGGCTAAAGCCGATCAGCGGGACCAGGGCCACGCTGCCGGCGAACAGCCCCGCGGCGACGCCCACCGTGAGCCACGGACGGGCGAGCGCCCTGTGCAGCAGGCGCCGGTAGGACAGGTCCACGGCGCGGTTCAGCGCCCGGAGGAACCAGTTCCCGTCCGGGTGCTCCTCCTTGCGGAGCATGAGGCTCGCGAGGAAGGGGATGATGGTCAGCGAGACGAACAGCGAGGCCAGGACGGTGAACACCACCGCCATCGGCATGCTGCGGATGAAGAGCCCGGGCGCGCCGGGGAGGAAGAGCAGCGGGAGGAAGGCGAAGACCAGGGTCGCGGTGCAGCCCAGGACCGAGACGCCGATCTGCCGGGTGGCCTCCACCGCCGCCTCGGGCCGCGAGTGCCCCTCCCGGAGGAAGCGGGTGATGTTCTCCACCACCACGATCGAGTCGTCGACCAGGAGCCCGAGGGCGATGACGAAGCCCACGATGCTCAGCTGGTTGATGCTGAAACCGGTGAGGTTCAGCGCGGCGACGCCGATCGCAAGCGAGAGCGGGATGGAGATCATCACCACCAGCGCCGCGCGCCACCCCAGCGGCAGGAGGGTGAGGAGGACCAGGGCGATGGCCAGCCCGAAGTCGCGGAGGAACCCGTCTAGCCGGTGGGAGACGTTGCGCGCCTGATCGAAGCCCACCTCGAGCCGCACCGACTCGGGGAGCTCGCGCCGAAAGTCCGCGAGCTGCTTCTCCAGCGCCTTCCGCAACTGGAAGATGTTCTGCCCGTCACGCTGGGCGACGGTGATGAAGACCGCGCGCCGGCCGTCGAAGCGGCCGAGGTGGGTCGCCTCGGAGTCGCGGAGGTCCACCTGCGCCACGTCGCGTAGCCGGACGAGGGCGTCCCCCCGCGCGGCCACCACCGTCTCCTCGATTTGGGCGATGGAGGCGTAGTCCCCGCTGGTCTTCACGTTGAACTTGCGCTTGCCCACGTCGAGGCTGCCCGCGGGGATGTTGGCGTTGGTCGCCTGGATGGCGCCGACGACCTGGAGCGGGGTGATGCCCAGCGCCGCGAGCCGCTCGAGGTCCAGCGCCACCCGGACCTCCTGGACCGGGTACGCCCAGCGCGTGGCGTCCTTCGTACCGGGCACCGTGTCCAGCCGCTTCTTCAACCGGTCGGCGAGCTCCTGGAGGCTCAGGTACGAGGCGGTGTCCGAGACCAGCGCTGCCTGGAGGATGTTCACGTTGGAAGCGTTGAACTTCTTGACCTCGACACTCTGCAGATCGACGGGCAGGGTGGGGCGGAGCGCGTTCAGCTCACGCAGCACGTCGTCGTACTTCCGGTCCGGGTCGGCGCCGGCGTTGAACTCGATGTTCAGGACGGCGAGCCCGTCGCTCATCTCCGACTTGAGCGTCTTCACCTCGTCGAGCGCCTTGAGCTTGGCCTCGATGGGGTCCACCACCAGCTTCTCGAGGTCGCCGGGCACCGCGCCGGGGTAGACGAGCACGATGGCGAAGTTGGGGTAGGGGAAGGTCGGGTCCTCGGCCTTGGGGATGCTGAGGAGCGACGAGCCGCCCAGCGCGGCGAGCATCCCGAACACCACGACCGTGAACTGCCAGCGGCGGACGGAGAAGGCGGCGAGGTTCATGGTCGGCCTCAGTGGACCCGCGCCACGGGCTGGCCCGGGCGGAGACAGGGAGCCCCGTCGGTCACCACTTCGGTGACCTGGTCGAGGCCCTGGAGCACCGTCACGCGCGGCCCCTCGATGAAGCCGATGGTGACCGGCACCCGGCGCGCCCGGTCGCCCGGGGAGACCGTGTACACGGCTCCTGTCCGCCCGCTGCCCTCGACCAGCGCCTCCACCGGCACCGCCCAGAGCTCGGGCGGGGCTGCGGGGACGATCTCCACCTTGGCCACCAGCCCCGAGAGGAGGTTGTCGCCCGCGGGGTCCACCGCCACCTCCACCTCGAAGGTCCCGGTCTGCGGCGAGGCCCCGCCGGCGATCTCGGTCACCCGGGCGGGGAAGATCCGGTCGGGGAAGGCGTCGAACCGCACCGTCGCCGAGTCGCCGAGCCGCACCTGGACGGCGTCCCGATCGCTGAGGCCCAGCTTCACCACCCAGCCGCGGGTCGCCCCGCGCACCAGAAGCACCGGGGTGCCTGGGCCGACCTGCTCGTGCGCCTCGACCAGCCGGCGCTGCACCTGGCCGTCATCCGGGGCGCGCAGCTCGGAGACCACCCGGGCGTGGCGCGCCTGGCGGAGCGCGGCGCGCGAGAGCTCGACCGCGGTCTCGGCGTCCTGAAGGCTGACCCGGGCGACGGCGCCGGCGCCGGCGAGCCGCTCGATGCGCGCCCGGTCTCGCTCCGCCTTCTCGTAGGCCGCGGTGGCCTGGACCAGGGCGGCGTCGGCGTCCAGCGTGTCCAGCGTCGCCAGTACCTGTCCCTGGCGGACCGCCTGGCCCTCGCGGACCAGGATGCGGTCGACGGTGCCGCCGCTCCGGAAGGCCAGCGCCATCTCCTGCTTGCCCCAGAGCCGTCCCGCGGCCCGGATCGGTCGGATCACCCTCTCCCGGACCACCGGCACGGTGCGGACGGCGACCAGGGCGGGAGTTGCTGGCGGGGGGGCCGGCCTGGCGCAGCCGAGCGAGACGAGACCGAGGACCAGCAGCGCGACACGGCGGACGGACATGGCCGACCTCCTGAATGTGGCTGGTGGTAACTCCAATATGTAGTCACTGTCAACTTTGAAGAACTTTCAGTTCAACCGGCCGGAATCACGGGGGGTGCCGGCGGAGTCCCGGGCCGGCCCCGGGCGTCATGGACGAGGAAGGCGCATCCAGAGCCTCGAGGAGATGGGGCCGGGACGCTGGCGTGCGGGCGAGACGGCGCTGGTCTCGAGCCTCGGGCGGTGGCGGGTTGCCGCGGACGGAACCCCGAGCGGCGCGGCCCAGGCCGGCCCTGAGGAGCTCCGGGGCTAGAGCCTCTGGTGAGCCGATCCGGTCGCCCCAAGTCAGCCGGCGTCGAGGCCGGCCGCGAACACGCGGAGGATCCGGAGCTCCAGCGTGTCCCGCGGACGCTCGACCAGGACGGTCTCGCCCGCGTGACGCCCGAGCAGCGCCGCACCGAGCGGCGAGTCGACGCGCACCCAGCCACGCGCCGCGTCCGCCTCGTCTCCGCCGACGAGTCGCAGCGCGCGGCGGGCGCCGTCCGTGTCCTCCACCTCGAGGTAGGCGCCGAGCACCGCCCGTCCGTCTCCCCCGGCGTCGGGCGCCGCCGGGACGGCACGCTCCAGCAGTGCATCGAGCTCGCGGCGACGCTCCGCCGCGCCAGGGTCTGCCGAACCCTCGAGAGCGGCACGCTCGCGGAGCAGCCGGGCGTGCCCATCCGCCGTGAGCGGGCGCGGTCCCAGCGGTCCCCGGTGCGCGGGCACCGGTGACGGCAGCGTGTCGTCCTCGCGGGTGAATGCCTTGCTCATGGCAGCGTGGGGAACGGTGGGCATCCTCCAGCCGGCGAGTCAACCGGGTTAGACTCCGTAGCCGGTCGCTTCATGACGCTCGATCCGATCGCGCTGGCCGTTCCGTTCTTCTTCCTCCTCATCGGGCTGGAGCTGCTCTTCGCGCGCGCCCGCCGGCGACGGGTCTACCGTTTCACCGACAGCTTCGCCGACCTGGGCTGCGGCGTGACCCAGCGGGTGGTGCTCCTGCTCTTCGAGGCGTCGCTGCTCGCTGGCTACGCCTTCGTGCACGCGCACGCGCGGCTCTGGACCTTCGCCCCGGGTAGCGTCTGGCCGTGGGTCATCGCCATCGTCGGGGTCGACCTCGGCTACTACTGGTGGCACCGACTCTCCCACGAGGTGAACGTCCTCTGGGCGGTGCACGTCATCCATCACCAGAGCGAGGACTACAACCTCGCGGTGGCGCTCCGGCAGGCGGTGCTCTCACCGCTGACGGTGATGCCGTTCTACCTGCCCCTGGCGGTGCTCGGCGTGCCGCTGACGGTGTTCTTCATCGTCAACGCGCTGAGCACGCTGTACCAGTTCTGGATCCACACCGAGCTGGTGGATCGGGTGGGCATCCTCGAGCACGTGGTGAACACGCCCTCGCTGCACCGGGTGCACCACGGCGTCAACCCGGAGTACCTCGACCGCAACTACGCCGCGACCTTCATCTGCTGGGACCAGATGTTCGGCACGCTTCGCCGGGAGGACGCCCCCGTGGTCTACGGGGTCAGCCATCCGCTCCGGAGCTTCGACCCGGTCTGGGCGCAGGTCCAGCCGCTCTGGGCGCTGCTGCAGGCGGTCCGGGGCGCGCCGTCGACCCGCGAGGCCATCCGGTACCTGTTCGCCTCCCCGGCCTGGCACCCCGACTGGCTCGGGCCCATGCTCCCGCGACGCGGGGTCGATCCGGAGGCCCTCCCGAAGTTCGACGTGCATCCCGGCCGCCGGCGCCTCGGCTACGTCGCCGCGCAGCTGGCGCTGATCGTCGTGGTCGCCTTCGCGCTCCTCACCTGGCACCAGGCGCTGTCCGTTCCCGCGCTGGTGACCGCGGTGGCCTGGGTGCTGGTCTCGCTGGTGGCCGGCGCAGCCCTCCTCGAGGGGCGGCGCTGGGCGGTCGGGCTGGAGCTGGCCCGGATCGGGGTCCTCGCCGCCGCGCTGGCGGTGGTGCTGCTCCTGCCCTCGCTCGGGCCGGTGCTGCTCGCGACCCGCTGAGGCCGCGGCGACGACGCGCAGAGCCCGGGGCCAGGATCCGGCCGATCGCCAGGGCAAACTGTTGCCCCTGCAACCGCCGCCGAGACCCCGGCGCTCTGTCGTTGACAGTCCGGGTGCTCTCCGGAACGCTCTGTCCGGCTTGCCGGATCGCGGTCCCCGGGGAGGAGCGGACATGAGAAGCAGGCGGCAGTTCCTCAAGGAGCTGGCAGGGGGGGCGGCGCTGCTCGGATCCGGCGCCCTGCTGCCATCCTCGCTGCGCGCGGCCGAGTCTCCCGTCGGTCCATCGGGACTTCCCGCCGGGACGCTCGAGACGTCGTTCCTCGAAGCGCTTCCGGGAAAGCGTCCGCTCATCAAGCGAACCTACCGGCCACCGAATTTCGAGACCCCGCTCGAGGTCTTCGACCAGGTCTTCACCCCCAACGACGCCTTCTTCGTCCGCTACCACCTGCCGCAGATCCCCCAGGTGCCGGCCGCGGAGTGGAAGCTGCAGATCGGCGGCGACTCGGTGGAGAAGCCCTTCACCCTGGACTTGCCCTCGCTGCAGAAGGACTTCGAGCAGGTCGAGCTCGCCTCCGTGTGCCAGTGCTCGGGCAATCGCCGGGGGCTGTCCGATCCCCACGTGGCGGGCGTCGAGTGGGGCATCGGGGCCATGGGCAATGCTCGCTGGAAGGGCGCGCGGCTCAAGGACGTGCTGGCCCGGGCAGGGGTGAAGAAGGAGGCCCTCGAGGTGGTGGTCAACGGCGCCGACCACGGCTCCCTCGAGGCGACCCCGGACTTCATGAAGTCCATCCCGGTCTGGAAGGCGATGGACGAGAACACGCTGCTCGCCTGGCAGAT
This sequence comes from Myxococcaceae bacterium, assembly GCA_035543115.1. Classification (GTDB taxonomy): domain Bacteria; phylum Myxococcota; class Myxococcia; order Myxococcales; family Myxococcaceae; genus RPRB01. The sequence continues at coordinate 26,352 of DATKKF010000029.1, forward strand.
GAACGGCGAGCCGCTGCCCCACTTCAACGGGGCGCCGGTGCGGATGATCGTCCCCGGCTGGACAGCCACCTACTGGATGAAGCACATCATCTCCATCCAGGTGGTGTCGCAGCCGTTCAAGAACTTCTGGATGTCGACGGCCTATCGGATCCCCAAGGGCAAGTTCCCGGTGGTGGACCGGTTCCTCTCCCAGGAGACCGACGTCAACGCCCCGATCACCGACATCGTCGTGAACTCGCTGCTCACCAGCCCCCGCGAGGGCCAGAGCCTTCGCGCCGGACGGCCGGTCGAGGTCAAGGGCATCGCCTGGGACAACGGGAGCGGGATCCAGACGGTCGAGATCTCCGTCGACGGCGGTCGCAGCTGGCAGACTGCGACGCTGGATCAAGACTTTGGTCGGTACTCGTTCCGCGGCTTCCGCCACGGCTTCAAGGCCGGCGCCAAGGGCGAGGTGACGGTCATGGCCAAGGCCACCAACCGGATGGGCGCCTCGCAGGTCTCGGAGCTGATCTTCAATCCCGCCGGGTACCACAACAACGTCGTCTCCCGGGTCACGGTCCGGGTCGGATAGGGGCACGCCGATGAGCTCGCTGATCATCCTCGCCCTCCTCGCCGCGGCTCCGGCCTACCCCGACGAGAACCGCGTCCGGCTCAAGGAAGGACCGGCCCGTGACCTGGTCCTTGGCCGCTGCGCCGCCTGCCACAGCCAGGACTACATCCCGATGAACTCGCCGTTCCTCGACCGCAAGGGCTGGGAGGCCGAGGTCAACAAGATGGTGAAGGCCTTCGGCGCCCCGATGGAGCCGGATGAGACGGCGAAGATCGTCGACTACCTCGCCACCAACTACGGGAAGAAGTAGGGCTGGGCCTCGAGGAACGCCCTCAGCTCGGCGGTGACCGCCTCGGGCGCGTCGATGGGGGACATGTGGCCGGCGCGCGGGATGCGTACCAGCCGCGCACCGGCGATCCCCTCGGCGATCTCTTCGGCCCGGGCGGGCACCGTGGCCGTGTCCTCCTCGCCCACCAGCACCAGGGTCGGGCAGCGGATGCGCGCGAGCAGCGGCGTCGCAGCCTCGCGCCGGAGCACGCCCTCCACCGCCCGCGGCATCGCCACGCGGTCGAGCCGCAGCAGATGCTCGCGCCAGCGGCCCAGGTCCGCGGCGCGGGCCGGATCTCGGCGGGCACTCTCGCCATGCATGATCGCCAGGACCCGGCCCACCACCGGCCGCACGCCCAGCCAGCGCGCCACCCACTCCATCCGGCGGTAGCGCGGCACGTTCCCGGGCGGCTCGGGTCCGGCGGAGGTGTCGAGCAGCGCGAGCGACCGCACCAGATCGGGCCGCCGCGCCGCCAGACGCATTCCGACGAATCCGCCCATCGACAGCCCCACGAAGTGCACCGGGGCGATGTGCAGCGAGTCGATCAGCGCCGCCACGTCGTCGGCCAGCGTGTCCATGTCCATGCCGGTTGGCGGCGCCTCGCTCTGGCCCTGGCCACGGTGGTCGTAGGCGACGCAGCGGAAGCGTGCGCGCAAGGTGGCGACCTGTGCGTCCCACATCCGCAGCGAATAGAGCAGGCCGTGGGAGAACAGCACCGTCTGCCCCCCACCACCCGAGTCCTCGACCGCGAGCTGGACGCCGTTGCAAACGATGCGGGTCGCCATGAGGCGCTAGCCTAGGCGTCTGCCCGGCCCGCTCGTGCGGTGAATAGCGGGCCCAGGCGGGGCGTCTCGCCACCAGGCAAGGAAGGACGGAAACCGACGATGCGCAGGATGCTCTTCATGGGATGCGTGGTGCTCGCCTCGGGCTGCGTGGTCCGCGAGTACCGTGAGCCGCCGCCGCCCGTCGCCTACCGCCCGCCGCCTCCGCCCCCGCAGCCGGCCCCGCAGCCGGCCCCGGTGGTGGAGCAGGACAGCGGCTGGGAGGCCGTCTCCATCGAGCCCCCGCTGGAGCAGCCGGCGCCGGTGGCCATCCCCTGGGCGCCTCCGCCGATGCTGTGGGATCCGCCGCCTCCGCGGCCGTGGATCGACGCGGTGTGGGTCGGGGGCCACTGGACCTGGTGGAGCGGTGAGTGGGTCTGGGCCCGCGGGCACTGGGCGCGTCCGCCTACCCCGGGCTGGGTCTACTCCGAGCCGTACTACGAGCACCGCGGCGACGCGGTGGTGTTCGTCGCCGGCTTCTGGCGGCCGGTGGTGCACGCCTTCGTCCCGCCGCCGCCCACCGTCTACGTCCCGCTGGTCCAGGTGCGCGTGGTGCACGTGGGCTACGCGCGGCCCATCGGCCCGCACGGCGTGTTCGTCCCGCCGCCACCCGGCTCGCAGCCCGGGATCATCGTGCCCGCGCCGGTGGGCACCTCTCCCGCGGTCGTGCTGAGCGCGCCGCCCGTCGTCCGGCCGGGGATGGTCGTCCGCCCCGTGTCGCGCGGTGGGGTGGTCGAGGTGGTCGCTCCCGCCGGCGTGACCCGCGAGGGACGCCCGGTGATCGCCCAGGCCCCTGTCGTCGCGCACGACGCCGCCTCGGTTCACCCGGTGGTCGTCGCACCACCCCCCCCCGTCCGGAATGCCACCGGTCCAGCTCCGTTCCCGGCCCGGCCGCCGGCCACGGTCGCGGCCCCCCCGGTGACCACGCCGGCGCCGGCCCCGTCCAGCACCGGCACCGTCTCGGTCCGACCACTGCCACCTCCCCAGCCAGGGCAGCCGGTGCTGCAGCCCGTCCTCCGCCCCGAGCCGCTCGGCGGCCAGAGCAACGGGCCCCGCCCGTGGCCGAACGGCGTGGATCGCTCGGGCAACGAGGGTCCGCTGCTCCGCCCCGATCCCCGGACCGACGCGGCACCCCGTCCGCCGGTCCAGGGCGGAGCGCCCGCTGCCCGGCCGCCCGCGGCTCCGGTGACGCCGTCCCTCCAGAGCGCTTCTCCGTCGGCCCGGCCGGCCACGACTCCGGTCCCTCTGCGTGCCGAGGCCACCCGGCCTCGCCCGCGCGCCCCCGCGAAGGTCGATCCCGAGGAAAAGAAGGGGCACCCCGACCCGCACGAGCGCTGAGCCCGGCGGCCCGTCCGCTCTCGAGCTCGCCCAGACCTCGGCGGGCTGGAGAATGGCGACGGCAGGAACTCCGGTAGACTCCGGCGCTCGAGCCCCGTGCCCCGCGCCCGACCCGCCGCCATCGTCCTCGCCGCATCCCCCCTCCGCGAGCGCCTCCAGCGCTTGCTCGCCGAGCTGGACGCGCTACGCGACGAGGTGGCCCAGCTCGAGCTGGAGCGCGAGACGCTCCGGGGAGAGCTGGCGGCCTTCGAGGTGAGGCACCGAGCCGAGGTCGCCGATGAGCAGCGCCTCCTCCACCGCATCGCCTCGGTCGTGCGGCAGCTCGAGCGCTGGGTGGAGATGCTCGAGGACGCGGAGCCGCGCCAGCGCGCCGCCCGGGCCCGCCGCGTCGAGCGGCAGCGCACCCGCGAGTTGCACCAGGAATCGACCGACGCCGAGCCCGCCGGCGAGGAGCCCGCGCTGGAGCCCACACCCGCGGCGGAGCTGAAGTCGCTCTACCGGCGGCTCGCGCGCCGCTTTCATCCCGACCTGGCCCGGACGGAGGAGGAGCAGGTCCGTCACGCCGCGCTCATGGCGCGGATCAATGTGCTGTACCGGGCGGGTGACCGCGCAGGGCTGGAGGCGCTGGCGGACCAGGCGCTCGGCTCGGAGCTCCCCGAGCCCGCGGTCTCGCTCGAGGACGAGGTCCGGCTGCTGGAGGAGCGGCGGGCACGCTTCGAGTCGGCGCGCGACGGGCTCCGGCTCGACCTCGAGTCGCTCCGCGGCTGTGCCACGGCCGAGCTCCTCCGGCGGTCGCGCGAGGCCGAGGAGGGCGGAGGTGACTTCTTCGACCAGCTGCGCGCCGAGCTGTCCTCGCGGTACGAGGTGGCGCTCGGCGACGTGCGCGATGCTGCAGGGGCGCTGGAGGACGCGGTGAGACGAGCAAACCGACGGTCGCTGGCCACCGAGGGGAGGCGGTCGCTGGACCGGGCCTTCGACCCGCTCGGACGCCAGCGGCTGGTGCGGCTCTCGCTCGAGGCGCTGGAGGCGGCCCGGGCCGCACCCGAGGCGAGGGCGGAGGCCGAACGGATCGCCGAGCTGGCCCGGACCTCACCGGCCGCGGCACGCCTGGTCCTGTTCGCCTATGCGAGCGAGCTGGTGCCGCATCCGCTGGATGGCCTGCGGACCTACGAGGATCTCGCCCTCCGGTTCGAGCACCTCGGCACGCGGGACGAGGAGCACCGGACGCTCGAGCGCGCGCTGGTGGAGGTGGCGGACCTGGTCGAGTTCGGGATCCGCCGCGCCGGTGAGCGGCTGGTGCAGAGCGGGCTACGGTTCCGGCGCGCTCTGTTGCGCGACGCGGTGCCGCTCGCGCTCCGGAAGCATGCGCTGCGGGTCGAGTTCCGGCGGGTGCTGGCCACGCTCGGCGAGCGCACCGGCTGCCCCGAGTGCGAGGAGGAGATCTTCGCGGTCCCGCTCTACCGGCTCCGGGGGCTGGACGACCTGCACGCCAGCGCCTGTCCACGCTGCGGGCACCTCGTCCGGAGCTACTTCCTGCCCCGGGGCAAGGACGTGCAGTCGGTGCTCAACACGGCGTTCCTCGACCTCGAGCTGCTCTCCGAGTGGAGCTTCCGCATGGGAACGGCCTCGGTCTCGCTCCAGCTCCTCCCGGTCCAGCTCGAGCGGATGACGGTGGGACAGCTCAAGCGGCGATTCTGGGCCGACGTGCTCGAGCGGCACGGCGTTCCGGTGCCGGTGGACGCGGTCCGGCTACTCCAGGCGCGCCGGCCGGTGCAGGAGCGCCGGAAGTTGGCCGATCTCGACCGACGGGAGTTCGTGCTGGCGTTCGGGGACAAGGCCGGGGTCTCGGTCGGCGACGCGCTGGAGACCGTCAGGCACCGCATCCGGACCCGTTTCCGGCCGGAGACGGCCGCCCCGGGGCGCTGAAGGAGAAACCCCGGGACGCATCGAGCCGCTCGATGCATCCCGGGCAGTGAGCTCACCACCGGCCAGGTTCCCGCCGTTCCGCCTTCCGTCGCCCCAGGCGCTTCTTGGCCTCGAGCCGGCGCTCCTTCGCCCCCCGCGACGGGCGCGTGGGCCGCCTCGGCTTCGGCACCCGGGTGAGCCCGAGGAGGGCGGCGCGGAGCCGCCCCAGCGCGGCGCCGCGGTTCTGCGCCTGGCTCCGGCGCTCCGTCGCGGTGACGGTGACTCCGGTCGGCGGATGGACCAGGCGGACGGCCGAGGCGGTCTTGTTGCGGTGCTGGCCCCCGGGACCTCCACCGACGAAGGTGTAGACCTCGCACGCGGCGAGCAGCGCCCCGTCGTCCAGGGCAAGCGCGGCCCGTGCCGCCGCGCGCCGCCCGTCCTGAGGAAGAGGCTCCATTCCGGCCCCCGGTGTACACGGCCTGGCACCCCGTTGGCACCGGACGCCGGGTGTCTCTCGGGAGGTGCAGAGCGCGTGTCGCCCTGTTAGCACCGCACCTCCGCCCCCATGCACCGGATCCACCTCGAGGGTGCCCGCACCCACAACCTGGCGGGCGTCAGCGTCGAGCTCCTCGCCGGCCAGCTCACCGCCGTCACCGGGGTTTCGGGCAGCGGCAAGAGCAGTCTTGCCGTGGACACCCTCTACGCGGAGGGGCAGCGGCGCTTCGTCGAGAGCTTCAGCCCCTATGCCCGCCAGTTCCTGGAGCGCCTCGAGCGGCCCCCCGTGGACCGGCTCGAGCCGGTGGCCGCCGGCATCGCCGTCGACTGCCGCACCAGCGTCAAGAGCTCGCGGTCCACCGTCGCCACGCTCGCCGACCTCGAGGCCTACTTCTCGGCGCTCTTCACCCGCGAGGCGCTCCCGCTCTGCCCCGACCACGGGGTGGAGGCCGTCCGCCGCGACCCGGACTCTGCTGCCCAGGCGCTGGTGGACGCGCAAGCCGGGGTCCCGGTGGTGCTGACCTTCCCGGTCCGGGTGCCCGACACCGAGACGTTCATCGGCGTGCGCGCGCGCCTGCTGAAGGACGGGTTCCGCCGGTTGCTCATCGGCGGCGAGGTACGCCCGCTCGAGGATCTGCGCCCGGCGGAGGCGATGGGCGCCGCCGGCCAGGCCGACGTGGTCGTCGACCGACTCACCCTGTCGAGGAACGCCCGCGGCCGTCTGGCCGCCTCGCTGGAGCAAGCCTGGACCGAGGGGCACGGTGACGCGCACCTCTGGGTGGGCGAGCAGCGGCGCGCGGTGAGGCAGGGGCTGGTGTGCCCCGTCTGTGCCCGTGGGTTCGAGCCGGCCCGGCCCGGCCTCTTCAGCTACCAGTCCCCGCTGGGCGCCTGTCCCGTGTGCCGCGGCTTCGGCCGCACGCTCGACATCGACTGGGCCAAGGTCATCCCCGATGACGGGCTGAGCATCGAGGACGGAGCCCTCCGGCCCTGGAACGGGCGCTCGAGCGAGTGGGAGCGCGGGCAGCTGGTCCGCTTCGCGAAGTCGAACCGCATCCCGCTCGACGTGCCGTGGCGCGACCTCGGTCCCGAGCAGCGCGAGGCGGTGCTCGAAGGGGAAGGCGACTACCAAAGCGGGCGCTACCCGGGCCTCCGCGCCTGGTTCCGCTGGATGGAGTCGCGTACCTACAAGATGCACGTGCGGGTGCTGCTCAGCCGCTATCGCGCGTACACCCTGTGCGGAAGGTGCAGCGGCGCGCGCCTCAACCCCGACGCGCTCCGCTACCGCGTCGGCGGGCTCGATCTCGCCGCGTGGCACGGGCTCGAGGTCGGCGAGGCACACCGCCGCCTCGAGTCGCTCGCCACGCGCACCGGCCAGGGCGAGCTGGCGCGGCGCGAGCTGATGAGCCGGCTCGGGTGGCTGGTCCGGGTAGGGCTCGGCTACCTCGGACTCGACCGCCAGAGCCGCACCCTCTCCGGAGGCGAGGCGCAGCGGGTCTCGCTCACCGCCGCGCTGGGCACCGGGCTCACCGGGGCACTGTTCGTCCTCGACGAGCCGTCGGTCGGACTGCACCCCGCGGACCTCCCTCCGCTCACCACTGCGCTGGGGGAGCTTGCCCGGCGTGGCAACGCGGTGCTGGTCCTCGAGCACGACCCGGCGCTGGTCCGCGCCAGCGACCGCGTCCTCGAGCTCGGCCCCGGCGCGGGGCCCGAGGGCGGACGGCTGTGCTTCGACGGGACCCCCGCCGCGCTCGCCCGTCGCGGCGACCTGCCCACCGGCCGCGTCCTCGCCGGGAGCCGCGTCCACGCGCGCCCGCGCCGGACTCCAGCGGGCTGGATCGACGTCCGCGGCGCCACCGCCAACAACCTGGCCGAGGTGAACGTCCGGCTCCCGCTGGGCGTCCTGGGCGCCGTCTGCGGACCGAGCGGCTCGGGGAAGAGCACCCTCGCCGAGGAGGTGGTCCACCGGAGCCTCGCTCGCGCGCTGGGCCAGGCCGACGTCGAGCCCCCCGGGGCGGTGGCATCCGTCGTGCCGGGGCTGCCGCTCACCCGCGTGGTCCTGGTGGACCAGGCGCCGCTCGGCCGGACCTCGCGCGGGAACGCCGCGACGTACACCCGGGCCTGGGACGCGTTCCGCAGGCGCTTCGCCGCCGAGCCGGATGCGGTGCTCCGCGGCTTCGGCCCGGCCCACTTCTCCTTCAACGTCGACGGCGGGCGCTGCGAGGCCTGCTCCGGGGAGGGCAGCCAGACGGTGGAGATGCAGTTCCTCGCCGACGTGGCGCTGACCTGCCCGAGCTGCCGCGGCCGGCGCTTCAAGCCCGAGGTGCTCGAGGTCCAGCTGAAGGGCCACGCGGTCTCGGACGTGCTGGCGATGACGGTCGACCGGGCGCTGGCGGCGTTCGGCGACGAGCGCCCCATCGCCGAGGCGCTTCGGCCGCTGCAGCGGCTCGGGCTCGGCTACCTTCCCATCGGCCAGCCGCTGTCGACCCTGTCGGGCGGCGAGGCCCAGCGGGTGAAGCTCGCCCGCGCGCTCGGCGGTGCGCAGGGCGGCGTCCTCTACGTGCTCGACGAGCCCAGCGCCGGGCTCCACGGCGAGGACGTGGCCCAGGTGCTCGAGGCGCTGCACGGCCTGGTCGATTCCGGCGCGAGCGTGCTGGTCGTCGACCACGACCTGGACCTCCTCCACGCGTCGGACTGGCTGGTCGAGCTTGGCCCCGGCGGCGGACGCGAGGGCGGACGGGTGGTGGCGGAGGGGCCACCGGAACAGGTTGCTCGCGGCCAGACCCGGACCGGCGAGGCGCTCCGGGCCGCGGAGTCGGTCCCGGCCGGCCCGGTGGCCCCGGGGCCCGGGGAGGGCGTGCAGTGGCTCGAGGTGGAGCACGCCCGCGAGCACAACCTCGCCGATGTGAGCTGTCGCATCCCGCTCGGAAAGCTGGTGGTGCTCACCGGGCCCAGCGGCTCGGGCAAGTCGACGCTCGCCTTCGACGTGGTGTTCGCCGAGGCGCAGCGTCGCTTCACCGAGACCCTCAGCCCGTACGCCCGGCAGTTCCTACCCACCTTGCCCCGCCCGGACGTCGAGCGGATCCGTGGGCTTCCCCCAGCCGTCGCGCTGGAGCAGCGGACCGCTCGCGCCGGCGCCACCAGCACCGTCGCCACCGTGACCGAGGTGGCGCACTACCTCCGGCTGCTCTTCGCCAAGCTGGGAACGCCTCACTGTCCCGACGACGACACCGCCATCGCTCCGCGCTCCGCCGAGGAGCTCCTCGCCGAGGCCCGCGTGATGCGAGGCACGGTCGAGCTCCTCGCCCCGGTGGTGCGGGCCCGGAAAGGCACCTACCTCGACGTCTTCGCCGCCGGGGCCCGCGCCGGGGTGAAGGAGGCGATCTGCGACGGGGCCCGGGTGTCGACCGACGCGCCGCCGAAGCTGGCCCGGAGCCGCGAGCACACCATCGACCTGGTGCTCTGGGCCGGACCCGCCGCGGATCTCCCGGACGAGGCGTTCCAGCAGGCGCTTCGCTGGGGCCAGGGCGCGGTGAAGGTGCTGCGCGCCGGGCGCGAGAAGCTGCTGTCGTCCGAGCGCAGCTGCCCCCGCTGTGGCACCGCCATTCCCGAGCTGGACCCGAGGTGGTTCTCCTTCAATACGGCGCAGGGCCGATGCGAGGACTGCGAGGGCACAGGCCTGGAGGGCCGAGGCGTCGAGGGCGAGTCGACGGACCCGTGCCCCACCTGCGAGGGGACGCGGCTCCAGCCCGTGCCGAGGGCGGTGCGCCTCTTCGGGCGCCGCTACCCTGAGGTGGTGCAGCAGCCGGTGGTGCAGGCGCTGGAGAGTGTCCGCCGGTGGTCGCTCTCGGGTGACGCGGCCTGCATCGGAGGCGCGGCGCTGGGCGAGCTGGTGCGCCGGCTCGAGTTCCTCGAGCGGGTGGGCCTCGGCTACCTCTCGCTGGACCGCGCGGCATCCACGCTCAGCGGCGGCGAGATGCAGCGGCTCCGGCTGTCGGCCCAGGCTGGCGCGGGGCTCACTGGCGCGCTCTACGTGCTCGACGAGCCGACCATCGGGCTCCATCCGCGCGACACCGGCCGGCTGCTGGAGAACCTGCGCGCCCTGGTCGACACCGGGAGCACGGTGCTGGTCGTCGAGCACGACCTCGACACGCTCCACGCCGCGGACCACCTGGTCGACCTCGGTCCGGGGGGAGGCCGGCTCGGAGGCCGCATCGTCGCCTCCGGGTCTCCCGCGGAGGTGCTGTCCTCGGACGCATCGCCGACGGCCCGCGCACTCCAGCTGCCGGTGCGCGGGCTCCGGCCGCTGCGCCCACCCCCGCGCGACTGGCTCCGGCTCGATGGGGCGCGGTGCCACAACCTGCGAGGCGTGGACCTCGCGCTCCCCCTCGGCCGGATGACGGTGGTGGCCGGCGTGTCCGGGTCGGGCAAGAGCACGCTGGTGCGCCGGGTGCTGCTCCCCGCGGTGCGGGAGGCGCTCGGCCGCACCACCCCGCCACCCGGACCCTTCCGCCGGCTCTCCGGGCTCGGGCCGCTCCGCCGGGTGCTGGCGGTGGACCAGTCCCCCATCGGCCGGACTCCGCGGAGCGTCCCCGCCACCTTCCTCGGCATCTGGGACGAGCTGCGGAGGGTGTTCGCCGGGACGCCCGACGCGCGGGCGCGAGGCTTCGGACCGGGGCGCTTCTCGTTCAACTCGGCGGGTGGCGGACGCTGCGCGGCCTGCGCGGGGCAGGGGAGCATCAGCCACGAGATGTCGTTCCTCCCCGATGTCACCACCCCCTGCGAGGCCTGCGGTGGGGCGCGGTTCGAGCCAGCGACCCTGGAGGTGCGCTGGCGCGGGCTCAACGTGGGCGAGACGCTGCGTCTCACCGTCGACGAGGCGCTGGAGGCGTTCTCCGCGCTGCCGCGGGTGGCGGGCCCGCTGCGCTGCCTCTCGGAGCTGGGAGTGGGGTATCTCCAGCTCGGACAGGGGAGCCACACGCTCTCGGGGGGCGAGGCGCAGCGGCTGAAGCTCGCCGCCGAGCTCACCGCCACCGCGCGGCACGAACCCACGCTCTACGTGCTGGACGAGCCCACCACCGGGCTCCACCTGGGCGACGTGGCGAAGCTCCTTCGGGTGCTGGATCAGCTCGTCGCGCGCGGCGACACGCTGGTGGTCATCGAGCACCACCCGGTGGTCATCGCCGCGGCGGACCACGTGGTGGAGCTCGGACCCGAGGGCGGCGAGGCGGGTGGGCGCATCGTGGCCCAGGGTTCCCCGGCCGAGGTGGCGCGGGCGGGCACGGCGACCGCGCCAGTCATCCGGGGAATCCTCGGGGACGAGCCTCGCCAGCGCGCGGGCTAGGACGCCCCGGGGCGCGACTACCGGTGTGCCTTCTTGGTGGTCTTCTTCGAGGAGGTGCTCGCCTTGGCGGAGGTGGCCACCGTCTTCTTCTTCGGCTCGTCCACCTTCACCGGCTCGACCTTCCGCTCGGCGAGCAGCGCCTTCTCGCGCTCGAGGTCGCGGACCTTCAGCTCCAGCGAGGCCTGGGTCTTCGCCAGGTCCTTCACCTTGCCCTCGAGCGCCGCCGACCGCTCGCTCTCCTTCCTGAGCGCGGTCTCCGCCTCGTCCTTGGCGCCCTTGAGGGTGCACGAGCTCCAGGCGCCCACGACGATTGCGGCCACCAGGAGAATCCACGGAAGCTTGGAGGGTCGAGAGCGGCGCCACTCCGCCTCGAACTCGGCAGTTGTCGACACGAGGCCATCACCTTAGCAGGCCAGCCCCCCCGTGCTAGTTCCCTGGGAGAGATGGCCACCCTCTCGCACACCGAGTTGACGGCGGGTCCGCGGGCGCCGGAGCGCTGGGTGCTCTTCGCCCACGGGCTCCTCGGGCAAGGCGGAAACTGGCGCTCGTTCGGCAGGAGGTGGGTGGAGGCGCACCCGACCTGGGGGGCGGCGCTGGTGGATCTGCGGCTCCATGGCGACTCCCGTACCGGCTTCGCTCCGCCGCACACCGTTCGCGCCGCGGCCGACGACGTGCTCGCGCTCGTCCCCGCGCTCCCCGGCCCGGTGGAGGCCGTGGTGGGTCATTCCCTGGGTGGGAAGGTGGCGCTCGCCGCCCAGCGCGCGAGCGGGCATCGGTTTCCGCGCACGGTGGTGCTCGACGCATCGCCCTCCGCGCGGCCGGAGGGGCTCGGCTCCGAGCAGAGCCGGGACGTGCTCGCGCTCCTCGCCCGGCTCCCGCGCGAGTACGCGACCCGGATTGAGTTCGTCACCGCGGTCGAGGCCGGCGGTCAGCCCCGGGCCATCGCCCAGTGGCTGGCGATGGCGCTTCGGCCCGGCGGCCGGGGCTTCGTGCTCCCGGTGGATCTGCCGGGGCTCGAGTCCCTCTTCCAGAGCGTCCTGGCCGAGGACGACTGGGACGTCGTGCGCTCGGTTCCGCCGGGGCAGCGGATCGGCTTCGTGGTGGGTGGCCGCTCGGGTGTGGTCGAGCCGACGGCGCGCGAGCGGCTCGCGGCGCTCGCGCCGGCGGTGACCCTGGAGGAGATCCCCGGCGCCGGCCACTGGCTCCAGGTCGACGCCCCGGACGCGACCTTCGCCGCCGTGGAGCGGGCGCTTCTCTAGCGCGGCGCCCAGCCGAAGAAGAGGTGGCAGAGAGCGGTCGCGGCGACGTAGCCGGCCAGGTCCGCGCTGAGGCAGGCCAGGAGCGTGTGCCGCAGAACCCGGACCTGCACGCTGCCGAAGTAGACCGCCAGCACGTAGAAGGTGGTGTCGGTCCCGGCGTTCAGGAGGCAGACCAGGTACCCGATGAACGAGTCGGGGCCGTGCGTCTTCATTGCCTCGCTCATCACCCCCAGCGCACCGGTGCCGGACAGCGGCTTGATCAACGCCATCGGCAGGGCCTCCACCGGGAAGCCCACCCGGGAGGTGAGGGGTGACAGCACCCGGGCCAGCGCGTCCATCGCCCCCGAGGCGCGGAACATGGCGATGCCCACCAGGATCGCGACCAGGAAGGGAATGATGGTGACGCCGATCTGGAAGCCCTCCTTCGCTGCCACCACGAAGACCTCGTACACCTTCACTTTCCGGGCGACGCCGAACAGAAGGATCAGCAGCATCAGGAAGGGCAGGAGCCACTGGCTCATGAACGCGCGGAACACCTCGAAGCCGGTGTGGGTGGCCGACAGGCCCTGGGCCGCCCGCACCACCGCGACCCCGAAGGCGATCAGGACCACCAGGGCGAACAGTCGCCGGGCTGGCGTGGCCGGGGCGTGGGGCGCGGCGAGCTTCTCCGCCGCCGCCAGCGCCGCCGCGTCCGGCTCCTTCCGGGGGGTGGGGTCCGGCGCGCCCGCCGGCAGCGCATAGCGCTCGGGGGCGAAGCGGGGGCTCCGCTCCAGCAGCTTCGCCACCACCACCGCGGTGGCCGCCGCCGAGAAGGTCGAGAGGAAGGAGGGGAGGACGATGCCCGCCGGGTCCTTCGAGCCGAGCGCCGCCCGCACCGCCACCGCTCCCAGCGGGAGGATGGCCACCCCGGCCGCGTTGAGCGAGAGGAAGAGCGCCATGGAATTGGTGGCCACCCCGGGGTAGCGATTGAGCGTGTTCAGCTCGGCCATCGCCTTCAGCCCGAACGGGGTGGCGGCGTTCCCCAGGCCGAGCATGTTCGCCGCGAGGTTGAGGATCATCGGCCCCATGGCGGGATGGTCTTCCGGGACCTCCGGAAAGAGCCGCCGCATCAGGGGCCGGAGGCCGCGGGCAATGGAGCGCATCAGCCCTCCCTCGCGGACGATGCCGAAGAAGCCGAGCCAGAGCGCCATCTGGCCCACGAGACTGATGGCGAGCGCGACCGCGTCCCTCGCCGCGGTGAGGGAGGCCTCGGTGACCTGGGGCATGGTGCCGCGAAAGGCTGCGGTAAGGACGGAGCCCGCGATGAGGACGAAGAAGATGCCGTTGAGCACGGGGTCTTGCACCCTAGCAGCGAGAGCGGACGCCCCGGACCCCTGTGCGGGGGTGCACGGAATGCAGCGAGCTGGCCCTGGCGAGTCGTCGAACGGTGAACGGCTCCGTTTGCCGCTCCCGAGGCACGCGGGTTACAGTTTTCGGGCCGTTTCCTCCGGGAGACTGCAATGGCTCGAGAGGCCCCGCCAGGAGAGGTGTGTCGCCAGGCGTCCGTCGACGGACGCACGGCGAGCGTCACGCCTGACGACGGGGTGGGCGGGCCGGTCCCGCGGCTTCCGCGCGGGGCCACCCTGGGCCGCTACGTCGTCCTGGACTGCCTGGGAAGCGGCGGCATGGGAGTCGTCTACCGCGCACACGACTTCGCCCTCGACCGGCGCGTGTCGCTGAAGCTCCTCCGCCCCTCGGGGAAGGACCCGGAGTCCCGGCGCGAGCGGCTCGTCTCCGAGGCGCAGGCCCTCGCCCGCGTCTCCCATCCCAACGTGCTCGCGGTGCACGACGTCGGCACCTGGGAGGAGGAGGTCTACCTCGCACTGGAACACGTGGAGGGCGAGACGCTCCGCAGCTGGCTCGACCGCGCTCCCCGGCGGCCGGTGGAGGTTCGCGGGATGTTCCTCCAGGCCGCCCGCGGGCTGCAGGCCATCCACGACGCCGGGCTGGTGCATCGGGACGTGAAGCCCGAGAACCTCCTGGTGGGCCGCGACGGGCGGCTCCGGGTGGCGGACCTGGGGCTGGCCATCACCGCGGGGAGCGCCAGCTCCGAGCCGGCTCGCGAGACGCTCCGGCCCGGAACTCCGGGGTACATGCCGCTGGAGCAGCACCGGGGAGAGCCGCTCGACGCGCGCGCCGACCAGTTCAGCCTCGCGGTCGCGATCTACGAGGCGCTCGTGGGGCGGCGGCCGTACGGAAGCCGCGGGGCCTCGCGCGAGGCGCTCGAGACGCGGCTGGCACGTGGACCGGGAGTGGAGGTGCCGCGAACGGCGGCCATCCCCGCGCGTCTCCGCGGTGCGCTCACCGCGTCGCTGAATCCCGACCGCACGAACCGTCCGGCTTCTCTGGTGCCGCTCATCGACGCGCTGGACGCGCCGGGAGTGCAGGCCAGGGGCACGCTGGGTGGAGCGATCGCGGTGGGCGCGGCGCTCGGGGTCCTGCTCCTGGCGATGATCCGGGGAAGCGCGACGCCGGTGGCCGCTGCCGAGGCGGCGACGTGGCTGCCCCCGGTGTACGAGTTCCAGACCGACGGCCTGGAACCGGCCGAGTCGGTGGTGGTGGCGAGCACGTTGGCCGCGCCGCTCGTGCCCCTCACCGCGGCGCCCCGGGAGTCTCCCGTCCGCAGCGGGCCGGTGACTCCGGCTGCGCTGCTCGCGACGGGTTCCGCCACCCTGGCACGCGCCCCGGAGCTGCTCACCATCGGCCGTCGCGCCCAGCCGCCCGGCGTGGTCGCCGCGCCGTTGCCCGCGCCGGCGCTCGACGCGGACCGGCTCTCGGAGCTGCGCAGCCTGGTCCAGGCGCTGTACCGCGCCCTCACCCAGCCACGGGAGGGCAGCGCGCAGGGCCCGCTCCTGGCGCTGTCGCCGGTGCCGGCGTTCGGGGCGAACGCTGGCGCCGCGGCTTCCACTGCGCCGCTCCAGATGGCGTCGGTCGCACCCGTGGGCGGCTCGGGGCCGGACTACGTGGACCCCTCGGGGCAGGCCATCGCCGCGATCGAGCGCCGGCTGGATCAGCAGATCCGCCAGAACCGGAGCACCCCGGAGATTGCCCAGACGCGGTTCGCGCTCGCCCAGGCCATCTGGAACTCGAGCGACGCCACCGACGCGCAGACCCGGGCGTTGACCCTGGCGCGCCAGAGCAAGGCCGCGCTCGACGCCGTGCTGGATCAGGACACCACCGTGGTCGAGCTCCGGGAGGCGGTGAACGACTGGATCTCGGTGCGCGAGGGACCGATCGGCAAACCGCGCGGCAATCTGCTGGCGGGGGGAAAGGCCGAGCTCAAGCTCGCGCCGATGGACAACACGGGGCCCACCGACATCGGCTTCTGACGTGTCCCGCTCCAACGCCACGAGGTCCGAGACCGATGGCCGGCCGTCGTCCCGCCCTGCGCGGACCAGCCAGCTGGTGGTGGCGCTCTCCTGTGACCGGCCGTTCGAGGCGCCGCGCGCGGTCGAGCTGACCGGCGCCTCCGAGGTGTGGCTGGGCCGTGCGCCTCCCGAGGCGCCGCCTGCCGTGGTCCGGCTCAGCTTCGTGGACGACCGGATGTCGGCGCTCCACGCGCGGCTACGGCGGGTCCTCGGACGCTGGGTCATCGAGGATGCAGGGAGCAAGAACGGCCTGCGCGTCCAGGGGACGCCACAACGCCGGGCCGTGCTCAACCCCGGGGACGCCATCGAGTGCGGGCAGACCTTCCTCGTCTTCGAGGAGCACGCCGCCGCTGACGAGCCACCGCCGTCGCTCCCCGCAGACGCCGCGGAGCTCGGCTGCCAGAGCTTCCACCCCGATCTCCTGTCCGCCTGGTCGGCGCTGGCCCGTGTTGCGCCCACCCGGGTGCCGGTGATGTTGCAGGGGGAGACAGGTACCGGGAAGGAGCTCGCCGCCCGAGCGCTCCACCTCTGGTCCGGACGGTCCGGGGCCTTCGTGGCGGTGAACTGCGGCGCGCTGCCGGAGCAGCTGGCCGAGAGCGAGCTCTTCGGGGTGCGGCGGGGCGCCTTCACCGGCGCGTTGGAGGACCGGCCGGGACTGCTCCGCGCCTCGAGTGGCGGCACGCTGCTCCTGGACGAGGTGGGTGAGCTGCCGGCTGCGCTGCAAGTGAAGCTGCTCCGCGTGCTCCAGGAGAACGAGGTCCAGCCGGTGGGCGCCGCGCAGCCGGTCCGGGTGGACCTGCGCGTCGTCACCGCCACCCACCGGGACCTCGCGGCGCTGGTGGAGGAGGACGCCTTCCGGAGCGACCTCTTCGCGCGGCTCACCGGGCTCGAGGTCGAGCTGCCGCCGCTCCGCGACCGGCGCGCCGACCTGGGTCTGCTCATCCCGACGCTGCTGAGACGCGCCGGCGCCGACGCGGGGGTGCGCCTCTCGCGCGAGGCGGGCCGGGCGCTGTTCCGCTGGAGCTGGCCGCACAACGTCCGCGAGCTGGAGAAGGCGCTGGCGCTGGCGGTGGCGCTGGCCGGACACGGGCGCATCGAGCTCGCCCACCTCCCGGAGCCGGTGCGCACCGCGCCCGAGCCCCGGCCGGACCCGATGGCCGGGCGCGCGACCCGGCCCCTGAGCGAGGCCGACGTGAGCCGCCGCACCGAGCTCATCGAGCTGCTCCGCACGCACCACGGGAACGTGAGCGCCGTCGCCCGTCAGATGGGCGTGGCGCGGATGCAGATCCAGCGGTGGTGCCGGCGCTTCCATCTGGATCCGGCGAGCTTCCGCGCTGCCTGACTGTGAGGCCCCGGAGGGTGCAACACCGCAGGGGTGCAACATCCGCGTGGGGTGCAACCTGTTGCACCCTGGGCCGCTGGTGCCGTTGTCCCAGGCAAATCGCCGCCGCGGGCCCGGCATGCCGACTGCAATTCCCTCGGCGCGAGTCGAGGCGGCCTGCGGTCCTGGGGCCACGGGGCGCCGTGGGTTCACTCTCCCCTCCCCACGGCGCCTCGTCTTTTTCAGTAGCTGTCGCTCGATCCGCCGCCGCCGCCCTCGCCGCCGCCGCCGCCACCGAAGCCGCTGCCCCCGCCGCCTCCGTCCCAGCCCCCACCGCCTCCCCCTCCGCCGCCCCAGCCGCCTCCGCCGCCGATCCACGGTGGGCCGCCCCAGTAGGTCCGGCGCCGCGGGTGCCGGCTGGAGCGCAGGAGCAGCATCAGGAGCACGAAGAGGATGAAGCCCCAGAAGCAGACGTCGAACCAGTGTGGCAAGACGACGGGTGGCTGCTGCCAGTCGGGTGCGCGCTGCCCGGGCTGGCGCTGGGTGGTGGAGGTGCCCGAGAGCGCCTCGGTGATGCCGTCGATCCCGGCGAGGATGGCGTCGTGGACCCGGTTCTCGCGCATCAGCGGGGCAATGCGCCGGCGGATGATGTCGTTGGACTGGAGGTCGGTCAGCTCGCCGCCGACTCCCTTGCCGGTCTCGATGCGGATGCGGCGCTCGCCGGTGGCGATGAGCAGCACCACGCCGTTGTCCTTGCCCTTCTGACCGGGCCGCCAGGTCTGGATGACCTGGTAGCCCACGTCCTCGATCGGCTCGCCTTCCAGCGAGGGTGTCACCAGGACGAAGATCTGGTTGGTGGTCTGCCGCTCGTAGTCACCCAGCCGGTTGTCGAGGTCCGCCAGCTCGGCCGGGGTGAGGACCCCCGCGGTGTCGGTGACGTAGTCGGTCTGCTTCGGGACGTTGAACGCCCAGGCGGAGCCGAACTCGAGGAGGAGGAGGGTCGCGCAGAGCGGGCCCCAGGCCCGCGTCCGCATCAGAAGGTCACCTTGGGCGCCTGCTGAGCGTCCGGTGAAGCCTGGAAGTAGACCCGAGGCTTGAACGTGCCGCCGGTGGCCCGCCTCACCACCGCGCCCCGGATCTTCCCGAGCTCGGTGTTGTAGTCCCGCACGGCCTCATTGTACTGCTCGCGTGCTCGGAGGATGCGGTTCTCGGTCCCCTCGAGCTGCACCTGGAGGTCGTGGTACTGGGCGTTGGCCTTGAGGTCGGGGTAGGCCTCGTTGGCCACCAGGAGCCGGGACAGGGCGCCTTGCAGCTGATCCTGGGCCTTCTGGAAGGCGGCGACCTTCTCCGGATCCTGCAGATCCTCTGCGCTGAGGGTGATGCTGGTGGCCCGGGCCCGGGCCTCAGTCACCTCGGTGAGCGTCTTCTCCTCGTGCTGGGCGGAGGCCTTCACCGTCGCCACCAGGTTCGGGACGAGGTCGGCCCGGCGCTGCAGCTGCGCCTGGTAGTCCGCCCACCTCGCGTCGCAGAGCTGGTCCTTGGCGATCAGCTGGTCGTACTGGTTGCAGCCAGCCAGGGCGAACAGTCCCACGGCGGCCACGAGGGCGATGGGGGCGCGGGTCGTCATGGCGACACCCTAACGCCCACCATGTGCGCACGCGCAAGCGAACTTTCGGACGGAGGTGTGCCTCCGGAGCGTCCTGGCAGGCAGACGCAAGTCCCGTCGGGACATTAGGATTCCTGTCTGTACCCGCCGCCGATGCGATCTGCCCCTTCCACGCCGACCAGCTCAGCGTGGGCGCGCACACCCGTGCCGCGTCCGCCCCGTGCCCGGCGGCGCGCGCGCCGTCGCCGCTGGATGCAGCGCACGGCGGTGGTGGTGCTCGCGCTGCTCAGCGCGGTCACGGTCCTCCACTCGGTCCTCAACTCGTCGATGGTGCGCTCGCGCCTGAGGGACAGGGTCGAGGCGGCGCTCGCCGCGCGGCTCGGCGGGGTGGAGCTCGGAAGCCACAGCGAGGTGGACTGGGGGATGCGTCTCAGCTTCGGACCTTTGCGCATCTCGCCCGAACCAGGCGCCCCGGTCGTTCTGGAGATGGAGCGGGTGCGCGTGCGGCCGCGATGGACCGCGCTGCTCGCCGGCCGGCTCGAGCCCGCCCTGGTGCAGCTGCGCACGGTGGTGGTGCGCCCGGGCACCCAGCTCGA
Source organism: Myxococcaceae bacterium (assembly GCA_035543115.1). GTDB lineage: Bacteria > Myxococcota > Myxococcia > Myxococcales > Myxococcaceae > RPRB01. The sequence continues at coordinate 45,319 of DATKKF010000029.1, forward strand.
AGGTCTCCGCGCGCTCGCCAGGCGACTGAAGACGAAGCCCCCCGCCTCGAAGGAGACGCCTGTCTCGGGGTCCTCGGGCGCCCGTCTGCCGCGGCTCGAGGTGCAGGACCTCCGCGTCGAGCTGGTGTCCAGCCAGGACGGGCACCCGCTCGACCTCGGCGCCTGGGACGCGCAGGTGGAGATCTCCGGAGCCGCCTCGGGCCGCGTGCTCGAGGTGGCGGTGCAGCGCGACGGCGGCGGAGAGGCGCGCTCCATCGTGCGCTGGGCCCACGACCAGCCGTTCCAGATCGAGGGGGGCCTGGAGGGGATGCCGCTCCGGCCCCTGATCGAGCTGCTCGGTCAGCGGGTGGGGGTACGCGCCACGGCCGGCTCGGTCACCGCCCGCATCAACGGGCTCGTCCCGGCCGACCTCAGGCGTGGTGAGCTCGAGGTCTCGGGCCGCATCGACGGCCTCTTCCTCGAGGGCAGCCGGCTGGCCACCGAGCCGGTCGGGCCCTGGCGTCTGTCGGGCGCGGGAACGGTGGACTGGGACCGCGGCGCCCGGGAGGTGCGGCTCCGCGACGGCCACATCGGCTTCGGCGAGAACGACTCGCTCCGGGTGAACCTCGAGGGCGTCTACGAGGGCACGAGGGCGCCGCGCTTCCGGGCCGAGGCGCGGGTGGACCAGCTCCGCTACCAGGACGCGGTCGACGCGCTGCCACCGCAGTTCAGCCTGGGAGACGAGGCCCCGCGGATCCCCGGGCTGCTCGATGCGCGCGTGCGAGTGTCGGGGCCGGTGCGCGACCCCGAGCAGTGGCTGCTCGACGTCAAGCTGGACCTGGCCGGGCTCCGCTCCGCCTCCAAGGCGACGCCGTTCTTCCTCCGCGGTCCGTTCATTTACCGACCGGTGGACGCAGCCGGGCACACCCGTGAGGTGTGGGTGGGGCCGCAGAACCCGAACTTCGTCCCGATCTCGGATCTCCCCCGGTACGTGTCCCGCGCGGTGACCACCAGCGAGGACGCAGGCTTCTGGTTCCACTCCGGCTTCGACTTCGACGAGATGAAGGAGAGCATCATCGACGCCGCCGAGGGCAGCCGGGTGCGTGGCGCGTCGACCCTCACCCAGCAGCTGGCGAAGAACCTGTTCCTCTCCCGCGAGCGGACCTTCGCCAGGAAGGTTCGCGAGGCGCTGTTCACGGTGGCGCTCGAGGCCTCGCTGCCCAAGGCGCGGCTGATGGAGATCTACCTGAACATCATCGAGTGGGGCCCGGGCATCTACGGCCTGGGAGAGGCCTCCCGGCACTACTTCGGGGTCAACCCGCGGAACCTCGGCGTGCAGCAGGCCGTGTTCCTGGCGACCATCATCCCCAATCCGGTCCGGTACCACGGGATGTACGAGAAGGGCCGGCTCACCCCTGCATGGCAGCACAAGGTGCGGAACCTCATCCGGAAGCTGGAGTCGAACGGGATCATCGACTCGGCGCAGGCGTTCCAGGCCGAGTTCACGCCGATGAAGTTCCGGCGGGATTGAACCCTGAGCCGGGTGGCGGCGGCGCCAAGACGCCCCGGGCCGAGCCGGTTGGGGGCGACGGCAGGCGGGCGTCGGCGCCCGAGCGAGCCGCCCTGACCACCCTCTGCAGCCCGCCGTCCGGCAGGGGTCTGCCGAGGGAGCGGTCGCCCCTGCTTGCGCGCACCCGCGACTGCGTTACCTGTACATCCATGTTGAACGGCACCTTTGATCAGCAAGGAGAGATCGCCGACTTCACTCTTCCCACCGGCTGTCCGCTCTGTGGTGGGGAGCTGGCCGTGCGGATGACTCCTGGCACGAGCTTCAGCTACTGCGCGCACTGCCACTGGCTCTCGCGCTCTCACGTCGCTGTGGGGCCGAACAGCGTGCGCGTCGGGCACCCGCCCGGCGGGCTCGTCTGACGCCTCGCGGCGACCCGGCCTCCGGGGGTCGACCGCCATCGTTCACCCGCGAAGAAGGGCTGGAAGCAGCGTCCCGCTCGGGCCTTCCCGGACATGGTCGAACCGCCCGGCGTTGTCGGCGCGCTCGGCGTTGACCAGCCAGGTCTCGGCGCCCCTGGCTCGGGCCAGGTCCACGAGCCCGGCCGCGGGCCAGACCGCACCCGAGGTCCCCGCGGCGAGGAAGACCAGGCGCCCTCCGCGCCAGCGCTCGAGGAACGCGTCCACCGCGTGGAGGTGGGTCGGGTCCAGCGCCTCGCCGAACCACACCACCGCCGGTCGGAGCGGGGCGCCACAGCGCTCGCACTGCGGCACCGTCCCCTCCGGGTACGCCGTCTCGTCCGGGGTCTCCGGCCGCTGGCAGCGCGAGCAGCGCGTTCCGAGCAGCCGGCCGTGGATCTCGATCAGTCGCCCGCTCCCGGCGCGCCGGTGCAGTCCGTCCACGTTCTGGGTCACGAGCAGGAAGCGCTCACCCATCCGCCGCTCCACCTCGGCGAGCGCCCGGTGCCCCGCGCTGGGTCGGGCCTCCAGCGCGGCCTCGCGCCGCTCCGAGTAGAAGCGCCACACCAGCGCCGGGTCCGCCTGGAAGCCCTCGGGTGAGGCGAGCCGCTGAAAGGCATGCGAGCGCCACAGCCCGCCCGAGCCGCGGTACGTCGGCAGCCCGCTCTCAGCAGACACTCCCGCGCCCGTCAGGACCAGGAGCGCCGAGTCGGAGTCGAGCCCGAGCGCGTCAGCGGATGAAGTAGCCGGCGCCACGGAATTGGCCCTGCGGATCGAGCATGACGGTCACGTTCTCCGACGCCCGCTCCTTGTGCTCGAACCGCGTCTCGTAGACCAGGACGACGTAGGTCCCGTCGGGCGCACCCGGCAGCGTGTGGGCCAGCTGCTTCGCGGAGAGCTTCCTCGACAGGACCTTGCCCAGCGGCCGGCGCGCCGCGCCCGCCATCTTCTCCCACTCCGCCCGGGAGACCTGGTCGCGGAACATGGGGGCCGCCTCGTCCCACGAGGCTCCGTACCGTCCGGCGTCGATCAGCTTCAGCCAGGCCTCCGCCGCCTGCACCCCGGCCGCCTCGGTCGACTCTGCCGCGGCGGCGGTGGTGGTCACCAGGAGGAGCAGGCCGACCGAGCGCGCAATGGAACGTGTCATGGATTCACCCCGCGGGTCAGCCCGCCTCGTTGAGGGCGACGCGCGCGCCCACCTCGGCCCGCGTCGCGCCCGCGCCCAGAACCGAGAGGGACCGGCGTCCCCGCTCGAACTCGACCGGTAGCTCGATCATCGACGGATCGAGCTCGGAGAGCGACGCGCAGCCGAGCAGCCGCAAGGTCCGGTGCAGGTCGGCGGTGAGGATCTCGATTGCCCGGCTGACTCCCGCGCCCCCGGCCGCGCCGAGGCCCCAGGCGTACGCGCGCCCGATGAGCACCGCGCGCGCCCCGAGGACGAGCGCCTTCACGATGTCGCCTCCACGGCGGATGCCCCCGTCCATCAGGACCTCGGCCCGTCCGCGCACCGCCTGGACCACCTCGGGCAACGCCCGGAGGGCGGGGAAGACGCCGTCGAGCTGACGGCCCCCGTGGTTCGACACCACCACCGCCGCTGCGCCTTCGTCCGCCGCCCGCTGGGCGTCCTCCGCGGTGAGGACTCCCTTGATGACGATGGGACCCTTCCACAGTTCCCGGATCCACCCCAGATCCGCCCACGACACCACCGACTGCTCGAGCGCTGCGGCGACCGCCGCATACCGCATCGGCCCCTCCGCCAGCATCACGTTGGGGAAGCGCATCAGCCCGCCATCGGCGAGGTAACCCACCAGCCATCCCGGACGGGAGAGGATCTGCCAGAGGTGACGCAGCTTGCGGAAGGGGTTCGTCCCGAGGAGCTGCTGGATGCCGTTCCGGTAGTCGCGCTCCCGCAGGCCGGAGATCGCCGTGTCCACCGTCAGCACCAGCGCGCCGTAGCCGACCTTCTGCGCGCGCTCGATCGCCGCGCTCGCGACCTCCCGGCCGCCGACCAGGTACACCTGGTACCAGCACGGCCCGGTGCTCGCGGCCTTGACCTCCTCCACCGAGGTCCCGGCAAGGGTGGAGAGGATGTACCCGATGCCAGCCGCGGCGGCGGCTCGCGCGGCCTCGACCTCGCCCCTTGGATAGAGCAGCCGCGTGCTCCCCACCGGAGCGAGGAGGAACGGGAGCGAGAACCGCTGGCCGAGCACCGTCGTCTCGAGGCTGGCCCGGGGAGAGGCCACCGCTCCGCGCGGACGGAAGAGGACCTCGTCGAAGATGGAGCAGTTCGCGCGGAGCGTGACCTCGGCGTCTGCCCCGCCGTCGACGTAGTCGAACACCACGCGCGGAAGCCGGCGCATCGCCGCGTGCCTCAGGTCGGCGATGTTCAGCACCGCTGGAGGCGCCACCGAGCTGCCCAGGGACATCCGACGCTCCTTCCGGTGTCGGCACGCGCATGCCGGCACTCCCGATCGGGGAGCCTACGCCAGCGCGTGCCCCGCGGCAGCAGCCAGGCGCTCTCAGACCCGCGCCGCACCCCGCCGGGCGAGATGGGTGGCCGCTTCCCCGAGCCCCCCGAGCGTCAGCGGGAACATCGGGAACACCTTGCGGATGGTGCGGACCGTCTGCGCCCACCACCCGCTCTGCGGCTCGGGGTTCAGCCAGACGTGCCGGTGGAAGTGCTCGGCCAGCTGCATCAGCCAGACGATGCCCTCCGGCCCCGCCGGGTCGAACAGGTCCGTGCCGCTCGAGCGCAGCATCAGCTCGTAGGGCGCCATCAGCGCGTCGCCCACCACCACCAGCTTCCAGTGCGGGCCGCAGTCGGCGAGCAGGGTCGGCAACGGGATGGGGTCCGAGAAGCGCTCGGTCCGGTACACCCGGCCATAGACGCAGTTGTGGAAGTAGTGGGTGCGCAGCTCCTTGAAGTGCGTCGCCTGCTTCGCCGCGCTGAAGAGCCGGTCCACCACCTGGGCGTGCGGGGTCATCGAGCCGCCCACGTCCAGGAGGAGCAGCACCCGGGTGTCCGGGCGCCGCGGCGGCCGGAGCACCACCTCCAGCTCGCCCGCGTTCCGCGCGGTGGCGTCGATGGTCTCCTCGAGGTCCAGCTCGTCGGGCGCGCCCTCGCGGGTGAAGGCCCGGAGCTTCCTCAGCGCCATGCCCATCGCCCGGGTGTCCAGCACCTGGTCGTCGCGGTAGCCCCGGTAGAGCCGCGCGTCGGCCGTCTTCAGCGCGGTCCGGCCGCCGCCTTCCCCCTCGAGGCGAAACCCCTCGGGCGCGGTGGCCTTTCCGGAGTTCCCGAAGCGAGAGGTTCCGCGGGTGCCGATCCACCGGGCGCCGCCGTCGTGCCGCTCGCGTTGCTCGCGCATCCGCTGCTCGAAGAGCGCCTGCAGCGTCGCCGCGTCCAGCGCCTCCAGCGCCGCCGACTCCTCCGCGCTGCGCTCTCGCGGCGGCTTCCCGGCAGCGTCGCGGAGCCACTGCAAGAGCTCCTCCGCCAGCGCCTCGCCCTTCTCCTCGATGCCCTTGAAGTGCGCCAGGAAGGCCTGGTCGAAGGAGTCGAGGTGCGCCTCGGTGTGGACGCAGAGCGCCCGGGCCACGTCGTAGAAGCCCTCGAGCGAGCTGTCGTGGAGGCCGGCACCCAGCGCCCGGGCGAGCGCCAGCGCCTCCTGCGCCCCCACTGGCACCTTCCGCCGCCTCAGCTCGTAGAGGAACCCGACGAACATCTCCTGGCTCACCCGCGCGCCCGGTGCGCCCCGGCCGCCTCGGCGAAGGCCTCGAGATCCTGCTCCTTCTTCAGCAGTGCGCCCACGAACGGCAGCTGGGCCTCGAGCTTCACATTCCTGACCCCCGCCGCCTGGAGCACCGCCAGCCAGTCCACCAGCTCGCTGGTGCTCGGGCGCTTGCGGAGGCGGGTGAGCGCCCGGAGCTGGAAGAAGACCTCCAGCGCCTGGTCGACGAGGTCATCGTCCAGCGAGGGGTGGTGGACGCGGACGATGCGCCTCATCAGCTCGGTGTCCGGGAAGTCGATGAAGTGAAAGACGCAGCGCCGGAGGAAGGCGTCCGGCAGCTCCTTCTCGTTGTTGCTGGTGATGACCACCACCGGCCGCTCGGCGGCGACGACCTCCTCTTCGGTCTCCATCACCCGGAAGCGCATCCGGTCCAGCTCGTGGAGCAGGTCGTTGGGGAACTCGAGGTCCGCCTTGTCCACCTCGTCGATGAGCAGCACCACCCGACCCTGGCTGCGAAACGCCTGGCCGAGCGGGCCCCAGCGGATGTAGTGGCCGACGTCCTTCACGTCGCCGTCTCCGAAGCGGCTGTCGTGCAGCCGCTGCACCGTGTCGTAGACGTAGAGGCCATCCTGGGCGCGGGTGGTGCTCTTCACGTGCCAGGTCAGGAGCGGCAGCCCGAGCGCGCCGGCGATGGCCTCGGCGAGCAGCGTCTTGCCGGTGCCCGGCTCGCCCTTGACCAGCAGCGGCCGCTCGAGGGCCAGGGCGCAGTTCACCGCGGCCTGCAGCGCGGGGTTGGTGAGGTAGCGGTCGGTGCCGGTGAAGCGCTTGAAGGCGGAGGGCATTGGGGTCGTCAGCCGGGGAGCAGGCTCCCCAGGAGCTGGGCCACTCGGTCCAGGGCGTCCGGGTGCACGGTGTGGGGACCGTCGAACGGGACGAACTCCACCGCCAGCCCGCCGGTGGTGAGGAGGTCGCGCAGCGCCTCGCCCTCGGAGTAGGGGAGGACCTGGTCCTGCCGCCCGTGCGAGAGGATGACCGGAAGGCCCGCACGCCGCGGCGCAAGCTTGCTCCAGGTGTCGGCGGTGACGGGCACCGAGCTGAGGGCCACCAGCGCCGCGGGGCGGTGCTCCCAGTGCAACGCGAGGTCGGTGGCCAGCATCCCGCCCTGGCTGAAGCCGCCGAGCACTACCCGCTCGGGTCCCAGCCCGGAGCCGGCGAGCAGCGCCTCGATGCACCCCTGCAGCTTCCGCCGGGCCGAGACCAGCCCCGCGGGCAGCTCGTTCCGCAGTCGCTCCCGACCCTCGGGGGTGCGGGAGAGGGTCGAGAGCTTCATCCAGTCCAGCGGCCACCAGGCCCGCGAGTCACCCCACGAGGCGGCGCCCAGGCTGAGCGGCGCCGCCGGAAAGGCGAAGCGCACCGGGGCGAGCCGCCGCTCCCGTTCGAGCAGCTCGGGGACGAAGGGCACCAGGTCCTCTCCCGAGGCCCCGTACCCGTGACAGAGCACCACCAGCAGCGGCGGCCGGGCGCCCGCCTCCGGCTGCACCAGGTGCACCTCGAGCTCGCCGGCGGTGCTGGTGACCACGTCGCTCATCAAATCGTCTCCACGCTAGCAGAGCATGGTAATTCCCATGGTCCGCCATGGCTCGCTCCCACGTCCTGGTGACGGTCACCGGCTCGGACCAGCCGGGCATCACCGCCCGGCTCACCGGGATCATCGCCACCAGCACCGCCTCGCTCCTCGACATCGAGCAGGTGGTGGTGCAGGGACAGCTGACGCTCGCGCTCCTGCTCGCCCTCGACGACGACGACGGGCTGCTCAAGGACCTCCTCTTCGCCGCCAAGTCGCTCGGCGTCGAGCTGGACTTCGCGCCGGTGGACCCGGGCCACCCCGGCGCGCCGAAGGACACCCAGCGCTTCGTGGTCACCGCCATCGGCCGTTCGCTGGGAGCCCGCGAGCTCCACGCCGTCGCCAGCACCCTGGCCGACCACCAGGGAAACATCGAGCGCATCCACCGGCTGTCGAAGGGGGACCTCGGCTCGGTGGAGATCCACCTCGGCCTGCCCTCCCAGGCCGACCCCGAGCCGCTCAAGCGCGCGCTGCTCGAGCTGGGGATGCAAGAGAGCTTCGACGTCGCGCTCCAGCGCGAGGGCCTGTTCCGGCGCAGCAAGCGCCTGGTGGTCATGGACATGGACAGCACCCTCATTCGCATCGAGGTCATCGACGAGCTGGCCCGGGTGCACGGCGTGGCGGACCGGGTGGCGGCCATCACCGAGCGCGCGATGCAGGGCGAGATGGACTACGACGAGTCGCTCCGGCAGCGGCTGGGGCTGCTCGAGGGCCTGGACGTGTCGGTGCTTCGCCGCATCGCCTCCGAGCTCCCGCTGACCGAAGGGGCGGAGAAGCTCATCGAGACGCTCAAGCGGCTCGGCTACCGGACCGCGGTCATCTCCGGCGGGTTCTCCATCGCCGCCGAGGCGCTGAAGGCGCGGCTGGGCATCGACTACGCCTACTCCAACACCCTGGAGACCGCGGGCGGGAAGCTCACCGGCCGGGTGATAGGCCCCATCGTCAACGGCAAGCGCAAGGCCGAGCTGCTCGAGCTGATCGCCCAGGCCGAGGGTGTGCTCCTCGACCAGACCATCGCCGTCGGCGACGGGGCCAACGACGTCCCGATGCTGGAGAAGGCTGGCCTGGGCATCGCCTTCCGGGCGAAGAAGACGCTCCGCGAGCGCGCCGACACCTCGCTGTCCGCCACCGGCCTGGACGCCATCCTCTACCTCCTGGGCATCAGCGCCGAGGAGCTGCAGGACGCCACGGCCCGGTTCGGCTAAACCGAAAGGCCGATGAGCGCTGACAGCTGGACCGGGTGGTGGCGTGGCCGGCAGGACGCCTTCGAGGAGGCGCTGCGCGGGCTGGTGGAGGTCAACTCCTTCACCGACAATCGCCAGGGTGGGCTCGAGGTGGGACGGCGGCTGAGCGCGCTGTTCCGTCTCGCCGGGGTGGAGGCCAGGGCCGTTCCGAGCACGCGGTACGCCGACCACTGGGTGTTCCGCACCGGCGGAGACGCGCGGCTGCCGCCCGTGGCGCTGATCGGCCACCTGGACACCGTCTTCCCGCCCGGGACGTTCGAGGGGTACCGGATAGACGGCGCGCTCCGCCGTGGCCCGGGCGTGCTCGACATGAAGGGTGGGCTGGTGGTGGTGGCCTTCGCCCTCCGCGGGCTCGCCGAGAGCCATCCCGGCGGCCTGGACGCGCTCCCCCCGCTGCGGGTGGTGGTGGTCTCCGACGAGGAGGTGGGCTCCCCGGAGGGCGCGGGCGTCATCCGCGAGGCAATCACCGGCAGCAACGCCGCGCTGGTGTTCGAGTCGGGCCGGGCGCAGGACGCGATCATCACCCGCCGGAAGGGCACCGGGAACGTGAGCGCCGTCGGCCACGGCAAGGCGGCCCATGCCGGGAACGCGCACGCCGAGGGGAAGAACGCCATCTGGGCCATCGCCCGTTGGGTGGACGCGGCCCAGCAGCTCACCGACTACGCCCGCGGCATCACCGTGAACGTGGGGAAGATCTCGGGCGGGCTCGGCAAGAACACCGTGCCCGAGCACGCCGAGGCCCACGCGGACATCCGCTACCTCACCCGGGCCGACGGAGAGGCGCTGGTGGAGCGGCTGCGCGAGGCGGCGGAGCGTGCAGCGGCCTCGGTCCCCGGAACACGCCTCGAGCTGTCGGGTGGCGTGAACCGCGACCCCCTCGAGCGCACCCCGGCGAACGTCGCGCTGATGGAGGAGTATGCCCGGGCGGCTCGCGCCTCGGGGCTCGGGGCGGTGGAGGCGGCGCTCATCGGGGGGGCCAGCGACGCGAGCACCTCGGCGTCGATGGGCATCGCCTCCATCGACGGGCTCGGGCCCCGCGGCAAGGGCTTTCACACCGTGGACGAGCAGATCGAGGTGGAGACCCTGGTGCCCAAGGCCGAGGCGCTGGCGCGATTCCTGGTCGGCCGGGCGGGAGCCAGCGGTGGATGACGACGCGCCGGTCCCGTTGCCCCTGGACGGCCGGCTCGACCTGCACCTCTTCCACCCGCGCGACGTGCCCGCGCTGCTCGACGTCTACCTCGGCGCGTGCCGCGCCGCGGGCGTCCTCCAGCTGGAGATCGTCCATGGAAAGGGGACCGGGAGCCTGGGACGGCGGGTGAGGGCCCTGCTCGACCGCCGCGACGATGTTCTCCATCATTCGGCGGCAGACGAAGCCCGGGGCGGGTGGGGTGTGACCCTCGTCACCTTGAGACCCTTGCTGGGGGGGTGTCCCCGACGCCCCTCGCCAGCCTGCCCGGAGTCCGAGTAGGAAGCCTCCCGTGGCCCGCGTGACGCCCCTCACGGTGATGGTGGTCGACGACCAGGCGCTGTTCCGCCGGTCGCTCCAGGACCGGCTCCGCTCGGACGGGTACGACGTGGTGTCGGCGGAGAACGGCGCCGAGGCGCTCGAGCTGCTGCAGGCCGCGCCGAGCCCGTGCGTCATCCTCCTCGACCTCATGATGCCGGTGATGAACGGCGTCGAGTTCCTGCACGCGCTCGACCGGCGGGGGGAGACCACCGACGTCCGGGTGATGCTCGTGTCCGGTCACGGCGTGCTGGACCGCATCGCCCTCGACAGCAAGCGCATCGTCGCCCGGCTGCAGAAGCCGCTGGAGATGTCCGAGCTAAGGAGCGCCCTCGAGGCGCAGCTCGGGCCCGCGCTGTCGCCGCAGCCGCCGCCTCGCACGCTCCACTGACCGCCGGCTAGAACGCGACGCCCACGCGCACGCCGCCGCCGCGCTGGAGGCGGAAGGGCGACCAGCGCAGGACCGCGCGCCTCCGCCCGGGTGCTCCGAGTGGCACGTCCAGGCCCAGCCGCGCGCGAAGCTCGGCCCCGGTGAGCCCGGCCACCCGTACGCCCCCGCTGGGTCCGGACGGGGGATCCCCCGCCGCCGCGGCCAGGCCTGCCCCCACGAGGAACACTCCCCCCGCGAGGAGCGCCTGGGTTCCGTCGGCGCACTGACCGGACAGCGCGCAGCCGCGATGGGTGACCGCCGGGACAGCCAGCGCGAGCCCGGCCAGCGCCACCGCCCCGCCCACCAGGAGCAGCCCCATCCGCGGCGGAGCGGGCGAGGCGGTCGTGGTCTCGAGCCCGAGCAGCGGAACGGGCATCGCTGCGGACCCGGAGGTTCGCACGGGGGCGCGGAGGTCCGGTGCCGCTCCAGGCGCGGACGGAGGCCCGAGCGCGGGCGCGTCGGGTGCCGCGGCCAGGAGCGTCCCGGCGATGAGCGCACCGAGCATCATGTCGGCGACAGGTGGTTCACGTCATTCCAGAGCCAGATGACCTCGGAGACATGCTCACGGCCAAGCACGCTGACCGAGGCCGTGCTCAGGGCGAGCCGCTCGCCGAACGAGCCCGGCTGGTGGATCCACCGGGCTGCCAGCACCCTCAGCAGGTGTCCATGGGCGAACAACACGACATCCCCCTCGACACCGCGCAGCTCCGAGATCACCCGGTCCGCGCGGACGCCGACCTGCTCCGCAGTCTCCCCCTGCGGGCACCCGTCGCGCCAGAGGTCCCACTCCGGTCGCTCGCGGAGGATGTCCGCCCGGGTCCGGCCCTCGTACGCCCCGTAGTCCCACTCCATCAGATCGGGGCGAACCTCGGCCCGGTCGCCCAGGCCGGCGAGCTCGCACGTGTCACGGGCCCGTGACAGCGGGCTGACGAACACCCGGGCGAAGGGCCAGGCAGCCAGCCGGTGCCGGAGGAGCTCGGCCTCCCTGCGCCCCTGCGCGGTCAGCGGGATGTCCTGCCGCCCGGTGTGCTGTTTCGACTTGGTCCACTCGGTCTCCCCGTGGCGGACCAGCACCACCACCCGGCTCGTCTGGGACATGCGTTCTCCTCGGGGGGCCCCCCGCCATGGAGGCATCCCGGTGCCGCACCATAGAGCGGTCGTTCCCCCGAGCGGTTACAATGCCGCGCCCATGGAGACCCTGGTTCTCAGCACGGGATACGAGCCCGTCGCCCGTGTCTCGTGGCAGCGGGCCATCAATCTCTTGTTCCTCGGCAAGGTGGAGGTGGTCGAGGAGTACGAGGACCGGCTGGTTCGCTCGGTGACGTTCGCGGTGAGGATGCCGTCGGTCATCCGTTTCCTGCGCGCGGTGCGCAACCGGAAGCGGGCCATCAAGTTCAGCCGCGAGAACGTCTACGCCCGCGACCACGGGAAGTGCCAGTACTGCGCCGAGCGGGTCAGCCGCCAGGACGCCACGTACGATCACGTGGTGCCGCGCGCCCAGGGAGGCCACACCACCTGGGAGAACGTGGTGATCTGCTGCTTCGGCTGCAACCAGCGGAAGGGCGGACGCACGCCCCCGCAGGCGGGGATGGCGCTGCTCAGCACGCCGGTGAAACCGAAGAAGCTGCCCGAGACGTTCCACCTGACCTTCACCTACGAGCCGGGGATGCCGCTGTCGTGGCGCAAGTTCCTCCGGGACGTGGCCTACTGGCACGGCGAGCTCGAGGACTGATCGCCCGGGCCCCCGGAGCGCTGGCCCGGGGGTGGTCTGCGGTGCCGCCGGGCCTCCGCCGTGCCCTCGGCCGGGCGGTGCTGCTCGCGGGGGTGGTGGTGGCGCTGGTCAATGGCGCGCTCGACATCATCGGAGGAGCGGACGTCTTCCTGCTCTCGCCGCTGCACTTCCGGGCCCGGGCCCGGGCGCTGGGGCTCTATGCGCTCCACCGTCCGCGGTGCGCGTTCCGGGCGCACCCGCCACTCACCCCGCTCGTATCCGCGGCCGAGCGGCGGCATGGGCTCCCGCCCGGCCTGCTCGAGGCGCTGGTGGAGGTCGAGAGCGGGGGCCGCGTCCACAGCATCTCCGGGACCGGGGCGGTGGGCCCGGGGCAGCTCCTCCCGTCCACCGCGCGTGCTCTCGGCGTCGGTGACCCGTTCGACTCGGAGGAGGGGGTGGACGGCAGCGCGCGGTACCTGGCCGAGCAGCTCCGGCGCTTCCGGTCGATCCGCCTGGCGGTGGCGGCGTACAACGCCGGGCCGGGTGCGGTCGGTGCCGGGGCCGCCTGGCCCGAGGAGACCCGGGCCTACGTGGAGCAGGTCACCGAGCGCTACGCACGGCGGCGCCGGGTGCATGCGCAACGTTGACCCGAATCGGAGTGCGCGCGCTGCCGGGCGGGGCTAGGAAGGCGGACCTCCCCGCATGGTGCTCACCCGCCAGCAGCAGCTCTACACCTACCTCAGCGGCATCTTCGTCGCCGCGCTGCTGCTGGGCGACCTCATGGGCGGCAAGGCCTTTGGCATCGACGTCCACCTCTTCGGGGTCCGCTACCACCAGCCGATCTCGGTGGGGCTCTTCGCCTTTCCCATCACCTTCCTCCTGACCGACATCGTCAACGAGTTCTACGGGACGAAGGGCGCGCGCTTCCTGACCTTGCTCGGGATGTGGATGGCGGTGTTCGCCTTCATCGTGCTGAACGTCTCGCAGCTGCCGGCCGCGGACCCGAACAGCTATTACACCGACGCCGAGTTCAACAAGGTCTTCGGGGTGGGCGGGAAGCTCTTCGTCGCGTCGATCATCGCCTACCTCTGCGGCCAGTTCCTCGACATCCACGTCTTCGCCTTCTGGAAGGCGCTGACCCAGTCGAGGCACCTGTGGCTGCGGGCGACCGGCTCCACCATCGCCAGTCAGGTGGTGGACACCTTCGTCATCAACTACCTGTTCTGGTACGTCTTCCCCTCGGTGGGGAACGCCCAGCCCCGGCCCCTGGGGTGGGTCACCAGCAAGTCGGTCGGCGAGTACCTCATCAAGCTGGTCATCGCCATCGGGTTGACCCCGGCCGTCTACGCGGTGCATGAGCTCGTGGTGCGGCGGCTGGGAATCCACCCGCACCCGCACCGCCCGGTGCCGGAGTCCGAATCCGTGGCCTCGCACGCCCCGTCTGGTGGGGCCGGGTAGGTCTCCCGGGGGTTGACGTCTCACGCGAGCGGCGGGCACGTTGGAACGACCATGCCCACGCCCAAGGGCCCGATCCTCATCGTCGACGACGACGCGTTCGTCCGGACGCTGCTCCGCGAGATGCTCGCCGACCAGGGCCATCCGCTCCGCGAGGCGGAGAACGGCCAGGAGGCTCTGGACCTCGAGGGTCCACCACCCCGGGTGGTGCTGCTGGATCTGCTGATGCCGGAGATGAGCGGGATGGAGGCCCTGGCGCTCATCCGGAGTCGCTGGCCCGGAACCCCGGTGCTGGTCATCAGCTCGATGGACAGCGACCGGCTGGTGAACGAGGCGCTTGCGGCAGGTGCTTCCGGTTACATCACCAAGCCGTTCCATCCGGTGGAGATCGCCTCCGCGGTGGAGCGTGTGCTCGCGGCCTGAGGAGACCCGCCGGAAACCTTCGACCATGCCCGAGTACTGGATCGGAGATGCGGAAGGACGGGTGCTCGGACCCGTGAGCCTGGACGTGGTCCAGGACCTGGTGAACACCGGGCGCCTGACCGGGATCGCCCGCGTCTCGCGCGACGGCCGGAACTGGGGCGCGCCGGCGGCGTTCCCCGAGGTGATGACGCTGCTGCTCAACGCGCCGTCGCCCGACGCGCTGCTCCAGTCCGAGCGGCAGGAGGCGGCGCGCGTCCACGAGCAGCTGCGGGCGATGCAGGGGCGTCCGCCACACGAGATCTTCCGGCTCGACCGCAACGCCTCGGTCGATGCGTACCGGAACGCGTTCTTCAAGCTGGTGAAGCGCTTCTACCCGGACCGGGTCCGGGCCCAGGCCCATCCGGACCTGCGCAAGGCGTACGCCGACGCCTTCCAGTTCCTCAGCCGCCTGATGGTGCACATCGAGAGGGAGCTGTCCGCGGGCGGGCAGGTCTCGCCCCTGCCGGTGGTCCGGGCGGTCCCCCCTCCGGCACCGATGGACGACGAGCCGCTGGCGCCCATCCTCGCGCCGCCGGCGCAGATCGCGCGCCCGCTCACCGTCGTCCCCCGGAGCATGACGCCGCTGCCTCGCCCCGGCCCGCTCTCCCCTCCCGCACACGAGGGGTCGTACAGCTACCAGGCGCACGAGTTCGTGGGCTTCGAGCGGCGCGACGATCGGGTGGAGGTCACCATCCGGGTCACCGCCCGGAACAGCCGGATGTTCACCGACCATCCGCTGGCGAACCTCAAGGCCGACGGCTTCTTCGTGGCCTGCGCCAAGTCGCTCCCGCTCGGGACGCTGGTGGACGTCATCTTTCGCTTCGAGGAGGAGCACCGGGAGGTGCGCTCGCGCGGCCGGGTCATCGTCGAGAACATCGGCGGGGACCCGAGCAGGCCCAGCGGCTTCGGCGTGCGGTTCATCACCCTGGTCGAGCAGGACCGCCGCTTCATGCAGCAGTTCGTGGAGCGAGCCGCGGCCCGCTGACCGCCCGGTGGCCGGACCGCGGCCGCCGCTGCCCGGCCAGTCGGCGGCGAGCTCACCAATGGATTCAGGGGAGCGCGGAGGAGGAGCGGCGCGTAGAGTGCTCGCACGGTGCGAGTCCCGAGCGCACACGAGGGAGCGCCTCCGGGCGGTGACCCAGCGCCGGTCCTGGTGCTGCGCGGCGTGGCCCGGAGCTTTGGCGGCCGTCCGGCCGTCCGGCCCACCTCGCTGGTGGTCCCCCGGGGTCGAACGACCGTCCTCCTCGGTGAGAGTGGGAGCGGGAAGAGCACGTTGCTCCGCTTGATGGCGGGGCTCCTGGACCCCGACGCGGGGGAGATCCTCTTCGAGGGCGCGCGCGTCACGCCGGAGGCCGGCCCGGCGCTCCGGCGCCGGATGGGGTTCGGGCTCCAGTCGGGCGGGCTCTTCCCCCACCTCACCGCGGCGGACAACGTCACCCTCCTCGCGCGGGCGCTCCGGAAGCCAAGGTCCTGGCGGGCGCGGCGGGTCGCGGAGCTCGCGGCTGCGGTGCGCCTCGCGCCCGAGGTCCTGTCCCGCTGGCCGCTCCAGCTCTCCGGCGGACAGCGGCAGCGGGTCAGCCTGATGCGGGCGCTGATGCTCGAGCCGACGGTGGTGCTGCTGGACGAGCCGCTCGGGGCGCTGGACCCGGTCACCCGCGGCGAGCTGCAGCAGGAGCTGCGGCGGGTCTTCCGCTCGCTGGGGACGACGGTGGTGCTGGTCACGCACGACCTGGACGAGGCCGCGCTGCTCGGCGACCGGGTGGCGCTGATGCGCGAGGGCGTGCTGGTCCAGGTGGGTCCGCTGGAGGAGCTCGCGGCACGTCCGGCGGACCCGTGGGTGGCGCGCTTCCTGGGCGGCTGGCGTGGAGGGTCGGAGCGGTGAGCGCGCTGCTGCTCCTCGCCCTGGCCGCGGCGGCACCCCCTGGCACGGTGCGGGTGGGAAGCAAGGCGTTCACCGAATCGGTCATCATCGGCGAGCTGGCGACGGAGGTGATCGAGCGTCGGGGTCTGCGCGCCGAGCACGTGCGCGGGCTGGGTGGCACGCGGGTGGTGTGGGACGCCCTGGTGCGCGGCGACGTGGACGTCTACCCCGAGTACACGGGCACGCTCGCCGAGGAGATCTTCGCTGGGCGGGTGCGCCCCGATGCGCTCGAGCCGGCGCTTGCCGCGGCGGGGATCGAGCTCGGACCGTCGCTGGGGTTCGAGGACGGATACGCGCTGGGGATGCGCGAGGACCGCGCGGAGACGCTCGGCATCCGTCGCATCTCGGACCTCCGCACCCGTCCGGAGCTCCGGTTCGGCTTCAGCAACGAGTTCCTCGATCGCGCCGACGGGTGGCGCGCCCTGCAGCTGGCGTACGGGCTGCCCCAGCGGGACGTGCGAGGGCTGGACCACGAGCTCGCCTACCGCGGCCTGCGGGGGGGAGCGATCGACCTGGTGGACCTCTACTCCACCGACCCGGAGATCCAGGCCGAGCACCTGCGCGTGCTCGAGGACGACCGGCACCACTTCCCCGAGTACCGCGCGGTGCTGCTGGTCCGCGCCGGCCTCGAGCGCCGCGTGCCGGGAGCGCGTGAAGCGCTGGAGGGGCTCCGGGACCGGATCGACGCCAGGGCGATGATGGCCATGAACGCCCGGGCGCGGCTGCAGCGGGTGCCCGAGCCGGAGGTCGCCGCGGCATTCCTCCGCGACCGGCTGGGAGAGGCGGGCCCCGGCGTCGCCAAGGCCTCGGCGCCCGGCCGCGCCCGGCGGATCCTCGCCCGGCTCGGTGAGCACCTGACCCTGGTCGCCGTGTCGCTCGGCCTGTCGCTCGCCGTCGCCGTGCCGCTGGGCGTCTTCGCCGCCCGCCGGCGCCGGGCAGGGCAGGCGGTGCTGGCGACGGTGGGAGTCGTCCAGACCATCCCCTCGCTGGCCCTGCTGGTGCTGATGATCCCGCTCCTCGGCATCGGGTCACGGCCGGCCATCGCCGCGCTGTTCCTCTATGGCCTTCTCCCCATCGTCCGGAACACCCACGCAGGGCTGGTGGGCATCGCCCCGGACCTGCGCGAGTCGGCCGATGCGCTCGGGCTTCCCCGCATGTTCCGTCTGCTGCGGGTGGAGCTTCCGCTGGCCTCGCCCTCCATTCTCGCCGGGGTGAAGACCTCGGCGGTCATCGCGGTGGGGACCGCGACCCTCGGCGCGCTGGTGGGGGCGGGGGGCTTCGGGCAGCCCATCCTCACCGGCATCCGCCTGGCCGACACCGGGCTGCTCCTGGAGGGCGCCCTTCCCGCAGCGGCGCTGGCGCTGGCGGTGGAGGCCGCGTTCGACGCCGTGGAGCGGCTGGTCGTCCCGCGGGGCCTCCGCCTCCGGCCGGAGCAACCGGAATGAGCGTTCCTGTCGAGCCCGCAGGGGCGAAGGGTGCTTCTGGCGTCAGCCGAGCGCGCCGAGCCCCGCGCTGGCGACTTGCTCATCCTCGTGCGAGGCAACCCCCGAGACGCCGACCGCGCCGACGCACTCGCCCTCGACCTGGATGGGCAGTCCGCCCTGCACCCGGACCTGCCCGGGGAAGGCGACCAGGGCGGGACGTTCCTTGACCACTTCCTCCAGGGCCTTGGTGGGAAGGCGGAGCATCGCTGCCGTCCAGGCCTTCCGGGTGGCGATCTCCGCGCTCGGAAGCGGGGCGCCGTCCATTCGTTCCAGCGCGAGGAGGAATCCTCCGTCGTCCACCACCGCGATGCTGACGTTCCACTTCCGCTGCTCGGCCTCGGCGCGGGCGGCCTGGAGCATGCGGCGGGCATCGTCGAGGGTCAGGGCTCGCTTCGTTCGCATGGCCAGAGGGGCTTACCCTTGCGCGCGGCCCTTGACCAGCGCCCGCCGCCGAGAGCACCGCCGACCCCCGACGGGTCGCGCGTGCTCCGTCTCCCCAACGTCAGGCCCCGCCCGTACGGTGTTCCCCCGCTCATCGCCCGTGCAGGGCGAGCGGGGTTGAGGAGCGAGGTGCGATGGAGCTGTCCTGGGTGGCGGGAACGGGAGCGCTGGTGGCCGCGGCCGCGGCCGCGGTGCTCGGCTGGGTGCTCGGGCGGGCGCGGCTCGCAGCGACCCAGGCCAGGGAGCGGGCAACGCTCGAGACGTCGCAGCAGGTCCTCGCGGAGCGGGTGAGGGCCCGGGACGTGGACCTCCAGGAACAGGCGCGCACCCTCGCCGCGATGACGGCGCGGGCGGAGGCGCTCGAGGAGGTGCGTTCCCGGGCACTCGCCGAGCTCGCCGCCGAGCGCGCCGCCCGCGCCGAGGAGCAGCGCGCGATGGAAGAGAAGCTGCGGCTGGTCCAGGCGACCCAGGAGGAGCTCACCGAACGCTTCAAGGCGCTGTCCCACGACGCCCTGCAGGCCAACACCCGGAGCTTCCTGGAGTACGCCAAGACGCAGCTGGAGAAGACCCAGGAGGTGGCGAAGGTCGAGCTCGACGCCCGCTCCACCGCCATCGACGTGCTGGTCGCGCCCATCCGCGAGGCCCTGGAGAAGGTGGACGTGAAGCTCGCCGAATTCGACCAGAGCCGGGAGCGGGCCCAGGGAGCGCTCGGGGCGCAGATCCGTGCCCTGGCCGAGTCGCAGGACGCGCTCCGGCAGCAGACCGAGCGGCTGGTGGGCGCGCTCCGGGCCCCCAACACCCGCGGCCGCTGGGGAGAGATCCAGCTCCGGCGCGTGGTCGAGCTCGCGGGCATGGTGGACCGCTGCGATTTCACCGAGCAGACCCGGGTGGACGTCGAGGGGGGCTCGCTCCGGCCCGATCTGGTCGTTCACCTCCCCGGCGAGAAGCAGGTGGTGGTGGACAGCAAGGTACCGCTCCAGGCGTACCTGGACGCGCACCAGGCTGCGGACGAGGCCATGAAGCAGTCCCGTCTCGCGGCCCACGCCGCCGACGTGCGACGTCACGTTCGCAAGCTCAGCGAGAAGGGCTACGCGGCCCAGTTCGAGTCCGCACCCGAGTTCGTGGTGATGTTCATGCCCGGCGAGGCCTTCCTCTTCGCCGCGTTGGAGAAGGACCCCGAGCTGGTCGAGTTCGGGGCGACACAGAACGTCATCCTCGCCACACCCACCACCCTGATCGCGCTCCTCCGTGCGGTTGCCTACGGCTGGCGTCAGGAGCAGGTGGCGAAGAACGCCCGGGACATCCAGGCGCTCGGCCGCGAGCTGCACGACCGGCTCCAGACAGTGGTGAAGCACCTGGCCATGCTCGGGCAGCGGCTGGGCGGCTCGGTGGACGCCTACAACTCGGCCATCAGCTCCCTCGAGTCGCGCGCGCTGGTCACGGCCCGAAAGTTCCGCGAGCTCGGCGCAGGCGGCGAGTCCGACATCCCGCGGCTCGAGCCCGTCGAGTCGCTCGTCCGGCAGCTCGACATCCCGGCGCTCCCGCCGGGCCGCCGCGGCGGGCACGAGGCCGCCTGACCCTCGCCGGGCGCTGACCTCTGCGGAGGTTCGACGCTCGACGACCTTCGAGCACGCGGGACGGCTCGGACTCCGGCGTGGCGCCTGGGCGCTGCAGCCGCGGGACATCCGGACCTCCCCGGCGAGGGCCTCCCGATCGAGCATGGGTGGGGCAGCGCCGCCGGCCACGACGCGCTAAGAGTCCGCCCCGCGATGGAGACCACGAGAGGTCCGAGACGGGTGGTGGTGGTGGGGGCGGGCCCCGGCGGTCTGGCGGCGGCGATCAACCTCGCCGGGCTGGGGTTCGAGGTCACCGTGGTGGAGAAGGACGCCGTCCCGGGCGGCCGGATGAAGGGCCTCACCCTGGGCGAGCGCGGCGAGTACGCGCTCGACACCGGCCCCTCCATCCTCCAGCTCCCCGGCGTGCTCGAGCGCATCTTCGGGCGCTCCGGGAAGCGCATCCAGGACTACCTGACGCTCGTTCCCGTGGACCCCAACACCCGGGTGCATTTCTGGGACGGCAGCCAGCTGGACACCTCGCAGCATCCCGAGCGCCTCGAGGCGTCGCTCGCCCGGCTGGACCGGCGGCTCCCGATGGCGATGCGCCGCTGGATGGAGCTCAGCCGCGACAAGTACGCCGTCGCCTACGAGAAGTTCATGGCCACGCCGGCCGGGAACCTCGGCTACTACGCGCCATGGCGGCTGCTGCCTGCCCTGCGCTTCAAGCCCTGGCAGAGCCTCTACGCGCACCTGGACGAGGCCTTCCACGACGACCGGGTGACGTACGCGCTGGCCTACCCCTCGAAGTACCTCGGCCTGCACCCCACGACGTGCTCCAGCGTCTTCTCGGTCATCCCGTACCTCGAGCTGGCGTTCGGCGTGTGGCACGTGCAGGGAGGGTTCCGGGAGCTCGCCCGCGGCATGCAGCGCTGCGCGGAGGACCTCGGCGCACGCTTCCGCTTCTCGGGCCCGGTGCGGAAGGTGTGGATCGAGTCGGCGCACACCCGCGGGGTCGAGCTGGAGAGCGGGGAGCGGATCAAGGCCGACGCGGTGGTGGTCAACGCCGACCTGCCGTACGCGGCCACGCGGCTGGTGGACTCCGAGTGGCGTAGCGGGACCCGGCTCAGTGACCGGGTGCTCGAAGGCTCCCGGTACTCCTGCAGCACCTTCATGCTCTACCTGGGGCTCGACCGGCGCTGGGCCGACCTGCCTCACCACCTCATCTACCTGTCGAACCACGCCCGGCGCACCGACGCAGCCGCGCTCGACGACCGGTTCGTCGACGAGGACGATCCCCCGTTCTACGTCTGCAACCCCTGCGTCACGGACGCGAGCGGCGCGCCGGCGGGTCACTCGACCCTGTACGTGCTGGTCCCCACTCCCAACACCCACCAGGCGGTGGACTGGGTACGGACGGAGCGCGTGCTGGCCGAGCGGGTCCCGGGCTGGCTGGCCAAGGTGGGGATGCACGACGTGGCCCGGCACATCCGGGCGCAGCGGACCTTCACCGCCGAGACCTGGCGCGACGACTTCAACGTCTTCCGCGGCGCGGTCTTCAACCTGGCGCACAGCTGGCTGCAGCTCGGCCCACTCCGGCCGAAGGTGAAGAACCCGGACGTCGAGGGGCTCTACTGGGTCGGCGGTGGGACCCACCCGGGCAGCGGGCTGCTGACCATCATGGAGAGCGCGAACATCGCCGCGGACTACCTGGCCAAGGCGATCGGCCGGGAGGGGCTGCCGGGCTGGCCCTACGTCCCGCCGGTACCGGAGCGCACGCAGGGGCCCCACAGCGCGGTCGCATGACCTCCGACCCTCCGACCCGCGGCCGACGGGCGAGCCAGGGTGGGCGGGCTCTCGGCTGGTGCGCCCCGGTCACTGCCCGCCCGGCACCCCGAGTGCCCGGAGGGTGAAGGCGAGCATGTCCGCCGCCTCCTCGATCTTCTTCGTCGTTGGCTTTCCCGCCGAGTGGCCGGCGCGGGTCTCGATCCGGATGAGCACCGGCGCGGGGCCCGCCTGCGCCGCCTGAAGCGCGGCGATGAACTTGAAGCTGTGCGCCGGCACCACCCGGTCGTCGTGGTCGGCGGTGATGACCAGTGTGGGCGGGTAGGTGGTCCCGGGCGTGATGTTGTGGAGCGGCGAGTAGGCGTACAGCGCCTTGAACTGCTCGGGGTCGTCCGATGTCCCGTAGTCCGACGCCCAGGCCCAGCCGATGGTGAACCTCTGGAAGCGGAGCATGTCCATCACTCCCACGATGGGCAGGGCGCAGCCGAAGAGGTCTGGACGCTGGGTCATGACCGCGCCGACCAGGAGACCCCCGTTCGATCCGCCCTCGACCGCCAGCCGCGAGGGCCGGGTCCACCGCTCCTTCACCAGCCACTCGGCGGCGGCGATGAAGTCGTCGAAGACGTTTTGCTTCTTCAGCTTGACGCCGGCCTCGTGCCAGGCCTCGCCGTATTCCCCGCCACCCCGCAGGTTCGCGACCGCGAGCACGCCGCCGCGCTCCATCCAGGCGAGCCAGGTCGGGGAGAAGCGCGGGGTCTCCGAGATGTCGAAGCCGCCGTAGCCGTAGAGCAGCACCGGGCGCTGCCCATCGGGCGTGGTGCCCTTCCGGAAGGTGAGCGTCATCGGCACCCGGGTGCCGTCCTTGCTCGAGTAGAACACTTGCCGGCTCTCGAACTCGCTTGGCTCGAACTTGAGCTGCGGCGCCCGGAACACGCGGAGGTCGCCGGTGGCCGGCTCGAGGCGGAGGATCGCCGCCGGCGCGCGGTAGGTCTCGAACGAGAAGTAGGTCTCCTCCTGGACGAGCCGACCGTAGAGCCCGACGGCGGTCCCGAGCGCGGGCAGCTTCAGCGTCTGTTGCGGCTTGCCGTCCAGCCCGTGGATCTCCACCACGCTGTGCGCGTCCTGCAGGTAGTTGAGGACGAAGCGGCGGCCCACCGCCGAGGCCGTCTCGAGGCGAGCCTCGGTCTCGGCGACCAGCGTTCTCCAGCGCGCCCGGTCCGGCGCCCGCATGTCGATGGCGATGAGCCTTCCCCGCGGCGCGTCGAGCGTGGTCTGGAACCAGAGCACCGGTCCCTGGCTCCCCACGAAGCGGTACTGGGCCTGGAGGACGTCCGCGAGCTGGCGGGGCTTCGAGCCGCGCTCGCCGAGGTCCTGGACGAAGACCCCGTTCCGAGGGTCAGTCCCCTCGTACACCGGGATGACGAGCCAGCGCCCGTCGTCGGAGACCGTCGCGCCGACGAACCAGTCGGGCTTGTCCTTGCGCTCGAATACCAGCCTGTCGGCGGCTTGCGGGGTCCCGAGCCGGTGGAAGTAGACCTTCTGGAAGCGGTTGACCTCGCGGAGCTCCTTGTCGCCCGCCGGGGCGTCGAAGCGGGAGTAGTAGAAGCCACGTCCGTCGATGGCCCACTCCACCGACTCGCTCTTGGTCCAGCGGATCCGGTCCGGCAGGTCCTCGCCAGAGTCGGCCTTCCGGACCCGCCACTCCACCCAGTCGCTTCCGGCCTCCGCCATGCCGTACGCGAGGAGCGCGCCGTCGCGGGACGCGGACGTCCCCGCCAGGGCCACCGTCCCGTCCTTGCTGAGGGTGTTGGGATCCAGCAGCACCCGGGGCTCGAACCGCGGGAGGTCCACCACGTACAGCACGGGCTGCGCCTGCAACCCGCTGTTGCGCTGGAAGAAGATCCGGTTCCCCTCCCGGAAGGGCACGGTGTACCGCTCGTAGTCCCAGAGCGCGGTCAGCCGGTCGCGGAGCGTGGCGCGGTCGGGGATGGAGGACAGCCAGCGCTCGGTGAGCGCGTTCTCGGCGTCGATCCACTCCTGGTAGCCCGGGCTCGAGGGATCCTCGAGCCAGCGGTACGGGTCGGCGACCTTGGTCCCGTGGTAGTCGTCGACCACGTCGACCTTGCGAGTCAGGGGATAGGTGAGCAGAACCCCTGCGTCCGTGGTCGCCACAGCCGCGGTCGGAGCTCGGGCCGCGGTGGGAGCAGGGCCGGGGTGGGAGCAGGCGAGCAGCGAGAGGGGGAGGCTCGCCAGGATGGCCGCTCTCATCAGGCGGCCTCGAACAGTGCCGCCGCGCCCATCCCTCCTCCGATGCACATGGTCACCACACCATACCGGCCGCCGCGCCGCTTCAGCTCCCGGAGCAGGGTCGCGGTCATGCGGGTGCCGGAGACGCCCAGCGGATGGCCAAGGGCGATGGCTCCGCCGTTGGGGTTGACCTTCGCCCGGTCGATTCCCAGCTCGCGGATGCAGTACAGCGCCTGGGCGGCGAAGGCCTCGTTCAGCTCGAAGACGTCGATGTCCTTCACCTCGAGCTTGTTCTTCGCCAGGAGCTTCCGCACTGCCGGCACCGGACCGATGCCCATGATCTCCGGGGGCACGCCGGCCACCTGGAAGTCGATGAAGTACCCGAGCGGCTTCACCCCCAGCGCCTTCGCCTTCTCCTCGGACATCACCACCGCCGCGCCGGCGCCGTCGGTCAAGGGCGAGGCATTGCCGGCGGTGACGGTGCCCTTGGGGTTGAAGGCCGGCTTGAGCTTGGCCAGCCCCTCGAGCGTGGTGTCCGGGCGGAGGATGGTGTCCTCGGTCACGGTCACCTCGTGCGGCGTCCCGCCTTCGTCGAACACCTCGGTCTTCACCGGGATGATCTCCTCCTTGAGGATGCCCTTCTTCCGGGCCTCTGCGGCGCGCCGCTGGCTCTCGTAGGCGAAGGCGTCCTGGTCTGCCCGGCTGACCTCGAAGCGCCTGGCCACGTTCTCCGCGGTCGCGCCCATCGAGGTGTAGATCTCCGGGTGCTTCTCCATGAGATCGGGATTGGCGGACACCTTGTTGCCGCCCATCGGCACCATGCTCATCGACTCGGTGCCTCCTGCCACCGCGACGTCGTACATCCCCGCGGCGATCGACTGGGCCACCTGGGCGATGGACTGCACGCCCGAGCTGCAGAAGCGGTTGATGGTCATCGCCGGGACGGTGTCCGGAAGGCCGGCGAGGAGCGCCGCCTGCCGAGCCACGTTCATGCCCTGCTCGGCCTCGGGCATGGCGCAGCCGAGCACCACGTCGTCCACGGCGGACGGCTGGAGCCCGGGCACGGCGGAGACGGCGGCGCGGATGGCCTCGGCGGCGAGGGTGTCGGGACGGGTGTCCTTGAACTCGCCCTTGAGCGCGCGGGTGAAGGGGGTGCGGACGGCGCTGGCGATGACGACTCGGGGAGCCATGGTCTCGTTCTCCTAACGCTCTAGTTCCGGAGCGGCTTTCCGGTCTCCAGCATCTGGGCGATCCGGTCCTGGGTCTTCTCCTCGCCGCAGAGCGAGAGGAAGGCCTCGCGCTCGAGGTCGAGCAGGTACTGCTCGCTCACCGGGGTGAACGCCGAGACGTCGCCGCCGGTGATGACGTGGGCGAGCTTCTGGCCGATGTGCCGGTCGTACTCGGAGATCTGGTTGTTGACCTGCATGTCGTAGAGCATCATGTCCACGGTGGCCGCACCGCTGCGGCCCGGGAGCCGGAAGTGCGTCGGCCGGGGCGGCCGGAAGCCCGAGTCCGCCATCCCCAGCACCCGCGCCTTCGCGTCGCTGAGGAGGAAGTCCCGGTTGAGACTGATGCCATCGGCGCGGCCGAGGAAGCCCAGCTCCCGCGCCTCCTCGGCGGAGGTGGCGACCTTCGCCGTCCCGATGGCCAGGAACAGCTTCTTGAGGAAGGGGAGGGGATCGAAGTCGCGGTCGGTGGCAAACGGGCCGTAGAGGTTCCGGAGGAGCATGAGATTCCCGCCGCCACCGGGGATCAGCCCCACCCCCACCTCCACCAGCCCCATGTACAGCTCGGCCGCGGCCTGAATGGCGTTGGCGCCCATCGTCACCTCGGCCCCGCCGCCGAGCGTCAGCCCGAACGGCGCGGCCACCACCGGGATGGGGCTGTATCGCATCCGCTGGTTCGCGGCCTGGAAGCCGGCGACCATCTTCTCCACCGAGGCCAGGTCGTCGCTCTTGATGGCCATGAGCAGCGCCATGATGTTGGCGCCGGCGGAGAAGTTCGCCCCGTCGTTGCCGATGACCAGGCCGCGGGCCGAGGACTCCGCGCGGTCGAGGGCCTTGTTCATCATCGCGACGATGCCGTCGTCGATGGAGTTCATCTTGGTGTGGAACTCGAGCAGGAGCGCTCCGTCGCCCATGTCCCAGAGCGTTGCGCTGTCGTTGCCGTCGAGACGCCTGTTCGCCCGTCGGAGGTGCTCGACGCGCAGGGTGCGCGGGTTCTCCTTCACCGAGGCGGGCTTCTTCGCCGCGATGTCCCAGGCGGTGTCCTTCGTCCCCTCGACGGCGTAGAAGCTCTCCCGGCCCGTCGCGAGCATCTGCGCCACCCAGGCCGCGGGCTGGAGGCCCAGCTCCTTCATCCGCTCCACGCCCTTGCGAACGCCGTACGCGTCCCACACCTGGAACGGGCCCAGGTCCCAGGCGAAGCCCCAGCGGAGCGCCCGGTCGATGTTGACCAGGTCGTCGGAGATCTCCGGGATGCGGCGGCTGGCGTAGGCCAGCGTTTCCAGCGTCACCCGCTCGGCGAACTTCGCCGCCTTGTCCGTCCCCTGGAGCAGGGTGCGGATGCGCTCGGCGACGTCGTCGATGCCCTTGACGGCGCCGAGCGAGTCGAAGCGAACCTTGTGCTGCGGCCGGTAGGTGAGGGTGGCGAGGTCGAGCACCTGGATCTCGCTCTCTCCGTCCTTGCCCTTCACTTTCTTGTAGAAGCCGCCGCCGGTCTTGTCGCCGAGCATCTTCGCCGCGACCATCTTCTTGACGAACTCGGGCACCAGGAAGGTGTCCCGCTCCTCGTCCTTGGTCAGCGTGTCGTAGCAGTTCTGGGCGACGTGGACGAAGGTGTCCAGGCCCACGATGTCGGTGGTCCGGAACACCGCGCTCTTCGGCCGCCCCATCGCCGTGCCGAAGATCTTGTCCACCTCCTCGACGGTGAGCTCCGCCTTCTGCATGTCGCGGAGCACCCGCAGCATCCCGTAGGTGCCGATGCGGTTGGCGATGAAGTTGGTCGAGTCCTTCGCCCAGACGATGCCCTTGCCCAGCGTCTCCTCGCCGAAGCGGGCCATGCGGGCCAGGACGCCGGGGTCGGTGTCCGGACCGGCCACCAGCTCGAGCAGCTTCATGTAGCGAACCGGGTTGAAGAAGTGGGTGACCAGGAAGCTCTTCCGGAACGCCGGGCCGCGGCCCTGGAGCATCCCGGTGACCGACAGCCCCGAGGTGTTCGAGCTGATGATCGCCCCGGCCTTGAGGTGCGGCTCGACGCGCGCGAACAGCGCCTGCTTCACCGCCATGTCCTCCTTCACCACCTCCACCACCCAGTCGCACTCGGCGATGCGCCGCAGGTCGTCCTCGAAGTTCCCCACCTCGATGAGGTCGAGCGCGGCGGCGGTGAAGAGCGGCGCCGGCCGGGCCTTCCTCATGGTGGCCAGCCCAGCGAGGGCGAACTTGTTCCGGAAGGATTTCTTGCTCCGGTCCTCGCCCGGGGCCGCCTCCGGCGGGACCAGGTCCAGCATCAGGACGGGGATGCCGGCGTTGGCCACGTGGGCGGCGATGCCGCTCCCCATGACGCCGGAACCGAGGACCGCGACCTTTCGGATGAGGCTCATCGGAGTTGCTCCTTCGGGGCGCGCTGACGCGCCGTGTCGGGCGCACCCTACGCCGCTGACTCGATAATCAACAAGGCAGAAGAAGGCAGCACTTTCGCCAGCGGAAACGCGTACTCCGGAGGGCCTATCGGCGAGCCGGGACTGCCAACGGGGTCCGGCCGTCAGGGCCAGACGGCTAGTCGCCGTTCCAGTCCGAGGCCGGGAGGACCTTCCACCCGGTGTCGAGGCCCCGCGAGGTGGTGAAGCGGAGGATCCGCAGCGGCCACCGGCGTACTTCCTTCCGGGGTCCCTCGAGGCTCTCGATGGTCATGCGGTGGACCTCGAGCGTGTACGTGCCGTCGGTCCCCGCCTGGGCCAGCAGCGGGCGAACGGGGTTCTTCGGATGCCAGTAGACGGGCTTGCTGACCCGGGCGATGTACGCCAGGACGGGCAAGGTGCGGTTGAACCGGCTCGCCCGCTCGCGGGTGGGAGCGAGCAGCTTGTTCGCCTCGGCCTCTGACAGCTCGCGGACCTGCACGTCGTTGCTGAGCGCGCCGGACTGGTTGAGGAGGCTCGCCAGGGTGGCCCGGCCGGCCCGGTCGAGGTCGGCCATCATCTCGGAGGCGGTCTGGAGCGCCGCGGTCTCCCGGCGAACCGGGTCCTCGGCGATGATCCGCCAGCTCCCGATGGCGGCGATGGAGGCGTTCATCGTCACCCCACCGAGCAACGACTCGCGCGCGGCGTCGTCCCCGGTGCCGGTCAGCGCGTCGAGGTACGCGCGGGCCACCTGGTGAACGGCGTCCTCCTGCGCGACCGCGCCGAGCGACAGCAGCAGGGTGAGAAGGCCAACTCGCGGCACGGGGAGACTGGAACTTTTACGACAGCACGCGCGGGGGCGTCGAGGCGCGTGGGGAGCAGGATGTAGGTTGCCCCGCCCGCGCCGTGGGCCTAACTCCCCCTCGGGCCGGGCCGGATGGAGGCGACGTGAGACACGGAAGACGGTGGTGGTTGCTCCTCGGGCTCCTGGGCGCGCTGGCCGCGGCGCCGCGGGCCGCCGAGGCGCAGGAGCTCGACCTCGGCGCTGGGGCGGACTACTGGACCCAGTCCCCCGGGATGGGGATCTTCAGCTTCGGCCTGGATGCGCTCTGGCGAGTGGCGCCGGGGTTTCAGCTCGGGTTCAAGCCAGGCTTCTTCCTCACCACTTCGGGCGACATCCCGGCCGGCATCCCCATCGACCTGAAGGTCCGGGTGAACGTGGGGCAGGCGTACGTCGATGGCTTCGTGGGCCCCTGGTTCTTCTTCAAGGGCGACGTGGCCCGGATCCACGTGGGCATGGGCGCGGGCTGGCGCTTCGGACGGCTGCTCGTGGGCGGCGAGGTGTCGTACCTCAACAACGGAGCGACGTTCGGAGGGCGCATCGGCTTCCAGCTGTGACGTGGCAGACTCCCCGCGCAGGTGAGAACCGCGTGCGCCTGCCTCCTGGTGCTGATCGGCTGTACCCCTCCGGGGAAGCACCTGGCCGAGACGGGCCATCCCACACCCGAGGGGGCGGCCAAGGCCGAGCATGACCTGGCCACCGCGGCGGCCCCGCCCGCGCCGGCGCTCCCGCCGGTGACGCCGGAGGTGGTGGCCCACGGCCGGCGCGACCGGATGGAGATCGCGCTCACCTTCGACGCCTGCTCCACCCGCGAACCGAGCCAGTACGACGCACGGGTCACGGCAGAGCTGCTCGCCGCGAACGCTCCGGCGACCATCTTCCTCGGCGGAAGCTGGGCCAAGGAGGAGGTGGCGCAGGTGAAGGAGCTGGCGAGCCACCCGCAGTTCGAGCTCGGCAACCACACCTACACCCATCCCCACCTCCCGGCGGTGAAGGACGATGCGCGCATCCGCGCCGAGCTGGTCCGCACCCAGGCCGAGGTGAAGGCGCTCACCGGTCAGACGCCGCGGTTCTTCCGGCCGCCCTACGGGGAGTACGACCAGCGGGTGGTGCGCATCGCCGCCGAGCTCGGGCTCACCACGGTCGAGTACGACCTCCCCTCGGGCGATCCCGATGCCCACGCCACGAAGGAGCGGCTGGTCCACTGGGTGGTGTCGCGGGCGAGGCCCGGGAGCATCGTGGTGATGCACATCAACCACGTGAAGTTCCACACCGCCGAGGCGCTGCCGGACATCATCGCCGGGCTTCGGAAGCGGGGTTTCACCCTGGTGACGGTGGGGCAGCTCGTCGGCGACCTGCACCCGGGCGTGCCGCCGGTGGGGGCCGCGCCCTGAGCGGCGTCTGCGTCACCGGCGACGCGAAGGACCCGGCGGTGCTGGCGCGGGCCCTCGGCGGCCGGCGGCCGTCGTTCCTCCTGACCGACCCGCCGTACTGTCTGCTCACCCGGCGGCGGAAGGGCGGTGACGAGCGGGAGCGCCGGGCGGGGCGAAAGATCGACCGGGACCCGGTTCAAAGGTTCGAGGACGTCCGCGCCTACCGGCGCTTCACCGCGGAGTGGCTCCCCGCGGCTGCCGGCGCGGTGCAGGAGGGCGGCACTCTGGCCATCTGGACCAACTTCCTCGGGCGGCAGCCGATCCTCGCCGTCGCCGCCGAGGCTGGCTTCCTGGTGCTCGCCGGCGAGTTCGTCTGGGCGAAGCTGACCACCGAGGGCGGAGGGAACGAGCGGCTGGCCCGGGTGTACGAGGTCGCGCTGGTGCTGCGCCGCGAGCCGCTCCCTCCGGCCTCGCCGGCGGATCCGGCCCGCCCATGGGCGGTGGTGGCCGGCTACGACGAGGAGGGCGAGGCCGCGCGCTGGGGGAGCCACCCGAACCACAAGCCGTTCGGGGTGCTCGAGCCGCTGCTGAGGACCTGGTCGAGGCCCGGAGAGCTGGTGCTCGACTGCTTCGCCGGGAGCGGCAGCATCCCCGCAGCGGCGGCGCGGCTCGGCCGCACCGTGGCCTGCATCGAGCTCGAGCCGGGGTGGGCCGCGCGCGTCCGGGACCGGATCGGCGGCGGGTCGCGCTGAGCGACTCAGCGTCTCCCGGGCTCGGGCTCCCTGGGTCGGAAGAACGGACAGGTGCGCACCGGCTGCCGGGGGTACCTCTCCGGCACCAGCGGGCAGAGGATGAAGGTGCTCCGCTCCGTGCGGACGTACCTCGGCGGCGCCGCGCAGCGGTGGCAGAGGCTTTCCGGAAAGGGAAGGGGAGCCGGAGACTCGCTCACGGCTCCCCTTCAAGCACGCCCGGGCTAGATCTTGAACCCGAAGGTCAGGGCAATGACGTGCGCCGTCGCGCTGTAGTCGTACTGGTACTTCGGGTTGGGGGTGGTGCTCGTCGCGCCGAGGAACTTGATGAACTGGTACGCGAGCTCGAAGCGGAAGGCGCCGAAGCGGTAGGT
>DATKKF010000030.1:0-20173 GCA_035543115.1 Myxococcaceae bacterium
AGTCCAGCGTGCCCAGGACCAGCGCCTCGTCCTCCCAGCGGTCCACTCAGGGCCGTCCGCCCTGCCCTCCCAGCCGGTCGCGGAGGCGCAGGCACTCGTCGCGGATGCGGGCCTGGGACTGGCCGGTGGCGTTCTCCACGCAGGCGTCGAAGCTGGCCCGGGCCTCGGTGGCGCGACCCTGCCGCGCCTGGCAGCTGCCCAGGAGCTGGTAGGCCTCGGCCACCTTGGGACAGGCCTCGACGAACCGCCCGAACTCGGTGCATGCCGCGGCGAGGTCGCCCCGCGCGTCCTGGACCAGGCCCAGGTTCTTGTAGCCGAGACAGAACTGGGGGTTGGTGGTGACCGCGGCCCGGAGGTGCTCGACGGCCTGGGTGCTGTTGCCCTTCTTGAAGTACGCCCAGCCGAGGTTCGCCTCGGCGATGTACGGCGTGGCGTAGAGCATGTCGTTCAGCGCCTGCTCGTAGAGCCCGATGGCCTCGTCGAGCCGGCCCTCGTCCAGGTAGAGATTCCCCAAGTTCACCTTGGCCTCGGAGAACGTCGGGCGGATCTCCAGCGCCCGCTTGTAGTGCTTCTCCGCGTCGTCCTTCTTGTCGAAGGAGAGGTGCAGCAGGACGGCGATCGCGTTGTGCGCCTCGGCGAAGTCGTCGTCGAGCTTCAGCGACTCCTCGAACTCCTTGAGCGCGCTCCGGACGTCGCCGGTGCCCTGGGCGCTGATGCCCAGGTCGTAGTGCGCCTCGGCACCCTGCCGCTCCTTCTCGGTGGGGATGTGCACGCAGGAGCCGAGCACGCCTGCGGCGGCGAGGGCGAGAACGGCGGCGAACGGGCGGAGCATTCTCTGGGGAGGGGTGCCTAGAACGACGAGAACAGCCGCGCCAGTGCCGCGCCGGTCGCCGCGGCGGGCGTCCCGGGCTGGCTGGGCGGCGCCACGGTGGGGGTGCCCCCGGTGGCGGCCCGCCCACCGCGCCACACCGGGACCGACTGGAGCAGCTCGGCCTGGTGCTCGGGCGACAGCGAGCGGAAGTTGAGGTTGTCCATCATGAAGCCCATCGACTCCACGAAGCCCAGGGCCTCGGTCTGGAGCGCCCGGTACTCCTCGGGGGTCTGGGCGGTGGCCGGGGTGGTGTAGACCGCGCACTCCTTGGTCTCGGACAGCCACAGGTAGACGCCGACCGAGAAGCCGTGCGTTCCCCGGAGGCAGGCGATGAAGGCCTGCGCCGGGCCGGCACGCCGGCCGGGCACCACCACGTGGGGCGCGTTGATGCTCTGGAACAGGGCCGCCAGCTGCTCGCGCGCGGCCTCGAGTCCACGCGCCTGATCGTCGAGCGAGAACACGGACGACCCACAGCTTATGCCATGACACCGCGGCGGGTTCTAGCGAGCGGCCGGATCGGGATCCCGGAGGGCGAAGGCCCAGTCCCCGCCGAGGCCCTCTCCGGCACGGAACCGCTGGAAGTCACGCTTCACCCGGCGCGGGTAGAAACGGAATGGCTCGAGCGAGCGCTCCCGGAGCGCCTGGCGGATGCGATCCGGGCCGGCGTTGTACGCCATGAGGGCCGTGGGGAGGTCGCCCCCGAAGCGGTCCTGGAGCGACCGGAGGTAGCGGATCCCCAGACGGACGCACAGCGCGGGGTCGGCCGACATCTCCTCCCTGGTCAGGCGGAGGCCCTGCTTCTCGGCGAACCAGTGGAGCGTCACCGGCTGGATCTGCATCAGCCCGCGTGCGCCGCGGGAGCTGACCGCGTCCACGTCGAACTCGCTCTCCACGTCGATGATGGCGAGGATGAGCAGCGGGTCGTAGCCCGCCCGACGGGCCTCCTCGGCGATGGCGCGGCTGACCTGCGAGCGGAGCACCAGGCCGAGCTCCGGGGCCCGCTTGGCCAGGACGGAGTCGATGAGCGCCAGGTCCGGGTCCGGCTGCACCACGGCCGCGGCCGGCTCGGCCGTGGGCCGGGCCTGCCCGTGCACGGTGCTCTCGATGCGGGCCGCCCCCAGGAGGAGAGTGGCCGCCACGAGCGGCAGCACCGCGCAGTGCGAGCTCAGCGCGTGCATCTGGAACAGCAGTCGTCGCACCGTCCGTCAGCTCCTTCGAAGGAGTCGAGGCAGCGCTACGCTCCTCGCTCCAGCCTCTCCACCCGCTCGGCCACCCGGTCCACCCGGGCCGCCAGCGCCTGGACCTCTTCTCGTTTCGGCACCCGCAGGCGCTGCAGCGCGCCCCGGACCCGTTCCTCCAGCCCCTGCTCCAGCTCTCGACGCTGTGCGGCCAGCCGCTCCGCCAGCTCACCCATCTGGCGCCGCACCTCGTCCTGACTCCACCCGGCGACCGTTTGTGCCCTCTGCACGACCCGGGCCGCTTCGTCCTCGACGCTGGACACCGCCGTCACGGCCTGGGCCCACATGCGCTCCAGAGCCTCGACAACCGGCCGTTTGTCCTTGGGAACTTCGCCTGCCATGTCGGGCTCCGGACCCTCAGGATGCCTGCCTGCTCATCAGGCGAGGTGTTGATTCACGCCGAAAACATAAGCACCGACCCCGGGTGAAGCCATTCCAAGGACGGCGCCTAGGGGGTTCTGATTGACCCAGGGGCCTCGTTAGGCGCGGACGTCGGTCTTGGGCTGGGCCTTCTTCTCGACCAGAGCGTCCACCTTCTTGGACAGCTTCGACAGCTCCCGCGTCAGAACCTTGATCTGACTCTGGGTCGCCACGCCGGCGGCCTGGATCAGGCGGTTCTGGAACGTCTCCGCCTGCTTGCGGACCTCGTTTCCGAGCGCCTTGGTGCGCTTGGCGGTGGTGGCCTGGAGCTCCTGGCCCTTGGCCACCCACTCCTTGATGGCCTTCTCGGCCTGGCCCTGGATGACCGTGAACCGCTTCTGGGCCTCCGCGAGCTGCTCCTTCACGAACGCCGGAACCTCGTTGTTCTTCGACATGACACCTGCCTCCCTTGCGCAGATCCTGGACGGGCTGGCTGACTTGCCACCCGACAAGGCTTTCATAACGCACCGCGGCACAGTGTCAAGAACCGCAGCACGAGGCAGGCGTGGTCGGGGCCTGGACGTTTCCGTCGCTCACCCCCGTCTCGCGCCTCCAGGTGCCGCGCCACCGGGTCGACGGGCTGGATGCCCTTCCGACCAGGTGGGATGCGGCTACTTCGTGCTGGCCGCAGCAACCTTCTGACGCTCGCGGCGCTTCTTCCAGTGCTGCTTGATCTTCATCTGCTTGCGGCGGTGCTTGCTCCTGCTGCGGGCCATCCCAGCTCCTTTGTTCTTACGACTGAGCGCCGGCTCCTAGCAGACCGGGGACCGGCCCGTCACGCGTCCGACCCATCCGGAGGGCGGGTCGGGAAGGGAATTCCCTCGGCCCCGCGCACCGCGGTGGGCAGCGCGTCGGCCACGGTCACCGTGCCCTCGCGGTCCAGGTCGGGCGGGGGCTCGGGCGGCGGCGCGCGGCGGCGGTGTCCGAGCGCGGGCCGCACCGCCTCGACGAAGCGCCGCACCTCGTCCAGCGGGAGAGCCGGACAGTGGTTGCCGTTGATGCCGGTCATCGGCCCGGCCATGCACATCGCGTTGAGGATGGCCTCCTCGGTGGCCTCCATCACCGCCTCGTAGAGCGGGTCCAGCCGCTGATCGAGGAGGAACTTCACCTTGGTCACCATCTTCCGCGTGCGCCGGGGGATGATGTTCGAGGTGGAGAAGCCGACCACGATTTCCCCCGAGCCGTGCGCGGCGTAGCTCCCCACCCGGCCGATCCCCAGCGCCACCCGGCGGCAGAGCCGGTTGATCTGGTTGGGGAGGAGCGGCGCGTCGGTGGCCACCACCGCGATGATGCTCCCGTAGGAGGCGGTGCGGCGCGGC
The DNA here is from genome assembly GCA_035543115.1 of Myxococcaceae bacterium. Lineage (GTDB taxonomy): Bacteria > Myxococcota > Myxococcia > Myxococcales > Myxococcaceae > RPRB01. Next base: position 3,849 of record DATKKF010000030.1, read on the forward strand.
ACCTCCCGGAAGCGCTCCTCGAGCACCTCGCCGAGCGGCAGCCCACCCACGCGAAGGTTGTGCATCTTCCCGAAGTTGGACATCACCAGCACTCCCAGCGTGTAGCCTCCGTGGGACTCGGGGAGCTTCCGCGAGGACGTGCCGATGCCGGCCTTGAAGTCGCAGGTCACCATGCCGGTGCCCCCGCCCACGCTCCCCTCCGCCACCGGCCCGCCGGCCGCCGAGGCCACGGCCGCGCGCACGTGCTCCTCCCGGAGGTGGCGCCCGGTGATGTCGTTCAGCCAGCTGTCATCGCACTCCCCCACCACCGGGATGATGACATCGTGCTCGTCGCCGATGCCCGGGTGCTGCTCCACCATGATGCGGGCCATCGCGTCGGAGGCCGCACCTACCGACATGGTGTTGGTGAGGAGGATGGGGGTCTCGAGCAGGCCCCACTCCATCACCTGGGTGAGCCCGGAGACCTCACCCGCGCCGTTGAGCACGAAGCCGCCCCCGTGCAGCCGCTCCATGAAGATGTTCCCCCCGCTCGGGACGATGGCGGTGACGCCGGTGCGCACCGGGCCCTTGCCCGGCCTGAGCGGGCCCTCCCCCTCGATGAGCGTGGTGTGGCCGACCAGCACCCCGCCGACGTCGGTGATGGCGTTGAACCGGCCCGGGCGGAAGCGCCCCAGGGGCAGATCCAGCGCCCGGGCCCGCACCCGCGGAACCGCGGTCTTCTGGGCGTCGGCGGCCATCGCCCAAGATCTTACTCCCTCGGTCGGGCCCCCTCGATCAACATCACGTTCATGATGCCCACCAGCTGCTCGACCGGTGGCACCGAGAGCTCCAGCGCGTTGAGCTGGCCGTTGGCGATGAGCTCCGAGAGCCCATGCACCATCGACCAGGCGCAGAGCGCGGCGACCAGCGGGTCCCCTGAGCGGATGAGCCCGGCCGCCTGGCAGGCCTGCACCTGGCAGAGGAGGATGCCGAAGGCGTGGTCCGCGGTCTCCTCCAGCTTGGGGTGCTCGCAGCTCCAGTCGACGTGGTTGCCGAACATCACCTGGAAGCGCGCCCGCTGCGTGGTGGCGAAGCGCACGTAGGCGGTACCGATCGCCTGGAGCCCGCGGCCGGGATCGTCGGGGTGCGCCGCGGCCCCGCTCGCCATCTCGGCCGCGAGCATCCGGAACCCCTCCTCGGCCACCGCCGCCAGCAGCGCCTGCTTGTCGGTGAAGTGGCGGTAGGGTGCGGCGTGGGTGACCCCGGCCCGGCGCGCCACCTCGCGCAGGGTCAGCGCGCTCGCCCCCTCGCGCGAGAGCACCTCCAGCGCGGCGTCGAGCAGCGCGCGGCGAAGATCGCCGTGGTGGTAGCGGCCTCGCTTCTTCTCCACCGCCGGGCGTCTCGGCGGCGGGCGGGCCTTTGCCCGGGTCACCGGGCTCACCCCTTGCCCTCGCGCAGCTCGGGGCCGGGCAGCTCGCCGTGGCCGCCGCTCCCGTTGCCGTTGGCCTGGGCGGGCACGTCGGCCGCCCGGCGCGACTGCTCACGCTCCTTGTAGCGGCGAATGGCCCCGCTGAGGATCTCCCCGATGAGCGTCCGGTAGTCCATGCCCGCGCCCTTGGCGATGAGGACCAGGTCGCTCCACCCCGGGGTCAGCCCGGGCAGCGGGTTGCACTCGAGGAAGTAGAACCGCCCGCGGCCGTCCATCCGGAAGTCGATGCGGGCCACGTCCCGGCACCCCAGCGCCATGAACGCCCCGCGCGCCGCGGTGCGCAGCCTCTCGATCTGGTTGGGCTCGAGCTTGGCCGGCACGTCGTAGCGGATGCGATCGTTCCAGTCGAGCTTGTGCTGGAAGCTGTAGACCGGGTTCTCCTCCTCGGTGTCGACGAAGACGATCTCCATCGGCGGGAGCACCCGCGGCCGCCGCTCGCCGAGCAGGCCCACGGTGAACTCGCGGCCCCGGATGTACTCCTCCACCAGCGCCGGCTGCTGGTACTTGCTCACCATCTCCCGCACCACGTCGCGGAGCTCGGCCTCGTTCTGGACCACGCTCTTGCTCACCACGCCCTTGCTCGAGCCCTCGGCCACGGGCTTCACCATCAGCGGGAACTCGCTGAACTCGCGATTCAGCCGCTCCTTGCCGGTGGTGAAGATCTGGAAGTTGGGGGTGTGGATGCCGTGCTGCCGGACGATCTTCTTGGCCAGCGCCTTGTCCAGCGCCAGCGAGAGCGTCGCCGGGTCGCTGCCGGTGTACGGGATGTCGAGCAGCTCGAGGAGCGAGGGAATCTGGGCCTCGCGGTTCCGGCCCTTGAACCCCTCGGCGATGTTGAAGACCAGGTCCAGCGGGGTGACCGCGAGGACCGTCGGGAGCTCCTGGTTCGCCTCGAGGTCGATCACCTCGTGCCCCCAGGAGGCGATGGCCTCGCGGATGGCCTGGAGCGTGCTCGGGCTGTCGTACTCGGCCTCGGAGTCCTCCACCGCGTCGGCGGTGGGCTTGATCCGCTTGACGTTGTAGGCGAACCCGACGCGCAAGGGCCCGGTCTTCCGCGGAGGCTTCCCCTGCCGGCGCGGGCCGTCCTTGATGCCGTAGCGGCGCGCCGCGGCCTGGATGACCGAGCCGATCACCGCGTCGAAGTGCAGCCCCTCCAGCTCCGCGGCGGCGTAGATGCCGGCGCCCGGCTCGAGCGAGGGCAGCGCGTTGATCTCCAGGAAGTACGGGACGCCAGCGTCGCTGAGCCGGAAGTCGATCCGTCCCAGGTCACGGCAGTCGGTCAGCCGGAACACCGTCTGGGCGGTGCGCCGGAGCTCGTCGGCGATGGCCGTCGGGATGGAGGCCGGGGCCTTCACGGTCACCGCCTTGTCCTCGGAGGTCTTCAGCGCGTAGTCGTAGATGGCATAGCGGCGCTGGCGGGAGATCTCCGGGTCGATGACGTACTCCACCGGGGCGAGCACGCCATCGTAGTCGTTCTCCACCGCGGCGAGGTACGGGACGGTCAGGTCGCGCCCGGAGATGTACTCCTCGACCAGGATGCCCGCCGGGTAGCGCTCGAGGGCATGGCGAACCTTCTCCTCCAGCTCGGCCACCGTCTCCGCCACCGAGTCCTGGGTGATGCCCTTGCTGCTTCCCTCGAAGTTCGGCTTGACGATGATCGGGAAGCGCAGGGCCGCCGCCTTCAGCTCGTCGAGCTTCTCGATGTACTGCCACCCGGGCGTGCGGATGTCGTGGTCGCGGAGGATGAGCTTGGTGAGCTGCTTGTCCAGGGTGACCGCCAGCGCATACGCGTCGCTGCCAGTGTAGGGGAACCCCAGCTCGTCGAAGAGCGCGGGGTAGAACGCCTCGCGGAAGCGCCCGCGCCTGCCCTCGGCGGTGTTGAAGATGAGATCCGGCGAGTAGGCCTCGAGCCGGGCCACCGTCCGGGAGGCAGGACCCGAGACCTCGAAGCGCTCCAGCCGGTGGCCAAGCCGGTCGATGGCGCCGGCGAGCGCGTCCACGGTCTGCTGGGTGTCGAACTCGGCTTCCTCCTCCGAATCGGAGAGGCGGAGGTTGTAGGTCAGCGCGATGCGCACGGCGTTCAGCGTCCTTCCGAGCAGTCGGACCGGTCGGCGGTCCCGGTCATCCAGCGCTCCGGTCCCACCGGCACGCCCTGCGCCCGGGCCAGGGCCTGCGAGCCGGACACGACCTTTCCATCCACCACCTGGGTCTGCGCCCACACGTCGCCCAGCCGGCGGCCCAGCGGGTCACGGACCGCCTTCCACGCCTCGACCCCGGCGATGACCACCCCGCCCGCCAGCCCGGCGCGCAGCCCGAGCGGCTCGGGCATCATCCGGAGCAACAGGATGAGCGCCAGCGGCGCATTCCGCAGGGTGCTGTCCCTGAAGCGCGCGTCGGTCCGCATCGGGAGGAACACCGCCTTCACCCCGAAGATGCGCTTGCCCACGCTCTGGCCGTGGAAGATGCCGTCGGCCAGCAGGAGGTAGAGAAGGGCCACCACCAGCCCTGCCCGGCCTGCGGCGAGCGCCAGGGCCCAGGCCAGGCCCACGTCCGCCAGGCGCGCCATCCCCCGGAGCAGGAGCGAGCAGCGCGGGTAGGGCGACTCGGGGATGCCGTCCTCGGGGACGAGCTGCAAGTTCGGCGTGCCGAAGGGTGCCCGCAGCCGGCTCATGGTTCCTCTCCCTCCGCGGCCAGCGCCGACAGCCGGCTCCAGGCGTCCTCGACCCGAGCCTCGGCCCTCGTCTCCGCGGCCCGCGCCGCCTCGGCCGCGGTCGCCTCCCCGGCGCGGGTGAAGAAGACGAAGGCCATCGCCGGGCGCTTGGAGGATTCGCGCATCGCGAACTGCACGTTCTCCAGCGCCCATCCCTGCCGCACCCAGACGTTCACCGTGTGCTCGAGGCTGCCCTCATCGACGGTGGAGAGCTCCACCACCTTGTAGTGAAGCACCGTCGACCGGGGTGGAGGCTTCCCGGAGCTCCTGCCCCTGCCCTTCCGCGCGCGGCTCACGAGGCCAGCAGCTCGGCGGCTTCCACCGCATGGTAGGTGAGGATGAGGTCAGCGCCGGCGCGCTTGATGGACGTGAGGACCTCCATCATCACCCGCTGCCCGTCGATCCAGCCATTGGCGGCCGCCGCCTTCACCATCGCGTACTCACCGGACACGTTGTACGCGGCGACGGGGACATCGAACCGCTCCTTCACCTTGGCGATGACGTCCAGGTAGCTGAGCGCGGGCTTCACCATCACCAGGTCCGCGCCCTCATCCAGGTCCAGCGCCGTCTCCTTGAGCGCCTCGCGGACGTTGCCCGGGTCCATCTGGTAACCGCGCCGGTCGCCGAACTGGGGCGTGCTCTGGGCCGCCTCGCGGAACGGCCCATAGAAGCCGGAGGCGTACTTCGCCGCGTAGCTGAGGATGGGCGTCCGGGCGAGCCCGGACCCGTCGAGCGCTGCGCGGATGGCCGCCACCCGCCCGTCCATCATGTCCGAGGGGGCGACGATGTCCGCCCCGGCCTTCGCGCAGGACACCGCCATCTGGGCGAGAAGGGGGAGGCTCTGGTCGTTGTCCACCTCGCCGCCGTGGATGACGCCGCAGTGGCCGTGGTCGGTGTACTCGCACAGGCACACGTCGGCGATCAGCTGGAGCTCGGGGACCGCACTCTTGAGCTCGCGGAGCGCCTTCTGGACGATGCCGTCCTCCGCCCAGGCGCCGGTGCCGCGGGGGTCCTTGTGGCCGGGGATGCCGAAGAGGATGACCGACGGCACGCCCACGGACCGGGCGCGCTTCGCCTCCTCCACCGCCAGGTCCACCGAGAGGTTGTCGATGCCCGGCATGGAGGGCACCGGCTTCCTGACGCCCCGGCCCTCCACCACGAAGAGCGGATAGATGAAGTCGGAGGAGCGGAGCTCCGTCTCGCGCACCATGCGCCGGAGCGCCTCGGTGCGGCGCAGTCGCCGGGGACGGTGGATTGGAAAGGCCATGACTGTTCGCTCCGTTCTACCGCGGGGAGCATACCCGGGGCATTAAACAGGCGCCCCATGCCCACCGGCTTCTCCTGGACCGAGATCGGCGTCGACCCCGCCCGGATCCGCGTCGTCCGCGACGCTCCCCTGCCATCGCGGGGCGAGTACGTCCTGTACTGGTGCATGGTGAACCAGCGCGTGCCGTACAACCACGCGCTCCAGGCGGCGATCGCCCTGGGGAACAGGCTCCGGCTCCCGGTCATCTGCTACCACGCGCTCCGGCCGGACTACCCCCATGCCTCCGACCGGCTGCACGCCTTCGTCCTCCAGGGCCTCGACGAGCTCGGCGCGGCGATGCGGGCCCGCGGCATCCCCTGCTGGATCGAGCTGCCCCGGAACACCCGCGCCCACGCCCCCCGGCTGGCCCAGCTCGGCCGGCGGGCCGCGGCGGTGGTCTCGGACTGGTTCCCCTCGTTCATCATCCCCGGTCACCTGCGCGGGGCGGCCAGGGCGCTGGACGTGCCGCTCCTTGCCGTCGACGCCTCCTGCGTCGTGCCCATGCAGCGCATCCCCGAGAGGCAGGTGGGGGCCTACACGCTCCGCCCGAAGCTGCGGAAGCTCTGGCCCGAGTACCTCGGCGAGCTCCCCGCCGGACCCGAGCCCGCGCACGCCCGGGCCGCGGACAGGGTCGACCCGGGCTTCGCCCCCGAGACGTCCCCCGGGCGGCTCGTCGGCCAGCTGGACGCCTTCGACATCGACCACTCGGTGTCCCCGGTGAGGAACCGTCCAGGAGGACGGACCGCCGCGCTCGAGTCGCTGCGGGTCTTCGTCGGCGGGCAGGTCACCCGGTTCGATGAGGCCCGCAACGCGCCCGGGCAACGCGGCCAGTCCGGCGTCTCCCCTGCCCTCCACTGGGGCCTGCTCTTCGCCGGGGAGGTGGCCCGGGCCTGCATCGAGGCGCACGGGCCGGACCAGCCCGGCGTCCAGTCGTTCCTCGAGGAGCTGCTGGTGCGTCGGGAGCTCGGCTTCAACTACTGCCTCCACACCCCGGTCCACGCCCAGCTGCTCTTCACCTCCCTGCCCCGCTGGGCGCAGGAGACGCTGACCGCCCACGCGAGGGATCGGCGCGAGCACACCTACACGCTCGAGCAGCTGGACCGGGGGGAGACCGCCGACCCCCTGTGGAACGCCGCCCAGCGCGAGCTCCGCGAGGAGGGGCGCATCCACGGCTACCTCCGGATGCTCTGGGGAAAGAAGATCCTCGAGTGGAGCCCCTCGCCCGACGAGGCCCTCGGCCGGCTCGCCCACCTCAACGATCGTTACGCGCTCGACGGACGGGACGCGGTCAGCGTGGCCAACTTCATGTGGGTGCTCGGGCTTCACGACAGGCCCTTCCAGGAACGGCCGGTCATCGGCAAGGTTCGGCCGATGAGCTCGCTCCGGACCGCGGAGAAAGTCGACCTCGGGGCCTACCTGACCCGGTACGGTGGCCCGGAGGCGGAGCGGGTGAAGCTCCCGAAGCGACGGAGGCCGTCCCCTGCTGGCTCGGAAGGAGTCTGAACGACGATGGGCAAGATCGACTTCCAGGTTCCGCACACGCTCTCGCGCGCCGAGGCGAAGAAGAGGATGGAGCATCTCACCGCGCACTGGGCCCAGCACGGCATCCAGGCCACGTGGGCCGGCGACGAGGCGAAGCTCCACGGCAAGGTGTTGGGCATCCACCTCGACGCCACGCTCCGGGTCACCGACAAGACGGTGGGCGGCGAGGCCACCGACCCGGGGCTGCTCCTCCGGGGCCAGGCGAAGAGGTACCTGACCCACAAGTTCGCGACCTGGCTGGATCCGAAGAAGTCGATCGAGGAGCTGGAGAAGGCCTGACCGGGGCGCCCGGCAATCGGCTCCGATCGGCCTGCGCGGCCTCGTTCCGGGGAGCCACCGCGGTCATCCACGTCGGTGTTTCGCCTGAGCTGGCAGCGGTCTGCGAAGCATCTCGGAACGGTCCCGGACGCAGGGGGGGTCGCCCTGCCCGTGTTGGCCGTTCCATCCGGCTTCGCGAAGCCCGTTTCAGGATCACGTCCGCTGACGCCGAACGCAGGCTGGCGTCCATGCCCGCGCGCGCCGACGTTCGGGCCTGCCGTCCAGGCGAGCGAACGAGCTGCGCCGGCGCCCGCCGACCGAGCCTCCCGAGGGGACCGCTCCCCCCGCAACCCTCCCCCGCGCGCGTGTCCCGTCCGACAGGGTCCAGCGCGAGTGCGCTAGGGTCCCCGCCGATGCGTGACACCCGGATGAGCCTGGCCAGCTTCGAGCGACTCGCTGCCCGCGGGAACCTCGTGCCGGTGTGGCGCGAGCTTCCGGGGGACACCGAGACGCCGGTCAGCGCGTTCCTCAAGCTGCCCACCCCGTCGCACGCGTTCCTGCTCGAGTCGGTGCAGGGCGGTGAGCGCTGGGGTCGGTATTCCTTCCTCGGCGACGAGCCCATCGCGCTCGTGCGCCAGGGGCCGGATGGCGTGGTGCTCGAGCAGGCCGGGTCGCGCACCTTCGAGGACCAGCTGCCGCCGCTGGACGCCCTGCGCGAGCTGCTGGAGCCGTTCGAGTTCGCCCGGCCCGAGGGCGCCCCACCCTTCGTCGGCGGGCTGGTGGGTTACCTCGGCCACGGCGCCGTCCGGTGGTTCGAGCCGCGTGTCCCCCAGCGCCACGGGCCGGACCCGGATTTCCCGGATGGCGAGTGGATGCTGGTCGACCGCTGTGCCGTGTTCGACAATCTGAGCCACCGGCTTCGCATCTGGGCCTCGGTGCACCTGCCGCTCCACGGGAGCGTCGAGGCGGCGTACCGGGCGGCGATGGAGCGCGCGGACGCCCTTGCCGAGGCTCTGCAGCGCCCGCTGCCCCCTCCGGGCCCGGCCCCGGCACTCGGCGGCCTCGAGGACGGCTGGGGGCGCGCCGGCTTCGAGGCGGCCGTGGCGCGCGCCCGCGAGTACATCGCCGCCGGCGACTGCTACCAGGTGGTGCTCTCGCGCCGGCTCTCGGCCGACTACCAGGGCGACCCGTTCGAGCTCTACCGCGCGCTCCGCCGCGTCTCCCCCACCCCCTACCTCTTCTTCCTCCGGTTCGGCGACCGGGCCCTGGCCGGCGCCTCCCCCGAGCTCCTGGTCCGGCTCTCGGGCGAGACGGTCACGGTGCGCCCCATCGCCGGCACCCGGAAGCGCGGGGCGACGCCCGCGGAGGACGCGGCGCTCGAAGCCGAGCTGAAGGCGGACCCCAAGGAGAGGGCCGAGCACGTGATGCTGGTGGACCTCGGACGGAACGACGTGGGCCGGGTCAGCCGCCCGGGCACGGTGAAGGTCGAGGAACGCGAGGTCATCGAGCGCTACAGCCACGTGATGCACATGGTCAGTCAGGTCTCGGGGACGCTCGACCCGGGACTCGACGCCTGGGATGTGGTCGCCGCGGCTTTCCCGGCCGGCACCGTCAGCGGTGCGCCGAAGGTGCGGGCGCTGGAGATCATCGACGAGCTGGAGCCGGTCTCGCGCGGACCCTACGCCGGCGCCGCCGGATACGTCGGGTTCGACGGGGACATGGACCTGGCCATCGTCATCCGCGCCGTCGCCCTGAGTGGACGGCGGCTGCGATTCCAGGCCGGCGCGGGCATCGTCCACGACAGCACGCCCGAGGCCGAGTACCAGGAGACGGGGCACAAGCTCCGGGCCGCCCTGGTGGCCATCGCTGGAGACGAGGCGGGGCCGTGATCCTCGTCGTCGACAACTACGACTCGTTCACCTTCAACCTGGTCCAGGCGTTCCAGTCGCTGGGGGCCGAGGTGGAGGTCCACCGGAACGACGAGATCTCCGTCGCCGACGTCCGGGCGATGACCCCCGAGGCGGTGGTCCTCAGCCCCGGCCCCTGCACACCGGCCGAGGCCGGCATCTCGGTCCCGCTGATCCAGGCGCTCAGCGGCAAGGTGCCCATCCTCGGGGTCTGCCTCGGCCACCAGTCCATCGGCGCGGCCTTCGGCGGCGTGGTGCGGCGCGCGGGCCGGGTGGTGCACGGGAAGACCTCGCCCGTGTCGCACCAGGGCCGAGGGCTCTTCTCGGGCCTGCCACGGCCGCTTCCGGTCGGTCGCTACCACTCCCTGGTGGTCGAGCGGAGCACTTTGCCGGAGGTGCTCGAGGTCACCGCCGTCTCCACCGACGACGGCGAGGTGATGGCGCTTCGCCACCGCACCCACCCCACGGTGGGCGTGCAGTTCCATCCGGAGAGCGTCCTCACCCCGGACGGCCCCGCGCTGCTCCGGAACTTCCTCGAGGGGCGACTCGGTCCATGAAGGCAGTCCTCCAGAAGCTGGTGGACCGGGTGGACCTCACTGTCGCCGAGGTCGAGGCTGCCTTCGAATCCATCTTCCAGGGCGAGGCCACCCCGGCGCAGATGGGCGCCTTCCTCGTCGCGTTCCGGATGAAGGGCGAGACCCCGGCGGAGATCGCCGCCGCGGCCGCCGTGATGCGGCGCCGGGCGACGCCGGTCCGCCTCCCGCCGGGCAGGGTGGTCCTGGATACCTGTGGAACGGGCGGCGACGGCGCCGGGACGTTCAACATCTCCACCGCCGCCGCGCTGGTTGTCGCCGGGGCGGGCGTCACCGTCGCCAAGCACGGCAACCGCAGTGTCTCCTCCCAGAGCGGGAGCGCGGATCTCCTCACCGCCTGCGGTGTCCGGGTGGACGCGCCGGTCGAGGTCATCGAGCGCTGCCTGGCCGAGGTGCGGATCGGCTTCCTCTACGCACCGGCGCTGCACGGGGCCATGCGGCACGTCGGGCAGGTGAGGCGCGAGGTGGGCGTGCGCAGCGTCTTCAACCTGCTCGGCCCGCTCGCCAACCCGGCGCGCGCGCCACGCCAGCTGCTGGGCGTCTACGCGGCCTCGCTCGTGCCGGTGGTGGCCGAGACCCTGGCCCGGCTCGGGACGGAGCGCGCACTGGTCGTCCACGGTCTCGAGGGGCTCGACGAGATCTCCCCGAGCGGACCCACCCGTGCCGCCTGGGTCGAGGCCGGTCAGGTCCGCGAGGTCGTCCTCCGGCCCGAGGACGGCGGGCTGAAGCCGGTGGCCGGCGGCGCCCTCCGGGGCGGCTCGCCCGAGGACAACGCGCGGCTCCTCATGGGGCTCCTCGACGGGCACGACGGCCCGGTGCGAGACGCGGTGCTCCTGAACGCGGGGGCGGCGCTGTGGGTCGCGGACGCCGTGGAGACGCTGGCCGAGGGCGTGCTCCGGGCCGCGGAGAGCATCGATTCCGGGGCGGCACGCACCCGGCTGGAGCGCCTGGTGGCCCTGACCCGGACGGGCGTGACGGCGTGAGCTCCGGGGGCGCCGACGCCCGCGCCTGGCGGCCACCCCGCGGCGTGCTGGCCCGGCTGGTGGCGACCGCCCGCGAGGAGTGCGCCCGGCGGATGCGCGAGCGCCCGCGGCTGCTCGCCGAGGTGGCGAGCGGGCCGCGCCGGGCTCCGCGCTTCGAGGCTGCGCTCCGGGGCGGCCGAGGGTTCCCGCTCATCTGCGAGGTGAAGCGGGCCTCCCCGTCCGCCGGCGCCATCCGCGCGGTCGACGCGCCGGCGCAAGCGCGGGCCTACGTCGAGGGCGGGGCTCGGTGCGTGAGCGTGCTCACCGAGGCTCACCGCTTCGGGGGCTCTCTCGACGACCTCCGTGCAGTCCGGTCGGCGGTCGACGTTCCGCTGCTCCGGAAGGACTTCGTGGTCGAGCCGCACATGGTCGCCGAAGCGGCCGAGGCCGGCGCCGACGCGGTCCTCCTCATCGCCGGGGCGCTCGAGCCGGCGCGTCTGCGCGAGCTCTGGTCCACGGCCCGCGACCTCGGGCTGGACGTGCTGCTCGAGCTGGTCCAGCCGTTCGAGCTGGAGGCCCCCGACGCCCTGGGCGCCACCTTGGTCGGGGTGAACGCGCGGGACCTCGAGACGCTCGAGGTCGACGAGGGACGGTTCGAGCGACTCGCTCCGTCGCTCGCCCGGGCCGGGCGGATCCTGGTCGCCGAGAGCGGACTCCGCACCGGGGAGGACGTCCGCCGGGTGGCGGCCGCGGGCGCCGGCGCGGCGCTGGTGGGCGAGAGCGTGATGCGGGCGGCGGATCCGGCGGCGGCCGTGCGGGCCCTGGTGGACGCGGCGTGAGGACCCGGGTCAAGGTCTGCGGCATCACCCGGCTCGAGGACGCGTTGGCCTCGGTCGAGGCGGGCGTGGAGGTGCTGGGGTTCAACTTCTGGGCGGGGAGCAAGCGGCGGGTCGCGCTCGACCGGGCGGCGGAGATCGCCGAGGCGCTTCCCTCCGGGGTCCTGAGGGTCGGGGTGTTCGTGCGCGCCTCGCCCGCCGAGGTGCGCGCCACCGTGGCAAGGGTGGGCCTCGGGGCGGTCCAGCTTCACGGCGACGAGGACCCGGCGGACTACGGGGACGTGGGCGCTCCGGTGTGGCAGGTGCTGCGCATCGCGTCCTCGCTGCCCCGGAGCGTGTCGGCGCGCGCAGCCGAGCTGCTGCTGGACGCGAGAGTGGATGGGTTCGGAGGCTCGGGGCGCAGCTTCGACTGGTCGCTCGCCCGGGACGCGCGGAGGTTCGGGGTGCCCTTCTGGGTGGCGGGTGGCCTGTCGCCTGCCAACGTGGGCGAGGCGATCCGCCGGGCGGCGCCGGGCGGGGTCGACGTTGCCTCGGGCGTGGAGTCGAGCCCCGGGGTCAAGGACCTGGCCCTGCTCGGGGCCTTCGTGGCCGCGGTGCGGGCGGCGGAGGAGCGATGAGTCAAGCGGAGCAGCAGGCAGGTCGGTTCGGTCGGTACGGCGGCCGCTACGTGCCCGAGACGCTCATCCCGGCGCTCGACGAGCTCGCCCGGGCCTGGGCCGAGGCCCGGGAGGACCCGGCGTACCGGGCCGCGGTGGCCGCGGACCTCCGCGACTGGGCCGGCCGCCCCACCCCGCTGACCTTCGCGGCCAGGCTCACCGAGGCGTTCGGCGGCGCCAAGGTGTGGCTCAAGCGCGAGGACCTGCTCCACACCGGCGCCCACAAGGTGAACAACACCGTGGGCCAGGTGCGGCTCGCCGTGCGGATGGGGAAGAGGCGGATCATCGCCGAGACCGGCGCCGGCCAGCACGGGGTGGCCACCGCGGCGGCGTGCGCCCGGGCGGGGTTGCCGTGCGAGGTCTTCATGGGCGCCGAGGACGTCCGCCGCCAGGCGCCGAACGTGCAGCGGATGCAGCTCTTCGGGGCCACCGTGCGCCCGGTGGAGAGCGGCAGCCGGACGCTCAAGGACGCGATGAACGAGGCGATCCGCGACTGGGTGACGAACGTGGAGACCACCTTCTACCTCATCGGGAGCGTCGCCGGTCCGCACCCCTACCCGAGCCTGGTTCGGGACCTTCAGCGCGTCATCGGCGACGAGGCACGCGCGCAGTGGATGGAGCGCCTCGGCACCCTGCCCGACGCGGTGGTGGCCTGCGTGGGTGGCGGCTCCAACGCCATGGGCGCGTTCACCGCGTTCCTCGGCGACGCCTCGGTGCGGCTGGTCGCGGTCGAGGCCGGCGGTGAGGGCCTCGGCACCGGCAAGCACGGGGCCTCGCTGACCGCCGGCAAGTTCGGGGTCCTTCATGGAAGCGCCAGCTCGGTGCTCCAGACGGACGACGGCCAGGTCGCCGAGGCGCACTCGGTGAGCGCCGGCCTCGACTACCCCGGCGTGGGCCCGGAGCTCGCGTACCTGCGCGACACCGGCCGGCTCGACGTCCGGACCGCGACCGACGACGAGGCCCTGGCCGCGCTTCAAGAGTGCTGCCGGCTCGAGGGAATCCTCCCGGCGCTGGAGACCGCCCACGCACTGGCCCGGGCCCGCGACGTGGCTCGGGAGCTCGGGCGAGGGAGGCGGTTGCTGGTCAATCTGTCGGGCCGCGGGGACAAGGACCTACTGCACGTGCTCGCGGAGATCGAGAAGCGGACGCCCGGGGCCCGGACGTGACGAACCGCCTCGAGCGCCATTTCCAGGCGGCCCGGGCGGCGAACCGCAAGTCGTTGATCGTCTACCTCTGCGCCGGAGATCCGGACCTGGCCGCGACTGGGCGGCTCGTCCCGGCGCTCGCCGAGGCAGGGGCCGACGTCATCGAGCTCGGTGTGCCGTTCTCGGATCCGCTCGCCGACGGTCCGACCATCCAGCTCGCGGCTGAACGCGCGCTGCGCTCCGGAACCACGTTGACCGGCATCCTCGACCTCGTGGCACGCCTTCGCCGCCAGGGCTGCGCGGTCCCGCTGGTGCTGATGGGCTACCTGAATCCCATCGTGCGGATGGGTGTGGAGGCGTTCGTCGCCCGCTCGGCCGAGGTCGGCGTCGACGGCTTCATCGTTCCCGACTTGCCGCTCGAGGAGTCGGGCGCGCTCGGCGACCCCGCCGCCGCGAAAGGCCTCTCGCTCGTGCTCCTCGCCGCCCCGACCACCCCACCCGACCGGCTTCGCACCATCGGGAGCCGCACCCGCGGCTTCCTCTATTTCGTGAGCATCACCGGGGTCACCGGTGCCCGGACGACGCTCCCCCCCGATCTCCCTGCCCGGCTCGACGCGGTCCGCGCGGCGAGCAAGGCACCGGTCGCCGTCGGCTTCGGGATCTCCGTGCCCGAGCAGGCCCGCGCGCTCGCCGCCCATGCCGATGGCGTCGTGGTAGGGAGCGCTCTGGTCGCCGAGATCGCCCGCTCCGGCGGAAAGACGGATGGCCCGGTTGCGCTGGTCCGCTCGCTCGCCGACGCCGTGCACTCGGTCCGCGATGGCTGATGCCGTGGATCATCGCCCCGCGGACCCCGCCCGGCCCGGCCAGAAGGGAGCCAGGGCCTCGACGCAGCGCTCGAGCCAGCGAACGCGCTCGGCGGTGAAGGCCTGGGCATTCCCGCTCTCCACGCCCAGCGTCCCCACCACGCCGGACGGCCCGATGACCGGGAAGATGGCCTCCGCCCGCGTGCCCTCCAGCGTCGCCAGGTGCCGGGTGTCACCCCGCACGTCCTGGGAGATCACCGGCCGTCCGCCGAGCACCGCGGCGCCGGTCAGCCCATCCCCCCGGGCGAACCTGGGATGCGCCGGGGCCGCGGGTCCCGCCCAGCCGCGGACCTCCACCTCGCTTGGCCCGACATCGTAGAGCCCCACCCAGCGGAACCGACCCGAGCGACGGATGATCTGCGCCAGCTCGCGGGCGAGCACCCCGCGCTCCTCGGGATGGGCCAGCCGCTCGGCGAGGAGCGCAGCGGTCCCCTGCGCGTCCCGTTCGGGCCCGGGCGCGATCTCCAGCAGCAGCTCGAGCGCCTCGAGGTACGAGTCCAGCCCGCGACCGGCACACAGCGCGGCGCGCACGTCCTCGAGCACGCTCACCCGTCGCCACTCCTCGCGCTTGCTGACGTCCGACAGGTGCACCTCGATGCAGGGCAGCGACACCGCCGCCACCGCGTCCCGCAGCGACCAGGCGTAGTGGGTCAGCGCGGCGGGGTTGAACAGGACGCCGTCCGCCCAGCGCCGCTCGGCGTGCAGACGGTCGATCAGCGCACCCTCGTGGTTGCTCTGGAACGTCCGCACCTCTGCCTCGAGGTGCTGCGCCCGCTCGCCGATCCGCGCGTCGATCTCCTCCAGCGTCGCTCGCCCGTACACTTCTGGTTCCCGCTCCCCGAGCAGGTTCAGGTTGGGACCGTGCAGCACCAGCACCCGCATCAGAGCGACTCCAGCGCCCGGTCGATGGCGTACCCGAGCAGCTCCTCGGAGAGCGCCGGCTCCACCGCGCCCCGCCCGATGCTCTCCAGGACGACATAGCGGATCCTCCCCGCGTTCGCCTTCTTGTCCCGGTCGAGCGCCGCCCGGACCTGGGCGCGTTCCGGACGGCTCACCGCTGGAGGCCGCGGGAATTGCGCCAGCATCGCCTCGATGCGTCTCGCGTGCCCGTCCCCGAGCCGGCCGAGGCGCTCGGAGACCGCGACCGCCGCCCGCATCCCCACCACCACCGCCTCGCCGTGGCTCAGGGGCCCGTGTCCGGTCGCCGCCTCGAGCGCATGGCCGACGGTGTGCCCGAAGTTCAGGAGCATCCGCGGCCCGCGCTCGAGCTCGTCCTCCGACACCAGCCGGGCCTTCAGCGCCGCCGTGCGCCCCACCACCCCCGCCCAGCCCTCGTCGTCGGTCCGACCTCCCCCCAGCGCCGGGAGCGCCGTCTCCAGCTCGTCGAACAGCTCGCCGTCGAGCACCAGCGCGGTCTTCACCACCTCCGCCAGCCCGTTCCAGCGCTCGCGAGCCGGCAGGGTCCTCAAGGTGGAGACGTCGGACAGCACCCTGACCGGTGGATGAAAGGCCCCGATGAGGTTCTTCCCCAGCCGGTGGTCGATCGCCACCTTTCCGCCGATGGACGAGTCGACCTGCGCGAGCAACGTCGTGGGCGCATGGAGGAGCCGTAGCCCCCGGTGGAACGTCGCCGCCACGAAGCCGGCGAGGTCCCCGACCACGCCTCCCCCGAGCGCGAGCACCGTGTCCCCGCGACCGACCCCGGACTCGATGAGCCTGGTCCAGAGCGCGTCGGCCTGGGCCAGGGTCTTGCTGCCCTCGCCCGGCGGAACCTCGAGCAGCACCGGGTCCAGCCCGGCGCGTGCGAGGTCGGCCCGCAGCCGGTCGCCCCAGAGCGGGCGGACGTTCGCGTCGGTCACCACCGCCACGCGGCCGGTCAGCCCCGCGCCCTCGGGGTCCGCGGCGAGGCCCGCGAGCAGCCCCGGACCGATGTCGACGAAGTACGCTCCGGAACGGGACTGGACGGTCACCCTCACGGTGCCGCCCCCGGTCGGGTCAGCGGCCCCTGCAGGGAGCGAAGCAGGCCGACCAGCGCGCCCGCCACACCGTCCGGGCCGAGGCCCTCGGTGTCGAGCGTCA
>DATKKF010000031.1:0-24128 GCA_035543115.1 Myxococcaceae bacterium
CGCTGGAAGGCGTGGCTGTGCGCGTTGACCAGGCCGGGAAGCAGCAGCTTGCCGTGGAGGCGCTCGATGGTGGCGCCAGCGGGGGGTGTGCCGGCGGTCTCGCAGGTACCGTCGCCGGCCAGCGCGAGCGCGACATCGCGCAGAAGGCGGCCCCCCCAGAAGAGGGCCTCGGGCTGAAGCCAGCGAGAAACCATGGGCCGCAGGGCACCCTAGCAACGCGCTCGTGGCCGGAGCGAGGGGGCGGGCACGATGCGTCAACGGGATGCGGAGTGTGGACCGCGTGTACACCCTGGGTGGCAACGACGAGGGACTTCCCCGGGAGGCGTGCGCGGAGGCAGTCGCCTGGTGGAGGCTCAGGTGGGGTCACGAGGTGCGGCCACGAGGTGCCGGTAACGAGGTGTCTGGCACCAAGGCCGGCGTCCCAGCTGAGACGGCGCTGGGCCTGACTCATTTGGTTTCGCGCGCCCCTCGTAAGCATCCCGAACCACGGACTCTGAGTCCGGCGGTGCGCACGCCCGATCAACCCAGGTCCCCGGACACCAGAGCAGGGTGCCACCGAGGGTGTCTGTTAACGAGGTGTCTGGCACCTCCTCCCCGGGCACCTCAACCCCGAGCACGTCCTGAACTCGTCGGGCCGGCGTTGAATGGCCAGCCACCCGGAACGCGCGGCCTTTGCGCGACCCGGGGGTGGCGTGCTGACCTTGCCTCCAGGCAGGAGACCCCATGGCCCGCCGCAAAGACCCGCTCGAGACGTACCGGCAGAAGCGCGATTTCACGGTCACGCCCGAGCCTGCACCCGAGCGGGCGGCGCCCGCTCCCGCCGGAGCGCTGCGGTTCATGGTGCACAAGCACGACGCGACCCGGCTCCACTACGACCTGCGGCTCGAGATGGGCGGTGTTCTCGCCAGCTGGGCCATCCCCAAGGGCCCGAGCTACGACCCCGCCCAGAAGCGGCTCGCGGTGGAGACCGAGGACCACCCGCTCGCGTACGGCGACTTCGAGGGGCGCATCCCCGACGGCGAGTACGGCGCAGGCGACAGCATCATCTGGGACCGCGGCACCTACGACAGCGAGCCACCCGGCGAGGCGGAGGCTCAGCGACGGAAGGGACACCTGCATCTCGTCTTCAACGGGCAGAAGCTCAAGGGGGGCTGGCACCTGGTCCGGACCCGCCCCCAGGGCGGCAAGGCCCAGTGGCTCCTGTTCAAGGCGAAGGACGGCACCGAGCGGCCGGACTACGACGTCGTGGCCGAGCGCCCCGAGTCGGTGGCGAGCGGGCGCCGGGTGACCCGCGGGCCCGAGCGGCAACGCCAGCTCCGCGGCGTCCACCCCGATCCGGACAGGCTGCTCGCGCGGGTCTGGCCGCCGATGCTGGCCGTGCTGTCCAAGGGCACTCCGGCGCCGGCGAGCCGGTACGTGTACGAGGTGAAGTACGACGGGTACCGCGCCCTCGCCGCCATCTCGGGCGGGAAGGTGTCGGTGCGCTCGCGGAACGACCTCGACTTCGGGACCCGGTTCCCCTGGGTGCTCCCGGCGCTCTCGCAGATGGTGGTCGGCGAGGCGGTGCTCGACGGCGAGTTGGTGGCACTCGACGCGAAGGGGGTGTCGCGCTTCCAGAAGCTCGCCGATCCGGAGGCCGAGCATCGCTACGTGGTGTTCGACCTGCTCTGGCTCGACGGGGAGGACCTCCGCTCACGGCCGCTCGAGGAGCGGCGCGAGCTGCTCGAGTCGGTGATGGCCAACACTCGTCCGCCGCTCGAGCTGGCCCAGCGCGTTCGCGGCGACGAGGAGAGCGCGCTGGCCGAGGCGAAGCGCCGCGGCTGGGAGGGGCTCCTGGCGAAGCTCCGTGGCTCGCCGTACACCGGGACCCGCAGCGCCGACTGGCTGAAGCTCAAAGTCCTCGGCACGGACGAGCTGGTCATCGCCGGCTGGACTCCCATCTCCAACGGGGCGGCCGAGATCGGGGCGCTGCTGGTCGCGGCTCGACGAGGCTCGGCCTTCGTCTATGCCGGGAAGGTCGGGACCGGGTTCGACCGGACGATGCGACGCCGGCTTCTCACGCTGTTGAAGAAGGACGAGGTTCCTCGCCCGGCGATCGAGGACGCCCCGCGAATGCGCGATGCCCACTGGGTGAAGCCGCGGCACGTGGCCGAGCTGCAGTTCACCGAGTGGACGCGCGACGGGAGGCTGCGGCACCCCTCGTTCCAGGGGCTCCGGGAGGACAAGGGGCCGCTGGAGATCGGCCAGGACGAGCCGGGCGCCGCACGGCCCGCGAAGGCGTCGCGCGGGTCGGGAGCGGCGGCCTCGGGGCGGCGGGCCGCAGGGCGCTCGGTCTCCGCAGCGCGGGCACGGACGACCTCGGGTCGCCGCGGGTCGACGCAGGGCAAGTCGGCGAGCCCCAAGAGACGAGGGGCGAGCACACCCTCCTCGAAAGGCGGCGGTCCGGATGGCGCCGACCCGGACGGCGCGCCCGCCACCGGGTTCTTCGGGACTTCTCCGGCCGAGGGCTTCGGGACGTGGCACTCGAACCGCGGCGACGGAGACGAGTCCTCGGTGACAGCCTCCCCGCCGCCGTCGTCCCAGGTCACCGCTTCGGAGCCTCCGCCCGCCCAGGTGCCCATCACCCATCCGGAGAAGGTCCTCTTCCCCCTCTCGAAGATCACCAAGGCCGACGTCAGGGCGTACGACGATGCGGTTGCCCCGGCGCTCATCGCCGCGCTCCGCGGACGGCCGCTGTCCATGCAGCAGTGGCCCCAGGGCATCGGCAAGCCCGGCATCTTCCGCCAGGGCGCGACCTCCGCACCCCCGTGGATCCCCCGGGTGACGGTGCAGCACGTCGACCACCCGCTGGAGCACATCGTCGTCGACCGACCGGAGACCGTGTCGTGGCTCGCCAACCAGTCCGCGCTCACCTTGCACATGACCTCGAGCCGTGCGGCCACCGTGGACGAGCCGGACTGGGTGGCGTTCGACTTCGACCCCGCCGAGGCCGGGTGGGCGCAGATCGCCCCGCTGGCGAAGGCGCTGAAGGGCTTGCTCGACGAGCTGAAGCTGACCTCGGTGCCCAAGACCTCGGGGAAGCGTGGGCTCCACGTCTTCGTCCCGCTCGGGCCGGGGCATACCCACGCGCAGACGCTCGGATTCGCCGAGGCGGTGGCCGGAGCGCTCGCGGCCCGCTTCCCGGACCTGGCGACGACGGAGCGCGCCCTGAACCGGCGGCGCGGGCGCTTGTACCTCGACGCGCACCAGAACGGGCGGCTGAAGACAATGGTCGCCCCCTACTCGATTCGCCCGGTGGAGGGCGCGCCGGTCTCCACCCCTCTGGAATGGGACGAGGTGAGTGCGCGACTCGAGCCGGGGAAGTTCAACATCCACACCGTGCCCCGGCGTCTCCGCGAGCGTGGGGACCTGTTCGCGCCAGCGCTGGCCGGCAAGCAACGGCTGCCCGAGTTCCGTGCCTGAACGAGCCAGTCGGCAGGTTTGCGGTGACGCGCCCACGCGGGTCCTGGCCTGTGCTAGTCGGCCGGCTCCGGAATGCGTGACCTGACTTCCGCCTCGTCGCGGGCTGCCGATCCGGCTGCGGATCGGTGGTTCTTCCTGTTCAACGCCGTGGTGTCGGTGGCCGCGCTGCTGCTGCTCGGGTGGCTGCTGCTGGTGCGTCGAGGAGGTGCGCCTGGCGCGGCGGACCTCCGGTTCCTCCCCGCGGTGAACGCGAGCCTGAACGCGACGGCGGCGGTTCTGCTGTTCTCGGGGTGGGTGGCGATCCGCCGTGGCTCGATGCGGGTGCACCGCATCCTGATGGTCGGCGCGTTCGTGGCCTCTTCGCTGTTCCTGATCTGCTACCTCGCGTACCACGCGGTGCACGGGGACACGCGGTACGCCGGCACCGGCGCGATGCGCGGCGTTTACCTGATGGTGCTTGCCACGCACGTACTCCTCTCAACCACCGTGGTTCCGCTGGCACTGACGGCCTTCTGGTTCGCGCTCCGCCGGGAGTTCCGGCGGCACCGTCGGGTGACCCGCGTTCTCTGGCCCATCTGGATGTATGTCTCGGTGACCGGGGTGGCGATCTTCTTCATGCTGCGCAGCAGCTACCGGCATTGAGCGGGCGACCATGAGCTGCCGCTGATGCCAGGCCGTACCGCGGTGTCCGTAACGAGGTGTCCCGTAACGAGGTGTCTGGCACTTCCCGAGCACTTCCCCACGTCCCCGACCGATCGGGAGCGCAAAGAGCAAGGGACACCAAGTGCCGTGGCTCGAAGGCCAGCCCGGCGGTCAGCTGCCGAGTGCTGCAGGGGTGAGGGTCGTGCCGGGCTGGCTCGGGAGCGCTCCGGGGGTTCTCTGGTCGGCGCTCGTTTCCCTCACCTGGCCCGCGCCGTCACCTGGACGTTGGCCAGAGGAAGGGTTTGATCGCGGCCTCTGGGAAGCGGGCAGAGAGGTCTCCGGTCCTCCAAAGAACCGAGGCGCGCCGGAAAGCCTCAGCGAAACTCCGATATCGTTCGCGGAACGCCTCGAGCATCCCCGGAACGGACGTGTGGCACGGGGGGCGCGGTTTGCGCCTGGCCGCGGCCGGCTTCGAGTGCGGACGCTGGTTCAGCACACCGGCTCGTCCAAGGGCCTTCCGGTACTGACGTGACGCTTGCTTCTCGATGGCGTCCACCGCCCGCTCCAGGAAGCGGCAGAGTGCTCGAGAGCTCCGAAGAGCAGGAATCGGGAGGGGCGTCAGCCGGAGCTCTTCCGGCTCCACCCAGCGGCGATCGAGCAGGGCTCGGGCGGCGCGACGCGCATTCCCACTCGCTCGGCGCGTCCAGTTGAACCACGGAAAGCTCCTGGGTTCACCATCGCGCATGAACGGCAAGCAGCTGAGTCCGGGCCAGTCACGACAGAGTCGAACCAGGCCCTCCTTCACTCCGTGCGCGAGCACGTAGCGGACTCTCTCGAGGAGCGCGGCGTCGTCCAGAATCGGTTCAGCCGAGTATCGACGCTCCCAGAAGCTGCCGCGCCAGCCGACAAGCTTTCCGACCTTCTTCGAGATGTTCGTCAGGAGGTACTGCATGAAGGTCGGCAGATTTCCCCTTGGGGCGCGGACGATCAGGTGCATGTGATTCGAAAGGACGCTGAAGGCGTAGAGCTCCACGCCATGCAGACGCAGCGCCCGAGCCAATACACCGCCCAGGACCTCGTTCGTCTCCGCGGACGGACGGAGAAGGAAGCGGCGTTGAAAACACCGCGTTGTCACGAAGGCGATCTCTTCGCCATTCGGCATCCGGATTGGCCTCGGCATCTTGACGACCCCCCTGTCGACGGCGTGCAAAGCAGGACTCGGGCCAAGTGGTGCCGCGCGCGTAACGAGGTGTCCGTAACGAGGTGTCTGGCACTTCCCGTGGGCACCTCGCGCAGAGCGGCTCGCGCGCCCCAAGGACGGGGAACCGGTCAGGAGGCGAGGGCGGCTTCGGCTTCGGGCCCAGGCGGTGTCGGTTGGGCGGACTGCGGAACGCCATCTAGGTAGATGACCTTCTGCCCGAGCACCGCGGAAGCTCGGGGGCCTGGCGTGACGATGCCCGTCAGGTTGAGCGGGTCGACTGCGGCCACCTCGATTCGCTGCCCCGAGGGCCGTGATCTCCGAATCGTCCGCGCGACGTCGACCGCGTCCGGCACTGCGAACTGCTCCCCACCGACCCCAGCCAGGAAGCGACCGCCGCGGACCTCCGCCCGCGCCTCGAGCCGGCGGTAGTGGCGGACCAGCTCGCGCCACGGCGGCGCCAGCGGCTCTCGGACCACGAGGTCGCGGAAGACAATCCCCCAGCGCGACAGCAGCAGCCGCCCGACAGAGGCAAGCCGTTCCTCGTCGCTCACGACCCCCTCCGAGCGGAGCAGTGACCAGCGCCCCGGGCCACCGTGCTTCAGCGCCCGCTGGTGGCGACGACGCTTCGGGCTGAGCAGCACCCGCAGGTTGTCCACCGCGTCGGCCGTCACCAGACCGCGGCCGAGCAAGTCCCAGAGCGCGTCCTCCACTGTTTCGACGGGCCGACCGGACGCCGAGACAAGCTCGGGGAAGAAGCAGGCTCCGCGCCTAGCGAGAACCTCGGCCACGGCTCGGCTCCCCTCGACGAGATCGTCGGGGAATCCGTCCGCAGCCTCCTGACGCGCAGCCGCGAGAAGCGCGCCGAGCTCGGACCGTCGGACGAACGTCAGTGTCGCGGTCCGCCCTGGCTTGAGCAAGCGCGCGGGCACCGCATCGACCTCGGCACCGCGGCGTGGACCCACCAGCTTTGGCTCCCGGAGGCTCAGGCGCCCCCAGGCAACCTCTCCGGTCCAGCACGCTCGCTCGAGCAACTCGGAGACGTTGCCTCGAACCCGGGCAGGCAACAGCACCTGCTCCCACGCGGCGGCCGGTGCCTCCCAGCCCTCGAGCAGGGAGACCGCCCTCAGCAGGCCGCCCTGACCCCCAAGCGCGTCGCCCGGCTCGAGGTGATGCCACCGGAACAGGAAGCGCATGAAGTCCTGCGCCGAGAGCGGCTCGATCTCACGCCGCAGGCGTCCGACTGTGAGCCGGTGGATCCGCTGAAGGAGCCTGCGGTCACACCACTCGAGCTGCTCTGCCCCCGGTCGGAACGTCCCCCGCAGGACTTGGCCCTCGGACTCGAGGCGATGCAGAGCCAGAGTCACGTCATCGATGGACAACGCCAGTGCCACGCTCAGTCCTGCGACGGTGATCGGGCCTGCCACCTCCATCCGTCCTCGCACGACTGCAAGAGCCGCGACCTCCCGTTCCACGGGGACGTCGCCTGCCAGCGCCGACAGCTGCGGGGTCAGAGCAGCTGCCGGGAACAGCGCACGAATATGCAGGAGACGTTCCGCGCAGATGACGAACGAGCGTGGGAGCCCCGAGGTGCACCCCGAGGTGCCAGACACCTCGTTACCGCCCAAGTCCGAGACGGTCAGTCTCGCTGCGCGGCCGGTCGCGACCAGCTCTTCCAGCAGGTGGGTCGGGACCCCCTCCGCCGGGACCAGCACCGCGGCGAGCAGCCAGTCGTGCAGCTCCTCCGGGTCGCGGACCAGCGGGCGGGCGTCGGCGATGACCTGCTCGATCGCCGAGGCGTCCAGCGCCCCGAGCCCCACTGCGTCCTCGGCCGGCAGTGCCCGGCGTACCTGGACCGCGCGGGCCCGCCGCTCCTCGAGCGGTGCCTCATCGAGAAACGTGTACGGTTGCGAGTTCAGCAGCGCGTGGGCAAGCGGCGACGGCTCGGGCAGGTCGCGGGCCAGGGTCTGGATCTCTCCGGCCCGGAACTCCCGGAGCACGCGCTTCAGTCCCTCCACGTCGAGAGCGTCGGTGAGGCAGTCCCGCAGCGCCTCGTGGACCAGCGGGTGGTCAGGCGGCTCGATCTCCCCTCCGCCGTGGTTGTCCTGACAGCCGACCTGTGCCGGGAACACCGCCGCCAGCAGGTCCTCCGCCCGGGCGCGCTGGATGTGCGGCGGGACGCGCCCGCCGCTCTGGTACCGGGAAAGCGCCAGCGCCCGCGTCGCGCTCCAGCGGAAGCGGGTCCCGAAGAGCGGCGCCTGCAGCACGGCCTGGACCAGCACCGACTCGACGGTGTCCGGGTGCAGGAACTCGAAGATGTCCGCGAGCGGGAAGCTGTGCTGCTCACCGAGCGACAGGAGGATGCCGTCGTCCGTCGCCGCCGCCTGCAGCTCGAAGTCGAAGGTACGGCAAAAACGCTTCCGGAGCGCGAGCCCCCAGGCCCGGTTGATCCGCCCGCCGAACGGCGCGTGGAGGATGAGCTGCATCCCGCCGGCCTCGTCGAAGAAACGCTCGGCAATGACGGTGCGCGCGCTCGGCAAGGCTCCCAGCACCTGGCGGCTCGCCTGGAGATACTCGGAGAGCGCCTCGACGTCCCGCGCTCCGAGGCCGAGCCGCTCGAGCCACTCTGCTGCCGCGGGGCGCTCGAGCACCTCGTCACGCAGACGCCCCACCTCCCGCGACAGCTCGTCCGTGCGCGAGGGAGCCTCGCCGCGCCAGAACGGAACGCTCGGCGGAGCTCCCCGCGCGTCCTCGACCCGGACCACGCCGCCGCGGAGCCCCTGCACCCGCCAGCTGGTGCTCCCGAGCAGGAACACGTCACCGGCCATCGTCTCGACCGCGAAGTCCTCGTCGAGCGTCCCCACCTGACGCCCGTCCGGCTCGGCCACCACCGGGTAGGTGAAGGTGTCGGGGATCGCGCCGCCGTTCATCAGCGCGGTGAGCCGCGCCCCCTTCCGCGCCCGGAGCACGTGGTTCACCCGGTCGCGGTGGAGGTGAACCCGCATCCGGCCGCGCCGCTCGCTCACCCCCTCGGAGAGCATCTGGAGGACCTGCGCGTACTGCTCCCAGCCGAGGTCGCGGTACGGCCAGGCGCGCTTGACCAGCGCGAACAGCGCCCGCTCGTCCCAGGCATCCACCGCGCAAGCGGCGACGATCTGCTGCGCCAGCACGTCCAGCGGCGCTTCCGGCATCCGCACCGCGTCGAGCTCCCCGTCGTGGACAGCGCGGAGGAGCGCCGTGCACTCGACCAGCTCGTCGCGGGTGAGGGCGAAGAGGATGCCCTTGCTCACCCCGTGCAGCGAGTGGCCCGCGCGCCCGACCCGCTGCAGGAACAGGGCGATGCCTCGGGGACTCCCGAGCTGCACCACCAGATCCACCGCGCCGATGTCGATCCCCAGCTCGAGCGACGCGGTGGCCACCATCGCCCTCAGCTCGCCGCGCTTGAGCTTCTCCTCGGCCGCCAGTCGCAGCTCCCGCGCCATGCTCCCGTGGTGCGCCGAGACGGTGCCGGGGCCGAGTCGGGTGCCCAGGTCGTGGGCCACGCGCTCGGCGAGCTTGCGGGTGTTGGTGAAGATGAGCGTCGTCCGGTGCTCGGAGGTCAGCTGCACCAGCCGGTCGTAGACCTGTCCCCACATCTCGTGGGTCGCGACCGCGCTCAGCGCGTCCTCGGGGGTCTCGAGCGAGAGCTGGCACTTTCGGAGGTGGCCCACCTGGACCACCGCGCATCCCTCGGGGTGGCCGGTCAGGAACGAGGCGAAGGTCTCGACCGGCTTCTGCGTGGCGGAGAGGCCGATCAGCTGTGGACGGCGCCGGACCTGCGCCTTCAGCCGCTCGAGCGAGAGCGCGAGGTGGCTGCCGCGCTTGTCCCGGGCCAGCGCGTGGATCTCGTCGACGATGACCGTGTCCACGTGGCGGAGCGTCTCGCGTCCCCGGGAGGCGGTGAGGACCAGGTAGAGCGACTCGGGCGTGGTGATGAGGACGTGCGGCGGACGGCGAAGCATCTGTGCCCGCTCGCTCGCCGGCGTGTCACCGGTGCGCACCTGGACCCGGACCGGCTCGGGGAAAAGGCCCTCGGCCGCGGCGAGCTGGTAGAGCGCCTCGAGCGGGGCGACCAGGTTCTTCTGGACGTCGTTCCCGAGCGCCTTGAGCGGCGAGACGTAGACCACCGAGGTCCGGTTCTCGAGCCGGTTCTCGAGCGCGAGCCGCAGCAGGCGGTCCAGGGCGGCCAGGAACGCCGAGAGCGTCTTTCCCGAACCGGTCGGCGCGGCGATGAGCACGTCCTCGCCGGCGAGGATGCGCGGCCAGCCACGGCTCTGGGGTTCCGAGGGCTGGCCGAGCGTCGACTGGAACCACCGCTGGACCAGCGGGTGAAAGGCGGCCAGGGCGGGGTGGACCGTGTCCGCAGCGGAGGCGAACTGGAGAGGGAGCTGCGGCGCGGCCATGGCCCGCATTCCTGAACGCCGGTGCAGTCCGCGTCAAGGGGGCATGAGGGTCCGGGACCCGATGCGCATGCTCTTCCTCGCATCGCTGCTCATGCTCGGGTGCGCTGCGGCTCCGCCCGTATCCAGCGCCTCCGCTGCCGGTTCGTTCCGGTTCCTTCGCCTGCACCTCGACTAGGCTGCGCCCGGGACGGTCCCGGCACTGCTGGCCTCCAGGGGGGAGTATCGAGGGTGGGTGCAGGCCCATGCGTCGTCTCCGGGAGAGAACACCGGTGCTCTTCGTCCAGCTCGGAGACGCGCAGCTCTGGGCCCTCCGACCGGCGGTCAGGAGGAGATGCCGGCACAGGCGGTCGCGGATGGCCGGACCGAGGAGCGCGTCCGGGCCGGGGTGGGCGGGGCGCTCGACGAGAACGACCGACGGATGCACGGCAGCCTCTGGACGCACCACAACGAGATCCTCCGCCTGGTCCCCGAGCTCTCCGCGGGCGAGCCGATCCTTGCAACCACCGCCTCTCAGCTCGTCACCGTCGCCGTGGATCTCCGGCTGCCGGCGCGTTCGGAGGAGTACCAGGGGGCGGCACAGACCCTCTCCGCCGGCGAGCGCTTCCACCTGGTCTTTGTCAGCTCGCCGGGCAGCGGCACGTTCGTTCACCTGCTCGGGGCCGGCGATTCGCCGCCCGAGTCACGGCTTCCCGACCCCGGCCTGGTTCGGAGCCGTGCCATTTGGCAGGCAACGGTGCACGCCGGGCTGAGCGTTCTGCCGCCACCGCCCGGACCCCACTGACGGCGCCGCGCTCGCGCAAGTGCTCGACAAGACGAACTCTTTCGCGGTGCCTCTCTTTGAGGTGCCCCTTTGAGGTGCCAGACACCTCGTTACGGAGGTGCCTACGGGAGGTGCCAGACACCTCGTTACGGACACCTCGTTACGGGCCAGCGCGTTGGGGGGAGCTACGGGAGCTGCACCCGCCGAAACGGTCGGACCGTGATGTGCTCCCACACCTCGCCGGTCACATAGGGGTCGGCCGCGAGCCAGGCGTCGACCTCGGTCCGGGAGGGGAACTCGACCAGGACCATCGAGCCCACCATCCGACCCTCGTCGTCCAGCATCGCCCCACCTTCCAGGAACGTTCCCTCCGCCTTCATCCGCTTCACCCCCTCGACGTGCGCGGGCCGATGTTGCATCCGCCGCGACAACCCCTCGGGGTCACGGAAGTCGTGGGCGATGATCAGGAACTGCATTGGCCACCTCCCGCCGTGGATCGCCACGCCGGCGAGGCGGATGATCGCCCCCGCCACCGGGTTCGTCCACCGCCTGCGGTCCTCCGCCTCGCGCGCGCACGCGCCAGCGCCTCGATCTTCCCGTGGATCGCCCGGAGTCAGGTCCGGCACCGAGGGAGCGTGGCGACGCTTCCCGTCCGCTACCACCCTGCCGGCGAGTGCTAAGGTCGCGCCCGCCGTGACCTGCACGCCCCGTCGCGCGCTGCCCTCCAAAGGGCCGTTCCTGGCCCCGGTCGGCCCCACTCCACCGGTCGCGGCACGCCCCGACCCGGACCGGCATGCCCTCCGGCAGAGGCGCGCGGCGCTCGAGGCGAGCTCCCCCACCCGTGACCGCAAACCCCGCGGCGTGCAGGAGAAGGCCCGGCCCCTCGCCCCCTCCCGTCCCGCCGGCGTGGCGGTCGAGGCCCTCCGTGGGTTCGTCCGCGATCCATTGGCGCGGGCCTCCCGGGCGAGCCCGGGAAAGCAGTGTGCGACGCCCACCGCAGGAGACCCGGGCGCCGGCGCTTCGAGCTGACCGCCGGTTCCGATGCCCGCCGTCTTCTCCGCACTGTTCTGGGCCTACCTCGCCCTCTGCTGCGTCCCGCTCTTCCTCGGGGCGGTCCTCGTCTGGCTGGTCACGCTCCCTTTCGACCCGAATGGTCGGATCCTCCACCTCTATTCCTGCTTCTGGGCGCAGCTCTTCTTCTGGAGCAACCCGTTCTGGCGGCTGCGGGTGGAGGGGCGCCGGCACCTGCCATGGCGTGGCGGCGCGGTGCTCGTCTCCAACCACGCCTCGCTCGCTGACATCCTGGTGCTGTTCGGCCTCTGGCGTCCGTTCAAGTGGGTCTCGAAGGCAAGCAACTTCCGCATCCCGTTCATCGGCTGGAACATGCGGCTCAACCGGTACGTGCCCCTGGTGCGGGGAGACCGGGACAGCATCGCGGCGATGGTGCGGGACTGCGAGGCCTGGCTCGCCCGCGGAGTCCCGGTTCTTCTGTTCCCCGAGGGGACCCGTTCCCCGGACGGTCAGGTGAGGGCCTTCAAGGACGGGGCGTTCCGGATGGCCATCGAGCGGCAGATGCCACTCATCCCCATCACCCTGAGCGGCACCGGAGACGTGCTCCCCAAGCACGGCTGGGTGATGCGGGGAACGGCCCGGTGCCGGGTCCGCGTCTTGCCCCCCGTCGATCCGGGGCCCTTCCAGGGAGATGTCCCGGCGTTTCGCGACCATGTCCGGGCGCTCATCGTGTCCGAGAAGGCGCGCCTCGATGCCGAGGCAGCGCCCGCGGGCGCGGACTGAGGCCCCCGACACCCTTCCGTCACCCCCCGAACCGGAATCGACCGAGCTCGGCCGTCCCGGCTGCAACGAATGCCTGGTGGGAGTGTCGGATCTCTTGCCGGGCTGGCGGCCAGGCGCTTCGGGTGGGCTGGTGGAAGCAGGCTCGCCCGGGGATCATGCGGAAACTCTTTCGGGGGTTCCCGGGCGGCACGAGGGGAGCGCCGCTCGCGTGGAGGCGACGATGCAGGGTCGGCTCGGTTGTGTGTTCGGTCTCTTGGTTTCTTCTCTCGCGCTGGCCCAGCAGCAAGCTCCGCAGCCGTGGGCCCCGCAACCGGCACCGCCGCAAGCCGCGGCGCCCGTGCAGTACGCGCCGGCACCGGCGCAGCAGCAGGTCGCGCCCGCTCAGTACGCTCCGGCACCCGCGCCCCCGGCTGCGCCTCCCCAGCAGTACGCCGCACCCGCCCCGCAGGTGGCACCCGCGCAGTACGCGCCGCCGCAGCAGCAGCCACAGGCCCCAGCACCGGCGCCCCAGGCCGCCCCGCCCCAGCAGTACGCCGCGCCCCAGGCCGCACCACCGCAGCAGTACGCGGCGCCCCAGGCCGCCCCGCCTCAGCAGTACGCCGCCCCACCGCCGCAGCAGCAGTACTCGGCCCCACAGGGTGCGCCTCCGCAGCAATATGCAGCCCCGCCGCAGCAGCAGTACGCCGCCCCGCCTCAGCAGCAGTACGCCGCCCCGCCGCAGCAGCAGTACGCCGCCCCGCCGCAGCAGTACGGCGCTCCGCCGCCGCGGCAGTACGGCGCTCCGCCGCAGCAGCAGTACGCCGCCCCGGCGGCCGCGGCGGGAGCTGCCGTCGCTGCCCCCCTCGCTGTGCCCGCGCCGCAGTATTCCGCACCCGCGCCGCAGACCGCGGCCCCGGCTTCGCAGCTCGCGCCGCCCGCAGGAGCCGCCGTCGTCGCTCCGCCGGCCGCACCGGCCCCCTCCGCCGCGCCCACCCCCGCGCAGGGCGCCCCGGCGAAGCCGTTGCTCCCGCCCGGCGCCGTCCCAGTCCAGCAGGCCCCCTCTGCCGCTCCCGCGCCGACGCCCGGGAGCCACTCGGTGGACGCGCAGCCCGGCAAGGCGGTGCAGGAGGATCTGCCGCCACCGGGCCTGGCCCGCGAGGTCTACTACCAGGACATGCTGCGGGTCCGGCCGCACCAGACCGACGTCTTCACCCAGCACGGCGCGCGCCAGCTCACTTCCGTCGAGTTCTACCGTCTGGTGGGCCGGGGTGATCTCGCCTCTGCCTCCGAGGTACGGAAGAGCGAGCGAGGAATCCTCTACGGCCTCTCCTTTCTCACGTTCGCCGCGGGCGTCGCCTCGGGCATCGTGGTGAGCAGCAACGCCCAGTCTCTCAACGACCCTGCTTGCTTCACGCAAGGCACCGTCAGCTACAACAAGTGCGTGGACCACGCGCAGAAGACGAGCCTCTACGGCGCCTTGCTCATTGGCGGCGGAGTCGTGGTCGGGGGTTTGCTCCTCACCATCGCCGCGCTCACCCCGGACATGGTGACCACTCCCGAGGAGACTGCCAGCCTGGCGGAGCAGTACAACCGGAACCTGTCGAAGCGGCTCAGCGCCGCGAGCGAGCCACGAGTCCAGTTCAGTCCAGTCCTGGGCAAGGACGGGGCCGGGCTCGCTGCGCGCTTCACGTTCTAGGAACCGACGCCGGCACCGGCGCCACCTCTGCCGGCTCCGGCGTCTGCCGCCTGCTGCCGCGCACCAGCCACGCCCCGAGGGCAGTGGTGGCGAGGGCGAGCGCCGCCACCACCGGCGAGTGCAGCGGACGGGCGAGCCCTGGCATCCGATCGAGCAACACCTGCGCGCCGTTGTTCACCAGGTGGATGAGCATGCCCGGGGCGATGCTCCCGCTCTCCAGCGCCACCCAGCCGAGGAGCAGGCCGATCACCGACGCCGCGAGCACATGGTACGGATTGATGTGGAACAGGCCGAACACCAGCGCGCTCCCCACCACGGCGATCCACCGTGAGCCGCTGCGCCGGAGGCCCGCGAGCACCACGCCGCGGAACGCGACCTCCTCGGCGACGGCAGGCAAGAACGCGACCAGGAGGAGCGCTGCCCCGAGCCCGAGCTGCCCCTGCTTCCCGAGCAGCTCGCCGAGCCAGTCGGAGTAGGCCCGCGCCCCGGGAAAGCGCAGGAGCTGCTCCCAGACCACCGCGCCCACGCTCCATCCCCCGGCCGCGAGCAGCACGGTCGCCGCCCAGCCCCGAGGCGTCGGCCAGCGGAGCTGGAGCGTCTCGGCCAGCGGCGCGCGGAAGAGGCGGCACCAGAGGAGCGACGGGAGAAGGAAGAAGCCGAGCTGTGAGCCGAGGATGAGCCCCGCCACCCCGCTCCGCCGCTCGAACAGCGCCGAGCCATAGAAGGTCAGCACCAGGAGCACCGCGGCGAAAGCCAGGGCGTTTCCAGGGGTCAGCCCGCGTCCGGAGCGCCGGCCCGGGGAGAAGATGTCCCGCCACGGCTTCTCGCCCGACAGGAGCACCTGCTCGGTCTGGAACACCCGCGCCGCGAGCAGGATCCCCAGCACCGCCCAGGCGAGGCTCACCGCCCAGACGATCATCACCTGGGTGGGGCCCGCCTTGCCCACCAGGATGTCGTGTACCAGCAACGTCACGTTCAGCAGAGGCACCAGGGCGGTGCCGACAGTCAGCTCGGCGCCGGGGAGGAAGCTCGCGAATCCCGCCAGCATCACCAGCAGCAGAAGGGGCATCAGGTAGCTCTGCCCCTCGCGGTAGCTCCGGGCGAGGACGCCGATGGCCATCAGGAGGGCGACGATGAGCAGCGCCGCCGGAAGGACGGTGAGGAAGATGGCCGCGGCGCTCGACAGCCCGAGCGAGAAGCGCGCTCCCGCATCCATCGCCGCCGTCCCGCGCGCGAGCGCCAGGGCGATCGACCCGAGGTTGCACACCGTGGCCGCGAGGGTGAGGGCCAGGACGGCCAGGTACTTGCCGGCGACGATCTCCACCGAGCGCACGGGAGCGGTGAGGAGGGTCTGCAGCGTGCCGCGCTCCTTCTCACCGGCGGTCAGGTCCAGCGCCGCGTAGAAGCCGGAGGTCGCGACCAGCACCAGCAACAGATACGGGAGCAGGGCGGCGGCGAAGCTCGCGCCGCGCCGCGCGGCGTCGGCCAGGTCTTCTTCCCGCACGTCGAGCGGTCGGGCCGCCGCGGCGTCCTGCCCGAGCGCGGTCATCCGCTGGCGGAGCAGCTCGGCATCGTGATCGGCCAGGGCGCGCGAGACTCGCCGCTCCATCGCATCCGAGTCGACGTTGGTCGAGTCGGCCAGCACCCGGATGGGGATGCTCGCCCCCGGTGCCCCGGCCGGGGTGAGCAGCACCAGGTGGACCTTCTTGGAGGTGACCAGCCGCCGCGCCTCCGCCTCGGGCTCCGCAGGCGGCTGCTCGCGCCGGTCGACGACGTCGGCCCGGGCCTGCTGCTCGACGGCTCTCAGCGTGGACTCCGGCACCGGACCCCAGGCGGCGACCCGGGCCCGCGTTCGCTCGAGCTCCCCTCGCTTGTCGGTGGCCACCGAGCCGAGCAGGGTGAACAGCAGCGGGTAGACGAGCGCCGGGACGACGAACGCCATCACCACCGTGCGGCGATCGCGGAGGGTCTCGACCAGGTCCTTGCGAAAGATGTGGAAGACGATTCTCGGCCTCACGCCGCCACCTCGTCGCCCACCCGGGCGAGGAAGGCGTCGGTGAGCGTCCGGGCGCCGGCGCGCGCGCAGATCTCGGCGACCGTGCCCTGGTCGAGCACCCGTCCCCGGTGCAGCAGGATCACCCGGTCGCAGAGCGCCTCGGCGTCACCGAGCACGTGGGTGCTGAAGAGGATGGCCTTTCCGGCCGCGCGCGCCTCGCGGAAGGCCTCGAGCAGAAAACGTCCGGTCACCACGTCCAGCGCGGTGGTGGGCTCGTCGAGGATCAGCGCCGGCGGATCATGGACGAAAGCGCGCGCGATGTTCGCTCGCTGCTTCTGCCCGGCCGAGAGCTTGCCGCAGGGCCGGTCGGCGAACTCGCTGAGCCGGAAGCGGGCGACCAGGGCCTCGACCCGCGCGCCGAGCGCCGCCTCGGGGATCTCGTGCAACCGCCCGAAGTACCGGAGCACCTCGCGCGGCGTGAGGCGCTGGTACAGCGCGGTGTCGCCGGTGAGGAACCCCAGCGCGCGCTTGAGCTCGAAGGCCTCGCCCTCGGTGCCGTGTCCGGCGATGCGCACTTCGCCCGCCGTCGGCGTGAGGACCCCGGCGAGCATCCGGAGCACGGTGGTCTTGCCGGCGCCGTTCGGACCGAGCAGGCCCACGACCTCGCCTCGACCGACGGTGAAGCTCACCTCGGAGGCCGCCACCACCTCGCCGTAACGTTTCGAAACTCCGCGGGCTTCGATCATCCTGGACGAGGCGCTCGTAGCACAGAGAGCCGTCTCGCCGCGCACTCCGCGTGACTTGGGGACCCCGTAACGAGTGTCGTAGCGAGGTGTCCGGTAACGAGGTGTCTGGCACCTCCCCGGGGAGGCGCCCGCGCGAAGCCCTCACACCCCGTCGCGGGCGCCCCTGGACCGCGAGCTAGGGTTGGTTCTGGACCTGCGGGAAGGTGTTTCCGGTCAACCAGCAGATTCCCGTCCCGGGGTCTTCGCCGTACAGCGCGCCCACCTCCATGTTGCAGCTGACCGGGTAGAACGGATTCACGCCCGAACCGGCGGCCCGTCCGGTCGCCGGGTCGGCGAAGGGATTGCAGTCGGCGTCCGTCGCGCAGGTGGCGATCGGCGTGAGCAGAAGCCCGTGGTAGCTCGCGCTGCAAGACCCGATGGTGTAGGCCGCGTCGCTTTCGGCCTGCGATCCCTGGTACGCCGGGGCGCTCAGGAACCGGGTGTTCGACAGGGTGATCGACCGGGGCGGGTTGGGCGGCGTCGCGTCGCTCTGCGCTGCCACCGCGTTGGCGGTGGTGAAGCTCGACACCGTGCAGATGCCCTCGGCGTCGGGGGACGCGCCGATCTGTCCCCGGCCCACGTCACCCGTCGTCGCGGGGAAATCCGGGTTCCCGTCGGCGTCGAGGGGCAGCATCGACTGCGCCCGGAACACCACCTCGAGCTGTTCCGCTCCGAGCTTGTCGAAGCGGATGTTGTCCGCCATCCGCGGAGGCAGCACCGTGTCGTCACAACCCGCCCCGCCGCTGACCGCGCCGGTGCGATCCATCACGAACAGGTATCCGCCGAGGCTCGGACGCTGCACGATGCACGTCTGGTTGACTTCTCCCCCGCAGGCTGCGAGCAGCACCAGGAGGGGCATCACAAGGAACGAAGGCTTGCACATGGTGTCGTCGGTCCTCAGAAGCTGAAGCGGGCAGTGAACCGGAAGCTGCGCACGGCCTGGTACTGCGTGGGCCGGCCCCAGTTCGGGTTGATGGCGTAGGTCTGTGGCTGCTGGTCGGGATCGGGAAGAACCACGGTCTTGAGCGTGGGGCCGTTTGGTCCGGCAACGACGCCGCCTCGCGGGAGGTACCCGTTCACCCCGTACGGAGCGGGAATGTTCCCTTGCGTGCCGTTGACGATCGGGCCGGGGTCACGCCCGTTGCCCGTCAGAGAGGGCAAGGTCACGTACTCCTCGTCGATCCTGATCGGGTTCTGGAAGTTGAAGAGGTTGAACCCATCGACTCCCACGGTGATCACGCTGTCCTTGCTCAGCCGGTAGTTCAGCGCCAGCCGGGCATCGATGCTGTGGACCCAGGGGAGCCGCCCACCCTGCCCGCGCTGGAGGATGTACACCTGACCCGGGCCGTAACCGGTCGCGTTGGACGGGCCGGTGTAGCTGATGGGTGGTCCAGACGCGCCGGTGTAGGTGAGGCCGAGCGACAGACTCAGCACCGGAGTGATGACGAACTCCTTCGCTGCGAACACCTTGACGGTGTGGGTGATGTCGCCGGACAGCGGGCCGTCCTGATTCACCAGGAGCTGGGCGAGGTCGAAGGTCGCGTTGATGTTGGGATCGAGCTGCCCGGTTCCGTTGACGAACAGGCCCTCGTAGTTCCCGCGCAGCTGCGACCAGGTGTAGCTGACCTGCGCCTGCCACAGGTCGCTGAAGTTCTTCGTGAACTGGAAGGTGACCGCGTGGTACGTCCGCGTCGCCTTCGGGAACGAGGTGGCGATTCCCTCGCCCGGGTTGCCGATGAAGTAGGTGTTCCCGTTGTCCGCCGACATGTCCTCGATGGTGCGGACCAGGTTCCGGTAGGTGTAGGAGATCCCGGCGCGCGCGTTGGGGAAGATCTCGTACTCGCCGCCGGCGACGATCTCGTCGTTGGCGGTGGGCTGGAGGTTGGGATCCACCGCGGTCTTGTCCACGGCGACGTTCCGCCACTGCACGTTCGGCCAGGCGATGTGCGAGCCTCGGTTCGCGGTGGCCGCGTCGCAGCCCGCCACACCCACCGCGCGCGGGTCGCAGTCGTGGTTGGCGAGGACCAGGCTCTCGCCGGAGAGCGCGCGGTCGGCGATGTCGAGCGGTACCGCCTCGTAGTACCGCCCATAGTTGGCGAAGAGCTTCGAGCGGCCCTGCTGCGTGGGATCCCAGACGAAGCCGATGCGGGGCGACCACTCGTTGCCCAGCTTCATCCCCAGCAACCCGTCCTTGTCGTAGAGGTACTGGCCGTCCCAGCGCAGACCGACGTTCAGGGTGACCTTGTCCAGGATGCTCCAGCTGTCCTGGACGAAGCCGCCGATGATCACCGACTTGCTCTTCACGGTGAGGATGCCGTTCCCCGCCGGGGTATCGATGTCCGAGAGGTATCCGAACCGGCGTGCTTCCTGGACGCCGAGCGAGTTGCCCGGCGCGACTCCGCCGGGGCCGAAGTCGAAGTACCAGGCCCCACCGCCGTAGGTTTTCAGGTGGTCGTAGTAGGAGAGGCTCCCGTCGACGCCGGCCTTGATCACATGGTGGCCCAGCGCGCTGAGCAGATAGGTGATGGTCGCCTTCCCCTGGAAGGAATCGAGCACCTGTCGCTCCAGGAAGTTGTTTCCACCGTACAGGAGCCAGCTGGTCTGACACTTGGTGGTGCGGTCCCCGGTGCCGCACGCCTCGCGAACACTCGCCGGAACCTGGTCCTCGAAGTCGAGCACGTTGCTGTTGTAGAGCGGCGCCAGCGAGGGAATGCCGGCCAGGGTGTTGAGGTTGTGGATGTTGTCGAACCCGCTCCCGTCTCCCGGCGCGCCCTCGTCGATCTGGTGATGCCAGCCGAGCCGCACGTCGAGGAGCAGCCTCTTGTCCAGGAAGCTGCTGTTCAGCTCGCCGTTCACGTCGTACGCCGTGTCGTTGGTCAGATAGTGGTTGGAGTTGAAGGTCTGCAGGGTATAGGCGGCGATCGGGAACGGAGCCCGGCCGGTGAGCACGCCGGGCACCCGGACCGAGAAGGCCGAGTCGCTGCCGCCAGTGGTCGGCGTGCCGGTCACCGTGAGGCTCAGCCGGTGATCGGAGCTGATGAGGTAGGTCAGCTTCCCGATGAACTGGATCGACTTCTCGTCCGCGAACCGGCGCTGGTTGCTGTTGGGGATCAGCGAGTACGCCTGGTTCCCATCGGCATCCACCTGACCCGGGTTCTCGATGTAGAACTGCCGGGTGTACGAGTAGCGGGTGAAGCTCGGCTGGATGCCAGCGAAGAACCAGAGCTTGTCCTTGATGATGTAGCCGCCGAGCGTCGCCCCGAAATCGCCGATGTTGTAGAGGTCGCGCGCGCCGGCGACGACCGCACCGGCGGTGCTCACCGTCTTGGCGTGGCCCTGGAGCGCCCCGGGAGTGAAGGTGCCCCAGACGTTTCCGTGGAACTCGTTGCCGCCGGACTTGGTGACTCCGCTCACCGCGCCGCCGGTGGTGCGACCGTACTCCGGCATGTACCCGCCGGTGATGACGTTGACCTCGTCGAGGAACTCCACCGTGAGCGGGGTGCCGAGGACGCCATACGCCGGGTTGTTCACCCCCAGCCCATCGATGAGATACGAGTTCTCGGGCGAGGTCGAACCGCTGATCGAGATGCCGTACAGGTCCGCCGCGGCCTGGGGAGCGGCGGTGGCGATCGAGTCGAACGAGCGAACCGCGCCGCCGACGCCGCCCGCCCGGCTCAGGGCAAAGTTGCGGATGAAGTCCTGGTTGATGGTGGCGCCGACCGTGCTCGAGCCCACGTCCACCACCGGGGCCGAGCCGGTGACGGTGATGGTCTCGCCCTGGATCGCCTCGGGGAGGAGCTCCACGTTGAGCCGGAGCGTCCGGTCCGCTGCCACCTCGATCCCGGTCCGGGTGAAGGGCCGGTAGGTCTCCTTCTCGAACCGGAGGGTGTACGAGCCCGGCGGCAGCTGCGGGATGCGATAGAGGCCGCTGGAGTCGGTCACCACCACCTGCTCACCCTGGAGGTTGGGCGAGGTCGCGGTGACCACCACGTCCGGGACCGGCGCCTTGCTGGACGAATCCACCACGTTGCCGGTCAGCACCGAGGTCGCCGCCTGGGCCAGCGCCAGCGAGGGGAGCAGCAGCGCCGCGATCAGCGGCGTGCCGAGCCTTCCCACACGAATCAGTCGCACGAACATCCCTCCTCCGGTTGGAGCGAAGGAGATACAGGGCCGTCACATCCGCTTCCTTGGTGCGACCGACCGGTACGGGCGCTGGTACGTACCAGTCGATGGATGGGGCAGCGCCTCGCGCGCCGCCGCGCGCTCAGGCCGACGGCAGGTCCTCGCCGGCGAGCGCGCCCATCAGCTCGGACCGCGTGGACACGCCCACCTTCGCGAACAGCCGGGCCAGGATGTTTCGAACCGTGTTGGTGGAGATCCCGAGCGCATGTCCGATCTCCCGGTTGGTGAACCCGGAGCGAAGCTGCTGGACCACCTCCCGCTCGCGACGGGTGAGGCGCTGCGTCACCAGGGGTCCGTCCACCAGCTGCGCGCGCGTCCGGACTCCGGTCTTGTCGAAGATGCGCACCAGGAGGTTCCGCACCGCCGCCACCGAGCGCCCGGTCGCCAGGGCGATCTGTGCGTTGGTGTAGCCCAGGCGGATGTACTCGACGATCTCCGACTCGCGCGGGCTCAGGGCGCGCGCCGGGGCACCGCTCGACGGCGCCGTTCCCTCGTCCGCCAGCGTCAGGGTGGGAAGGACGGAGCGGAGCACCTCCCTCTCCTCGGCGGAGAAGGGCCCGTCGTCGCGCTCCAGGACCAGCGCCGCCAGGAGCTTGCCCGAGCGCTCCAGCTCCAGACACAGCAACCCCGGCGGGGCAACCGCGTGCGGACGCACCGAAGGACTCGGGGGTAAGGACACCTCGGTCGGGGGCGCTCCGGAGGCAGCGTCGTGCCAGCGCCCGCGGCTGAAGGTCACCAGGCCGCCGATGGCCTGGAGCGCGCGGGCACGGAACGTCGCCCGGCAGTCACAGGCCAGCGCCAGGCGGGTGATCTCGTTCGACAGCTCCTGAGGGTTGCCCGGCCGGGGAGGCTCGAGCAGGGCCAGGCCCGGTGGCGTCATCCGGCACCCCTGCCGGTCCGGGGCGCCGAGCCGGCAGAGGCGAGACGGCGAGGCCGTTCCCCTTGGTGGGGAAGGAGACCTTCACCGTGTCGAGGCGGCGGCATGGCGGGCGCAGAACGGACGCAGCGACAGCCCTGGGGAACCCCCGCCTCCCAGGCGTTGCGCCGGTCCGCGCTGTTCTCTTCGTGGCGCGGAGGAACTGTTGTGCCGTCCCGAGGCCGGGGCGACGGTGTCCTGCTACCCGGAGACCCCGGAGGACCCGGCGTCGTCGGCCAGCGCGCCCATCAGCTCCGAGCGCGTGGAGACGCCCACCTTCTCGAACAGCCGGGCCAGTGTGTTTCGCACCGTGTTGGTGGAGATGCCCAGCGCCTGGCCGATGTCGCGGTTGGTGAGCCCGGCGCGCAGGTGCTGGACGATCTCCGACTCGCGGCGGGTGAGCCCCCGGGTCGTCAGCGGCCCATCCACCAGCTGCGCCCGTGTGCGGACGCCGGTCTTGTCGAACACCCGCACCAGGAGATTTCGCACCGCGGCCACCGATCGCCCGGTCGCCAGGGCGATCTGCGCGTTGGTGTACCCGAGGCGCACGTACTGCACGACGTCCACCTCTCGTTCGGTCAGCGCCCGCGCTGCCGGCGCACCCGTGACCCTGGCAATGCCCTCGTCGGCGAGGATCAGCGTGGGGAGCAGCGCTCGGAGCCGGTCCACCTCGTCGGCTCCGAAGGTCTCCCCATCCCTCTCGACGATCAGGACGGCACGTGTTCGTCCGAACCGCTCGAGATCCAGACGCAGCTCCGCGCACGCTCCTCCGCCGCCCACCCCACCCGGAACCCTGACCGGGTGCGCATCGAGATCGACCGGCCGCCGGACCGGGAGCTCCACCCGGAGCTCGCCGAACGGAGGGACCTCCTCCCAGGCGCCCCGCTCGAAGCAGAGCGTCCGCGCCAGCAGGCCGAGCGCGCGCCCCCGGAACTCGGCCTTCGAGGAGGACGAGAGCGCGAGCCGGGTGAGCTCGGAGACGAGCTCGGCTGGGTCGGGCGGCGAGGGCGGGACGAGGGCCGCGGCCGGCAGGAAGGCGGTCACCGCGCACCCCCCGAGACCGCCCGGGCCAGCAGGCGCGTGGTCGCCAGACCCACCAGCTCGGAGCGTGTCCCGACTCCCGTCTTCCGGTAGAGGCGCACCAGCTGGTTGCGCACCGTGGCCGGCGAGGTCCCGAGCGCCCGGGCGATGTCCTCGTTGCGGAGGCCCCGGACCAGGAGCTCGAAGATCTGCCGCTCCCGCGGCGAGAGGCGAGCGCCCACCGTCTCGCCGACCTCGACCTGCCGCTCGTCGCCGAGCTGCAGCACGGGCTGGAGCTGCCCGAGCAGGCGCAGCTCCTCGGTGGTGAAGGGATTGGTCCGGGAGAGCGACAGCACAGCCGTCGATCGCTCCCCCACGCGAAGCACACAGCACATGAGTTCACGTCCCGTCGCGGACCAGTCCCGCTCACCCGGTCCGCACAGCAGCCAGCGCGCCGGAGGGCGCAGCCGAGCCCGGAGCTCCGCTGCCTTCTCCGACCAGAGAGAGACCAGCCGTCGCACGCTGGTGTTCCACACCGCCACCGTCTCGTCCCCGGGCGGGGGCGGCAGGCTGGCGAAGGCGGCGGCCTCCAGCGTCAGCAGGGCCCCCAGCCGGTCGAGAACGCCACGCCTGAACCCCTGCCGGCTCCGAGCCTGGCAGGCCCACTCGGCGATGTCCGACACCAGCGAGCCGACGGCGAGGTTCAACGCGCTCGAGTTCGGGACCCCCGGACACGCTCCCCTCTCCCGGTGGGGGCTCCCTGGCCACAACCGTAGGGCATCTGCACCACTCCGGTGAAGGGCCCTAGAACGAACGTTCTAGTGTCCTCCGTCTTCTGGGAGACACGTACCCATCGCGGATGGTGCGAACGGACCCGGTGCGAGGCCGATCCGGCCGGGACATGGAAGGCGAGAAACCGTGTTCGCGCTTCCTCGAGAGGACCTGCTGCGCTGCCTTCGGGCGATCGGAGACCCGCTGCGGCTCCGCATCCTGGTGCTCCTCGCCCATCCGCCGGGGCCGCGTGCGGGACCCCTGACCGAGGGCGAGCCCGGGATGTGCGTCTCGGATCTCCGCGAGCGGCTCGGGCGCGCCCACCCCCTCGTGTCCCACCACGTCAAGGTCCTCCTCAGGGCCGGGCTCATCCGCCGAACCCGCCGCGGCCGCTGGTCGCTGCTGCAGCTGGAGACCACCCGGGTCGCCGAGCTGGGCGATCAGATCTGCGCACTCTCCGGAGTGCCAATCACTGCGCTCGGGCC
>DATKKF010000032.1:0-2350 GCA_035543115.1 Myxococcaceae bacterium
GGCGTCCAGAAGCCAACGCCCGGCCGGGACCCGGAGTCCCCTCCCGCCGGATCCGGCGGGCGGCCCGAACCCGCGCTGATCGCGGGGCATCAAAACAAGGGCGCCCTCGAGATCCCGAGTCGAGTTGCTCGAGTCTTTGCAGTTCGGAGGTGGTCAGGCCGTGAGAGCCCGAACTCTGCTGCTGGCGCTCGCCCCGTTGCTGTTGTCCGCCCTCTGCTCGCTCCCCGGCCTGCCCGGGCCGGCGCGCGCGACTCCCACTCCCCCGCCGGAGCCCCCCGCCGCCCCGGCGTTCAGCCTTCCCACCCGGGACGGCACGGTGGCCCTGGACTCGCTCCGCGGAAAGGCGGTGCTGGTGGACTTCTGGGCCTCGTGGTGCGAGCCGTGCCGCCAGTCCTTCCCGTGGATGCGGAGCGTGTACGACAGCCTCGCCTCCCGGGGGCTGACCATCGTGGCCATCAACCTGGACAAGAGCCGCGCCGCGGCGGAGTCCTTCCTGCGCAAGTACCCGGCCCCCTTCCCGGTGGCGTTCGACCCCTCGGGCAGCACCGCCGACGCGTACCACGTCTCGGCGATGCCCTCGAGCTTCATCGTCAGCCCCGAGGGAAAGCTGCTGCACGCCCACCGGGGCTTCCTGGCCAAGGACGCGCCGGCCCTGGAAGCCCTGCTCAAGAAGGCCTGTCCGAAATGACGCGCTGCGCGAAGAGGCTGCTGCAAGCCGCGCTGCCTCTGGCCCTGGCCGCGCTCACCGGCGGCTGCGCCGCGATGGCGGTCAAGCCGTGGGACCGCGACCTGCTGGCCGAGAAGAAGATGAGGTTCGTGCCGCTGCCCATGCACGCCGCGGTGGACGAGCACATCTATTTCAGCAAGGAGGGCTCGACCGGCGGCCAGGGCGTCGGCGGGGGCGGGTGCGGATGCAACTGAACCCCGAGCGGCGGCCCTCCCCGCTGCGCAACCGGCTGGGGGCGGCCGCCTGCCTGCTGCTGGCCTCGGGCGTGCCGGCGGTGGCCCGCGCGGACGCGGACTCCACCGCCACCTGGCGCCTGGAGAGCACCGGCCTGGTGTACGGCGAGCGCAGCCGCACCAAGGTTCTGGAGCCCATCGCCCGGATCACGCGGCTGTACCCGAGCGGGCAGACGCTGTCGGCCCAGGTCGCGCTCGACGTGATCACCGGGGCCTCGCCCACCGGGGCGCTGCCCTCCAACTCCGTCCAGACCACCACCAGCGCCTCGGGCCGCTCGAGCAGCAGCGCCGCGGACGAGGTCCCGACCAATTCGTTCGGGGACTTCCGCGTCGCCGGCGACCTGGAGTGGCAGCGGCCGCTGGGCCGGCTGCTCACCGCCACCACCGGCACGCACTACTCGCACGAGAAGGACTACCAGTCGCTGGGCCTGGACGGCAAACTGTCCCTGGAGTTTCTGCAGCGCCTGACCACGCTCACCGTCGGCGCGGGGGTCAACCACGACGGGGTCTTTCCGCACGGGGGGACCCACGCCGGCCTCTCCGACGGCTCGGTCGTGATCACCCGTGAGACCAACCCCAAGGACGTCACCACCGGCCTGGTGGGCCTGTCACGGATCCTCACCCGCCGGTGGATGGTCTCGGCGGACCTCTCGCGCGCCCTGGAGCGCGGCTACCTCACCGAGCCCTACAAGGTGGTCAGCCTGTTCGACCCCCAGACCGGGGACAACACCGGCCAGGTGACCGAGAAGCGCCCCAACCGGCGCACCCGCTCGGACGTGCTGCTGAGCTCGGTGTACCACTTCGACGAGGACGTGCTGTACCTCTCGTACCGCAACTACTGGGACGACTGGGGCGTGGCCTCCGCCACCTACGACGTGAAGTACCGCATCGAGCTCGACAACCACCAGTTCGTCCAGCCGCACGTCCGCTTCTACCACCAGTCCGCGGCCCGGTTCTTCACCTTCGGGCTGCCCAACGGCCCGCCGCTGCCGGACTTCGCGACCAGCGACTACCGGCTCGGGGCGCTCCGGACGCTGACCGTGGGCGCCACCTACGGTTTCCGCCTGCCGAGCACTCCGGGCGAGTGGACCGTCAGCGCCGAGTACATCCGGCAGTTCGGGGACGGCTACCCCGGCACCGCGGTGGGCTCCCAGCAGCAGGTGGATCTGTTCCCGGCGCTGGACATCGGCTCGGTGGTGGTCGGCTACACCCTCGAGTTCTGAGGCCCGCGTGCCTGCTCCGAGCCACGCCCCCGCCTCCGCCCCCGCCGCACCGGTCGCGGTGGAGCGGGCCGAGGACCACTTCGTGGCCCGCTTCACCGCCATGGCCGGCCCGTGCGAGGTGCTTCTGGACACCGACGACCGGGCCGAGGCGGAGGCGCTGGCGGAGG
>DATKKF010000033.1:0-28267 GCA_035543115.1 Myxococcaceae bacterium
GCTTCACGTGGAAGGCGCCAAGCCCGCGGATCTCGATGTTTTCTCCCCGGCAGAGGGCGTCCTTCATCGACTCGAAGATCGTCTCGATGGTCGCCTCGGCCTGCTTCTGGGTGATTCCGCGCTTCGACACGAGGATGTTGAT
Organism: Myxococcaceae bacterium; assembly: GCA_035543115.1. Taxonomy (GTDB): domain Bacteria; phylum Myxococcota; class Myxococcia; order Myxococcales; family Myxococcaceae; genus RPRB01. The sequence continues at coordinate 143 of DATKKF010000033.1, forward strand.
GAGGTCGCTCTTCAGCATCGCCGGGACGCTCCCTTGGCAGGTCGGCGAACCCGCCAGTGGTTCTGGACACTTGCAGAATCCAGCGCCGCATGCAAGCGGGCGACTGCGACAAGCTGCGGCAATGCCTCAGGATTTTGGTGTAGGCGTCCGGGTCTCGAGATTTGCCAGGTCCACCCACGTCCAGCATTGCAGCCGCTGGGAGGCCTCGGCGTCGGCCGCGACGAGCACGGCGTCGATCTCCGCGAGGTCCGGGGCAGGGAGCGAGGGGTCCAGCCCGTCCGGGGCGCCGAGCCCGTGCCCGCCGAGCGCCGCCGTCACCTGCCCGAGGGTCAGCTGTGCCGGGTCCTGGGCCGGGCTCCAGCCGGAGTGGCGACCCTCGTGGACGAGGTCGGCGTCACGGAGCGCCTCGAGGATGGGCTGGACCACGTCCTCGGGCAGCTCGATGTCCCGCGCGAGCGAGGCCTGGTCCGGCGCGCGCTGCTGCTCGACCCATGCCCGGGTGAGGTGCTGGACGATGCGCACCGCCGCCAGCTCCCGCCCCCGCGGATGCCCCACCAGTGCCGGCCAGACCGACTGGAACCGCGCGTTCTGGAGCGCGTAGGCCAGCCGTGCTCCGGCCAGCACGATGAACCAGCTCAGGTAGAGCCAGAGCAGGAAGAGAGGGATGGCTCCGAGAGAGCCGTAGAGCACGCCGTAGCGGAACGTCTCGGCGGCGAAGCTCGTATACCCCGCCCGGAGGACCGTCCAGAGGAGGACCGCCACCCCTGCGCCCACGAAGGCGAACACCCAGCGGACGCGGCAGTTGGGGGTGACGACATAGAGGAGGGTGAGGGCGCCGATGGCGGTGAGGGTGGCGACGACCGAGAGGATCTCGCCGCTGAAGGGGACGCCGGACTCGTGGAGGAGCCGCCGGAGCAGCGTGTTCGCCGAGATGGCGGTGCCGAGGAGCAGCGGCACGGCGATCAATGCCGCCAGCCACACCAGGATCCGCACCGGCCAGGGCCGGTTTTCGCGGACGTTCCAGACCTCGTTCAGCGCATGGTCGAGCATCCGGATGAGCGGAATGGCCGCGAGGACCAGGGCGGCGAAGCCAAGGCCGCCGGCCACCTTGGCCGAGGCGTCGGTGAGGATGCCCCGGAGGGTGGCGAGCGCGCTCTCGGCGAGTCCCGGCGAGAGGAGCCGCAGGACGAGATGTTCCATCCGCCGCTCGAAGCTCTCCTCACCCAGCTGGCGGAGCAGGACCAGGCCCACCACCGCCAGGGGGACGAGGGAGAAGATGCTGATGTAGGTGAGCGCGGCCGCACGCAGCCCGAGCTGCTCGCCCCGGTACCCCGAGAAGACGGCCCGGATGCGCCGGGCGGCCTCGCCGGACCCGCGGGTGGTGAGGGCGGCCGCCGTCACCCCCATGGTCGCTACGCTCCCGGCGCCTTGTCCGCGCTCGGCGGTGGGGGGGGCGGGCCCTGGGAGGCACCACTGCCCTCGCGGCGCCCACGGTCGCGGTCCCGGTCACGGCCGCCGCGGCGGTTGCGTCCGCCGCGGTTCCCGCGGTCGCGGTCCCGCTCCCGGGCCACCGGCTCGCTGCGCTCCATCGGGAGCCCGACGCCCTCCGGCGCGCGGAGGGTCGAGGACGACGAGGCCACCTTGTGGTCCTCGCCGTGCGCGCTCCGTCCGTAGATGTCGTACTGCTCGCGGTGGTAGTTGGTCTGCGGGCGGACCTGGATGGTCTTGTTGTAGCGGTCCATCAGGTGGCGCAGCTCCTGTCGCTCCTCGGTCTGGAGCAGGCGGGCCACCTCGACGTTGCAGTTCACCACCAGCGTCGGGTCCTTGAAGTTGGGTGCCTCGCGGCGCACTTCGCGGAAGATCTCGTAGGCCACGGTGGTGGCGGTCTTCACGAAGCCCTGTCCGCCGCAGTAGCCGCAGTCCTCGTGGAGCATCCGGCCGATGGACTCGCGCACCCGCTTGCGGGTCATCTCCACCAGGCCGAGCTCGCTGATCCGCAGCACGTTGGTCTTGGCCTTGTCGCGCCCCAGGGCTTCCTGGAGCCCCTTGAAGACCTTGTCGCGGTTCTGCGGCTTCTCCATGTCGATGAAGTCGCAGATGATGATGCCGCCGATGTTGCGCAGCCGGAGCTGGTAGACGATCTCCTTGGCCGCCTCCATGTTGATCTTGGTGATCGTCTCCTCGAGGCTCTTCTTGCCGACATAGCGCCCGGAGTTGACGTCGATGGCGGTGAGCGCCTCGGCCTGGTCGATGATCAGGTAGCCCCCGCTCTTGAGCCACACCTTGCGCTGGGTGGCGCGGCGGATCTCCTGCTCGATGCCGTAGCTGTCGAAGATGGGCTCGTCCGAGTCGTGGAGCACCACCCGCTGGGCGAGTGCCGGATCCTGCGCGGTGACGAAGCCGAGGATCCGCTCGTACTCCTCGCGGTCGTCGACCACCAGCTTCTCCACGTCGGCGGCGAAGAGGTCGCGGGTGGCGCGGAGGATGAGGTCCAGGTCGGGGTGCATCAGGCCGGGGCCCCCGCGCTTCTCGTTCTTCCGGACCACCTGGTTCCAGATCTCGATCAGGAACCGGATGTCGCTCTCCAGCTTCGCCTGGGGAACGTTCTCCGCAACCGTGCGGACGATGAAGCCCGTGCCGGGCGGCCGGAGCCGGTCGACGATCTCCCGGAGGCGCCGCCGCTCCTTCTCGTTGGAGATCCGGCGGCTGATGCCCACGTGGTCGACGGTGGGCATGAACACCAGGTGCCGGCCGGGAATGCTGATGTGCGAGGTGAGCCGGGCGCCCTTGCTGCCGATGGGGTCCTTGGAGATCTGCACCACGACCTCCTGGCCCACCTTCAGGAGGTCCTCGATGCGGACCTCCTTGCGCGGCTTCGGGCGCTCGTCCCGGCGGTCTGCCTTGCCGTGCCCGTTCCGGCCCCGGTCCCGGCCGCGGTCCTGCTGGTGCCGCTCGCGGAGCTCGCGCGGAGCCCGGCGCGCGCCGTGCTCGCCCCTTCGCTCCTTCTCGCGGCCCTGGGCCGGTGTGGCCGGCGCGCCCGGTGTCGACGCTGCCGGCTCGGGGGGCTCCGGGGAGGTTCCGGTGCTGTCGCCGCCGGCTGCCGCTGGCGCTCCGTCGAGGGGTGCGGCAGAAGGAGGTATGGACAGCTCGGGCGAGGCGAGCCCGACCTCTGCCACCACCGTCGCCGCCTGGAGCGGAGAGGCAGGAGCCAGGGGCTGCCCCGAGGCGAGCGAAGCCTCCTGGCCGTTGCCCTGCGCCGAGCCTTCGGACTCCCCACCCCCGGGCACGCCCGCGCTGCTCGACGCCGCGCTGGTGGGGGCTGCGTCGGTCGGCAGGTCGACCGGGAGGTGGTCGTCGTCGTCCCCGCCCGCGTCCATCGCCCCCTCGGTCTCCGACCCCTCGTCGTCCGCGCCGTCGTCGTCCGCGTCCAGCTCCGCCGCGCCGCCCTCGCTGAAGGCCTCGGCGTGCGCTGCCTCGTGGAGCGCGTCGGCGTGGGCGTCGACGTGCTCGACCTCGGCGTGCAGCGACGGCCCCTCCGCCGCGGAGGCCATCGGGGCACCGGTCTCCTCGAGCTCGTCGGGGACCTCGGGGGCGTCCTCGTGCTCGCCCTCGGTCAGCTCGAACTGGGCCCGGGCGAAGTCGGGGTCGTAGACGACGTCGGAGACGTAAAGGAAGGCCGCCTTGTCCAGCCCGATGTCCACGAAGGCCGCCTGCATGCCCGGGAGCACCCGGACCACCCGGCCCTTGTAGATGTTGCCGACGACGCCCTTGTCCTTCTTACGCTCGAGATAGAACTCCGCGATGTGGCCGCTCTCCACGAGCGCCACGCGCGTCTCGCGGCCGGCCGCGTTGATCAAAAGGATGCTGCCCATGGGGAAACCCCGTGCGCGCGCATCTGGACTCGCCGTCCGCCGGACGGGTGGCGGCGGAATCGAGCGGGTCAGGAGCGCGCGTGAAGGAGAGGGTCCCGGGTGGACCGACCGGCGCAGACCGGGGGCCGCCTGGGCGGTGCTCGGTCGTCGAACGCAGGGGGTTCACGAGAGTCAGGACTCCCTCGAATGCTTTGATGCTGCCTTCCTGCGGCCATTCGCCCCGGGTTGGGGTTCGCCCAGGGCCGGTCGGGTGGCTCCTGTCCTGGAGTCGCCGGCGGCCTCAAGCGCCCGGGGTGGTGCGCCGCACGCTTGCGGCATCCCAGAGGACGCAGGTCCCGTCAAAAAATCCCTTTCAGTCCTTATACTTGCAGAGAAAGGGTCCTTGGCGCAAGGGATCCCGCAAAGTCTGCGGAACCCGTGGGTCAGTCCCCTCAGGCGCCGGCGATGGACGGCTGGCGGCTGCCCGGCCGGGAGGGCCGGGCGCGCGACTCGCGCTTGAGCCGGAGCGCCACCCAGCCGTCACCAAGGCTCGCCCGCTTGTCGTCCACCAGGCCGAGGTCGAGCCCGGCGTGGCGGACCATGTCCTCGTCGAGGGCGGTGGTGCCGTCCTCCCAGGCCACCCAGATGCGCCCGGGGAGGGCGATGGAGCGCGCCAGGGCCGGGAGCCGGGTGAGCAGCTCGCCCGCGGTCCGGGTGAAGAAGAGCACCACGTCGAGTCCGGTCTGGGCCGTGACCAGGAACTCGACCCCGTCCGGCAGCGGGTTGAGCCGGGTGACGAACCCGGGCGGCGGGTTGACCACCGAGACCTTCGACCCGGCGCGGATGCCGAGCACGCCGCAGAGGTGGCTCACCCGGTGGTCCCCACCTGGAAGCCGCGGTCCAGTCCGGTCGGGGGCACCTTCGTGACCCGGACCCCCTCCACCTGCGCCGCCGGGGGCCCCCGTCGGCACCAGTCGAGGAACGCTTCGACCGCCTCGGGCGCGCCCTCGGCCCGCGCCTCCACCGTCCCGTCCATCCGGTTCCGGATCCACCCCGTCAGCCCGAGGCGGGCGGCCTCGGAGACGGCGCGGGCGCGGAACGCCACGCCCTGCACGCGTCCCAGCACCACGAGGTGAACCGCCGAGCGCTCCATCGACACCAGGTTCCTCTACGACGACCCGCCGAGGAGATCCAGGAACGCCCGCTCGTCGAGCACCCTGACCCCGAGCTCGGTGGCCCTCTTCAGCTTGCTCCCGGCCTCCTCGCCGGCGACGACGAAGTCGGTCTTCCTCGACACGCTGCCCGAGACCTTCCCTCCGCGCCGCTCGACCTCCTCCTTGGCCTGCTCGCGGGTGAGCGCGACGAGGGTGCCGGTCAGTACCACGGTCCTGCCGGCGAAGGGCCCCTTCGAGGTGTCCTCCGGAGGCTGGGGCGACACCCCGGCGGCGAGCAGCGCCTCGATTCCCTCCCGGTTCTGCGGCTCGGTGAAGAAGCCGGCGATGACCTTGGCCATCTCCGGGCCCACGTCCTTGACCCGGGTCAGGGCGTCGGCATCGGCGTCGTAGAGGGCGCGCACGTCCTTGAAGTGGTCGGCCAGGGCGCGGGCGGTGGCCTCGCCCACGTGGCGGATGCCGAGCGCGTAGAGGAAGCGGCGCAGCGGAGGGCGCTTGCTGCGCTCGAGCGCGGCGAGGAAGTTCCGTGCGCTCTTCTCGCCCATCCGCTCGAGCCCGGTGAGCGTCGCGAGGTCGAGCCGGTAGAGGTCCGCGGCCCGCTTCACCAGGCCGGAGTCGACCAGCTGCGCGGCGAGCTTGTCCCCCAGGCCCTCGATGTCCATCCCCCCGCGGCTCGAGAAGTGCTGGAGCCGGGCCTGGAGCTGCGCGGGGCAGTCCAGCCCGGTGCAGCGGAGGATGGCCCCATCCTCGTCCATCACCGCCGCCGCCCCGCACACCGGGCAGCGTTCGGGGAAGAGGTACTCGCGCTCGGCCCCCGTCCGGACCGAGTCGATGACCTTGACGATCTCCGGGATGACGTCTCCCGCGCGCCGGACGAAGACCTGGTCCCCCACCCGCACGTCCTTGCGCTTGAGCTCGAGGGGGTTGTGGAGCGTGGCCCGCGACACGGTGACCCCGCCCACCTGGACCGGGGTGAGGAAGGCCACCGGGGTGAGCGCGCCGGTGCGGCCGACGTTCACCTCGATGGCCTCGACCTTCGTCCGGGCCTCCTCCGGAGGGAACTTGTAGGCGATGGCCCAGCGCGGGCTCTTGCTGACCTGGCCGAGCCGGCGGCGCGCGTCCTCGCCGTCGAGCTTCACCACCATCCCGTCCACCTCGTAGGCCAGCGCGTGGCGGCGGGCCAGGAAATCCCCGTACGCCGCCCGGGCGCCGTCGAGCCCGGTCACCGTCCGGTTCTCCGGGTTGACCGGCAGCCCGACCGACGCGAGCCAGGCGAGCTTGTCGGAGTGGAGCCTGAATGGCGCCGCGCCGGCCTCCTCGCCCCAGCCGCCGATCTCGTAGGCGAAGAAGGAGAGGGGACGCGAGGCGGTGATCGCCGGGTCGAGCTGGCGGAGCGAGCCCGCCGCGGTGTTGCGCGGGTTGACGTAGAGCGGCTCGCCCTCCTGCTCGCGGCGGGCGTTGAGGCGGGCGAAGTCGGCCCGGCGAAGGAACACCTCCCCGCGGACCTCCACTCGCGGAGGAACCGCGGGGCCCGACTCCGCGCGCTTCAGCGCGAGCGGGACCACGCGGATGGTGCGAAGGTTGGCGGTGACGTCCTCGCCCACCGTGCCGTCACCCCGCGTCGCTCCCTCGACCAGCTGGGCGTCGACGTAGGTCAGCTCCACCGCCAGTCCATCGAGCTTCGGCTCGCAGACGTAGGGAACCTCCTCCGGCCCGAGCACCTTGTGCACCCGGGTGTCGAACTCGACGAGCTCCTCGTCGGTGAAGGCGTTGGACAGGCTCAGCATCGGGACCCGGTGGGTCACTGGCCGGAACCTCTCGGAGGGGGCCCCGGCGACCCGCGCGGTGGGCGAGTCGGGGGTGCGGAGCGCGGGGAACTCGGCCTCGAGGGCCTGGAGCTCCCGGATCAGCGCGTCGTACTCGGCGTCGGTCAGCTCGGGGTCGTCCAGGACGTAATAGCGGTGGTCGGCCCGGGCAATCTGCGCCTTCAGCTCCTCGACTCGGGCTCGGGCGGTGTTGGCATTCACGGACGCTTGTTGCGATGTGCGCACCCCGATCCAGGTCTTCTTGACACTGGGGGGGGGCGGTCAATAACGTCCTTCTCACCCGTGGGTGACGTGGAAGTCCACCGCCCGCGGACCTTCAACTCCGCACCGGCCACCGCACCTTGAAGTGAGCGCCTCTCGCTGCCTGCGAGGCGCCGAGCGGCTGCCGGGTCGGCTTCAGGTCCCCCGCCTCCTCTTCGTGAGGCGGGGTGCACGTTTCCCCCATGCGCAAAGCCCGTTCCAGCAAAGAGAAGCCCGAGGACCTCGAGGTCGCTCCCGAGGAATCCACCGAGTCCGCCCCCCGCCGAAAGGGTGGCCGCCGCCGGCGCGACCCCGAGGCCGAGGGCGGCGAGACCAATGGTGCCGAGGCCACAGAGGAGGGGCAGACCCCCCTCCGGCCGGTCCTCACCGCCATCTCGCATCCGGTCAGGGACGACGACCTGAACGCCGTCCCAGACGACCCGTCCGCCCCGCCGGTGGTCGCCGAGCGCCCGGACTCCATCTCCGAGCCGGGGCCCATGGTGGTCACCGGCGCGGACGGCACCCCGATGCAGGTGCTCCGCCTCAACGACCTGAAGCGAATGAAGATCACCGAGCTGTCTCACATGGCCCAGGATTTCGGGGTCGAGGGGACGCAGGGGCTCAAGAAGCAGGACCTGATCTTCGCCCTGCTCTCGGGCATCGCGGACAAGAAGTTCGAGGTCCACGCCGAGGGGGTGATGGAGCTGCAGTCCGACGGCTTCGGCTTTCTCCGGAGCGCCGACAGCGACTACCAGCCCAGCCCCGACGACATCTACGTGAGCCCGAGCCAGGTGCGGCGCTTCAGCCTCCGCCCCGGCGACACGGTCTACGGCCCCATCCGCCAGCCGCGCGAAGGCGAGCGCTTCTTCGCGCTGCAGAAGGTCGACAAGGTCAACTTCGTCGATCCGACCAGCAGCGAGGCACGGGAGCGGATCCTCTTCGACAACCTCACCCCGCTCTACCCGACGCGGAAGCTGAACCTCGAGTTCGACGGGTCGGAGATGACGACCCGCATCATCGACCTCTTCACTCCCATCGGGCTCGGACAGCGGTGCCTCATCGTCGCTCCGCCGAAGGCGGGCAAGACGGTGCTGCTCCAGAACATCGCCCACGCCATCGCCCAGAACCACCCGGACATCTTCCTCATCGTGCTGCTGGTCGACGAGCGGCCCGAGGAGGTCACCGACATGGAGCGGAACGTCCGGGGCGAGGTGGTGAGCAGCACCTTCGACGAGCCGGCCACCCGGCACGTGCAGGTGGCGGAGATGGTCATCGACAAGGCCAAGCGCCTGGTCGAGCAGAAGCACGACGTGTGCATCCTCCTCGACTCCATCACCCGCCTGGCCCGTGCCTACAACACCGTGGTCCCGCCCTCGGGGAAGATCCTCTCCGGCGGCGTGGACTCCAACGCGCTCCACAAGCCGAAGCGCTTCTTCGGAGCGGCCCGGAACATCGAGGAGGGCGGGAGCCTCACCATCATCGGCACCGCGCTCATCGACACCGGTAGCCGCATGGACGAGGTCATCTTCGAGGAGTTCAAGGGAACCGGAAACTCGGAGATCGTCCTCGACCGGAAGCTGATGGAGAAGCGCATCTTCCCCTGTCTGGACATCAACAAGTCAGGCACGCGAAAGGAGGAGCTCTTGCTCAAGCCCGAGGACCTCATCCGGGTCACGGCGCTGCGGCAGGTCCTGCACCCCTTCACGCCCATCGACGCGATGGAGTTCGTTCTCAAGCACATGCGCCCAACCAAGTCGAACGCGGACTTCCTGGGCTCGATGAACAGATGAAGATTCCTGGGCGCCGCCCGTCCTCCAGCGGACGGCGACAGGAGGGTGTTTCTTCGATGATGCGGAATCTCGGCGGAGTTCTCGGCGGAGCGCTGCTCGCGCTCGCCGCGTGCGGGCCCATGGACGACGGCGGTGGTGGTGTGGTGGGAGCACCCTGCACCACGGATGGGCAGTGCGCGTCGGACGGCTGCTGCGGCAACGGGGTCAATGCAGTCGCGGCCAGCCAGCGTCCGAGCTGCCCGGCTTCCTGCGCCAACGGGCAGGACCCCTACAGCCCGTACGTCCGCAACGGGTGCGGACTCGTTTCCTGCTCGGGCTACCACTGCGGGGTGGCGCTCACCGTCGGGCCGGGTTGCTGACCCCCACCAGTCGCTGATTCAGCTCGGGGCGACGTCCAGCGGGACGGGCTGCGCCTTCCGGCGCACGAACTCGAAGCAGGCCACCAGCACCGCCGCCACCGGCACCGCGAACAGCGCCCCGAGTAGCCCGTAGGTGCGCTCGCCGGCGATGAGCGCGAACACCACCACCACCGGGTGCATCCGCGCCGCGTTGCCCATGATCTTCGGATTCAGGAAGTACGCCTCCAGGGCGTGGATGCCGATGATCCAGAACAGCATCCCGAAGCCCGCGCGCCAGCTCTGGGCCAGGGCCATGATCACGATGGGCACCGAGCTGATGATGGTCCCGAAGATGGGGATGAGGCTGAAGAAGGTGGCCACGGTGGCGAGCAGGAAGGCGAACTTCACCCCGAAGAGCACCAGCCCGGCGAAGGTCAGCGCCCCGTTCACCATGCAGATGGTGACCTGCCCGCGGACCACCCCCGCCAGCGAGCGGTCGATCCGGCGGACCAGCGCCGAGGCGTCCGCTGCCCACTCCGGCGGGACCAGAGAGCGGAAGTAGGCCCCGATGCCCGAGGCGTCGATGGAGATGAATGCCGCCACCATCAGCATCAGGAAGAGTGTGAAGACGCCCTTGAACACCCCGGTGATGAGCTCCCGGGTGAAGGCCATCAGCCGGGTGACGTTGGCGGTGGCCACGCCCGAGAAGCGGCCGGCGGCATCGTGGATCAACCGTTCCAGGTCCATCGACAGGCTCCAGCTCGGCCGGCCGGTGTTGGCCTCGGCGGCGTCCGATCCCTCGAGCGCGCGGGAGGAGAGCGCGACCGGGACGCCGTGCGAGTTCAGCCAGTCCTCCATCTGCCGGGCGATCTCCTGCACCCGCTCGGGGGTGAGCGAGCGGGCGAAGGCGAAGGCGTTCGAGGAGATGCGCACCAGCTCCCGGTACAGCTGGGGGACGATGGCGATGATGAACAGGTAGGTGAGTAGGAAGAAGACGGCGTAGATCAGGAGGATCGCCACCCAGCGCGGGATGGCGCGGCCGGCCACGGTCTGCCCGGTGAGCCAGTGGACGATGGGCGCGACCAGGTAGGCGATGAGCGCCGAGCCGGCGAACGGGAGGATCGCCGCCGGGAACACGATCGGCACCGCCGCGAGCGCCAGCCAGAGCAGCACGAGGACGGTGGCGCGGCGGCGAAAGGAGAGTGGGGGGGCGTCCGGCATCCGGGCCGGGCACGCTTGCCACAGCGTTGCCGGCCGTTCAATGCCGGAGCGGGCGGCGATCCAGGATGCCCAGGTCCCCTGGCGACCCGGGCGCGACGGGAGTACGTCCCTCCGGCATGGCGGACGGACGGCTGTGGATCGGCGGCGCCTGGGTCCAGGGAGACCATCAGGCCGAGGTGCGCGCCCCCTGGGACGGCCGGCTCCTCCGGAGGGTGGCGCAGGCGTCGGCCGCGCAGGCGGACCAGGCGCTCTCCGTGGCCTCCGGCGCTCGCGAGCGGCTGCAGGGCCAGAGCACCGGGAAGCGGCGCGAGGTGCTCGAAGGCATCGCGGCCGGGCTGGGCGCCCGGGCCGAGGAGATGGCGCAGGCCATCTGCCACGAGGCGGGCAAGCCCATCACCCTGGCCCGGGTGGAGGTGCGGCGGGCCATCGAGGTCTTCCGGCTCGCCGGTGCCGAGCTGAGCCGGTTCGGCGGCTCCGTCGTCCCGGTGGATCTGGACGCGGGCACCGAGGGCGTGGAGTGCGAGGTGCGGCGCTTCCCCGCCGGGGTGGTGGTGGGGATCGTCCCCTTCAACTTTCCGCTCAACCTGGGAGCGCACAAGGTCGCTCCGGCGCTGGCGGTCGGCGCGCCGATCATCGTGAAGCCGCCGCCCCAGGCGCCCGGCGCGCAGCTGCTGCTCGCCGAGATCGCCCAGCAGGCCGGAGCGGATCCCGCGGCCTTCCAGGTCCTCACCTGTGACAACGCGGTCGCCGAGCGGCTGGCCACCGACCCGCGGGTCCGCATCCTCTCCTTCACCGGGAGCGCGGCGGTGGGCTGGGCGCTGAAGCAGAAGGCGCCGGGGCGGCCGCTGCTCGAGCTCGGGGGCAACGCGGCGGCGCTGGTCGCCGCCGACGCCGACCTGGACTGGGCCGCCGAGCGCTGCGTCGCCGCCGGTTTCGGCTACGCCGGGCAGGTCTGCATCAAGGTGCAGCGGGTGTACGTGGAGGGGCCGGCGCACGCCGCCTTCCTCGAGAAGCTGCTGGCGCGGGCGAAGGTGGTGCCTACCGGGGACCCGGCCGTCGAGCGGACCGTGTGCGGCCCCGTCATCGACAACCGCTCGGCGGCCCGCATCACCGAGTGGGTGGACGAGGCGGTCGCGGCCGGCGCGCGGGTTCTGACCGGTCACCGGCGCGAGGGGCGCGTGCTCCAGCCCACGGTGCTCGCCGGCGTCCCCGAGGAGGCGAAGGCGGCGAGGGAGGAGATCTTCGGCCCGGTGGTCGCGGTGTGGCCGGTCGCGGACTGGGACGCGGGGCTACGCGCGGTGAACGCGGGGCAGTACGGGCTACAGGCCGGGGTCTTCACCCGCGACCTCCGCCGCGCCCGGGAGGCCTTCCACCGTCTCGAGGTCGGCGGGGTCATCGTCAACGACGCCCCCAACCTCCGGAGCGACAACATGCCCTATGGCGGGGTGAAGCGGAGTGGGCTGGGCCGCGAGGGTGTGCGCTACGCGATGGAGGAGCTGACCGAGGAGCGGGTGCTGGTCACTCGCCTGCGCTGAGGAGGGAAATGGCGACCTACCGCTGTCCGAACTGTGGAGCATTCAACCGGGTCGGTTCCGGGACCGGCACGCCGGTGTGCGGCCGCTGCAAGCAGCAGCTCCCCACCACCGGCGCTCCGCAGGACGTCGACAGCGCCGGGCTCACCCGGGCCATCGCCGCCTCACCGGTCCCGCTGCTGGTCGATTTCTGGGCGCCGTGGTGCGGGCCATGCAAGGTGGCGGCGCCGATCTTCGACCAGGTCGCCCGGAAGCTCGCGGGCGAGGTGGTGGTGCTGAAGGTCGATACCGAGGCGAACCCGGACGCCGCCGCACAGCACCAGATCCGCGCCGTTCCCACCGCGGCGCTCTTCATCGACGGCCGGGAGAAGGAGCGGCGCCAGGGAGTGCAGCCGGGGCCCGCGCTCGAGGCGTGGCTCCGGAGCGCGGCCTCGGTCTGAATGGCCAAGACCACCCTGGCTGACTTACCTCGCTTGCCCTGGCGCGATCCTCACGACCAGCCAGGGTGGTCTCGGCGACGTGGCTGAAGCAGCCGATTCAGCTCTTGGGGGGAGCGGCCCTCGGCGTGCCGCCCTTCATCGGCGCGCCGAGCAGCGGGCCGATGACGCAGACGTTGAGAAGGCCGGTGGCGATGGGAATGACTCCGAACGCGGCGAGCACGGTCCCGCCCACGCCCCGCACGACCGCCAGTCCGATGTAAATGAGCAGCGCGCCGACCAGGACCCGCAGGCCTCGACCGAGCGGGGTGGCCATCCATTCGGCAAACGCCATGTCGAACCTCCCGCGTGGACACTCTTCCGGGCTGAGAGCCACACTGGCACGGCCGAGGTTCGTGAGGTACCGGAAAAACATGGCGCGGAGCGATGAGCAGCTGCTGGAGGCGGCCCGGGGCGGCGACGACGACGCGCTGGAGGCGCTCCTCGCCCGGCACGAGCAGAGGGTCTTCCGCTTCGGCCTGCGGATGTGCGGCAACGAGGACGATGCCCGCGATGTCCTTCAAGAAACGCTGCTCGCCGCGCTCAAGGGCGTGCGCCAGTTCCGGGGCGAGGCCCAGCTCTCGACCTGGCTGTACCAGGTGGCGCGCAGCTTCTGCACCAAGGCCCGGCGGCGAGGCGCGGGCGAGCCGGCGCGCCTCGAGCCCATCGACGGCGCGGCCGCGCGGGCGGTCAGCGCCCCGGCCTCCGGCCCCGACGACCGCGCACACGCCCGGGAGATGGCTCGGGTGATCCAGGAAGCGCTGCTCGCGCTTCCGGACTCCCAGCGCGAGGTGGTGCTCCTGCGGGACGTGGAGGGGCTGAGCGCCGAGGAGGCGGCACGGGTGGTGGGCATCGCCGTTCCGGCGCTGAAGAGCCGGCTCCACCGCGCCCGCCTGGCGATGCAAGAGCGCATCGCCGCGCTGCTCGGGGGGGGCCCGGCGGCCTGCCCCGAGCTGGCGCGGGAGCTACTCACCCGCGACGAGGAGGAGCTGGACCAGGCGGCCTGTGCGCGCCTGGAGCGGCATCTGGAAGCGTGTCCGCGCTGCGGTCCGGCCTGCGAGGAGCTGAAGCGGTCGGTCTCGCTCTGCCGGGCGCTCCCGGAGGGGGGCGTGCCCGGCGAGGTGCGCGCCCGGGTTCGGACCGCGCTGCGAGCCGCGGTCCACCGGTGAGCTGCCCGGCTCTTCGCCGCGCAGAGGCCGGGAGGGCGCACTCCGGGTGATTGGACCTATGGGGTATGGCACGGGTGTTGGAAATCTGCCCGGGGCGGAGCGTAATCGACAGCATCGGGAAGGAAGGGCTCGAGACGTGGAAACCGCGACCGTGGAGTCGACGACCCCGTCCGGCGGTGCCGGCATCCGCGTGGCGCGGACCATCCCCGACCTCTTCGTGGCGCGGGAGGCAGCGACCCCCGGCTCGACCGCGTTCCTGGAGCCGCAGGGAGACGGGTGGAGGCCGGTCAGCTGGCAACAGCTCGGCGAGCGCGTGCGCGCCGCGGCGCTCGGCCTCCAGGCCCTGGGCCTGAGACCGGCCGAGCGCTGCGCGCTCCTCTCGGGCACGCGGCTCGAGTGGATCGTCGCGGACCTGGCGACGCTCTGCGCCGGCGGCGCGACCACCACCGTCTATCCGTCCAGCACCGCCGAGGACTGCATCTACATCATCAACGACTCGGAGGCGGTCTTCCTGTTCGCCGAGAACGAGGACCAGGTGCAGAAGCTATCCCCTCGCAGAAGCGAACTCCGGACGGTGAAGAAGGTCATCGTCTTCGACGGAGCAGCCTCGGCCGATGGCTGGGTGATGAGCCTTCAGCAATTGATCGAGCTCGGACGGGCGAGGGATGCCCGCGAGCCGGCCTCGTTCGAGGCCACCGCCCGGGCGGTGCGCCCGGGGGACCTGGCGACGCTGATCTACACCTCCGGCACGACTGGCAGACCCAAGGGAGTGGAGCTGACCCACGACGCGTGGATCTCCCAGGCGGAGGCCATCGACGCCCTCGGGATTCTGACCATCGACGACCTCCAGTATCTCTGGCTGCCGCTGGCGCACATCTTCGGCAAGGTGCTGGAGGTGGCGCAGCTCCGGATCGGCTTTCCCACGGCGATCGACGGGAGGGTGGACCGGTTGGTGGACAACCTCCCGAAGGTTCGTCCCACCTTCATCGCCGCCGTCCCTCGCATCTTCGAGAAGATCTACAACCGGGTGATCGGCACCGCCCGGGACGCGGGCGGAGTGACCTTCACCATCTTCAAGTGGGCGTTCGGAGTCGGGGCCGAGGTCTCCCGGCTGCGCCAGGCGGGCCAGCTTCCAAGGGGCCTCCTGGCGGCGAAGCACGCCGTCGCCAGCCGGCTGGTCTTCTCCAAGCTCCAGGCGCGCTTCGGCGGGCGGCTGCGGTTCTTCGTCTCGGGCAGCGCCCCGCTCTCGCGGACGGTCGCCGAGTTCTTCCACGCGGCCGACATCCTGATCCTCGAAGGCTACGGGTTGACCGAGAGCAGCGCCGCCAACTGCGTGAACCTTCCCACCCGGTACCGGTTCGGAACGGTGGGCCCCCCCTTGCCGGGAACCGAGCTGAAGATCGCCGAGGACGGGGAGATCCTCATCCGGGGACGCGGGGTGATGCGGGGATACCACCGGCTCCCCGCGGCCACCGCGGAGGCCCTGGATCCGGACGGATGGCTCCACACCGGTGACCTCGGGCAGATCGACGATGGCTTCCTGGTGGTGACCGGGCGGAAGAAGGACCTGCTCAAGACCTCGACCGGCAAGTACATCGCTCCTGCGGAGCTGGAGCTGAAGCTGAAGATCGCCTGCCCGCATGCGAGCCAGGTCCTGGTGCATGGGAACAACCGGCACTTCGTCTCGGCGCTCATCTCCCTTGACCCCGAGGCGCTCCGGGCATGGGCCACGAAGCATGGAAAGGAGCAGAAGAGCTACGAGGAGCTGGTGCGCTTGCCGGAGGTCTTCTCGCTGGTCGAGCAGTGCGTGAACTCGCTCAACCGGGAGCTCGCGAGCTTCGAGACCATCAAGAGATTCATCATCCTCCCCCAGGACCTGACGGTGGAGACGGGCGAGCTGACCCCGAGCCTGAAGCTCAAGCGCCAGATGGTGGAGCGCAAGTACCAGGCCCTCCTCGACGAGCTCTACAAGGACGCGGTGGCCCAGCTGTAGTGCCGTCCGGGGAGAAGCTACTTCGCCGCGGCCGGCTTGTTCGTCGGGTCCGGAATCGCGTCCCATTTCCCGCGGACGTCGATGGCCTGGACGCACTCCGCCTCGCAACGGACGGCGTGCACCTTGCCGCCCTTGATCCAGAAGAAGGAGCCCGCGGGAAGCCGGGTCTCCTTCCCGTCCACGGTGAGCAAGACGGTGCCCGAGAGCACGTAGCCGCCGTGGTCCGACGTGTGGTGGTGAGGGCTGCCGTCGAAGTTCTTTGCGTACTTGAGGAAGAAGTGGCTGGGTCCCGTCTTCGGGTCTCCCTCCACCACCGCCTGCCAGGCGCCGGGCCGGCTCGGGTTCTCCACCCACTTGAGGTCCCCGGGGACGACCAGGGTCGTGCCGTGACTGCTCTCGTCGGCGCGAGCGGTGGGGAAGAAGGCGAGCACTCCGAGGACGAGACCGAAGGCGAGTGGGCGCATGGCGCTGAATCTACCCACAGGCGAACTGCGGTTCGCGTCTCGAGTCTCAGACGGTCAAGAAACGCTCGCCCGCTGGCCGCGATTGCAGCAGAATTGCGTCAGCGCTCCGACCGCTCAATCAGCACCACGTCCGCGCTCTCCTGGACCCGCTCGAAGACCAGGGTGGTGCCGTCGGGCGACACGTCGAAATCCTCCATCAGCAACTCACGCCCGAACGCGGTGAGCTGGCGCTCGGTCCCGGTGGTCAGGTCCTTCGCCCAGAGGTCCTTGTGCTCCATGTTGCCGCGGGCCACGACGAGCGCCGGCCGGTCCGGCAGGAACCGGAACCGGCGAGAGCCACGGTAGAGCACGAGCTCCGGAATGGGATGCGCAGCGCCCCCGGGCGTCACCGCCTTCACCGGGAACGCGGTCCCGATGTCCTGGCCCGAGTAGGCGATGAGCTCGCCCCCCGGAGCCCACGCCGGGTCGAGGGCGAACTCGGCGGTGAGCCGGGTCGGGGCTCCGGTCTCGACGTCGACTCGGACCAGGCGGGGCACACCGGCCTCGTCCGCAGCGACGACGATCGACCGGCCGTCCGGAGACCACTCCGGCCCGCCGCGCAGCGCCAGTCCCTCGGTGACGGTCCGGATGCCCGTGCCGTCCGCGGCCATCACCAGCAGCTGCCGGCGCTTGCCGTCCCGGACAGCGAGGGCGATCCGTTCACCATCCCGAGAGATGGCTGGTGCCCCGAGAAGCCGGGCCGCGGGCGAGGTCCACAGCTCGGTCGGGTTCTGACCGGCGACCCTCCACACGCGGTCCACCGTCCCGCTCGAGGAGACGTACAGCAGGAAGCCCGGACCCAGACGGGGCCAGCGGCCCTGCGGCGTGGGCAGCTTGAGCTGAGTCGCGTCTGCGGCGATGGCTGGCCGCCCGTCGATCGCCACGCTCCACAGCGACGTTCGCAGCTGCGCAGCCGTGGCCACCAACCGTCGGCCATCCGCGCTCGCGGACAAGGAGGTGTAGCGGGTCAGCCCGCTGCTCAGCCGGTGGGGCACGCGCCGGTTCACGTCGAGCCCGTAGATCCACGGTCCACTGCCATCCGGTGAAGTGGCGAGGTACGCCAGCGTCGAGCGGTCCAGGAACGTGGGATGCGTCACCCGGGTGCCGTGAAAGGTGACCTGCTCGACCGAGCTGCCGTCCGGCCTCATCCGGAAGATGTCCTGGGGGCCGCGGCCACTCGGGATGTCGCCCTGGACGAAGTAGATGAATTCGCCATCCGGTGACCAGGTCTGGAAGTGGGCGTGCTTCGCCGCCTTGTCCGCGCCCGGCGCGACATAGATCTCCTTCACCTGTCCGTTCTCGTCCTCCACGAACGTGTGGTCGTTGGGCCCGGGTTGGTGAGAGACGAGCCGCCGCCCGTCCGGCGACCAGTCCGGCTCGACCTGTCCCGCTTTGAACCGTCTCGGCTCGCCGCCCAGGGTGGGGATTGCCCAGGTGTCGATCGACTTTCGCTGCAGCGGCTCGGACGCGCCCAGCCAGAGAGCCACGAACGCGCCCTCCGGCGAGAAGTTGATCATCCGCACGCCGCGGTTGAGGAAGAGCTCCGGGATCCGACCGCGGGTCGCGTTGGCCAGATCTCCGCTGCCGATCCGGGTGAGCCACAGGTCGGTCGAGCCGTCGCGGGCGGCCAGAAAGGCGACGATGTTCCCGTCGCGGGAGATGGCCGCCGAGTGCTCGGGCTCCTCCGAGTCGGTCAGTGCCTGGAAGCGGGCGTTCGCCAGCGGGTTCCGCCAGAACGCGTCCGCCTTCCACGCACGCCAGAGCACGACCGCGCCCGCGACCAGCAGGAGGCCGGCGAGCACCCAGACCGGAAGCAGCCGGCGGTGCACCGGCGCCATCGACCGCGAGCGCGCGGTCGCCGCCGTGCCGTCCACCAGCGGCGGGCCTCCTCCCGACACGGCCGGCGCCGCCTCGCGAAGCGCGGCCATCAGCTCGGCAACAGTCTGGAACCTCCGCCTGGGGTCCTTCTCCAGACAGCGGCGGACGACGGCCGCGACCGGCATGGGAGTGCTCGCGGGCAGCGGCTCGGGCTCGCCGTGCAAGATGGTGTATCCGGCTTCCACCAGGGTGTGCCCCTGGAATGCCCGCCGTCCAGAGAGCATCTCGTAGAGCACGGCGCCGAGGCTGAAGACGTCCGCACGGACGTCCACGGGCTCTCCCCGGACCTGCTCCGGTGCCATGTACCCGGGCGTCCCGACGACGCTTCCGGTAGTCGTTGCTCCTCCCGACCCGGAACGCGTCTCGTCGTTCAGCCCCCGAGGGGTGACCGCCTGCTGCGCGGCCTCGACGATCTTCGCGATGCCGAAGTCGAGCAGCTTCACCTGACCCAGGCGGGTGATGAACAGGTTCTCGGGCTTGAGGTCGCGGTGCACGATGCCGCGCTCGTGCACCGCCGTGAGCCCCTGCCCGGCCTGGACCGTCCAGTCCACCGCGGTTGCCACGGGTACCGGACCTTCGGCGAGCCGCTCGCGGAGCGTCTGGCCCTGGAGCAGCTCGGTCACGAAGTAGGGCTGCCCGTCGTGGAGCCCCACGTCGAAGAGCGCGACCACGTTGGGGTGGCTCAGCGACGCGGCGAGCCGAGCCTCGCGCTCGAAGCGGTCCACCGCCGCCCCATGAGTGCCGAGCGCCTCGCTCACCACCTTGAGGGCGACGTCCCGCCCGAGTCGGGTGTCCGTCGCCCGGTAGACCTCGGACATGCCTCGGCCGAGGAGCACCACCACCTCGTAAGGTCCCACCCGGGTGCCCGGCGTCAGACGCACGGGCGGGAGCGTACCGCCCCCGCCACCGCGTTGCCGCGGGCCGTCACACCGGAGGCCTCGCCCACGACCGGGGGTGGGCCCCCCGCGCTGGACTGGACCTCCGCGATCAGGAGGGCTTGGGGCGCAAGGCCCCGGGTGGGGCCGTGGCCGCTGGCGGCGGCTCCGCCACGACCGGTGGGGCGGGCCCGAGGGTGAAGCGGCGCGCCAGCAGGGTGTAGAGGACCGGAACGGCGATGCGTGACAGCAAGGTCGCCGCGACCTCGCCCGCCATCAGGCTGATGGCCAGGCCCTGGAAGATGGGGTCGGCCAGCATCACCGCGCTGCCCACCATCACCGCTCCCGCGGTGAGGAGCATCGGCCGGAACCGCACCACCCCCGCCTCCTCCACCGCCGCCTCCAGCGGCATGCCCTCGGCGACTTTCAGCCGGATGAAGTCGACGAGGATGATGCTGTTGCGCACGATGATCCCCGCGCCGGCGATGAAGCCGATCATGCTGGTGGCGGTGAAGAACGCGCCGAGGAGCCCGTGGGCCGGGAGGATGCCGATGAGGCTGAGCGGAATGGGGAGCAGCACCACCAGCGGCACGACGAAGCTGTCGAACCAGCCGACGACCAGCACGTAGATGAGCACCAGCACCGCGGCGAAGGCGAGGCCGAGGTCCCGGAACACCTCGAGGGTGATGTGCCACTCGCCGTCCCACTTCATCGAGAGTCGCTCGGTGTCGGTTGGCATCGACAGGCCGTACCGCGGGACCTCCTGGCCCTGCGGACGGACCGAGTCCAGCCTCCGGTTCAGCGCCGGGAGCGCGTACACGGGGCTCTCCTCCCTGCCGGCCAGCTCGCCGAACACGTAGCTGACCGGAAGCAGGTTCTTGCGGAAGCGTGGAGGCCCACCGGTGTCCGCGGGGCGGAGCAGCGTCTCCAAGGGCACGGCGCCGCGCTCCCCCTGGACCGGGCTCTGCAGCAGGTCGGCGAGACGGGCGCGCTGCGCCGGGGCGAACCCGAGCACGATGGGGACCCGGGTGGTGCCCCGGTCGACTCGCACGGTGCCCAGCTCCGCCCCGGGCTCGGTGAGCGCCAGCGCCTCCACGGCCGCGGCCGGGTTCACCCCCTGCAGCGCCGCCCGCTCGCGGTCCACCCGGAGCATCGTCCTGGGCGTCACCGCCTCCAGCGAGGAGTCGATGTCCACCACTCCCGCGGTGGTGCGAAACGCGTCGCGCACCACGCCCGCGTAGGAGTCGCGCAGAGCGGCGCTCGGCCCGTAGACCTCCGCCACCAGCGTGGCCAGCACGGGCGGTCCTGGGGGAATCTCCACCAGCCGCAGCCGGGCGCCGAGCGGGGCGGTGACCCCCGTCAGCTTCGGCCGGAGCGCGGTGGCGATCTCGTGGCTGGACCGCCTCCGCGCGTGCTTCCCCACCAGCTGCACCGCGAGGTCCACTTGCTCGGGAGCACCCCGCAGGAAGGTGTGGCGCACCATGCCGACGAAAGTCATGGGGGCCGGGGTCAACGAGTGCACCTGGACCGCTTTCACGTCCGGGTCCTGGAGGAGGACGTGCCCCAGGTGCTGGCCCACCGCCAGCGACTGCTCGCGGGTCGCCCCTGCCGGGAGGTCCACGAACACCTGGAACTCGGACTTGTTGTCGAAGGGGAGCATCTTCACCCGGACGAACCCCACGGCCACCAGCGCCACCGCCGCGGCGAAGAGCGTCAGGATCAGCGCCAGGAACCCGAGCCGCGCCCGGCCGGAGTGCAGGAGGGTGCGGATGATCCGCCGGTACGTCCGGGTGGACCAGGTCTCCCGGATCTCGTCCGAGGCCCTCTCGTGGTCGTGACCGAGCAGGCGAAGCGCCGCCCAGGGCGCGACCACGAAGGCCACGGCGAGCGAGAACAGCATCGCCAGGCTGCCGCCCACCGGGATGGGCCGCATGTAGGGCCCCATCAGCCCGCGCACGAAGGCCATGGGGAGGATGGCGGCGATGACCGCGAAGGTGGCAAGGATGGTGGGGTTGCCCACCTCGTCCACCGCCTCCACCACCGTTTCAGTCAGCCCCTTCGTGCGCCCGGGCTCCACGAGGTGCCGGTGCACGTTCTCCACCACCACGATCGCGTCGTCCACCAGGATGCCGATGGAGAAGATGAGCGCGAAGAGGGTGATGCGGTTCAGCGTGTTCCCGAGCAGCTGGTTGATCACCAGGGTGCAGGCCAGGGTGACCGGGACGGCGATGGCGACCACCAGCGCCGAGCGCCAGCCCATCGCGAAACCCACCAGGGTCACCACCGAGAGCGTGGCGATGAGCAGATGCCGGATGAGCTCGTCGGAGCGCTCGCGCGCGGTCTCGCCCGAGTTCCGGGTCAGCTCGACCTGGACGCTCCCCGGGAGGAGCCCGCCGCGGAGCGCCGAGACCCTGGCCTTCACCTGGTCCGCGAGCACGGTGGCGTTGGCGCCGCGGCGCTTCGCAACGTCCACCGACACCGCCTGCTCGAAGGCCGGATGCTCCCGGCTGGCGGTCAGGACCACCGCCGGGTCGCGCTCCGGTCCGTCCGTCACCTGCGCCACGTCGCCGAGGAGGATCGGGCGTCCGCCGCGCGTGGCGACCATCAGCCGTCGCAGCTCCTCCGGGCCGGTGACCGCGGTGCTGGCCGAGATCTCCACCCGCCGGTTCAGGTCCACCAGGCTCCCGGCCGGGGCCTCGGCATCGGTGGACTGCAGCGCCCGGCGGATCTCTTCCAGCGAGAGATCCAGCTCCCGGAGCCGGCGCGGATCCGGCTCGACCCGAAGGACTCGCCGCGCTCCACCGAGGACCTGCACCTGCGCCGCCTCGGGGATGGTCGCCAGCTCGCGCGCGACCTCCTGGCCGAGCTGCCGGAGCACCCCGGGCGCCAGGTCGCCGCCGTGGAGGGTGACCGTCACCACCGGGACGTCGTCGATGGTCACCAGCGTCACCGTCGGCCGGCCGGCACGCGGCGGGAGGAGGTCGGGGTGGGCCTCGATCTCCTGGCGCACCTTGACCAGGCTCGGCTCGAGCGGCTCGTTCACCCGGAAGCGGGCGGTGAGCAGTGCCCCGTCGCGAGCGCTGGTGGAGTAGACGTACTCGACGCCGGGGATGCCCCACAGCCGGTGCTCGAGCCCGGTGGTGACCTCCGCCTCGACCTCCGCCGGCGTGGCCCCGGGGAGTGGCACGAAGACGTCGACCATGGGAACGATGATCTGCGGCTCCTCCTCGCGCGGCGTGGTGAGCACCGACACCATGCCCAGCACGACCGCGGCCAGCACGGCGAGCGGCGTCAGCTTGGAGTTCAGGGCCTTCGCCGCGATCCGGCCCGCGAGGCCCAGGCGCTGCTCAGTCACCGGCGACCTCCACCCGCTGCCCGTCCCGCAGGCTCCCCGGAGCGTCGATGACCCGTTCCCCTGGCCCGAGCCCGGCGAGCACCGGCAGCTGGTCACCCTCGGGCTCCCCGAACCGGAGCCAGCGCAGCACCACCCGTCCGTCGGCGAGAACGAAGACGCCACTCAGGTCTCCCCGCTCCACCACCGCGGTGCGCGGCACCGCCCGCCGCGGGCCGCCCGCCCCCTTCACCCCGATGCGCGCGAAGTCCCCGCTCCGGAGCGCGGGGGCATCCTTGGTGGGACGGGCCCGGAAGGCGCTCCTCTGGGAGAGTGGATCCCCGCCCGACGAGAGCGCCACCAGCGTCGCCGAGCCCTGGCCGGCGCCGACCCGGAACGGAACCTCGGCCCCCACCGCCAGCCCGGCTGCCTCGCTCTCGGACAGGGTTCCGGTGAGCTCGAGCGCCGTGCCGTCCAGCTCGAGGAGCGGCGCGCCGGGGCCGACCAGCTGGCCACGGCTCACCCACTTGCGCTGGACCACCGCCTCGAACGGCGCGCGGATGACCGTGTCCGCCAGGGTGGCGCGCGCGGCCTCCACCCGGGCCAGCGCCTCGGCACGGGCGGTCATCGCCGCGTCGAGCTCGGTGGCGGTGGCGGCGCTCGCCGCCCGGAGCGCCTGGATGCGTCGCACCTGGGACTCGGCCACCTCTCGCTGGCTCTCGGCCGCCCGGAGCGTGGCCTGCACGTCCTCGTCCGAGAGGCGGACCATGACGTCGCCGCGCTTCACCCGGGCACCCTCGGCCACCGACAGCTCGGCGACCCGCGCCGAGACACGGGTGGCGAGCACCGCGTGATCCACGGCGCTGACCGTGGCCGGCGCCCAGGCGCGCTCCCCCAGCTCCTCCACGGGCACCAGTCGCACCCGGGCGGGTGGTGGCTCGGGAGCGGCGGGCGGGGGACTGCCGCTGCAGCCCGCGACGAGGAGGAGGACGGCGACGGTGCGCTTCACGGGCGAACTCCTTCCACCGGCTGCCCCGAGGCGTGCTCCAGCTCGGCCCGGGCGAGGCGAGCCTGCAGCGCGCTGCGGAGCAGGAGCGCCCGCGCCGAGGTGAGGCCAGTCTCGGCGTCGAGCAGCTCGGTGAGAGGGATGAGACCCTGGCGGTGGCGGGCCTGGCGGAGAGTGCGGGTCTGCTCCGAGGCTGCGACCGCGGTGCGCGCCGCCTGGAGGGCCGCGGCCGACGCGTCGAGCGAGGCTCGAGCCTGCTCCAGCTCGGCGGCGAGGATCCGCTCCTGCTCCAGGCGGCGGGCCTCGGCTGCCATCCGGGTGGACTCGGCGGCGTCGGCGGTCTTGAAGCCGGCGACCGAGCCGCGCCACCGGAAGATCAGAAAGCCCATCCCCCAGGTGGTCCCCTCCGAGAGACCGGCGCGCTCGGTGGCCACCCCGCCCTGGAGGAAGAGGGTGGGCCAGAGTCGGCCGTGCGCCTCGTCCGCCGCGGCTGCCTGGGCGTCCACGGCGGCGCGCGCGGCGCGTGCCTCAGGGCGTTCCTGGACCTCTGCGCTCACCGCGGTCTCCGGGGGCACGAGCGGGGTGACGAGCATCCCCGGCGCCGGATCCTGACCCACGAGCATCACGAACCCGGTCCTGGCCAGGGCGAGCTGCCGCACCGCTGCTGCCCGCTCCGCCTCGGCCTGGGCGCGGTAGGCGGTGCTGCGCGAGCCCTCGGAGGCGAGAAGCACGTCCTGCTCCACCCGGGCCTGGACGAAGCGCTCGGTGTCGCGGGCCGCGCGGAGTGCGTCCTCGGCGAAGACCAGAGCCTCCTCGGAGGCGCGGACCGAGAAATAGGCGCGCAGGGTCTCCACTGCCACCCGGGCCTGGATCACCGCCCGGCTGGCCTCCTCCGCCTCGGCTCCGGCGTGGGCCCGGCGAGACGCGGCCCAGAGCGCAGGATCGATGAGTGGCTGCTCCACCACCGCGGAGAGGCCGAGGCTGCCGCGCGCGGAGGGCGTGTTGAGCCGCGCCGGGTCGAAGTCGGCCGCGGTCAGCTGGCCCTGGTCGAGCAGCAGCGCGAAGTGGCGCGAGGGCTGCGAGGTGATCGTCCCCTGGGCACCGAGGACGACGGTGGGGCCGAGCGCCCAGTCCGCGGCCTCGGCCCCGCGCGCCGCGGAGGTGGCCTGGGCCGAGGAGGCCTGGAGGCGTGCGTCATGGACCCAGGCGGCGCGGATGGCATCGGCGACGGTCAGCTCGGGCTCGGCGCGGGCAGCCGCGGAGAGGAGCAGCGCGGCAAGGAAGAGCCCGGGGGGGTTCGGACGAGGTGTCATGGACGTGGCTGAGAGCCTCGTCCGCCCGGGCGGGATTCTCCAGGGTTCCGTGACTCCCTCGCTCCTGCCGCTCCACGTGCCCGGGCGCCCGGGCCAGAGCGCGTCGGTCGAGGTGAAAGGCGATGAGGTCCGCGTCGGGCAGGAGCGAGAGCCGGGCGAGCCCCCACCATCGCCACCGGGAGCGGCAGCGTGCCGGGCCGTGACGAGCGCCACTGCGCGGCGACCACGCCCACCGCCACGTGTCCGAGCGTGGCCATCTACCGGAGCGGCGGCGGCCGCTCGGTCCTCCACTCAGGGTGAGCGCGCCGGTACCGCTGCACCCTCCAGTCGAGGTACCGCGCGAGCAGCCGGGGCGCGAGGCGGTCCACGAGCCGGAGCGCCCGCGTTCCCCGGTCGACCGTCAAGAGGAAGCGGCGCGAGCGCATCCCGCGGAGCACCGTCTCCACCACCGCGCGCTCGTCGGAGAAGGGGAACAGCGAGTAGAGCGCCGGGTGGTAGGAGAGGTTGCGCACCATCGGCGTGGCGACCGCAGGCGGACAGAGCACCGACAGCGCGATTCCCCGCCGCCGCAGCTCTCCCTCCACCGCCTCGCAGAACCCGAGCACTGCGAACTTGGTCGCGCCGTAGCCGGCGAACTCGGGGAGGCCCTTGAGGCCCGCGACGCTGGCCACGCAGATGACCTGGCTCCCCGGCTGGAGTCGCGCGGCGGCGGCGTGCAGCACGTGCAGCGTGCCGAGATAGTTGACCTCCATGTCCAGCCGGCACTCGTCCAGCCGGAGCGACTCGAGATCTCCGACGTGACAGACGCCGGCGGCGTGGAAGACGAGCTGCGGCTCGGCCCGGAGCTCCTCGAACCCGCGCCGCACCTCTTCGGCCGAGCGGACGTCCACCAGCCGCCGGCCCACGCGCTCCCGGCCGTAGAGCGCCGACTCGAGCGCGGCGGCGTCCCGGTCCCACAGGTCCACCGACCAGCCCTCGTCGTGGAGGCGCGTGGCGAGCGCGCGGCCCAGGCCGGAGGCGCCCCCGGTCACGACGGCGTGGCTCATTCCGCGGTCGTGCCTCCGCCCGCCCGGAGGCCGCGCTCCAGGCCGTCGACGACGCCGAGGAGCGCGCGACGGTCGACCCGGCCTTCCGTCGCATCGGAGAGCGAGAGCAGCTGCTCGAGCAGCCACCGCGACAGGAGGAGCAGCGCCTGCCGCTCGGTCTCGGAGATGCCGGCCTCCTGGTAGCGGTGATTGCGCATGTACTCGTCGTAGGCCTCG
This sequence comes from Myxococcaceae bacterium, assembly GCA_035543115.1. Taxonomy (GTDB): domain Bacteria; phylum Myxococcota; class Myxococcia; order Myxococcales; family Myxococcaceae; genus RPRB01. Next base: position 25,919 of record DATKKF010000033.1, read on the forward strand.
TGCTCGCGGCCGAGCTCCCAGCGGACCAGCTGCAGCGCCGCAGGGTACACCGAGGGCGAGGGGGGCGGCGCACCCGGCGCCAGGAGATCGGCCATCTGTCCGACCGTCCTGGCGTCGACCTCCTCGACGGGGAGCGGCCATCGCCGGAGCTCGCCGAGGAGCAGGCGCGCGGCCTCGGCGAGCAAGTGCTCCCGGAGCGGAACGGGCTTCTGGTCGAGGATGCGCTCCCAGCGATTGCTCACGGCGTGTCCGGTGGCCCGCTTCCGGGGGAGGATCCCCGCTCGCCCATGCGCTCTCCTCTATCCCGTTCCACGCGCCCCGCGCGAGCGCCAACTGCCGCGATCTCCGGGGACCCCAGGAGACCGCAGCGGTCCGCCCAGCGCCGCCCGGCCGTCGAGCGCGGCCAGCGGAAGGGACACCCACGCTTCGAACGGACGGCGCACCGCGGCCGAGCGTGACCACCGGCGCGGTCGGCGTCCAGCCCGACGAGCCCTGTTTCTTGCCCGTCACGCGAGGAGCGCTTGCGCTGGGTCGCCCGTGCGAGGGACCTTTCGGCCCATGCCCGATGCACGCAGCATGACGCCCCGGCTCCCGGAGCCCAAGCTCCTCGTCGACGGCGAGTCCGTCGGTCCGGCGGAGGGAGGCACCATCCCCGTCACCAATCCGGCCACCGGGGAGACGTTCTTCCACGCGCCGGCGGCCGGCGTGTCCGACGTGGACAAGGCGGTCCACGCCGCCCGTCGGGCCTTCGAGTCCGGGCCGTGGTCGCGGATGAACCCGAGCGCGCGCGGCAAGCTGGTGCGCAAGCTGGCCGACGCGCTCTGGGAGCGACGCGAGGAGTTCGCCCTGGTCGGCTCGCTGGAGAACGGGAAGACCTTCGGCGAGGCCATCCGCGGGGACGTCGCGCCGGGGAGCGCGACGCTGGCCTACGCCTCCGAGTGGCCGAACAAGATCTCGGGGGAGGTGCTCCCGGTCGACGGGAACTTCCTCACCTACGTGCTCCGGGAACCGGTGGGCGTCGTCGCGGCGATCGTCCCCTGGAACTACCCGACGTGCCTCGCTTGCTGGAAGCTCGGGCCGGCGCTGGCCACCGGCTGCACCGTGATCCTCAAGCCGAGCGAGCTCACGCCGCTCACCGCGATGAAGCTCGGCGAGCTGGCGCGCGAGGTGGGCTTCCCGCCGGGCGTGCTCAACGTCCTCCCCGGGTACGGCGCCCCCACCGGCGAGGCGCTGGCCCGGCACCCCGGGGTGGACAAGATCGCCTTCACCGGCTCGCTGCGAACCGCGCGGCGCCTCCTGCACGCCTCGGCGGACACCAATCTGAAGAAGCTCACCCTCGAGCTGGGGGGGAAGAGCCCGCAGGTGGTCTTCGCCGACGCCGACATGGCCCGCGCGGTCGAGGCCTGCTTCTGGGGCATCTTCGGGAACAAGGGCGAGGTCTGCAACGCCGGCAGCCGGGTCCTGGTGCACGCCCGGGCGCACGACGCATTCGTGGAGAAGCTCGTCGCCCGGGCGCGGCAGATGGTGGTCGGCGACCCGCTCGACCCCCGCACCGAGATGGGCGCGCAGGTGAGCGCCCACCAGCTGGAGACCATCCTCGGCTACGTCGAGTCGGGAAAGAGCGAGGGCGCGACTCTGGCCTGCGGGGGCGAGCGCGACCGCGACGGCGTCAAGGCCAGGGGGAACTTCCTCAGGCCCACCGTCTTCACCGACGTGCAGCCGCACATGCGCATCGCCCAGGAGGAGATCTTCGGCCCGGTGCTCTCGGTCATGCGCTTCGAGGACGAGGCGCAGGCGCTGCGGATGGCCAACGGGACGTCGTACGGGCTGGCAGCGAGCATCTGGACCCGCGACGTCGCCCGGGCGCACGCGCTGGCGAGGAAGGTCCAGGCCGGCGTGGTGTGGATCAACTGCTTCAACGAGTTCGACGACGCGGCGCCCTTCGGGGGCTACAAGGAGTCCGGCTGGGGCCGTGACCTGTCCGCGCACGCGCTCGAGAACTACACCCAGCTGAAGACTGTCTGGACCCACCTCCCGGAGGTCTGAGCGATGCCCCGCGCCGGCGCCCGTGTCACCCGACCCGCCGCCCGAGCCCCGAAGCAGGCCAGGGGCAGGGCCGATCCGGTGGAGCCGGTGCTGCGCTGGCTCCAGGAAAAGGGCGCCGCACAGGTGAAGATCGCCGGCGTCGACCTGGACGGAGTGCTGCGCGGCAAGTACGTCAGCCTCGACAAGTTCGCCTCGGTCGCTCGCGCCGGGCTGGGGTTCTGCGACGTGGTGTTCGGCTGGGACCTCGCTGACGAGCTGTACGACAACGCCCAGGTCACCGGATGGCACACCGGGTACCCGGAT